>NZ_CP068439.1:656250-1312500 GCF_016757735.1 Aequorivita iocasae
TGGGGTCATGGAAAGTCATGTTGTTTGGCATTTCACGACGCAAACGGTTTTTTCCGAATACTTTAAAATTTATATGAGGATGGTCTTCGGCATAGGTAACATACTCGTGGCCACCTTTTAAAAAGTTGAGATCGCCAAAAAACGGAATGGTTTCTTCGTTTTTTTCTTCGGAAGGTTTTAGCTGGGAAACATCTACGGTGGGTGGCATGATTAAATGATTTGCGACTGCTTCGCCATAAAAGTCGAAATGTGACTGATAATGTTTTGGGGATTGAAAAATATTTAAAGCGGCGCCGGAAAACAGCTTTCTGAAAAGGTGAAATTTATCTGGGTTGCAACAGTTTCGGATGTTGTAATCTACGGTACACAAAATATTTCGGCGTACACAGAAATTATAATCGTATTCCACTTTGATGTACGGAACTTGCTGAGAAAGAAGATGTTTCGCTAAGTCTAGCTCAAAATGACAGCGGGAGGTACTGTTTAAAACTACTAAATCTGTTTTTGAAATTTTGGATTTAGTTTCTTCAAAATTTTTAAGAAAATCCACTGCAACGTAATATTCTTTTCTTTCCCCCAATGCCATCAATTCCTTAATGGTAAGTTCTGCACCGCGGGGTGTTTCCAAAAATGTGTCGTGAAGAAAGAATATTTTTTTCAAAATGAAAGAAGGGGTTAAATAAAATTGGACATTTCCATAAAAGATTTAGAGAAATGTCCAATCAAACATATAAAACAACAAACAGACTATATTTTCTCGAAAATTAAAATATCGGTTCCACTGCCTCCTCCGCTTATATCGCGAAGTTCTATTCTGTTAGGGGTTATACTTATAATGTCCCAATCATCGTTAAACTCATCAAAAGGAATTCCATTGAAGTTTAAGGTCAATTCATATCCAGAACTGTTAACGGACCAACTTCCATTATTGGTATTGCTTCCATTGGTTGCGGTGACTTGGTCGTTAATTTTAAAGTCAACCGTATAGCCATTATAATCTGAAGTTTCATCGTCACCACTATCAATATAACTGGCAACTTTCCAGTTGGAACCAATTAGGATATCGCGTATTATTTGAGCTTCTCCATAATAGCCATCGTCATAATAACCGTCATCGTAATAACCATCGTCATAATAGCCGTCGTCATAATAGCCGTCGTCATAATAGCCATCATCGTAATAGCCATCATCGTAATAGCCATCATCGTAGTAGCCATCATCGTAGTAGCCATCATCATAATAACCATTATCATAATAGCCATCATCAAAAAAGTCATCTGAATCGTCGGAGGAGCAAGAAGAGATTATAGCACCCGTTATGGAGATAGTGGATACTGCAAGTAGCGCCTGTCCCGATTTTTTTATAAAGTTCCTTCGTCTCATATTATATAATTTTCCTGATTTCTATAAATATAACGAAATATTTATAAGCAGTATATGATTAAAACAATTCTATAAGAAAATACCCTACCCTTTATTTCAAAACAAATAATCGGGTTTTTTTATCGATTTGGAATCCACACTGGACATAGCACATCTTAAGTCACTATTTTAAAAATAGCAGCAAAATACTATAAGTAAAAATGAATAGACACGAACCGGAGAATTAGTTTGAAAGATTTTCGAAATGTCAGGAGTTGATTAAAATAAAAATTCTTGAGCCTTTCGCTATTTTACACTTCTAAAATATTTCTTAATCAGTAGTAAAATAAGTCCCATTTTATTGTTACAATAACTTCAACTGATTTACAATATCTTGAAGCGTTGTTTTTGCATCTCCAAACAATATACTGCAATTATCCATCCCAAATAATTCGTTCTGGACTCCTGCATAGCCTTTATTCATACTTCTTTTTACCACAATTACTTGTTTCGCTTTATGGGTACGAATAATCGGCATGCCATAAATGGGGCTATTGGGATTGCTTTCGGCGGCGGGGTTTACCACGTCGTTGGCGCCCAGTACCAACACCGCATCGTATTGTTTCATGTTTTCATTGCTCTCCTCCATTTCCTTTAAACAGGCATAATCCACATTGGCTTCTGCCAACAATACGTTCATATGGCCTGGCATTCTTCCTGCAACGGGGTGAATAATGTAATCAATACTAACATTTCTTTTTTCCAATAATTGCTGAAGTTGTGCGCAAATATGTTGGGCCTGTGCGACAGCTAGGCCATAACCGGGGACGATGGCCACTTTTTGGACAAAGGATAGTGTTAAGGCTGCTTCCGGTATACTTATTTCCTTTATTTGCTGATCTTCCTCGATTTGGCCTGTTTTGTTATTTTTAAAAGTTCCGGCCAATACCTTTAAAAGCGAACGGTTCATCGCCCTGCACATCAATAGCGTAAGAAGAATTCCTGCCGCACCCACAAAAATACCACCCGCAATCATTGCCTTATTTCCATATACAAAACCGGCAAAAGCAGTGGCAATACCTGTAATACTATTCAATAAAGAAATAACCACGGGCATATCGGCGCCCCCAATAGGCAGTACGAAAAGCACCCCATACACCATGGCGATGATAGCCAAAATATACATAAACGCCATAAAGTCCAAAGGGATAAATCCAAGGAAATATAACGTTGGCAACAGTAAAAGCAACGCCAAAAGTATCCGCGCCGAAAAGATTACGGCCCTACCGCGTTTATCCTTCACTGTTCCTGCCAATTTCCGCTCGGCAATAATACTACCGGTTAGGGCAATAGCGCCTGTTGTCAATCCGGCGATCAGTAATACCTGATTTCCAAAATGTGTAATTTCAGTTTTTATCTGGTTGGCTTCCATCAGTCCTAACAGCATGGCACAACCACCTCCCGTAGCGTTGAAGAGGGAAACCAATTGGGGCATTCCAGTCATTTGTACCTTATCGGAAAGTCGCTTCCCCAACAATGTTCCCACCGTAATTGCCAATACCATTATAATCAAATTTGTATAAGGAACTGTTTCAGTAGTGCCGGCAAAAAAAGTGAGTATCACGGCCAAAACCATACCCAAAGCGGCTATAAGGTTTCCCGTCTTTGCTCGTTTTGGGGAACTCATAAATTTTAACCCCCCCAAAAAGGAGAGCGTGGCAATTAAATACCCTATTTCAATAATTGCATGCATTTTCTACAAAATTTATTTTGAAGTAATATTTTTAAAAAAATAATAATAAAAAGGAAATTAAGACCTACGACCTTTTTTATAGAGCTTTTTCAAAGGCTTGAAACCCTTTGGTCGCAAACCTATTTTTTCGGCTTAAACATTTTTAGCATCCGTCCGGTAACAAAGAAGCCTCCCGAAATATTAAGGGTACCGAGAAAAACCGCAATACCCCCTAACGTAAGGTTGAGGTAATCATCCTGTGGCACCCGGAGCATTAAGAGAATTGCTCCAACCAAAATAACGCCGCTAATGGCGTTTGCACCACTCATAAGCGGAGTATGGAGAATGGCCGGCACATTCGCAATTACTTCAATACCGATAAATACACAAAATAAAACAAAGTAAATTTCCTGAAGATGATGGGTTATAAAATCCATGTTTAGGCAGTTTGTAAGTTTTTGATAAAATGAGGATGCGTCCAGTTGCCCCTTTGCATTAACTTGCAGGCCGAAAGCAATGGATCTTTTGTAGGGTCTTCTGAATTCGCCATATACTTTAAAAACGCATAGTAATTATTGGAAAGCAGTAGTGAGGCTGCTGTTGGAATTTCTGAAGAAAGATTTGAATGCCCCAGAATGGCAACTCCATTATGGTGCACCAATTCCTTATTTTTTGAAAGTTCGCAATTGCCTCCTTGCTCGGCTGCCATATCTATTATAATACTGCCGGGGCGCATGGCTTCCACAGAACGGGTTTCTATTAATAAGGGAGCCTTTTTACCAGGAATATTTGCAGTGCTGATTACAATATTTGAGGAAAGAATGTGGGTGTGGATCAATTCTTTTTGTTGGTGTTGATATTCCTCACTTTGTTCCACGGCATATCCTCCTGCGGTAGCAGATTCGGTGTATCCATCCACTTCAATAAAGGTTGCGCCAAGACTCCGCACTTCTTCCCCAGCGGACTTCCGCACATCAAAAGCTTCCACTACGGCCCCCAACCTTCGGGCGGTAGCTATGGCCTGTAATCCGGCAACTCCCGCACCCAGAACCAAGATTTTTACGGGGGTCAAAGTGCCTGCCGCTGTGGTGAACATTGGGAAAACACCCTTAAACATTTCGGCAGCCTTTAATACGGCTTTATAGCCCGCGAGGGAAGCCATAGATGAAAGCACATCCATAGACTGCGCCAAAGAGGTTCTTGGCAAGAGGTCGAGACTGTAAACGGTAGCTGCCCGGGCTTGGTAAAGAGCAAGTGCCGATTTATGAAAGAGGGGGTTAAAAATACCAATGAAACAAACCCCCTCTCTGCTATCCACTTCGCTAAAAGTATGGTTAATGGATATAATAATATCCGCATTTTTTAAAATAGTTTCCCGGCACTGGCAAATGGCCCCTGCCAGCACATATTCGGCATCCTCAATTTGAAGGGAACTGCCCAGCCCTTGCTCAATAAGAATATCGAGTTTTAACTCAGAGGTAAGCCGCATTATTTCCTTGGGCAACAAACAAACCCGTGGATCGTCTGGCGTTTTAATGACACCTAATGTTTTGGGCTGGAGCCGTTCTATCATATCGTTTTCCTTGATCACTTCTATCTTCTTAAAAGATTGAAATATTCTTCCTTGATCTTGCGGTATTTTTCTACATGCGCCATATAGATTTTTCTGAATTTTTCATGTTCATTTACATAAAACATATCACAATCCATATCATCGCACTCCATTGCCTTGGGAAGACCGTCTTTGTATTTCCTGAAATTCTTTAGGATAATATTGTTTTCTTCCCGCTTAATAGAAAGCTTGGCCACTACCGGTTGTTGCTCCAATTTATTAGAAAGCTCGACTTGTCTTAGATTCAGCAGGTTGTCTATTTCGCTAAAAATATAGCCAAGATGAGTGATCCAGTTGTTCAGTTCAATAAGGTTGTTTTTCAAAACTATTGATTCCTGACTGTCATGATTGTAAATTTGCATATCTATTTAATTTCTCTATTCTCTATCCTCCCTTCTTCTATAGCACCACATCAATATCTATGAGTCTTTCCGTTTGTGTCACTTTCACAATGATAAGTTCCTTTTTGCCATTTGGAAAATTCCAGATTACTGAATCTCCTTCGGCATAGCCCATAACAGCGGAGCCCATAGGAGCCAAAATGGATATTTTATTTGCAGAAATATCTCGGGCCGTAGGAACAACCAATTGGAATTTTGACTGCCATGTTCCCGATGTAACCGAAACCATACTGTTAAATCGAATTACATCAGCAGGCATTTGTTCATTATCGTATATAATTGCGCTAGTTAGCTCACCGCTTAATTTTTTTAAGGATGTTTTTGTATTTTCATCTTTGTAATAGCCGCTTACGTTTAACAGCCGCTTTAAGAAAACATATTCCTTTTTTTCCAATATCAAATTTCCGTATTTCATGATTGTAAATTTTTAAGATAAAGGAACATCCGGGTTAGCGCATAACAGTGATACCAAACATTCGGATGCTCCATTTATCAAAATGTTTATGGGAAAATTCCCCTTAAAATATATGCTTTCTCTATACGTTCAATAGCGATACAGTATGCCGCCGTACGCATATCCATTTCATTCTCTTCAGAATAAGCAATTACCTTCTTGAAAGTGTTTCGAAGTTTTTTCTCAAGTTTTTCCAGTATCTCGTCCATTTGCCACAACTCCCCGTTACGGTTTTGAAGCCACTCAAAATAACTGCCAATCACCCCGCCGGAATTGCACATTATATCTGGAATAATAGTGATGCCGCGCTGTAGCAATATTTTTTCGCCTTCCACATCAGTGGGGCCATTGGCTCCTTCGGCTATTAACTTTGCTTTTATTGATTTTGCATTGTGAAGGGTAATCTGGTTACCCAATGCTGCGGGAATACAGATGTCGCAGTCCAGTGCAAAGAAGTCTTTTCCTTCTAAAGCAAAAGCCTCGGGGAAACCTACAATGCTGCCATTGTTTGCTTTTCCATAGTTGAAAAGATCCTCCACCTTTATCCCCTCTTTGTTTTGAAGACTTCCAAAGGCATCCTGTACGCCTACCAATATAGCTCCTTCTTGCTCAAGAAAATGGGCAGTCCAGTACCCCACGTTTCCAAAGCCTTGCACAATATATTTTTTTCCTTCTAGACTTTCGTTGTTTTTCTCGGCCCAAAATTTAATGGTCAAAAACACCCCATATCCTGTAGCGCGGTCGCGACCTTCCAGTCCACCACTGCCAACGGGTTTGCCCGTAACAACATGTTGATTCTTACTACGCTCACTGGTGTTTTTCGTACTCATATACGTATCTGCAATCCACGCCATGGTCTGGTCGTTCGTATTTACATCCGGTGCTGGAATATCGTGCTCCGGCCCAATATTCTCACCTAATGCATACGTGAACCGTCGGGTAATACGTTCCAATTCGTTTTTGGAATATTTGGAGGGATCTATCTGGATTCCACCTTTTGCACCCCCATAAGGCAAGCCTGCCAATGAGGTTTTCCAAGTCATCCACATGGCCAAGGCGCGTGCGGCGTCTATATCAACCGTAGGGTGGTAACGAAGTCCGCCTTTATAAGGCCCGAGTGCATTGTTATGCTGTACTCTATAGCCCGTAAATACTTCCACCTCGCCATTATCCATGCGTACGGGAAAATTGATTATAATTTCAGTATTGGTAATGCCGAGGATTTTGCGAACGTTGGGGTTCAATTGAATCTGGTCGGCGGCAGTATTGAATTGTTCCAACACATTGTCCAACATTCCTTTTTTTACAGTTTTGGGTTTTTCCACTGTTTGACCGTTTATCATTTTATTTTCTTTTAAATTGTTTCGAGCGTTAGCGCTCTTTCCGTGTTAATGTCTATTGGTTTTGGCTCCTGAAGCGCCATCTCATCAAATTCGCTACAGGAAAACACACTGTTGTGATGATGCGTCAAAATACATGTGGGCAAGTGCACACAATTTTGGCAGAGGTTTAAGGGATTTGCATTCATTGATACTTTTTTATTTCCTATTGCAAAAGGCAAGCTGTGTGCCAATAGCATAAAAATATCAATAACCACAACTCAAATCTTTGATTTATAGTGTTTTAAAAAATGTAAATGAAAAATTTTATTAGAAATCGGTTGGGGAATATTTCCCCCATGGGGAGTAATTACCCTAAATAAAATCGAAATTGAAAGCAAAAACGATGTTCGAGTTTTGAAATACTATTTCCTAATCCCCATCTATTCTTTAATCTTTCCCCGAAGCGTTTTGCGGTCTATCTGAAGAATTTCCGCAGCTTTTGTTTGGTTATTATTGGTGGCGGCAAGTACTTTTTGGATGTATTTTTTTTCCATTTCCTTCAAGGAAAGAAGCCCTTCCTCCGGAAAATTGATTTGATATTTTAATACTTCGGGCAAGTCGTTTACCCCAATGGACCGGTCGCACATAATTACCGCCCGCTGGATCACGTTTTCAAGTTCCCGAATATTTCCAGGCCATTCGTACCGCAATAATAACGTTTTGGCCTCGGTATCTATCGTGATATATCGGTCTTTATATTCATTACCATATTTCAACAGAAATTTATCCGCCAAAAGTGGAATGTCCTCTTTTCGTTCCCGCAGTGGCGGCACGTTTATTTCTACCACCGTCAATCGGTAATAGAGATCTTCCCTAAAAGTTTCCTTGGCAATCATTTCGCGGAGATTGCCATTAGTTGCTGCAATGATGCGAACATCTATTTTTTCACCCTTCCGGGCGCCTACCTTTACCACCTCTTTTTCCTGCAATACGCGCAAAAGCCGAGCCTGTACCGCCAAGGAGGCATTGCCAATTTCATCGAGAAAAACAGTGCCGCCATTTGCCGCCTGAAAAAATCCCTCCCTGGTGTCATTGGCCCCAGTAAATGCTCCTTTTACATAGCCAAAAAGTTCCGATTCCAAAAGGTTTTCGGGTATACCTCCGCAGTTTACCGCGATAAAAGGCGCGCTGGAAAACTTACCATTGTAATGGATGGAGCGAGCCACCAGTTCCTTTCCCGTTCCGCTTTCACCACTTATAAAGATTGTAGCTTTATTGTCCTTTACCCGTTCAATTATTTGGGTCACATTTTTAATGGCTTCGCTGTCACCAATTATTTCGTTGTATTTGCCTTGATGCGATTTTTCGGGGATAGATTTCCGTTTCCTTTTTGTGGAAAGTGATTTTATAACGGCATTTTTTAATTCATCTTTTGTAAAGGGTTTTACCAAATAATCTACTGCTCCCGACTTGATTGCCGATAGGGCGTCCTGCACCGATGGATAACCTGTAACCACAAGTTTGGGTATATT
The DNA here is from genome assembly GCF_016757735.1 of Aequorivita iocasae. Classification (NCBI taxonomy): domain Bacteria; kingdom Pseudomonadati; phylum Bacteroidota; class Flavobacteriia; order Flavobacteriales; family Flavobacteriaceae; genus Aequorivita; species Aequorivita iocasae. The sequence goes on from NZ_CP068439.1 coordinate 664,666, forward strand.
TGGATAATGCTCGGAAACAAACTTGATGAGCTGGAAACCATCAACTTCAGGCATTTTAAGATCGGTTATCAATAAATCTATATCGGTATCGCGAAGGATAGCCACTGCCTCCTTGACCGAAACGGCCTTATAGGTATGGTAATCGAGCGCCTGAAGATGCCGCTGGATAAGCTCAAGGATATTAATATCGTCATCAACTATCAGAATGTTTTCCTTTTGCAGCATGGTTTAGTGTTTTTTTAGGAAAAGTAATAATAAAAACAGCCCCTGTAGGTTGGTTGGCCTTATAATCTATAGTGCCGCCATGGCCTTTTATGATGCCATGGACCACGCTGAGCCCAAGTCCAGAACCATCCCCTACCGGTTTTGTTGTGAAAAATGGTTGGAATATTTTATTCAAATTTTCAGGGGAGATACCGGGACCCTCGTCTGCTATTTTTAAAACAATTTCTTGTCGGTTTTCTTTTAAACTTATGCCAATGGTACCTTCGGCAGGAGAAAAGTATATTGCATTCAACACCAAATTGAATATTACCTGCGTAAGCTGAATGGTATCTGCCCGCAGCAGCACCTCGTTTTGGGGAAGGCTGATTTTGTAATGAATATTGTTCTTTTTGAAAGTGGGATCCAATAAGTTTATGGCATCCCGAATTATAGGCACTATGTTTGCTTCGCTCATATTCTGTGGCATTTCACAAGCAAAAAACATTAGCTTTTTAACCACTTCCCGAGAGAAGATGGCACTGTTGATAATCTTATCCAGATCCTGAGTGATTTGGGAATTTTCTGGCTGTTTGCTCTTTACCAGTTCGGCAAAACCCAGAATATTGGCAAGGGGGGTATTGAGCTCGTGGGCAATTCCCGCAGTTATTTCTCCCAATATTCCCAAACGGTCCGCACGTTCCATTTTTCGCTTCATAAAGGCCTCCTTTTCACGGATTGCCACCCGTTCCAAAAGATCGCCCACATTGATCGCCACGTTCTTTAACAATTTTTTTTCTTCCTGCAGGAAATCCTGTTTTGTGTATTTATTGGCCGGGTAATGTATTTTTATAATTCCCTTGGGTTCGTTAAAGATATGAATGTCACTTTTAATGAAAACAGATTTTATGGGTAGCGGGGAAGAAATTAAATGAAACGGGGACGCACTGATTTCTACACTGGCATATTTGCTAAACTGCAAAGATTTGCGGATGCTCAGGGCAATGGAGAACAGCGTCTTGTCCAGTTCCTTATAATCGTTGTTGACGATTATAGACGACACTTCGTAAAGGCAGGTAAGTTCCTTTATGCGTTCCTTAAGATTTTTTTCCAAGGTCATAACCGCACAAAGGTATTGATTAAAAGAAGAATTATAGATGCGGAAAATATAAATTGATGAGCCCCCAAAACTTGCCAAGTTTTCAAAATAGCTCCCTAAAGCAAAAATGAAGCCTGTACTAAAATAAGCATACAGTTAAAAGAATAAATTCTGATTTTTGACATCCAAAATTGGATTGCAAATTTAAATGCAGCCTAAAAATTAGAAAAGCAGAAACACTCCAAAACAAAAAAAGCCTCTCCACTTCGGCCTAGTTTATCTTGAGTCTATCGAAGGACTCAGGCAGGCTTCAGGAAAAGCTTCTCATTGGTAATCCCAATTTGGAATTTAACCACATCCCGAAAATAAATCCGGGACAACACAACGGGGCAAATTTAGATAAATAATTTAACACTACAATACCCGATGGGAATTTTGATATTATTTTAAAAAACGTAAATGTAATTACTAAAACTACTAATTGCGAGGACCTGCTAAAAAAAACCGTTAGGATATGGGATTCCTAACGATTTTGACTTGTAAAATGGTGCAATTAAGTGAGACTTATGCTTTTCGGTTTTTACATAGTATTTCTTACATTAAAAAATCGATAAGTATTCAAAATTATTATATTTGCTACCGCCCTAACTATTACCCACTATAATGTCTACTCTTTATGATAATACTAAGGAAAACGAATTTTCCGATGTTGTCTTTGATCTAGCTCCTTTCCCTATGTGGATATATGATTTGGATTCCTTGAAGTTTCTTGCGGTAAATAAAGAAGCAATAAAACACTATGGATATTCAAGGAAGGAATTCTTGGCAATGACTATAAAAGACATCCGTCCGGCAGCCGATATTCCAAAATTATTAAAATCGATAGCCGAAGCAAAGAGCAGGACCGAACTGTATAAGGAAAGTCTCTTTAAGCATCGGTTAAAAGATGGAAATATAATCCGGGTTCAGATAAAAAGCAACCTAATAACGTACCGAGGGAGAAAGGCAGAAATAGTAACGGCAGTAGACTTAACCGCCAGTTATCTCAAAAAAAAACAGAGGGAAGAGCAAGGCGAATATTTAGCTACCCTTAGCCAATTAAATGAAATTCTTTTAAAATCTGAAAATTGGAAGGAAGGACTACAGCAATGTCTTCCCATTTTGGGATCCTTCTTGGGTGCAGATCGTATCTCTTTCTTCCAACCCAGATGCCCCAGTTCCTTTATCGAGCCAGAATTAAGCTGGTACAAACGGAATGCTGAAATCAAAAAACAGATAATACCTCTGCAACCCACCGCAGGTGAAATTGACACTTTTATACACCTCTTATCTAAAAAAAAGGTAATCCACGCCAAGGTAAGTGAAATGGACGAGGGCATCTTAAAAAAAACACTATCAAAGGAGAAGGTATACTCTTTGCTTTCAATAGCAGTTAAGGCAAACAAGCGCGTATTGGGCTATATTCGGGTTGACACCTGCAATAAAAATAGGTCGTGGCATAAAAATGATGTTCACTTATTAAAAAATTTGGTTCATAATTTGGAACCTGTAATCAATGAGTCATTTGCCCACCAACAGCTAGTGGATAGCGAAGCAAAGTTTAGATCACTTGTTCAAAATGGAAAAGATTTAATTGCCATAATAGATGCAGAGGGCAATTATAAATACGTTGCGCCTACTTCTTTAAATGTATTAGGAATACCCCCTGAAAAATTTTTGGGAAGAAATGCATTTGAATTTATAAATGGTGAAGATTTGCAACGCTTACAAGCCTCTCTGAAAGATCTGGCTCAAAACCAACACATCTCCATTGAACCCTATCGTTTTTTGGATAACAGTAATACGTGGCGATGGATACAAACTGATTTATTCAATCATTTAGAGGACCCTACCATTGAAGGAATTATAGCAAATAGTCGTGACGTTACTAGTGAAATGGAAAAACGTCTAGGTGATCAATTGTTGGTACGGATGACCAAGATGATCTGTCAACCTGGATCACTTTCCGATTGCTTTGAACAAGCCTTGCAACAATTGATTGGGCCTACAAAAATAAATATAGGTGAGGCCTGGATGTTATCTACAGATAAATCACAACTCTTCCTCCTTGCCAAAAGTTGTCAAAACAGCATATATAAACAATTTTATGAAAAAAAAGACCAGGTTGATACCTTATCGTTAGGGCAAGGCCTTGCTGGCCAAGTATGGAAAGAACAAAAATTTATAATATGGGAGGATATACATCAGTGTTCCATGTTCTCGCATACAAGGCAGGCGAAAAACACAGGGCTGCAATCAGCATTAGGAGTACCTATTATTTACAACGAGGAGTTTTTGGGATGTATAATATGTTTTACCAAATATGAAAAACGTGCATTTTCCGATCAGGAAAAATTTATTTCAAATATTGGTGGCCAGATTGGATCGGTGGTAAAGCAGAAAATGGTAGAGGAAGAATATAGAAATTTTTTCAACATCGCGCCTGACCCACTTTGTATCTTAGGAACTGATCTATCGCTACAAAAATACAACCAAGCTTTTTACAAATTATTGGGATACGAGGAACAAGAATTGCTGAATCAATCCATGGAAAATTTTATTGCTGCCGATGATAAAAAGAAGTTTGATAAAATATTAGAGCTAAAGACTGCCCAAGCCCAAACGGTAACATTTGAAGGGAGACTATTAACCAAGCAAGGAGATTTAAAATGGCTCATATGGAAAGGATCCCATCTGCCTGCAGAAAAAAGTTTTATTCTAGCCGCCAAAGATATTACTGAACAAAAACATGCAGAACAGAAATTAACAAAAGCATATGACCGATTAAAAAATGCGCAAAAGATTGCAAAATTGGGGTATTGGTTCCGAAATTTAGATTCAAACCTGAGCCATTGGAGCGAAGAGGTATATGCCATATATGGAGTTAAGCCCACAAGTTTTGTGCCCACCCTTGAAAATATTGCACAAACCTTTCATCCAGAAGATCGCTATTTACTTATTCAAGACCCGAGGGAATTTTTAGTCCCTGAAAAAATAACTCGTTTCGAAAACCGTATTGTAACTTCTTCCAAAAAAGAAAAATGGGTACATCAAGAACTTAGACTCTTGATGAATGAAAAACAGCAACCTTATAGAATAGAAGGTATTATTCAAGACATCACCGAAAAAAAGGAATACGAATTACAGTTAACCCAAAGCAATGAAAGATTTCGACTTGCAATGAAAGCAAGTAATGAAATGATTTATGAAATTGACCTAATCAAGAATAGAGTTACCCGTAGTAAGGGATATTCAGAAACCTTTTGCTATGAAACAGACGAGACATTTACCAAACATAATTCCTGGTTTTCAAGTATCCACCCAGAAGACACGGCTGGCGTATGGCAATCCCTGTGCGACTCCTTGGAAAATCAAGATACTACCTTCTGGAAAAGAGATTACCGAGTCATCAATGAGGATGGCAAAACAAACTATTTAATTGACCGATGTTTTATTGTACGAAATGCACAAGGTAACCCCATACGCTGTGTGGGATCGGCACTCGATATAACCGCTTCAAAGCAACAGCTTGAAAGAATAAAGAAACAAAATAAAAAATTACGGGATATTGCCTGGGCGCAATCTCATGTAATTCGAGCTCCATTAAGTAGAATCATGGGGTTGATATATTTAACCAAGGAACACGAAGCAGGAGGAAAGACACTACAAGAAATTTTTGAATTGATTTCAGATTCCGCAGAAGAACTTGATAGTGAAATTAAAAAAATTATTACTAAAACGGAAACACTCAAAGAAGATGACCATTCAAATCCTACTTATTGATGATGACCCGGTAGTGAATTTTATACACTCTCGAATCATTCAGGACAAATTTCCAGACCACCCCATATTTACATTTCAGAATGGGCTGACCGCCATAGAATATATTAAACAAAACTCCCATTATTCCTACTTGATTTTTCTCGACATCAATATGCCCATTATGGACGGATGGGAATTTCTAGAAACAATTGCGGAAGACGAAACCAATTATGACCTACAAATACACGTGCTTACCTCATCCCTAGACCAAGAAGATAAATCTAGAGCCTCAAACAATAAGCAAATACTTTCCTATATAAATAAACCTTTAAAATCGAATAATTTAAAAGATTTATTAAAGTACAAATAGCTGGGGAGCTTCAACACATCCCAAAATAAGCTTGAAGCATTCCCATTATTGCACTGCACTCCGTCCCGCTTTTAGTTACCGTATAGAATTTTTATATTCAATACTTTCTTATTTCTAATAATAAAAAAAATCGCCCGAGGAATGTTCCCGGGCGACTTACATTTAAACAACTAACACATATAAAAACTATTCTTTTAAAAGACGTTTTGTTATCTCTCCATTTGCTCCCAGGAGCTTCACATAATATGATGCTGCAGCAAGTAAATGCACATTTATGGGCTTGTTGCTGCCCATTCCACGAAGGTCTGCGGTCTGAACCAATCTGCCCCTTAGATCGTAGATCTCCAATCTTTCCAGATCTAGGCCTTGAGGATTGCTGATGTTTAGGATACCCTTAGCAGGATTTGGATATATCACAACACTTTCAAGGTTTTGATTGTCGCCTCCAGTTCCAAGTACGGTATCTACCGTCAATTCAAAATCACAGGTACCAATATTTCCATACTCGTCCGTTGCCGTTAGCGTAATGGTATAAGTACCATCAGGAAGTGGAGTTCCCGCCACGGGATCTTGGCTAGTAAGAACAACAGGATCGGTACAGTTGTCTGCAACTGTAGCTTCTCCAGTGGCAAAATAGTCTGGCAATATATAGAACAGGTTACCTGCCCCCGGATCTACAGTCTGGTCCATGGGACAGCTTATAACAGGAGCAAGATTATCCACCACAGTTACTACGGCCGTGCAGGTTGCGAGATTACCATTATTGTCTTGACTGAATACCTGAACGGTCACGGGAGTTCCTATATCTGCACAGCTGAACTCGGTTATGTCTACTGCTGTGGTTAAAATACCACATGCATCTTCGTTAGACGCTATCACATCAGTGGGCAAAAGTGTTGCGGCACCATCAATACCCAGTTCTATGGTAAAGTCTTGGCAAACAAGCGCTGGGGCGGTAATATCCTCAACGGTTACCGTGGCGGCACAGCTCTCACTGTTGCCGTTCACATCGGCCACTGTCAGTATTACCAAATTGTCGCCTATGTTTGAGCAGTCAAAGGTGTCAATGTCCAGTTCATAATTTGCGATACCACAGGCATCAGTACTTCCATTATCAATATCACTTCCATTTATGGTTATCGTACCTGTTACGGGATCAAGTTGCACGGTTATGTTCTGGCAGGCAACCACGGGAGCGATCACGTCCTCCACCGTTACGATGGCTGTACAGCTACTACTATTGCCATTTACATCGGTAACGGTAAGTATTACAACGTTATCTCCTACGTTGCTACAGTCAAAGGTATCCACATCAATGCTGGTTGAAGCCAGGCCACAGTTATCAGAACTACCGCCATCAACATCGGCAGGTGTGATAGTTGCGTTGCCGTTGGCATCGAGCTGAATGGTTATATTTTGACAAACCGCCATAGGCGATTCGTTATCAGTAACCGTTATCGCAAAGCTACAAGTACTTACATTTCCGTTCACATCCGTAGCCGTGAATTCTATGGTACTAATTCCAACTGGGAATTGACTCCCACTTGGTAATCCCGCAGTTTGTACAACCGTATCAATTCCGCAATTGTCTAGGGTCAAGGGTTGTGGAAAATAAACTACCGCAAAACAATCACCCAAATGCGTTTCCGAATAAAGGTCAGCTGGACAAACTATAATTGGAGCCACAGTGTCCTCAACGGTCACAACCGCTGTACAGGTGGAAACATTGCCGTTGTTATCAGTAACTGTCAATATCACATTGTTGGCTCCAACATTCGAGCAATCAAAAGTAGAAACATCAATGGTAGTAGAAGCGATCCCGCAGGCATCCGTTGAACCACCGTCCACATCTGCAGGGGTGATGGTCGCGTTGCCGTTGGCGTCAAGTTGAACCGTGATGTTTTGGCAAACCGCCGTTGGGGCTACGTTGTCCTCAACGGTCACAACCGCTGTACAGGTGGAAACATTGCCGTTGTTGTCGGTCACTGTCAATATTAAATTGTTGGCTCCAACATTCGAGCAATCAAAAGTAGAAACATCAATATTAGTGGAAGCAATTCCACAGGCATCCGCTGAACCTCCGTCCACATCTGCAGGGGTGATGCTCGCATTGCCGTTGGCATCAAGTTGAATTGTTATATTCTGGCAAACTGCTGTTGGGGCTACGTTGTCCTCAACCGTCACCACAGCGGTACAGGTGGAAACATTGCCGTTGTTATCAGTCACTGTCAATATCACATTGTTGGCTCCAACATTCGAGCAATCAAAAGTAGAAACATCAATAGTAGTGGAAGCAATTCCGCAGGCATCCGAAGAACCTCCATCAACATCTGCCGGGGTGATGGTCGCGTTGCCGTTGGCATCAAGCTGAACAGTAATGTTCTGGCAAACCGCTGTTGGGGCTACGTTGTCCTCAACGGTCACAACCGCTGTACAGGTGGAAACATTGCCGTTGTTGTCAGTCACTGTCAACATTACATTGTTGACACCCACATTTGAACAATCAAAAGAAGTAACATCAATAGTAGTGGAAGCAATTCCACAGGCATCCGTTGAACCTCCATCAACATCTGCTGGAGTGATGGTTGCATTCCCGTTGGCATCAAGTTGAATTGTTATATTCTGGCAAACTGCTGTTGGGACTACATTGTCCTCAACCGTTACCACTGCGGTACAGGTGGAAACATTGCCGTTGTTATCAGTCACTGTCAATATCACATTGTTGGCTCCAACATTCGAGCAATCAAAAGTAGAAACATCAATGGTAGTGGAAGCGATCCCGCAGACATCCGATGAGCCACCATCCACATCTGCCGGGGTGATGGTCGCATTGCCGTTGGCATCAAGCTGAACAGTAATATTCTGGCAAACCGCCGTCGGGGCCACAGTGTCCTCAATCATAATAGTAGAGATACAGCTCGCGCTATTGCCATTTACATCTGTTACGGTAAGGGTTACTGTATTTGGTCCTATGTTTGCACAAGTGAAATTCTCTGGGCTAACCGAAATATTGGCGATTCCGCAATTATCGGTACTTCCACCATCCACATCGGCAGCATTTAAGATAGCCTGTCCGTTAGCATCCAGTTGCAATATCAATGGAGTGGCTGAAGTCCATACATAATTGATTTTTGTATTATCTACGTGATCCTGTACATAGGCAGAAATGGCAGAGCCAAATCCTCCTGGATCATTATAGCCTGGAGCGCCGGCATCATAGCTATAATCTTCGGCATAAATTGCAAAACTATCGCCCCAACTATCTGTCCACGCTGTATGGGTAATGGTATTAGGATCTGTGGTATTGGAATTAGTAGAGATTGAATAATCTGCTGCATTACCACCGAAAATTAGGGCAGCTGCTTCTTGGGCATTATATACTGGCGGATTAGAGCCCCAGTTTGGACCATCGCTTACTAGGTAGGACCCTATGTACACTGGCATTCCTCCTTGGCAAACTACAATAGGAGCCTCGTTGTCTTGCGCAGTGAAGGTAAAATCTGCAGAAGTGGAAAGTCCACCCGTATCAGTAGCTGTTACGGTAATGACGGTGCTTCCTTGTACACCCATTTCTGGCGTCCCTGATACTACAAAGTTGGTGCCATTATAGCTCACAGACAGATTTGCATTTTGCACTACGGCCTGGTTAGCGGAAGTGGCAGTTACAGTAAGATCTGTAGCAGCATCTTCCACATCAGAAATAAGTACATTCTGGTTGAAAGGACTTCCGGGGCAAGCTACTTGGTTTGAAATAGGATCTATTACTGGAGCTTGATTCAACAGTATTATTTTATCATTGGAAAATGAGAAACATGTTTGGTCTCCTGCAAGGCCACCATATTCTACAATATAACCCATACTTTGAGCATTCCCCAAATCGTTCCAGCGACCATTATTGGCAAAATATACCTGTAGGTAATCTTCAGACCCGCCTGAATTATTGGGCTCAGAAGCATTCCAATTGGCATATTGACCCGGCGAAGGAGTGCTGCCTACAGAAAACTGGGTGCCTGCCTCGGGACCCGTAATCCAGTACCAATTGCCTTCGGCAGCGGACTGGTTAGCGAATACTGTTGTTCCCGCAGCCAGATTTATTTGGGCAAAGTTATCAGAACCCCCTAACCAACCGTCATCGGTAAGTTTGTTTTTAATAAAGTTGTTTTCTTCCACAGAAGTAGAAGTTGCCAAATACCCCTGAAGGCCATATAGCGTTCTGGTGGCTGCAGCAGCCTTAGCCTGTACCCAAGTCAGACTTTGGTTCACATATTCGTAATAGTGGCTGTTGTCTGGATTGGAAACACTGCTACCTATAATAAAGGTGATAGTGCGCTGGGCAGTATTACTACTGGTGGTACGGAACTGAACATTTTGGAAAAGGGTTTCCAGATCACTATCGGTAAGGGTGCCGCTAACGGTAAGCACACCCGTGGATCCGTTGTAGCTGGAAGCAACACCCCCGGGAAGTGTATATCCGGCATCTAATGCTAATTCATCGCCGGCAACAAAATTGTTAGAGATAGAAACCAAAGCTCCATTAGCATTGCCGCTATAGGTAAGAGCGATGGAGGCATCTACGGTAGTAAAGGTACTAATATTGACCATTTGAGTATCACCGGGGGAGGTAACAACATAAGGCTCGGGCGCCAGTATGGTAATATCAGCATTTGCATTGCTTATATTGCCACTGCTGTCGGTAACTGTAAGCACTACGGACTGTGTACCAATATCACTACAGTCAAAAGCGGTTTTGCTCAAAGAAAGCGTAAAGGTACAGTTGTCCCTAGATCCATTATCCACCATGGCCGGGGTAATGGTAATACCTGTAGGGTCAGTTAATTGAAGGCTAAGGTTCTGTGTTAGTACCGTGGGGTTGATTACATCCAACACATTTACATTTATGGGGGTGACAGTAGTATTACCACTAGTGTCGGTAACTGTAAAGTTGATTGTGTTATTGCCAATCTGTGAGCAATCAAAAGTAGACTGGCTCAAGGTCTTGGATGCAATTCCACAGTTATCGGAACTGCTTATTTCCACATCTGAAATTGAAATACCGCCGGTTCCGCCAGAATCAAGGTTAACCGTAAGGTTCGTATTGGCACTTACAGTTGGGCTTTCCGTATCAGGAGTGGTTTCAATGGTAACATTTTGGTTTGCTACGCAACCTTCTTGTGACGTAACGGTAACAGTATAGGAACCGGGAGCCAGATTGGTAATGGTTTCTGTGGTAGCTCCGGTACTCCAAAGATAATCGTATGGTGGTGTAGCAAAGTCAGAAACTACGGCAGTAGCGGTGCCATCATTTGCTCCAGTACAACTTACATCAGTTTTGTTGATTACTGCGGAAAAAGGAAGCGAAAAATTTTGGTATAGTACCGCTTCTTGCGAATAATTGTAAAAACCAAAACGACCCGAAGGATAAGTACCGTCCACATCAAATATTTGGGTACCATTTACCCAAACACTGATGTTACTGGCGCCATATTGCACCTGAAAGGTATAAAGCGTATTATCTGCCCATCCCCCCATACTGGCATTAGTAGCCAACACTTGATTAATAGGGCTGTTTTGGCACCAAAAGGCAGCTGCAAAGTCAGAGGATGATCCTTGAAAACGCGTAAGACGCATTGCAGCGGGAGCAGTACATCCGCCAGATGCCTGAGGTGCCTGCTTCCAATCAAACATGATAAAATTATAGTTATTGTTTGGAGTAGTGGAATTTGGGGATTGATATCCAATCACAAATCCGATAAAATCGTCATCACTAGTGGTTTCTACCCGAAACTCCCCTTGGATAGTAGTATTAAAATACTCAGCATTGCTTACATAAAAAGAAGGATTGCTATTTATGGTTTGGCGCACACTGTTGCCGTCAACAGCAGGTATCCAATTACCATTCGCAGGATCGCCCTCCACGCTCCAGGAGTTTAATCCCAAATTGATAAAACACTGGGCAGTTACGTTTTGGGAGAAAAACATCATAACCAGCAAAATACTGGCTATCAAGAAATTTCCCCGAGATACAACACTACGGTAATTTTTTTGTTTGTAATAGTTCTTCATAAAGGGTATTCATTTGAGTTAATAATTGAATGTATTGTCCATTTCGGAGGTAAGAAACAATATTAATTTAGGGATCAAAAAATCATTTATTTTAGTCATTTATAAGGTCCTAACAGCAGCGTTCGTATTCCATAAAAATTGCGATAGGATGCCTCGCATATTTACAGATAAACTCCATTGCCAACAATTATGATATTTAACTAAAAGGGAAAACTTCCTGGCGTATGAAGAAAAAATAGGTAATAGCACGGCACAAATTCTATGTTAAGATTTGGTTACGACAATTGTTAAAAAGTTTAACATTTGCCGGCGCAAATAACATTTATTCCGTCGAGAAAAACATATTAAACATATCGATAAAACATAGACGATGAGATAGACAAAATATAGATATGTTTTTCGATAAAAACGTAAACATTTAATAATAAGACACTTGGATTTTGATCCAGATGATGGATTACTATTTTGAAGTGATACTTTAAAAAATAGGCTGAGATTAGCAGTAATATGGATTATAATTCACGCATCAATTGGTCAAAGCTCTCGTCATTGTCCTGCAATTGCATTTTTTTCTTTACCCTATACTTTTTGGAAATAACGCTTTGGTGGCTAATGCCTAGTAGGGAGGCAATTTCCTTATTGGTAAGTTGTAATTTTAAAAGGGAGCAAAAAGCGATGTCGTTATCGGTAAGTTCAGGGAACATCTCTCCAAGGTTATAACTGAATTTTGGATGCACCTCTACAAATTTTGTTTTAAAGTGATTCCAGTAATTGCGTTGGCCAATAATATTCTCAATAAGACTACATATTTCGGATGTGCTTTCATCTCTTTTAGCTTCGAGCACGTCGCGTATTTGATTTTGAGTATCTGCGGCTTCCAACGATATGGCCACCAACTCCCGTTCCTTATCTCCTAAACGTTTTTCTTTTTCTGCTAGAAGTTCATTTTCCAACTCTTGTTTTTCCTTTAGAACGATATTTGCTTTTTCTAATTGCCACACGGCTTCCTTTTGTAGTCGCAACTTTTTACGGTGGTTTTGGTAAAAAGCGATACTCAGCCCAAATATTAGCACGGTAAGTATACAGCTCAGTATGGTTATATTTAGCTGCTTTCTGGCAGATTCCTTCAACAAATTATTGGTGCGTGCTAATGTTCTATTTTTTTCCCCCTGTATCTCATTTTGGTACGATTCCTCTAACTCTGCAATTTTTATTCTATCTTCAGCACTGCGAATGGAGTCTTTTAAAAAATCAATTCTGTCATAAACTTTTAGGGATAATTCAAACTGTTTACGTTTTCTATAAGTGTTTTCTGCGGCGATTAAAAAACGTAATTCGTCCTGCCCATTCATCTTAAAACTGTAATCGTTCGTAACCTCCTCCACTTCTTCTACTATACGATAGGCGGCATCAAATTGCCCCTGATCATTGAGGAATTCCAAATAATCGGCGGCAATCTGCAAAAAGCGCGTTGAATGGTGGTCGCGTAAATACTCATAGGAATCTTCAAATGCCTTTGCCGCAAGAGCTGATCTATTGGTATGGAAGTATAGTTTTGCAAGTTTGGCTTGGGCCACGTGCATATATTCTAGGTTATTTACCTCTCTTAACCCATTCTTTGCTTCAATTAAACGGGCCTCCCCCGCTGCTTCCTTTCCTATTTCAATCAAACTTTCAGCGTATGCCAACAGGGTAAGATAATAGGGAGCTCCTTTTTGCTTTTGAAATTCTGGCAATACCTGTTCAAATATTTCTACCGCAAATTCATAATTGCCATTGTTGTAATAAGCATTGGCCAATTTTTGCTGCAATATATACAGTCGTGGGTCCTCCGTCTCACGAAATATGGAAATGGCCTTTTTTAGATAAGAAATGGCCTTTTCTTTTTGGGACATATAATTATAGTTAGATGCCATTTCGCCATACACCAAACCCTTCCCGTTAAGATCATCCAAAGTTTTATAAATCGATAGCGCAGTTTGCAAGGTTTTCATTGATTTTGAATACGCTGCATTCGTTCTATAATTTATTGCGAGGTTGCATAGCAGTTGGGCCTTAATAAGTGGATGATCTTTAACTAAGTCAATACCTTTCTTAAAAAAGTATGTTGCAGAATCATAAATAGCCAATTGATTATAAGTAATCCCCAGGTTGCTATAGGTTTTGGCTACGGCGGTATCGGGACGTAAGCTGGAGTACTTTAAAAGCTTAAATAAATAGGCTTTGGCCGAATCGGGCTTCTTGAATAAATTGGTTTTTATCTCATCTTGCAGCTCCTCAATTTCTATATTCTGGGAGTTTAGGGTTATACAACATAGGAAAAGTACGAGGAGAAGATTTAGTTTCATAATTTAAATTGGCAACCAAATTTAAAAAATTATATTTTTTTTAAGGTGCTTATAACTGGGGTAATTTGACACTTTTAAATTAAAAAAACCCTCCATAATTGGAGGGTGGGGAGTAATTAACCAAATAATCATCAGTAGATAAGGTAATTATGCATTTTCTTCAAATTAACAATTAATTCATCTTAAAGCCAATTAATTGCTATAGATAAAGTATAGATATGAGAGCCTTTAGAAACCAGAAGCATCAATTTAAGCTTTCAGATGGCCCTTCCGTCAATTACGCAGATTGATGACCTCCTCCTCTTTAATGCAACAAAAGCTCCAGTGAATAAGGACAAGACCGAACCGAACAATACATTTTCACTAGAACAGGTGTTGATAGGATGTATAGACCCCAATGATATACCGAGGTACTGTAAGGCGAAAGTATTTCGCTCGATGAGGTGGATGATTATCTACATTACATCATTCGTTTTCAAAACACCGGAACTGCTTCTGCAATGAATGTGAGCGTAAGCAATAAACTGGATTCAAATCTGGACTGGAATACCTTGCAGATTGAAAATATACGCCATACTAACAGAGTCGAAATTACCGAGGCAATCAAGTGGAATTTATCTTCAACGACATCAACCTGCCTGATTCCACAAGTAATGAAGCTGGATCCCACGGCTATATCCAATATAAAATTAAACCCAAAAGCAATATAGAAGTAGGAGATTTTATTCGAAACAATGCCGCTATTTATTTCGACTTTAATCCTCCCGTAATTACCAATATTGTTATTAATACGGTAATTGACCATCTGGAGGTAGAGGAAACCACTGTAAATTCCATTGCGCTTTATCCCGTTCCATCGCGTGATATTTTAAATATAAAGAGCACCACTACCATTGTTAACACAAAAGTGTTTAATAATTTGAGGCAACTGCTTTTTGGGAATGTATTTTTTGAAGGTCACAGATATGGAACAGAAAAATTGCATTTTGAAATTTATCAAAGAGTAATTTTTTTGAATACTTCAATTTACCATAAAAGATATTTAAAAAGGCTGAGAATAAACATCTCACTCGTCAAAAAAAAGTCTCACTTTCGTGAGACTTTTCTTGCGGTCTGGACGAGACTCGAACTCGCGACCCCCTGCGTGACAGGCAGGTATTCTAACCAACTGAACTACCAGACCAAATTTTCAATCCAGATAAATCGGGACCCCAACAACAGTTGGGCAAAGTGAAAAATTGTAACCATACTTTTGGGGAATACTCCCTTGCTGTATTAAGCGGTGGCAAATATACCACTCCATTTCATTTTCGCAAACTATTTTTTTAAAAAATAATGATTTTTATCCAAACTTCTGACGCTCTACTAGATAGGTTGTCAAAATTTTGTTGAAACTTTCGTTTATATCGGTCAGAACATACTTTATTCTGTACTGGGCACAGCGCAATTGCAGTTCGGTAAAGTAATTTTGAACTGCTTCTTCGTATTGTTCCTTAATATTATCTGCATAAAGATTTATATGTTCTCCGGTTTCAACATCTACAAAACGCTTTGGACGGTTGCTAAAATCAAAGTTTACCTCACGCTTTTTATCAAAGGTGTGAAATAAAATCACTTCGTGCTTATTGTATTTTAAATGTTGAAGGGCTTCAAAAAGCTTTTCCGCTTCGGCATCACTTTGAAACATATCTGTAAAGAGAAAAACCAACGAACGCCGTTTCAGTTTTTCAGCAATTAAATGAAGATATTCGTACGTTTTGGTTTGTGATTTTTCTTTTGGAGAAAGTAAGGCCTCGTTCAACTTTTGAAGCAGCATCTGGTGGTGTCGCTCACTTCCCTTTTCGGAAGCATAAAATTCATAATCGTCACTGTATATACTCAACCCCACGGCATCGCGCTGCCGTTTCATCAAGTTCATAATGGCTGCGGAAGCCAGTACTGAAAACCCAATTTTGTTCAAGGAATTTATGTTGAATTGCTTCAGCTTTGGGTAGTGCATAGAGCTGCTATTGTCCACAATTAAATGGCAACGCAAGTTGGTTTCTTCCTCGTAACGCTTGGTGTAAAGCTTATCGGTTTTGGCAAAAAGCTTCCAGTCTATATGCTTGGTGCTTTCACCGTTGTTGTAAATTTTATGCTCGGCAAATTCTGCGGAAAATCCATGGAACGGACTCTTATGAAGCCCAGAAATAAAACCCTCTACTACTTGTTTTGCAAGTAGCTCGAGGTTTTTGAAACCTATAATTTCATTTATTTCATTTTCTATATTCATATATCCTCACCTCCTGCCCCTTTCCTTCAATGGTGAGGGGAGAAAGCTTAATATTATTTTAAAATATCATCAACAATTCCGTAATCTACAGATTCTTCGGCATTCATCCAGTGGTCACGGTTAAAGTCTTTCATAACCTTTTCAAACGTTTGCCCACAGTTTTCAGCTAAAATACGTGCACTTATCTCCTTTGTTTTTAAAATTTCCTGGGCAGTAATTTCAATATCGCTGGCAACGCCCCTTGCACCGCCACTTGGCTGATGGATCATTACACGGGCGTGCGGCTGTATAAAACGTTTTCCCTTTTCTCCTGCTGAAAGCAAAATACTGCCCATAGATGCCGCCAAACCGGTACAAATTGTAGAGACCGGGCTTTTTAACTCCTTAATAGTATCATATATTGAAAATCCCGAAGTAACATAACCGCCGGGGCTGTTTATGTAGAATTTAATTTCATCATGGTTCAGCGCGTCCAGATACATCAGCCTGTCCACAACGTGGCGGGCACTCTTATCATCTACCATTCCCCAGAGAAACACTTTGCGTTCCTCCAGTAACTTGCCGTCTATTTTATCTTGTACTTTATTTGTTTTTTCCATTTACAAATGTTCTTTTTAGTTAAAATAAATTCCCCCATTAAAGGGGGGCTGGGGGATGTTCCCATTTATAAAAGCATACCCCTAATTTACCCGTAAGGGACAAATATAAAAATAACAAAAGGCCCAGCAATAAGCCAAGCCTTTTAGGGTTTAATTTTTCTTTTCTAGATATTTTACAAAAGCGAATCAATCGCTTCAGCATATACGTTTTTAGGAGCAACGCCTACTTGACGGCCCACTACTTCGCCATTTTGGAATACCAAAACAGTTGGAATATTTCTCACTCCATATTTAGCTGCAAACTCTTGGTTTGCATCCACATCTACTTTTCCTACCACGGCTTTACCGTCGTATTCCTTACTTATCTCTTCTATTATAGGTCCTACCATTCGGCAAGGCCCGCACCAGGCTGCCCAAAAGTCAACCAATACCGGCTTGTCACTTTTTAATACGGTTTCTTCAAATGTTGCGTCTGTTATTTCTAATGCCATAATCTTTGTTTTTAATGAATTTCAAAAATAGTTAATTTTTATGCTAAATCCCGTTGCGTTAATATATGTTTAGGAAATGATTGTATTGTTTATTTTTATTGTTGGCTGTGCGCTTTTGGCTATTAGCTCTTCGTTTTGACTCTAGTTACTAGCTTTCAATTTAATTTATAGTGAAACTGTTCTCTTTCCAATTCATCCAGCAACTCCTTTGAAATATTGATCTTATGCTTTCTGCTGGGCATAGTTAAGTGAATCTTTTCATCATTTTCATAAACCACAAAATACAATTGCTTTTCGCCTTTATGGGTTTTTACCAAATCCTTAAGCGAATCTATTTTTCCTTCCTTTAAATCTTGTAAAGGCATGGTAATGGTCAATTTTTTTCCGTGGGTTTCCATGACATCGTGAAGCAATTGGATGCTGTTATATTGAAGTCGCGGTTCACCTTTTTTTCCTGTTTCGCGGTTGGTCCATCCTTCCTTCACAAAAACACGCCCGTAAATGAAGCTATTCGGAACCAGGAAATGGCGCCATTTTAAATATTCTTCCCCAAATATTTTGAAGTCATAACTATCGTCATAATCCTCAACCGTAAAAATAGCCCACCCTTTGCCGGCCTTCGATTCCCGGTGCTGCACATCGCTCACAACCCCTCCGAAACACATTTCCTTGTTCAGAAAATCTTCCAAATGGTTAAAATTCGAAACTTTGCAGTTGGTAAAGGTTTCCATTTCAATTTTGAAATCGTCCAGCGGATGGCCCGATATATAAACCCCAACAACTTCCTTTTCCTGTTTCAGTTTTTTCATGGTGCCCCATTCCTCACAAGGCGGAACTTCGGGTTCGGGGATTTGTACTTCACTGGCATCGCCAAAAAGACTTACCTGTGAAGAATTCTGCGTTTCCTGATATTTTGCCGCATAACGAAGCACTTTTTCAAGAAACATCACCCCGTCACCATCGTCGTGCAGATATTGCGCGCGGTGAGTGTCAAAACTGTCAAAACCGCCCGCCAATGCTAAGTTCTCAAAGGCTTTTTTATTTGCCGAGCGCAAATCTATTCGCTTGGCCAAATCAAAAACCGATTTGTATTTTCCATCTTTTCTGTGCTCAACAATCGTTGCTACGGCACTGCTGCCCACGCCTTTAACGGCCCCCATTCCAAAACGGATGGCGCCTTGGTCATTAACGGTAAATTTGTGAAAGGATTCGTTTACGTCGGGTCCCAAAACGGTCAAGCCCATCCGTTTGCATTCGTCCATAAAAAAGGTAACCTGCTTTATGTCGCTCATATTATTGCTGAGGACTGCCGCCATATATTCCGCGGGATAGTGCGCTTTTAGATAAGCCGTTTGGTAAGCGATCCAAGCATAGCAAGTAGAGTGCGATTTGTTGAAGGCATAACTCGCAAAGGCTTCCCAATCTTTCCAGATTTTTTCAAGCTTTTCGGGGTCGTGTCCTTTTTCGGCAGCTTGGGCAACAAATTGCGGCTTCATTTTATCAAGTACCGCTTTCTGCTTTTTCCCCATCGCCTTTCTTAGAACATCGGCTTCCCCTTTCGTAAAACCAGCCAATTTTTGCGACAAAAGCATCACCTGCTCCTGATAGACCGTAATTCCGTAGGTTTCTTTTAAATATTCCTCCATCGCGGGAAGATCGTATTCAATCTCTTCCTCGCCGTGTTTTCTTCTTACGAAACTTGGAATGTATTCCATCGGCCCCGGACGATAAAGCGCGTTCATAGCAATAAGATCTGCAAATACCGTTGGCTTCAATTCCTTCATATATTTCTGCATTCCGGCAGATTCATACTGAAAAATACCAACCGTATCCCCTCTTTGGAAAAGCTCGTAGGTTTTTTCATCATCGAGCGGAAAGTTATCCGGATCGAGGTCAATGTTATGTTTGTGCTTTACGAGTTTTACCGTGTCCTTTATTAACGTTAGGGTTTTCAACCCCAAGAAGTCCATCTTTAGCAAACCTGCACTTTCCACAACCGAGTTGTCGAACTGGGTGACATACAGATCGGAATCTTTTGCCGTAGCGACAGGAACAAAATCGGTAATATCGCTGGGCGTAATAATTACCCCACAGGCGTGGATTCCTGTATTTCGAACAGACCCTTCCAGAATTTTTGCTTGATTTATGGTTTGCGCTTCAAGGTCACTTCCTTCGGAAAGATTTAAAAGCTCGTTTACTTTTGGAAGCTCATCACTTCGGAAACGGCTTCGCAATTCCGCCTCGCTCAAACCGAAGATTTTGTTCAGCTTGGTCATATTCGGAATCAATTTCGAAATCCGATCGGCTTCATTCAAAGGTAAATCCAAAACCCGCGCCGTATCTCGAATGGAAGATTTGGCGGCCATCGTTCCGTAAGTGATAATCTGTGCCACTTGGTTGCTGCCGTATTTGTTGATTACGTAATCCATTACCTTGCTTCGGCCTTCATCATCAAAATCGATGTCGATATCGGGCATACTCACACGGTCTGGATTCAAAAAACGCTCAAAAAGCAGATCGTACTTAATAGGGCAAATATTTGTGATTCCCAAGCAATACGCCACGGCACTTCCGGCCGCCGAACCACGACCCGGCCCAACGGAAACACCCATTTGTCGGGCTTCGGCAATAAAATCCTGTACAATCAAAAAGTAACCCGGATAGCCCGTATTGGCGATTACTTCCAGCTCAAAATCGAGACGCTGTTTTATTTCCTTTACGCGTTGCGAGGCTTCCTCGGGAATTTCAAAATCGGTCAAGGCTTCATAGGAAACTTCCAATAATTCGGGATAGCGTTTTTTGGCTCCTTCATACGTTAAGTGGCGCAGATAGGCATTTTCACCCCGCTTGCCCCCATCGATGTCTTCAGCATTCAAAAATTCTTGCGGAATACCAAAATTGGGCAGCAACACATCACGGTGCAAAGAGAAAGGCTGGATTTTTGAAACAACCTCTTCAATATTTAATATCGCTTCTGGAAGGTCTTTGAACAAAGCCTTCATTTCATCCTGCGATTTGAAATAATATTCCTGGTTTGGCAGACCGTAGCGATAACCTCGGCCCCGACCAATGGGTGTTGCCTGTTTTTCACCGTCCTTTACGCACAGCAAAATATCGTGCGCATTGGCGTCTTCCTTTTTAATATAATAGGTATTGTTGCAGGCTACGAGTTTTATGTTATTGCGCTTGGCCATCTCTATGAGCACAGGGTTTACGCGCTTTTCGTCCTCTTGTTCGTGGCGCATAATTTCCACATACAGATCTTCACCAAACATTTCCTTCCACCAAAGCAAAGCCTCTTCAGCTTGGTTCTCGCCTATGTTCAAAATCTTTCCGGGCACTTCGCCGTAAAGACTCCCTGTTAAAACAATGATGTCTTCCTTATATTTTTCGACTATATTTTTATCAATTCGCGGGACGTAATAAAACCCTTCAGTATAAGCGATGGAAGCCATTTTTGCCAAATTGTGGTAGCCGTTTTTGTTTTTGGCAAGCATCACAATTTGGTAGCCGTTGTCTTTATGGTTTTTGTTTAAATGGTCTTCGCACACAAAAAACTCGCAACCAACAATTGCTTTTATTGGCTGTGCTGAAATTTCTTCATCATCATTTTTTGGCAAATCTGCTAGCGATTTATTATAATTGGCAACAGCTTGCACAAAGTGAAATGCGCCCATCATATTCCCCGAATCGGTGATGGAGACCGCCGTCATATTGTTTTCCACGGCTGCGTTTACCAAATCCTGTGTGCTAGAAGTAGATTGTAAAATTGAAAACTGCGAATGGTTGTGAAGATGAACAAATGGCGCATCCTCCAATGTAGCTACGTTTTCCTTTATTTCTTCGGAAGAAATTCTGTCGCTATCGGAAGCGGCCTGCAGCTGCCTTCGGATATTTTCCGAGGCCTTTTTAAGGTTTATATGCTCAAGCCCAATTAATTCAATGGTTTTCGGATTCGCTTCGGAAAAATTTTCGAAGTAATCCGGCTGTACGTCCAGTTCCTCAATCGTAAAAATCTGCCGACGAATCAATTCCAAAAAGCAGCGCGTAGTCGCTTCCACATCTGCAGTTGCGTTGTGGGCTTCGGCAAAAGGTTCACTGAAAAGAAATTCGTGAAGTTCGGTCAGGGTCGGCAGTTTAAACTTTCCGCCGCGACCGCCCGGAATTTGGCAAAGTTGAGCGGTAATTTCTGTACAGGTGTCCAAAACCCGAAGTTTCGTGAGTGGGTTTTCTATCCCCAAGCGGAAGAATTCCGCGCCCATTATATTTACGTCGAAGTCTACATTTTGACCGACGATGAATTTCGTTTTTGAAAGCGCTTCTTGAAATTTTTCAGCAACTTCTTCCAACGAAATCCCTTCAGCAGTGGCAAGTTCAGTTGAAATACCATGAATTTTTTCGGCATCAAAAGGAATATTGAACCCTTCGGGCTTTACCAAATAATCTTGGTGCTCCAAGAGTTTTCCGTTTGCATCGTGCAACTGCCATGCAATCTGGATACAGCGCGGCCAGTTGTCGCTATCGCTCACGGGAGCGTTGAAGCGTTTGGGAAGACCTGTTGTTTCTGTATCGAAGATTAAATACATTGGGATTAGTGATTTTTGATTTAAGATTGCTGATTTAAGATTTCCGTTCGACTGCGCACAGGGAACATTTTTGGAAAAAGTAAAAATAGAAAAACCTCCCGCTTTTGGGAAGTTAAATTGTTAGGAGTTGTTCACAAAAAAAACCGTTTCCGGTATTTCCGAAAACGGTTTTCTTTCTTCTTTTTCAAGATTATTTATTAGGATACTACAGCTTCAAAGTTTTTGGCACTTTGGCATGCATTCTGGATGGCGTCGCGCTGGTTGGTTAGAATTTTCTGTGTTGTAGGAGGCAATGTTGTATCTTGAATTACTTCATTGTACTCTTCAATAGCAGCTTTTTCACCTTTTTGGACTTCCTCTAAAATTGTTTCTTCATTATTGGAAGAAAAAGCGGTTTCAATATCCATCCAAGTTCTGTGCATTGCTCCCGTAGCGCTTCCACCTTTTTCAGGAGTTTCGCCATAGTTTTTGATTTCGTTCTTTATTTCGTGACCAAAATCGTATCTTTTTGGAGCTTGTTCGTTAAAGAATTGTTTCAGCTTAGTGTTTTCTACATTTTCAGCTGCTTTTTTATAACCCTTTTCGGCGTCATAATTTTTCTCTAACAGTTCATTTAATTTGTTCGACATTTTTTCAGTAAACTTCATATTCTTTCGTTTTAAATTTTACAGTTGTTTTCTTCATCATCATTCCGCTAAAGACAACTGTTCAACTTCATTCGGATATATCCTAATATACCATGAATAAAGGCTTTCAACGAATTATTAACCTAAGTTTAGTGTAATTTAACAAGCTTTAACCTTTTGTGGGAAAATTGAAGGCTGGAGGTTAACTAATATGTAACATCAAACTCCCCTTCGGTAATTTCTGTCCTATTTGTTATAAAGGAAAAGCTTCCTTTTATAGTTTGTTCAGAAACATTGTGCTCAAGTACGGTTATCAATCCCTCAACCGTATCTTCAGGCCCCGACACCCCTTGGTATTTTGCTGAAAATCCTCCTCTTGGCAAAATATACTCACCCGGCTCTACCCCTGCGGTAACTGATATTACCATGGTGGCATTGGCCGTGCTTCCAGAAATTATAATGGTATTTCCCGTATTACGTGAAGATACGATAACTGGAATATAAGGATTGCCATCCACTTTAGCGCTAAACAAGCCAGCATTTGTGGGATCCACGATATCTCCACCAGTATATGACACATTATAAAGGATGCCCTTAGAAACATAGATAGTGTCAATTCCCGGTAAAAAGGCATTAAAATTAAATGTTCCCGAAAGTGTTTTATTGGTTTCGTTAAGTTCTGAAATAGTCACAACACCTTCTCCATTTGGATTAGTGGTATATATATTTCCGCCCATATCTTCATAAACAGCATAATTAGCGCTGCCCTGCCCAATGCTAAAGTTGCCTTCGCCTAAACGTGAGAGTTGAATAGTCATAGACTCTTCGTCATTGAACCCCTGGATGGTAAGTGATCCATCCTCATTTAATGCCGCGCGCGCATCGGCAGATGCATATAGTCTATCATCCACCTTGGCCTGTAGGGCAAGCTCATTGGTTTGTGTATCTTCGCACGAAATAAGCGAGAGGGTAGCTAAAAGAACAAATAGAAACTTTTTCATAGGTTAAGGAGTATTTAGGGATTTTGACAAATGTAAAATAAAAACTTTAATTGGTTGAATTTCAAAAAGAAAATATACTATCTTTGCCGTCCTTAATTATAACCGGGGTCGGGAACCCCAAAAATTAATTTTTAAATATGCCTGTAAAAATCAGACTACAAAGACACGGAAAGAAAGGTAAACCTTATTTCTGGATCATCGCGGCAGACAGCCGTTCAAAAAGAGATGGTAAATTCCTTGAAAAATTAGGATTTTACAATCCAACTACCAACCCTGCACAGATTGACCTAGACGTTGACAGCGCTGTAAAATGGCTTCAAAACGGGGCTCAACCTACAGACACTGCCCGTGCTATTCTTTCTTACAAGGGAGCTTTAATGAAAAATCACCTAGCTGGTGGGGTACGTAAAGGTGCTTTGACAGAAGAACAAGCTGAAGCAAAATTCAACGAGTGGCTGGAAAGCAAAAAAGGTGCAATCGATCACAAAAAAGCAAGTCTTTCTGAAGCAAAGGAAAAAGAAAAAGCTGAAAAACTTGCTGCCGAAAAAGCCGTAAGCGAAAAACGTGCTGCTGAAGCCGCTGCCGCTGCCGCCCCTGCCGAAGAGAAAGCTACCGAGGAAAATTATGAAGGCGCTGCCGTAACTGAAGAAGGCGAACCAGAAGCTAACGTAACGAAAGAAGTAGAAGCGGAAACTGCCGAAGAGGCAAAAGCAGAGGAAAAGAAAGATTCAGAAGCGTAAACATTCAGCGATGCAAAAGGAGAATTGCTTCTACTTGGGCAAAATCGTTAAAAAATACAGCTTTAAGGGGGAACTGCTCATTAAACTAGATACAGATGAACCCGAACTTTTTACCGAAATGGAATCGGTTTTTGTGGAACAACGCAAAAACCTGATTCCATTTTTTATTGAGGAAAGCTCATTGCACAAAAGTGAACTACTCCGTGTACGCTTTGAAGATGTAAAAACAGAAGAGGAAGCAAATGCGTTGATTGGCGCACACCTATACCTCCCTTTGGAATTTCTGCCAAAGCTTACGGGCAATAAATTTTACTATCATGAAATCATCGGTTTTACCGCCGAAGACGAATCTTTCGGAGAAATCGGTACAATTACCGGTGTAAACGACACTACATCACAAGCTTTGTTTGAAATAGACCGTAACGGAAAACAAATCTTGATCCCCATGATCGACCATTTCATCAAAAAAGTGAATCGGGAAAACAAAACCATTCTTTTGAAGGTCCCTGAAGGTTTGATAGAAATGTACCTTTAATAGAAATTCCAAATTACAAGCACCAAATTCCAAATAAATCCTAAAAAATAAATCCCAAAATCTTCAATCCTTTGAAGCCTTTTAAATTCAAGCAATTTACAATAGAACAAGACCGCTGTGCTATGAAAATTGGCACAGATGGCGTTTTGCTTGGCGCTTGGGCTTCTATTAAAAACAGCCCCTTTTCAATTTTGGATATCGGTGCTGGCACTGGAATTATCGCTTTGCAATTGGCACAACGTTCCCACGCCGAAATGGTTGACGCAATTGAAATTGACGCAAATGCCTACGAACAATGCGTTGACAACTTTGAAAATTCCGCTTGGGGCGATCGATTATTTTGCTATCACGCATCCTTGGAAGAGTTTGTTGCCGAAATTGAAGATACATACGACCTCATAGTTTCCAACCCGCCATTTTATTCAGAAGATTATAAAACTACCGCTGCACCTAGAGACATTGCGCGTTTTAACGACGCGCTTCCTTTTGAGGAACTAATTGAAAGTGCTTCGATTCTACTCTCAGACGAAGGGATATTTTCGGTAATCATTCCGCGAAAAGAAGAAGAAAATTTTATTAAAATTGCTTCGGAAGTAAATCTATTTCCCAACAGAATATGTCGAGTTCGCGGCAATGAATCCTCCGAAGAGAAAAGGAGCATGCTGGAGTTCTCCTTTCAAAATACTCCCGCAAAAATAGAAAACCTAACTATTGAAACTTCACGCCACAATTATACCGAGGAATATAAAAAATTAGTCAAGCAGTTTTATTTAAAATTGTAATCTCCTATTCAATTTATCTTCAGCGCGCTCCACATAAAGATACCACCCCTCAATTCCAAATAAATTTATAGTTAACGCTTTTAAATTTTCAAATTTTCTTAATTAATGGCGGGACAGTTGCAATCGTATGGCTCGGGCCTTCCCCCCAGGAAGTCGTACCCCAGGGTGATCTGGTGGAAGCCGCCGCTCTCGAACCTTACGTTTCCAGCCTGGTACGAATAGGTATAGGCGAACATAAAGTTCTTGTAGTTCACCCCCAGGATGGGCGTGAACCACTGCAGCTTCTGCGCCTTTACCTCTTCGCCGTTTAGGTACTCGGCGCCATCCAAGCTTCTTCTGTACGATAAGCCCCCCCACAGCTGGCCGAAGTCCATCGCCCTATAGGCCTTGAAGTTCACGTCCACGGCCTGCTCGCCGGTACGCTCCGCCCACTGGAAGAGGAACGAGGGCTCGTAGCTCCAGTCCGCGCCGTATCCGCCGATTGCGTATGCAGCGGAAACCAAGTATTTGCGCTGGTTGTTTGGCTCATATTTTTCAGTATAGATCGACCTATTCTGGAATATGATGTTCTTCACCGTAAAATGCCCCGAAAAATCCAGGAAGTTGTACGAAAGGCCCGCGTCCACATTAAAATAGGAGGTGCTCTGTATGATGCCGCCGATCACCGGGTCGAAATCCGAAAGGTCAAAATTGGTCTCGTCCAAGCGCGATTGGGTGAGCCCGGCGCTCAGGCCGAACGACAATTGGTTAAGGTCCGCCTCGCTTCTTGAAAACATAATATGGTGGGCATACGTTAGGTAACCCCCAGTCTGTGAATGATAACCGTTTTGGTCATTATAGAATATAGCCCCTACGCCCGACCGTTGCCCAAGCCTTGCGTTAAAGCTCACCGTCTGCAGGTTTGGGGCTTCATCTTGATCGAACCACTGCTGCCTAGCCGTTAAGCGCAACTGATTGTGCGTTGCGGCACCAGCCATTGACGGATGCAGCAGATACAAATTATCCGAAAGATAGTCGGAATATACCGGAATGCCATCCTGGGAAAATCCATAAAGCGAGGTTAACAAAAGTAGGATAAGGGGGATTCGTTTTATGCTCATAATTACTGTTATCGTTTTAGGGTAAAGTGTCCTTTGAATTCCTTGGCGGCGCCATCCTCGGTGTATTCCACACGGAACCAGTAATCGCTCGAGGGCATCAAGCTGCCGCCATAGGTGCCGTCCCATCCCGGGCCCAGCGGGCTCAGCTGTTTCAGCAGTTTCCCGAAACGGTCAAAGATATAGATCCTGGCGGCGGGATCGCCCGTGGCGATGCCGATTATGTTCCAGGTGTCGTGATAGCCGTCCGCGTTCGGGGTAAAATAGGGCGGGTAATCTATCACGCCGACCTCCAGGGTAACGCTGCCGCAGCCATAGATGTCCTTGATCGTTATGGTGTGCGCCCCGGGGTCCACGTTCTCAAAGATGTTGCTGTCCTGGAAGGGCCCGTCGTCCAGTTGGTACACATAGGTGCCGTCGCCCGTGGCCGTGGCCTCAATGATATGGTTCCCCGCAAAGGCGCCGTTCAACAGGCTCGCCCCGTAGGTGAACGGCGGCGAGGAAACGGTGACGGTCGTACCGGCAGTGCCCTCACAGCCCGTCGCCAGCTCGGTATAGGAAACCGTATAGGCACCTCCCTGCAGCGCTATGATGGAAGGGCCGTTCTCGCCCACGAGGATCATACCGTCGAGCTCCCAAACGAAGGAATACAGGGCCGGGTCAAGGCCCGTATCGATCACGGGGGGGGACGGGCTCCCCTCTTCCTCGGCAATGGGGTTCCCGTTCTCGTCCACGCAAAGGCGGTATTCGCCCTCAAGCAGGACCTCGGGCAGCTGCTCCACCTTAAGGATGACCTCCGCCACCGCATAGCACTGGGGCGAGAAGGGGTTGGCCGTATTGGTCACCCGCGCATAGATGCGCTGCGGGTTGATGATGTTCGTATAGGGGAAAGCGATGGCGGGAGCCCCCGCCTCTGCAGACCCCACCGTCTCATGGAAGGTGATCTCATAGACCGCCGGATCCTGGCCCGCCAGGATCCCGGCGCGAAGGTCCGATACCTGCTGGCTGGAGAGATCGCCAAGGTCGAACTCGGCAAAACCGTCGCTGGGGGCCACGTTGTCACAGATCACGAAGGGCTCCGCCGGCGCGACCGCGACCGCACCCCGCTGGACAATGAGCTCAAAGCTCTGGAGCCCACCGATGTAGCAGCCCGTCTCAGTGTTCAATATGCCCGTATAGATAAGCTGCGGGTTGATCGGGTCATTGTTGGCGTCCTTGTTCTGGTGGGCGGTCGTATTCACGATCGCATTATCCCCGCTCTCCGCATCCGCCGGGTCCAGGTAGAAGCTTACCGCGAAAGGCGGCTGCGGCTGTCCGCCCAGGATCTCCCCGACCTTGGTCTCCAGGTTGAAGACCCCGATCTCGCTATCGTCCGGCGCGCAGAGTATGTACGGCGACACCACGGCGGTATCGTCGGGCAAGGGGTTGACGATCAGCTCCAGCTCCACGATCTCAAAACAGAGCGAGGCGGCATTGGTGGTCCGCACATAAATGGTCTGGGGATTGGAGGTGTTCTGGTACGCGGTGAGCTCCGGCGCGACAATCTCCGCGTTCTGGTTGACGGCGTCGTCGTAGCTCTCATAGTAGCCAAGCGTCCAGCCGTTCCCGTTGAGTATCTGCGCCTCCCGAACCGTCAGGTCGAAAAGCTCGGTCTCATCGTAGGGGCCCGGGGGCACGATCACCGTCACGTCGCACAGTTCGATCGGGTCCGGGGCGACGGGGCTCGGGTTGGCCACCACGCTGATGGTAAGGGTGGTATAGGCGATACAGCCGCTGTTGCTGTCCTCCACGCGCACGTAGAGCACCTGCGGGTTCGAGGTGTTCGCATAGGCCGTATCGGGGTCGATCGGGTTCTGGCCCTCCTGCGCGTCCTGCTCCGTCTCAAAGTAGTGCACGCCCTGGGTGAGCACCCCGTTGGTGATCTCCGCATTGCGCGAGGTAAGGTCGAAAAGGGCGGTGCCGTCAAAGGGAACGCCCAGGTCATCGCACTTGGCCCAGGGCTCGGGATCGGTTATCGGGAGGCCCTCGGTGACCACCAGGTCAAAACTGCCCACCTTGTAGCAGCCCGAGGCGGTATCGGCCAGCCGCACCCAGATGGTCTGCGGGTTGGAGGTGTTGGTATAGCTCTCGGGCTGCGCGATGAACGGCGTGCCGGCCTCGGCGTCAGCCCGGCTCAAGTGGTAGGTAACCGTAAAATCGTCCGGGTCCTGGCCGCCCAGGACCAGGTCCTCGTTCTCGCGGAGGTTGAACTCATGGAAGCCGCCCTGGTCACAGGCGGTAAGGTCCGGCAGGTCCTGCGGCAGCTCGGGGCTCTGCGCCACCACAAGCTCCATCTCAAGGACCGTGTAGCAGCCCGTGCCCGCCGGCGGTGCGGCAAAGGCAGCCCGTACATACAATGTCTGGTTGAAGAGCACGATGTTCTGGTAGGGGCTCGTCAAGGCGTACTGGCCGTTCACAGCGTCCAGACGCGTCTCGTGGAAGGTGACCGCCAGGGTCGGGTCCCCGCCCTGTATCTCGGCAATCTTGCTGTCGAGATCAAACTGGGTAATGCCGTCATTGTCCACATCGCAGCCGAACAGGGGCGAGGGCTGCACGGGCTCCGGGTTGGGAAGGACGGTAATAAAAAAGCTCTCGGCCGCCCGGCAGCTGTTCTGACCGGCGATCGACACGAAGATCTCCTGCTGCGGGACCACCACGTTCTGGTAGGCGCCCGGGGCCGCGATCGGGATATCGTTGTCCAGGTCACCCTGGCTGGCATAGTACAGCACCGTAAGGGTCGGGTCGCCGCCCAATATCAGCGGGGTGTTCTGCGTAAGGTCGAAGGTCGAGACGCCGTCGTCACCGGTGCTCCCGTTGAGCTCGTCGTCGCAGGCCTCCAGGTCGAGCGGGCTCCCGTGGACGGGGAAGGCGCCTACCTCGAGCTGGAACTCCGTGATGCGCACGCAGCCCGTGACCGCGCTCTCCAGGCGCACCCAGATGGGCTGGCCCGCGCTCGGGAAGGCACCGGCGGGATCGATAGGGTTGGCCCCGGCCTGGGCGGCCACAAGGTCCGTATAATAGGTAACGGGAAGAAAGTCCCCGGGATCCTGGGCCCCATAGACCGATGCGTCCTGGGCCGTCAGATCGAAGATGGCCTGGCCGTCGCCGTCAAGGTCGCACACCAGGTACGGGTCCATAAAGGTCGCGTCCGGGGCATCGGGCAACGGGACCACGATGAGCTGCAGCTCCACGAGGGCATAGCAGTCCGTGCTCACGTTCTCCACGCGTGCCCATACGGAGTCGCTGAAGGGGTCGTCGTTCGTGTAGAGGAAGGGCGCGATGATCTCACCGGGGCCACCGGCCTCCGCCAGCGCACGCTCCGGAAAGTACCGGACCACTACCCCGGGCTCCCCGTTGATGATCTCAGCGGTACGCAGGCTAAGGTCGAACTCGGCAAAACCGCCCCCCTGGTCGCAAAGCTCCAAGGGCTCCGGCTGCGCCGGGGTGGGCAACGATTCCACTACCAGGGTCAGGGTCACGAGATCCCTGCAGCCGAAACCGTTCGAGAGACGGGCCACCACCGTCTGGGCATTGGATATGTTCTGGTAGGCGCCCGGGACCGCGATGGGGAGGTCCGCCGCCTCGTCGGCAGGGGTCTCGAACCACGTAACCAAAAGACCGGGAACCCCGCCCGAGACCTCAAGGTCACGCGTGGTAAGGTCGAAGGTGCTTATCTGGTCCGTGGGCGTGCTACCGTTGAGCTCGTCGTCGCAAAGACGGTAGTCCGCCGGCTCGACGGCCGTGGGCGCAGGGTCCACGATAAGCTGAAGCGGCACGATATCGTAGCAGCCGCTGGCACCGTTGTTGGGAGTGGTGTTGGCAGCCGTGCCCACCCCCAGCACGTAAATGGTCTGGGAATTGGGCGTGGCATTGGTATAAGAGCCCGGATTGCCGATGGCAAGCGAAAAATCCGGCGCCGTAAGGGCAGCCATACCCGCATCGATCGCGTCCTGCTCCTGCTGGTAGAAGTAAAGGTCGTAGCGCAGGGGGTCCAGACCGTTGAGAACCTCCGAGCGCTTGGCGTTGAGATCGAAAACCTCGAAACCGTCACCGTCACCGTCGCAGAGACGGTAAGGCGTGGGCTCGGTCAGGACAGGGCTGTCACGGACCTCGAGCAAAAGCTCAACGATGGCATAGCAGCTGGTGGTAGTGCTCTCCACGCGCGCCCAGACACGGTCGTCGTAAGGGTTGATGTTCACGAACGGGTCCAAAAGCTCGTTCTCGTCCGTCTGCGCGTCAAGGTACGTGTAGTGGTAGGTCACCGTGAGGGCAGGATCGCCGCCCGTAATGGCAAGATCAGCGTCATGGAGGGTGAACTCCGTATACCCGTCACTGTCAGGATCGCACGAAACCAAAGGATCCGGAGGGGTGTTAGCAATGGGGGGTGAATCTACGATTATTACAATGGTGGTAGTGTCAAAACAATTTATATCTATAACAGGCTCAATTCTTGCATAAATAGTTTGTCCAGGAACTGGAACTGTGTATAAATCTGGCAATGGATTGATTCGCATATCGGCATCGTTCTGAGAAATATGATATGAGATATTGTACGCGGCTGCATTTTGACCATTTAAAATTGTTGCATTAAACTGAACAGGTAGGTTTATTTCTTCACCCCCATTGCCATCTTGATCGCAAGTTGTAAATGGCGGCACAGTATGCGCTTCAACAGGAGTAAAATATATCTCAAATTGAGCGAGGTCATAACAGAACTCTTGTGCCCTATCATGAATACGGACATAGATAGTTTGTTGAGGAGGAGTAGCAATGGGATATGCGCCCGGGTTAGGTATGGCATTAACATTATTTTCGCTATCTGCTTGTGTGGTGAAATATTTTACTTCAAAAACAGTGGGATCTTGTCCTCCTAAAACGTTTTCATCATTCTGTGTAAGATTAAAAATTCCAGTATGTGCTCCATTATCACAACGAAAAAGATCAGCCGGAGTATTAGCGATTGGCTGTGGACTAAAGTTAACGACAAATGCCGGTGATTCTGAGACAAAGCAAGCTGCCTTAGTTCCGCTTACGGTATAGATTCCTGACTGGGTAACTTGAAGTGTTGGGGTATTGCCACCAATAGGGTTTCCATTAATGAACCAGTTATAAACATCCAAATCGTTAAAATTAGCAGTTAAGGTTTCGGTTCTGCCCTCACAGCTTTGGTTGTTGCCCAAAATTAACAAGCCTTGCTGCGAAAGGTCTATGTTCTGTGAATATTCGTTATTGCCTTCATCGGTTTCCAAAACCACACCATTACCAGTTCCGTCGTCATCTACGACGGCTCTTAAGGTAAATAGCTGTGGAGTTCCCAACGGTATATTCAAATTAATCGTTCCGCTTTCAGTACCATCTATAGGGATGTCATTAACTGTCTGGGCTTGACCTAACAATACTGCATCGGCATAAAAGGCGATAGGTGTGTTGGCGGGCAAAACTGCTGTGCTGTTGAAATTTGCGACAGTATATTCAACCTCCATATTCCTATCTTGACAAAGCACACCAATATTGTCTATTACGATTGTGGCATCCGGAAGCTCCGAATTTACGCTCACAATAATATTGTTTACCATAATAAAATCTTGACCAGAACTTAGTTGGATATCTATCTGGTCGTCTCCCGGCTCTATGATATTCAACCCCTGAAGATCGTAATAATCCAGATCCATATTATACAACAATTCTGAATTGGTATAGCTATTGGTACCGTTAAAAGCATTATTGCCAGGATTAAGAGGGGGATTATCTATAAGGATATTGTTAAGTCTGAGACTTTCATTTATGTCGATGCCCCGGTCACCTTCCCAAGCCAAGAAGCCTATCTTGGCTGCTTGATCTGAAGCAGCATTTATATTTCCGAGAACAATATTTATATCATTATTATTTCTATCTACATAATCTAAGCCATCAAACAAGGTTATTTGGTTTAGTAATAAGGATGGATCTTCATAAATAACAATAATGGCCCAACCACCAAAATTTGTACCGCCAGCGCAATAGGGACCTATAGCGCCGGTTAAATCAAGGTTAGAAAGTGTATAGAGTCCTTGTCCATTAAAAGCAACAAGATTGGTAACATCTGCATAAGCCGAAAAATAGGTTAATCCTGTATTAGCAGTTAATGAAAAAGTACGCTGGGCTGTTATATTTGTACCATTGAGAGTAACATTAAAATCACCACTTCCCGGACCTGACCAGTAAAGATGGGCAGAGACAAAAGTTTGCGTAGGGCTTAATTGAAAATCTGCACTACTTTGGGTTAAAATTGTACAGTTTGAGAAAGTCCCATTTTCTTCCGTATTCAGCGTATTTCCAAAGGCAGTAAAATCATAGCGACCATTAAATTGCAAATAACGAGATATTGGAACAACTTGTGAAAAAATCAATAGGGGCATCAAAAAAATTAAGATAGAGAGTAGAAGTTTTTTCATAATTTAATTAATTAGAATATCAAATATATCGAATACAATGCTTTATATTAATATTTTACATGCAAAACCTGATAAAAAACAAAAATTTTTATATTAATCAGAAAAATTCTGTGCATTTTTTAAGATTAATATTTTTTTTAAAAGTATCAATCCTCCAAAGCTTAATAAAAAACAGAGCAGGAATTTTACTTTAAAATGTAGGTCTTTAAGGTTGTGATTTCTACATTTGTATTCCTTTTAAATATAGCGTATGAAACCAGATTTATTTGAAGCTCCAGATTATTACAATCTAGACGAATTACTTTCCGACGAACACAAATTGGTACGCCAAGCGGCCCGTGAATGGGTGAAGCGCGACGTATCACCCATTATAGAGGAATATGCCCAAAAAGCTGAATTTCCCGAACAGATAATCAGCGGGCTTGCTGAGATTGGCGCCTTTGGCCCCTATATTCCGGAGGAATATGGAGGCGCTGGGCTCGACCAAATTTCATATGGATTGATCATGCAGGAAATTGAACGCGGCGATAGTGGTGTTCGCAGTACTGCTTCGGTACAATCTTCTTTGGTTATGTATCCCATCTGGAAATATGGTAATGAGGAACAACGTAAAAAATATTTACCAAAACTCGCTTCCGGTGAATGGATGGGTTGTTTCGGGTTGACCGAGCCAGACCACGGTAGTAATCCCGGGGGCATGACTACCAACTTTAAGGACAATGGAGACCATTATCTTTTGAATGGCGCTAAAATGTGGATAAGCAATGCACCTTTTGCGCAGGTTGCCGTAGTTTGGGCAAAAAATGAGGAAGGTAGAATTCACGGATTGATCGTGGAACGTGGCATGGAAGGTTTTTCAACTCCTGAAACACATAACAAATGGTCGCTTCGTGCTTCGGCAACGGGAGAACTTATTTTTGACAATGTAAAAGTTCCCAAGGAAAATCTGCTTCCAAATAAATCTGGATTGGGCGCACCCCTTGGCTGTCTTGATTCCGCACGCTATGGAATCGCTTGGGGCGCAATCGGTGCGGCGATGGACTGTTACGATACGGCGCTTCGCTATTCAAAAGAACGGATTCAATTTGGAAAACCTATTGGGCAATTCCAACTTCAACAAAAAAAACTGGCCGAGATGATTACCGAAATCACAAAAGCACAATTATTGGCTTGGCGCTTGGGCGTTATGCGAAACGCTGGAACCGCAACCAGTGCACAGATTTCAATGGCAAAACGAAACAATGTCGAAATGGCTATTAATATTGCGCGCGAAGCAAGACAAATGCTTGGCGGAATGGGAATCACAGGTGAATACAGCATTATGCGCCACTCGATGAATCTTGAAAGCGTTATTACCTATGAAGGAACACACGATATTCATTTGTTAATTACCGGTTTGGACATCACTGGTTTAAACGCTATTCAATAAATGAAAAAAAATCTTTTTCTACTAGCGATACTGATATGCCTGCAATCTTTTTCACAGGAAAAAGATAAAAAAAACGTAAGTCTAGATGCGCTTTTAAGCGATACGCAGTTTAGTAGCGATAACCCCGAAATGTTAGAGTTTGTATGGTGGTTACCAAGAGAATTTTGGGAAGTCTCCTATGCCCAAGACCCA
This sequence comes from Aequorivita iocasae, assembly GCF_016757735.1. Classification (NCBI taxonomy): domain Bacteria; kingdom Pseudomonadati; phylum Bacteroidota; class Flavobacteriia; order Flavobacteriales; family Flavobacteriaceae; genus Aequorivita; species Aequorivita iocasae. The sequence goes on from NZ_CP068439.1 coordinate 699,371, forward strand.
ACCTCTTCGGAAGAAGAATTTAAGGAATTGAACAACATTTTTGGTGATTACGAACTTTTTGGGGTGATTAGAGGAAATATCGGTCATTTTGGCGGCATTACATACCATACCGAGGAAGCCATACTGAAAGAACTAACCGTACATTATAAGGGAGAGAATCTAATGGTGGTACCAGAAGATGAAATTTCAGCAGATTTTATGAATTTCTTTATGATTATCCAGCCCATGATTGGCAATATGCTAGGACAGATGGGCAACAATATACATTTTGTTCTTTATAAAAGCATTCGAGGCAACGAAGTGTTACCCGTAGATCCCTTAGGCAATGGTGAACTAACCATAAAGCTAGGTGATTTTGAGCGCACGGTGGATCTTCCATTAAATAGTTTATTACTTGAGAAAAAATGTAATGAGGACGGTAAATTATATTCGGGCAAGTATATTTTTTGCCCCATCCACGGTAAAAAGTTAGTTAATCAATAAAAAATTGATTATTTGAAAAGCTTCTCCAACTGGGAAGCTTTTTTTATTTGCCATTACTTTTGTACTGTTTCAAATTGTATCTTTAAAAAAACAATTGATACATGTCTTCTAGAAACCGAATGTCCCGAGCCTACAAGAATGCCCGACGTATTCAGTTTAATGACGACTCAAAGTTTATAATTTTTAGCGACTGCCATCGAGGCGACAACAGTTTTGCAGACGATTTCGCCAATAATCGGAATATCTATTTCCACGCTTTGCAGGATTACTATAAAAAAGAATTTACTTATTGTGAAATAGGCGATGGAGATGAGCTATGGGAAAACCTTTTTTTTAAGGATATTTTTGAAGCCCATCAAAATGTGTACGAGCTTTTGAAGCTTTTCTATGCAGAAAATAGACTTTATAGATTGGTCGGCAACCATGACATGGTCTATATGAATCAAAGATTTGTTGAAAAAACACTTTACACCTATTTTGATAAAATCACAGGTAAGGATGCACCTCTCTTTCCAGGAATTAAATTTACGGAAGGCCTTATTTTAGAGCACGAAAAAACTGGACAGGAAATCTTTATGATGCACGGGCATCAAGCCGATTGGATGAACTACGTAGGTTGGAAATTTAACCGTTTTATGGTTCGGGCACTATGGCGACAATTGCAAATTTTTGGCATTGGCGATCCCACAAGTCCCGCAAAAAATTACAAGGAGCTTATAAAAGTTGAAAGACGCACCAAGCGATGGATTGTTGAAAATAAAAACATTTTTACCATAATTGGACATACGCACAGACCGCGTTTTCCAGAGCCGGGAGACATTGCTTTTTTTAATGACGGAAGTTGTGTACATCCACGAAGTATAACCGGATTGGAAATAGAAAATGGTGAAATTACATTAATAAAATGGCAAATTTCTACAACAGAAGACGGGACGCTAAAAGTTGTGAAAATGCTTCTCGAAGGACCACAAAAATTAATTGATTACAAAACTGAATCGTAATATGTTAAATTTCAAGAATTTATTGCTTTTTATAATTTTATCCACATTTTCCTGCGCAGTCTCGAAAAAGAATACTCCATCGGAAAAACCAACATATAAATATCTTGCGCTTGGCGATAGCTACACCATTGGCGAAAGCGTTTGCAGTGACTGCAATTACCCAAAACAACTTACGGATAGTTTAAATACAATTTTAAAAGAAAAAATTTCAGTTAAAATTATTGCCAAAACAGGCTGGACAACAACTGATTTGTTGAAGGCGATTGCTGCTGAAAATCCTTCCGAAAATTATGATTTGGTAACATTGCTCATAAGCGTAAACAATCAATACCAAGGGAAACCTTTCTCGCTTTACGAAAAAGAATTACCAAAATTAATGGATATGGCTATTGATTTTGCAAAAGGCAAAAAGGAAAATGTGATTGTGCTTTCCATTCCAGATTATGCTTTTACGCCTTTTGGACAGAAATCTGGAAAAAGTGAAAAGATTACTTCGGAACTGATAAAATATAACGCTTTCGCGGAAAAGACTGCTGATGAAAAAGGAGTGCGGTTTGAAAATATCACACCGATAACGCAACAGGGATTGGAAAAACCAGCATTGGTTGCTTCAGATGGGTTGCATCCTTCAGAAGTTGCCTATAATATGTTTGTGAAAATGATGCTTGGCGACGTGTTGAAAATACTCCGCTAAACTTCGGGAGCCAATTCTACTTGCAGGCCATCGAGTTCTTCCTTTATAAAAATTTGACACCCCAAACGGCTATTTTCCTTCACATTAAAGGCTTCGGAGAGCATTAAATCTTCATCATAGCTCATTTCGGGAAGTTCATGATTGCTCAAGACATAACATTGGCAGGACGCGCACATTGCCATTCCACCACAGATGCCTATGGTTCCTTCTGGGGCTAATTCGTAAGAACGAACTATCTCCATTAAATTCATGTTCATATCTGTGGGCGCGTCTACCTCATGTTTTAAGCCTTGACGGTCTATGATAGTAATTTTTACGTCGGCCATCACTTAATCAATTGATTTAACAATCGCTTTTGGTGCTTCCTTTTTACTTCCATCAAAACCTTCCACACCTCCAACGGTAGTATATTTCATTACATAACGTTTGTCTGGAAATATGCGTTGGTAGGCGCTTTGGCACATTAAGGTTGCTTCGTGAAAACCGCAAAGAATCAATTTCAACTTTCCGGGATAAGTGTTTACGTCGCCAATGGCGTAGATACCGGGAATATTTGTTTGATAGTCTAGGGTATTATCTACTTTAATTGCATTTTTTTCAATTTCAAGGCCCCAATCGGCTATTGGGCCAAGTTTTGGCGACAAGCCGAACAAAGGAATAAAATGGTCGCACTCACGGTTGAAGACTTCAGCTCCTTGTTTTATTACTACTTCTTCCAAAGTATTAGTTCCTACCAAACCTATTACTTCGGCAGGAGTTATAAGTTCAATTTTTCCAAGGTTTTTTAATTCCTGTACTTTTTCAACACTGTCCAAAGCCCCGCGGAATTCATTTCTTCGGTGAATAAGTGTAACACTCTTTGCGACATCGGTCAAAAAAATACTCCAATCCAAGGCTGAATCGCCACCGCCAGAAATAACTACATTTTTATCCCGATACATTTCTGGGTCGCGAATAATGTATTCCACACCTTTATCCTCATAGTCTGAAAGATTGGTAATAGGAGGTTTGCGAGGTTCAAAACTTCCCAGTCCACCTGCAATTGCAACAATTGGGGCGTGATGCTTTGTGCCTTTATCTGTAGTAACTATGAAAGAACCATCCTCGAGTTTTTCAATTGTATCAGCGCGTTCGCCAAGTGTAAAGCCAGGTTGAAATGGTTCAATCTGCTTCATTAAATTTTTCACCAACTCCCCCGCCAAAACTTCTGGAAAACCGGGAATGTCGTAAATTGGTTTTTTAGGATATATTTCTGTACACTGACCCCCTGCTTGTGGAAGTGCGTCAATCAAATGACATTTCAGTTTAAGTAATCCTGCTTCAAAAACAGTGAAAAGACCCGTAGGTCCCGCACCAATAATGAGAATATCTGTTTTTATCATGAAAGACTATCTCTTAAATTTTTATTCAAATTAAGTGGTTAAAATGTTAGGAATAAATGACGATGGTCATTGTTGTGCAACGCTAACAACCCTTTCTATTTGAGGAGCGTATTTTTTAATGGTTATTTCAACCCCGCTCTTGAGTGTCATTTGGTTTACCGAGCAACCCACACAAGCACCCTGAAGCTGAACGTTTACCACTTTATTATTTTCAATGGAAACAAGTGAAATATCTCCACCATCACTTTGTAAAAATGGACGGATTTCATTTAATGCTTCCTCTACCTTGATTGTTAGTTCTTGCGTTGTCATATTACTTTTTTACGGCGCTGCAACCTGCCATGGTTGTTATTTTTATCGCTTCGGTTGGCGGAAGGTTTTCATTTCTTCTTACGGTTTCTTCAACAACGTTTCTTGTAATTACTTCAAAAGCCTCCTCAATTTGTGTGGCGGTTTGAAGTGCTGCAGGCCTTCCGGCATCACCAGCTTCACGAATACTTTGTACTAATGGAACTTCGCCCAAAAATGGTACTTCCAAATCTTCAGCCAAATGTTTTGCACCTTCTTTTCCAAAGATATAATATTTATTATCAGGAAGTTCGGATGGTGTAAAAAAGGCCATGTTTTCAATGATTCCCAAAACTGGGACATCTATATTTTCTTGACGAAACATAGCCACGCCTTTTCGCGCATCGGCCAAAGCAACGTTTTGTGGTGTGCTAACAACGACCGCGCCCGTAATGGGCAATGACTGCATAATGCTTAAATGAATATCTCCCGTTCCCGGAGGAAGGTCTATCAACATAAAGTCCAGCTCTCCCCAAGCGGCATCAAAAATAAGTTGGTTTAAGGCCTTGGCGGCCATAGGACCGCGCCAGATAACAGCTTGATCAGGTTGAGTGAAAAAACCAATGGAAAGTATTTTTACACCATAATTTTCTATGGGTTTCATTTTACTTTTGCCCCCACTATTTACCGAAAGTGGTTTTTCCATGGCAACATCAAACATTATGGGGATTGAAGGTCCGTAAATATCGGCATCCAAAACACCGACCTTAAAACCCATTTTGGAAAGTGTAACTGCCAAATTTGCCGCAACTGTAGATTTGCCAACACCGCCTTTTCCGGACGCTACAGCGATTATATTTTGGATTCCAGGAATTGGTTTTCCTTTAATTAAATTAGGGTTTTGTGGTTTTGTGGGTGCTTCTACTTTTATATTTACTTGTACTTTGGCATTTGCATCCACTTTTTCGTGAATGGTTTTAATAACATCTGCCTCGGCGCGTTTTTTTATATGAAGTGCTGGCGTGGAAAGTTTCAAGTCCACGATAATTTCATCTGCGAAAGTCACCACGTTTTGCACAGCGCCACTCTCCACCATATTTTTTCCTTCACCTGAAACGGTAATATTTTCAAGGGCTTGAAGGATATCTTGTTTTGAAATGCTCATTTTTTATCTGTAATATTTAGATTGATTCTAAAGTGCAAATATAATGGGAATACTTCGGAAAACGAAGCCGTAGGATTGAAATGATTTATGGCTGGATAGTTAGAATTTTAGATTGCTGGAATATTAGTTTTCTGAAGTTTTTGAATTTCCAATTATTTGTAAATTTTTAAAAATTAGGAAATAAATCAGAGTTCCTTCATTGGGTCCCAAAAATACTTCTCAAAATTTTGTATTTTATTTTCCACAACTTCAACACCCTCACTCTCTAAAAGTTGCTGCATCAAATTTGTGCCTTGAAAATGATGTTTACCTGTTAGCAAGCCATTTCGGTTTACAACCCTATGTGCCGGAACATCTTTTTTTACACTTCCGTTCATTGCCCAGCCTACCATTCTGGCACTTCCCGAGGCGCCCAGATAGTTTGCGATTGCGCCATAGGATGTCACTCTTCCATAAGGAATTAATTTTGCTATTTCATAGACTTTTTCAAAAAAACCTTCATGGGCCATTTTTAGATCTGTCTTAAAATTTTGAAGAATGTAATTATGGAAATGACCGCTGTAACCAGCCCAATAACATAATTCATATTTAACTTTAGTTTTCGAGAATCTTCTTTTGGCCTAAAGAACTGCACATATAGTGCAAGGCTCGAAAAAGTGCCTATGCCAGAAGCTATAACAGCTACCAAAAGTTGCGGTTGTGTAAAAGAAAATGCGCCAAAGGCTGAAAAAGTAATGCTGAGGTACATCCAGTATGGCAATGGAAGCAGGTTGAGCATTGCTATAAAAATTCCTAAAAAGAAACGATTTTTTTTTGAGTTTTCGCCGTGGTCGCGAAATTCCCTGCGCGTATCTTTTGCTATAAAAATAAAGTAAATGGTAAGGCTTATGAAAATGCCCAAAGCCACCTTTTGAAGCATACTTACAATCTCGGGATGTTTGCCTATATAGCGTGCAAAAATCAAAGCTATGTATGTTTGCAACATAACGGTAATGCACACACCTACTGAAAAAAGCAGGCCTCTCTTCCTGCCTTCTTTCATGCTTATCTTGGCAGCGTACATATTTATTAAACCAGGTGGAAGTACCCCAATAAATGACCCAAAAAATCCTATGATTAAATTATAAAAAAGAGCCATTTAGGGCGGTTGTTTCTGTGAATATACTGAAATTATTTCTAACGGAATTTAAACCGGATGTAAGTGATTTTTTTTCCTATCTCAAGATATTGCTGTTCATAAAAGGTTTGAATGTTCGTTACAGCTTCTGGAGTTCCTTGGCTTCCATATACATCGTGATGGGCGTATTCAATTTCTTCTTCCAAACCATGGAGCAGCCCGAGGGTGTAGCCGTGCATAAATTCACTGTCGGTCTTTAGGTGAACCACACCATTGGGCTTTAATATTTTTTTATATTTCCGAAGAAAATCTTTGTTGGTTAAACGGTGTTTGGTACGTTTATACTTTATTTGTGGATCGGGAAAAGTTATCCAGATTTCCGCTACTTCGCTCTCTTCAAATATAAGATCCACAAGTTCAATCTGTGTTCTTAAAAAACCAACGTTATTCAGGTTTTCCTCCAAAGCGGTTTTTGCTCCCCGCCAAAAACGGGCACCTTTAATATCTATTCCTAAAAAATTTACATCGGGATATGCTTTTGCAAGATTTACCGAATATTCCCCTTTTCCACAACCCAGTTCCAAAACCAAAGGATTTTCATTTTTGAAGAATTTTTTGCTCCAGTTCCCTTTTAATTTCAGCGCATCGCTTAACACTTCCTCTCTTGAAGGTTGTACTACATTGTCAAAAGTTTCATTCTCCTTAAAACGCCTCAGTTTATTTTTACTTCCCAAAATTTTAAATTTTCGGTAAAATTAAGGAAATATACTGCCGCAGCAATTATTGCTACCTTTGTTTTTATGCCAAACAAGAAGAACATTCTAGTTGCTCCCTTGCATTGGGGGCTGGGCCACGCAACACGTTGCATTCCTATAATAAGGGCGCTTTTGGAGTATGGCTTCAATGTTGTCGTGGCTTCAGATGGGGCTGCGCTGCTATTGCTGCAAAAAGAATTTCCTCATTTGGAAGCTGTGGCACTCCCTTCTTACAATATTACGTATCCAAAAAAGGGGGGGCTTTTTAAATGGAAAATTCTTTTAAAATTTCCGCAGATTAAAAAAACCATGGCTGCAGAAAAAAGGTTAGTCAATCAACTTGTGGAGGCAGGAAAGATTCAGGGAATCATTAGCGATAACCGTTTTGGGGTTAGGAGTAAAACCATTCCTTCGGTTTACATTTCGCATCAACTAAATGTTCTAACCGGAAGCACTTCCTTTTTAAGCAGCAAATTGCATCAAAATGTCATTAAAAAGTTTGACGCTTGCTGGGTACCGGACGTCGATGATGTGGTTATGAACCTAAGCGGAAAATTAGGCCACCTTAAAAAAGAACCGTTCCCCATTCAGTACATGGGGATTTTGAGCCGCCTGGAGAAAAAAGAACTTCCCAAAACGATAGACGTTCTGTTATTACTTTCTGGACCAGAGCCTCAGCGCACCTTGTTTGAGGAAAAATTGAAAAATATTTTTAAAGGAAGTGAAAAAAATATTTTATTGGTCCGTGGTTTGGTTGAAAAAACACAGAAATGGATGAATTTTGAAAACATCCAAATGGTGAATTTTATGCAAAGCGCAGAACTGCAAGAGACCATCAATAAAAGTGAAATAGTTGTTTCCCGGTCTGGATATACCACAATTATGGATTTGGCATTACTCGAGAAAAAAGTATTTTTCGTGCCCACACCGGGTCAATATGAGCAGGAATATCTGGCAAAGCGCCTAAAGAGTTTAGGGGTAGCCCCTTCATGCAAACAAGAAAATTTTAAACTGAAAAAACTAAATAAGGTGGCAGTTTATAAGGGATTGAAAACTTTATCTCAGCAACCAGTAAATTTTTCAGAATTATTTTCCCTCTTCGAGCGTAAATGAAAACTCTGAGCCAATAGCCAGTTGGCTTTCCACATAAATTTTTTCATTGTGGGCTTCCACAATATGCTTTACTATGGAAAGTCCAAGTCCACTGCCCCCTTCCTTTCGGGAGCCACTTTTATCAACACGGTAAAAACGTTCAAAGATACGAGGAAGGTTTTCTTTTGAAATGCCTTCGCCATTGTCTGTTACGCGTATTAAAAATTTATTTTTTGAGAGACTTTCAACACCCACTTCTGTAGTTCCGTCCTGTTTGCCATATTTCAGAGAATTTACAATAAGGTTGGTAAGCACCTGTTCAATTCGCTCTTTGTCTGCATGCACGATTATTTCATCAAAATATTCCTTGTCAAAAACAAGTGAAATGTTCTTCTTTGCGGCTTTCATCTCAAGCAGGTCAAACACATTCTGTACCATAGTGAGAATATTAAAATTTTCTTTATTGAGAATTAGCCCGCCCACTTCAAGTTTGGTAATCATATCCAAATCCTTGATAATATAAATGAGTCTTTCCACCCCTTTATTGGCCCGTTGCAGATATTTTTTACGCACTTTTTTGTCTTTCATTGCCCCATCTAAAAGGGTAAGGATATAACCTTGAACGGTGAAGAGGGGGGTTTTAAGTTCGTGCGATATATTTCCCATGAACTCCTTCCGATAGTTTTCGCGAATATTTAAGGTTTCTATCTCTAGTTTTTTGTCTTGGGCAAATCGTTCCACTTCACGCGTTAGCACTTCCATATCAGTTGTAATGGAGGGCTTTGTAAAGTTATTTTCATCTAAAAGGCGAACGTCTTCGTATATTTTTTTTATTCGAGTGTAAATAAATTTTTCCACACGATATTGAAGTATGAAAAACGAAAGTATAAAGGAAAAAAGGAAAAAAAGTAGCAGCCAAAGGAATACAATCTCTAAAACTGCGTATAAAAAAATGGCCATTGCGAGTGTTGAGAAGACCGCAATTAACAAAGATGTGGAGGCTGCAAAATTATATTTTTTGGAAAATTTCATCTGCTTTAATATTTTTTTAAGGTCAGATGGAACATCTTACTTGCACCTTTAAATAAATAATGCACACGTTAAACTTAGATGTTTCATTTCCGCTAAACTACAAACTTATAGCCAACTCCTTTTACTGTTTTAAATTTATCGTCGCCTATTTTTTCACGAAGTTTTCTAATATGAACATCTATGGTGCGCCCACCTACGATAACTTCATTGCCCCAGATGGAGTCAAGAATGTCCTCGCGTTTAAAAACTTTGCCGGGTTTAGATGCTAAAAGGGCCAATAGCTCAAATTCCTTTCTAGGCAGGACCATTTCTTTTTTACCCAGTATAATTTTATATTCCTCGCGATTTATCGTCAGGTTTCCGAGTTTTATTTTTTCATCTTCTTCTTCCTCCTTAAATCTACGTAACAATGCTTTTACCTTACTCACCAACACTTTTGGCTTTATGGGCTTTGTTATGTAATCATCCGCACCCGCTTCAAAACCTGCCATTTGGGAGTAATCCTCACCTCTAGCGGTTAAAAAAGTAATTACGGTTTCGGCTAGTTCAGGGATGTTTCTTATTTTTTCACACGCTTCAATACCATCCATTTTTGGCATCATTACATCCATGATAATTAGCTGGGGCCTTACATTTTTTGCTTGTTCTATTGCTTCTAGCCCGTTTTCGGCAGTTTCGACTGTATAGCCTTCGGAAGTAAGATTGTATCTAATTATTTCAAGAATATCCGGTTCATCATCAACCAACAAAATTGTAATATCCCTTTTTTTCATCTTTATAGCTGTTTATTAAAGTGAAATACAGGCTGTGAATATCTGGAGGCGTGCCTCACTGATTGCGAGTATTTCATAATTTTAATGTTTCAAAGATACCATTATTTAACCTGAGCCCAAGTTTAGCACGTTTATTGTTAACCATTAAATAACGTTATGGTAACATCTCGAATTAGGTGTTTATAATACGAAGTTATCATTTCGTTAAAATAAGAATTTCCTTTAATATCAATCTTTTAAACCTAAAACATTTATTTATCTTTGCACAATAATTTTAAAAAAACTCTAATGAAAAAAATTACATTACTTGCGGCTCTTTTTATTGGCGCCGTTTCTTTTGCCCAAGTTGCGGGAACCAGTTTTGAAGAGCCAGCACTTTTTCCTGGCCAATATACAGACACAGGAGACCCAAACACAGCACATGATTTAGTAAACAATACAGATGAACCACTAGTAGATTACACAAATACTGGTGCCGAATTGGGCTTTGATGCTTCTTACGCTCCTTACGACACGCCTGGGGAAGGTTTGACTGACGGTGATTTTGTGGGCGTTACTGATTTTGCCCCAACTCCTTCCGATCCTTATACTGATGGAACTCAAGGCTACCAAATAAGTGACGTGGACGGCAACTACACTTTAACTTTCGATGCAGTAGACCTAACCGGAGTAGCCAATCCAGCAATCAGCTTGGATTATTTTATTTCTGAAACCGGATATGAAGGCGATGGAACTTCAAACGAATCTGGTTCTGACAGATTACGCATCTATGTAAGGGATTTAACTAACAGTACCGAGATTGATATTCTTAATACTCAAGGAAACGATATCAACGATCTTGGCATTGAAGGTGCTTGGATTACGGGAAATGCAGTTTTAACCTCAAACACAAATGTGCAGTTGGTTATAGAAGCTAGAACAAATGCAAGTGCAGAAGCTTTCTTTTTTGATAATATTATTTTTTCAGGAACTTTGGGAACAAACACACAATCTGAAACTCAATTTGCAGTATATCCAAACCCTGCAAGCAAAGGGTATGTGAATATTATTTCAAAAGTTGCCGGCGCCAAGAATGTATCTATCTTTGATGTACTTGGCAAGCAGGTTGTTAAAACTACACTTATTGGTGATAGATTAGACATTTCAAAATTGAACAGTGGTGTTTACATTGTAAAAATAGAACAAGGAAAAACTTCAACTACCAAAAAATTGGTCGTTAGGTAATCCACTTCAAAAATATATTTTAAAAGCTCCTGTTTCGGCAGGAGCTTTTTTATTTGCCTATTTTTGGAAAAAATTGCCTAGTACAAAGACATGCTTGAAAACGAAATTTTTAAAATTAAAACCGCAACGGAATTTCAGCGCCTTGCTATTGAAGTATTCCGCTTTCAGTATGAAAATGTCCGTGTTTATCGTAATTTCTGTAATCTTTTGAACATTAAAGTTTCCGATGTAAAAACCATTAAAGACATTCCGTTTCTTCCCATTCAATTTTTTAAAAGCCATAAAATAATTGCTGAAAATATTTCCGAAGAAACAATTTTTACCAGCAGTGGCACCTCAGGTAGCATCACCAGCAAACATCACATTGCCAATTTAAAAATATACGAAACAAGCTTCTTGAAGGCTTTTGAAATGCAATACGGCAATCCTTCAAATTTTGTGATTTTGGCCTTGCTTCCATCATATTTGGAGCGCGAAGGCTCTTCCTTAATTTTTATGGCTGAAAAGCTCATTGAAAAAAACAATAATCCCCACAGCGGTTTTTATTTATATGAAATGGATGCGCTTATTGAAAAGTTGGATGCTTTGGAAAAGAGCGGCCAAAAAACATTACTTATTGGAGTTTCCTATGCCCTACTCGATTTAATCGAAAAAAGAAAATTCCAGCTAAAAAATACAATTGTCATGGAAACCGGCGGAATGAAAGGCCGCCGAAAGGAAATGATAAAGGAGGAACTTCACGAAATTTTAAAAAAAGGTTTTGGCGTAGCCAAAATACACAGTGAATATGGTATGACCGAATTGCTTTCCCAAGCCTATTCCGTTGGGGATGGAATTTTTAATTGCCCTCCTTGGATGAAAATCTTAACGCGTGATGCGGAAGATGCGCTTACCTACATTTTTGGAAAAACTGGCGGAATAAACGTAGTTGATTTGGCCAATATTTACTCCTGCGCCTTCATCGCCACCCAAGATTTGGGAAAAACCTTTCCCGACGGATCTTTTGAAGTTTTGGGGCGCTTTGACAGTAGCGACATCCGTGGTTGCAATCTGATGGTTTTTTAAAAAAAATTTAACACAAACCAGTGAAATACCGCGTAAGCTATTAAATAATTGTCCGACCAAACCATTGTGAAAAACTGATGATTTTTCATAATTTGGTTGGTTAGTTAATTGAGAAATCCCCGTGCAATCTTTGCCGGGGATTTTTTATATAGTTATAAACCTGAAATTATATCGCCTTGATGATGAAATAATTTTTCTTGCCTCTTTGCAGTAATACAAATTGCCCGTTTATCAGATCATTTTCCGAAATAGTATAACCCTCAGAAACCTTTTCTTTGTTTACCGAAATTGAATTTTCTTTCAATGCCCTACGTGCTTCCCCATTTGATTTTAAAAAGCCCGTTATTTCGGCCAAACCTGTCACAATATCAATTCCTTGTAATATTTCTTCTTTTGAAATTTCTGCTTGTGGAACGCCTTCAAAAATATCGAGAAAGATTTTCTCGTCAAATGTTTTTAAATCTTCGGAAGTAGAATTGCCAAACAATATTTCAGAAGCCTTTACGGCCTTTTCAAACTCTTCAGCACTGTGTACCGTCGTGGTCACCTCCTGTGCCAAACGTTTTTGAAGCAAGCGCATATGTGGTGCTTCCTTATGTTCAGAAACTAGAGAGTTTATGGTTTCCTTATCTAAAAATGTAAAAATCTTGATGTATTTTTCGGCATCCTGATCGCTGGTATTCAACCAATATTGGTAAAATTTATAGGGTGAAGTGCGGTTTGCATCCAGCCAAATATTTCCGCCTTCACTTTTACCAAATTTGCTGCCGTCACTTTTAGTGATTAATGGGCAGGTTAATGCATATCCTTTTCCGCCAGCGATTCTACGTATTAGTTCAGTACCCGTGGTAATATTTCCCCATTGATCGCTACCGCCCATTTGAAGGGTACAGTTCTGATTTCTGTAAAGGTGAAGAAAATCGTAGCCCTGTATTAATTGATATGTAAATTCAGTAAAGGAAAGTCCATCGGCACTCTCGCCGCTCAATCTTGTTTTTACGGAATCTTTCGCCATCATATAATTTACGGTGATGTGCTTGCCCACATTTCTGATGAAGTCAAGAAATGAAAACTCCTTCATCCAATCGTAATTGTTCACCATTAAAGCTTGATTTTCCGCTCCCGATGAAAAATCCAAAAACTGGGAAAGCTGGTTTTTCACACACTCTTGATTGTGGCGCAAGGCAGCCTCGTCCAGCAGATTTCTTTCGGCGCTTTTACCTGAAGGGTCACCAATCATTCCCGTGGCACCGCCCACCAATGCGACGGGTTTGTGGCCACAGCGCTGATAGAACGACAAAAGCATAATGGGCACCAAATTGCCAATGTGCAACGAATCTGCAGTAGGGTCAAAGCCCACATATGCAGAACGCATGGTTTCCATAAGGTGTGCTTCGGTTTCGGGCATTACATCGTGTACCATGCCCCGCCATTGTAGTTCTTCAACGAAATTTTTCAGCTTCATTTTTATAAATTTTGTGCAAAGATAGGGTTCTCAGCGAATAATTAAGAATGGAAGTGCTGAATATAATCTGCTAAAATTTCTTCAGTAAAAAACAGTATTTTCGCTTTATGATATTAGTTACCGGCGGCACAGGCTTAGTAGGTTCGCACCTATTGTATTTTCTGTTGATGGAAAATGCACACGTGCGCGCCATTCACAGGAAGAACAGTAACATACAGGGTGTAAAAAACGTTTTTGAACTTTATACTGCTGAAGTTGATGCGCTGTTTAACAAAATAGAATGGGTTGAAGCAAATATTACTGATATTCCCGCGCTTACGGAAGCTTTCATGGGTGTTACAAAAGTGTACCATTGCGCAGCTTTTATCTCTTTTAATCCTTCAAAATATAAGGCTCTTAAAAAAGCCAATGTGGAAGGCACTGCAAATATTGTGAACCTCTGTTTGGCCAATAACATTGAAAAACTTTGCTATGTAAGTTCTGTTGCCACTTTGGGAAGCAATTTAAAAGATAAATTAATTTCCGAAGAAACACCCTGGAATCCTGACGCTAAAAATAGCGTTTACGCCATAACAAAATATGGAGCCGAAATGGAAGTGTGGCGTGGCACCCAAGAAGGTTTGGATGCCGTCATTGTAAATCCCGGTGTAATTCTGGGCACCTCGCCCGATGGTGATGGAAGCAGTGTAATAATTTCTTTGGGCGCCAGCGGTATCCCTTTTTATCCGTCGGGGGCAATGGGCATCGTAGATGTAAAAGATGCTGTGAAAGCCATGATGGAATTAATAAAGTCTGAAATTAAAAACGAGCAATTTATTTTGGTGGGAGAAAACGTAACCTATAAAGAATTGCTTTCAAGACTTGCACCGCTATTTGGAAAAAAAACGCCCACAAAAAAACTTTCGAAAAACTTGATGTATTTTTTAAGCGGAATGGATTGGCTCTCGCATAAGCTATTCAATACAAAAAGAAGGGTTGTGAAAGCTACGGTGCGGTCTATGTTTACAATTTCGCTTTATGATACATTTAAAATAAAAAACGCAATTGACTTTCAATTTACACCTACGGAAGATACGTTAAAGCGAATTGTAGCAGAAAAGAAAAATGCATCAGATTAAGCTGTCCTTTACAGGTTCAACACTTGCTTTTTCTTCAATTTTTTTTATTTCTATAGTGTCTTTTCTGTTTTTCTCTACTTCGCGGATACTGTCCATTTTCTTTTGCATTGCTACAAGTCTAGCTTCCACTTTTTGAAAAATTTCCATATACGTATTCACATCGGCTGCATAGTAGGCATTACTATTTGCAAACTGAAGGCTGTCCACCCCAAAATTTTTATAGATTAAAGAATCCATTTTTATTCCTTTATCAATAATAGCTTGATTATTCACGCTTCGTGCCGCATTTGCCAAATACGCCTCAGTAAGCAAATCGACCATTTTTTCTTTTGAAATAAGGTCTTTTGGCTTTTCAGGCTGCGCAACATTTTGACAGCCAATAAAGCTTAAAGCTAATAGTAAAAGAAGAAGCAGGTGTTTCATTATCTGTTAAAGGTAAGTCTTTCCGGATTGCTTTTGTTTGGGAACTTTGAATTCTCATAAACCACTATTCCGTTTACCAACGTATGCGTTACTCGCGATTTAAATATGGTTCCTTCAAAAGGAGACCAGCCACATTTGTATAGCAAATTTTCCCTTTTAACGGTCCAAGGGGAATTGAGATCTACTAAAACCAAGTCTGCTTTGTAACCTTTTCGAATATATCCCCGCTCTTTAATTTGAAATAAAATCGCTGGGTTGTGTGCGGTTTTTTCCACGATTTTTTCCAAGGAAATTTTTCCTTTGTGATACATTTCCAAAAGAACAACCAGTGCATGCTGCACCAAAGGTCCGCCCGATGGGGCGTTTAGATATTTATTGTTTTTTTCCTCTATAGTGTGTGGTGCGTGGTCTGTAGCAATTACATCTATGCGGTCATCCAGTAAAGCTTTAAGCAAACCATCTTTGTCTTTTTCTGTTTTTACCGCAGGGTTCCATTTTATTTTTGTACCCTTTGTTTTATAATCCGCATCCGTAAACCATAAATGATGAATGCAAACCTCTGCCGTTATCTTTTTTTCGGAAAGGGGCTTTTTATTGCTGAAAAGATGCGTTTCCTTTTCGGTTGAAAGGTGAAAAACATGAAATCGCGCCCCTGTTTTCTCGGCCAGTTTTATGGCTTTTGAAGAAGAAATATAGCAAGCCTCTTCGCTGCGTATTTTCGGGTGAAGTTCTATAGGAATATCTTCTCCGTATTCGGCTTTATATTTTTCTAAATTCTTTTTAATTGTACCCTCGTCCTCGCAATGTGCCGAAATGAGCAACTTAGTTTTGCTGAAGATTTCTTCCAATGTTTTAGGGTCATCAACTAGCATATTCCCTGTGGACGAACCTAAAAACAATTTCAGGCCGGCGACCTTTTGAGGATCTACTTTTAAAATTTCATCTAAATTATCATTCGTGCCACCAAACATAAAGGAATAATTGGCCCAAGAGGTATTGGAGGCGATATCAAATTTTTCTTCCAGCAACTCAATGGTTGTAGCCTGCGGAATGGTGTTGGGCATTTCAATAAAAGAGGTGATTCCGCCTGCAACAGCAGCCTTTGATTCGGTTTCAATGGTTGCTTTGTGCGTTAATCCCGGCTCACGAAAGTGTACTTGGTCGTCTATCATGCCAGGAAGCAAGTAGCTTCCGTCTGCATCAATAACTTTTGTATCGGAAGATTTTGCACTAATGGTTTCGGAAATTTCCGCAATACGGCCATCCTGAACAAGCACGTCACCTTTTACGATTTTTCCTTCGTTTACAATATTTGCGTTTTTAATTAAAACTGCTTTCATTAAATTTCTTTCTGTTAAATACACTTTTAAATTTCATTGCGAGCACTCCAAAAATAGCTTCAGAGATAATTCCCGAACTCATTTTTGACTCGCCTTTTGTACGATCTGTAAATATTACGGGCACTTCCTTAATTTTAAATTTGCTGAGATACGCCTTAAATTTCATTTCAATCTGAAAAGCATAACCCACAAAACGGATGTTGTCTAGGTTTATTTTCTCAAGCACGCTACGTCGGTAACAAATAAATCCGGCAGTGGTATCATAAATATCAATCCCCATCACGAACCGCACATATTTTGAGGCCAACCAAGACATTAAAACTCTGCTCATGGGCCAGTTTACCACATTAACGCCCTTCACATAACGCGAACCTATGGCTACATCGCTACCACCTTTATGGCAGGCGTTAAAAAGCCTGATAAGATCATTGGGGTTATGCGAAAAATCGGCATCCATCTCAAAAATGTAGTCGTAACCGTTTTCCAACGCCCACTTAAAACCAGCAATATATGCAGTTCCCAGACCATTTTTCTCGGCTCTTTTCAGCAAAAAAAGTTTTTCTGGATAATTTTTAAAATTTGCCTCAACAACTGTTGCTGTGCCGTCGGGTGAATTGTCATCAACTACCAAAACGTGAAACTCACGCTGCAACGAAAAAACAGTACGCAGCAGTCGCTCTATATTTTCAATTTCATTGTAGGTTGGCACCACCACTACCGCCTTGGACATACTGCTATTTTAGCGCAAATGTACCTTTTTTTGAATAAATAAATGGGAAGTAAATTCTAATTAGACACTAAAAAAGGGAAAATATTTTACACTACCTTTACCAAAAAATTGAAGGTGGATTTCAGCGAAAGACTTATAGACTCAACCGATTGGGCGACCTATATGCTGCTGTTATGTTTTGTCCTTTTGGCACTAGCAAAGTATTTCTATCCAAAAAGATTCCATGAATTTTCACTGCTACCTTTGACCAACCAGTATTTTTTTGTGCACGGTAAAAATGACGAGTTGAACCATCCCTTCAACATGATGTTATTTGTGGTACAAATAGTTTGTGTTTCTATCTTTGTTTATCTGCTTTTTGAGGTTTTAAACCCTACTGAGGTTCAACAAAACGAATGGCTTTTTCTTCAAATTTGTACAGCGTACAGTGTTTTCATTTTAGTAAAATTTTCCATGGAAAAAATTGTCGCAAATGTTTTTTCCATAGATGCCGTAATCAATAATTATCTCTATCAAAAGTTAAGCTATCGAAACTTTTTGGGCATTTTGTTTTTTGCCGGCAACCTATTCTTTCTTTATGTATACCCTCCCACAACTTCAGCATTGTTTATTTTTGGGGGAAGTTTATTAATGCTTAATGCTATTGCGCTGCTTTACAGCTACAAGAAAAATGGAAAATTGATATTAAGCAATTTCTTCTATTTTATTTTGTATCTTTGCGCACTTGAAATTTCACCATATATTATCCTTTACAAAACCTTTGTTTAAGGCGTAATATTTAAAAAAATCAGGACTATCTATGAAAGTGAAAACTATTTTGGTTTCCCAGCCCGAGCCTAAAATTGAGAATTCTCCCTATTTTGATTTAATAGAAAAACAAAAGGTAAAAATAGATTTTCGGCCTTTCATACACGTTGAAGGTGTATCAGGCAAAGATGTACGGGCCCAAAAAGTTGACCTTACTAATTATACTGCAATTATTCTTACCAGCAGAAATTCGGTAGACCATTACTTCAGAATTGCCGAGGAGCTACGTTTTAAGGTGCCGGATACCATGAAATATTTTTGTTTAAGTGAGGCTGTAGCCTACTACCTTCAAAAATATGTAGTCTACAGAAAGCGAAAAATCTATGTGGGGAAAAGAACTTTTTCTGAACTTGCCCCGCTCATCAAGAAATATAAAAACGAAAAATTCCTGCTTCCCACTTCAGATAAGTTGAAGCCCGAAGTCCCACAGGTTTTAAATGAGTTGAAAGTAGATTGGAAAGAAGCTACTTTCTACAAAACGGTTATCAGCGATCTTTCAGATTTGCGCGATGTATATTATGATATTTTGGTGTTTTTCAGCCCCAGTGGAATACAATCGCTGTTGGAAAATTTCCCAGATTTCAAACAAAACGAAACGCGTATTGCGGTATTCGGAAATACTACCGTAAAAGCCGCCACCGAGGTAGGCTTACGCGTGGACATTCAGGCCCCAACCCCCGAAACCCCTTCAATGACGATGGCTCTGGAAAAGTATATTAAAGAAGTGAATAATAAAAAATAAGCTAGATACAATTGCAATAAAAAAGGCTTGCCGCACTGGCAAGCCTTTTTTTGTAATATATTTTTAGACTCTATGCCGAAGCAGGGGCGCCGGAAAGAATTTCTTCATTAGCATAGGCTTCAAACTTGGCGAAATTTTCTTTAAATGAATTTGCCAATTCCTTTGCTTGAATGTCATAAGCCTTCTTGTTTTTCCAAGTTTCCTTCGGGTTTAAAATTTCTGAAGGAACATTTGGGCACGATTTCGGCATCATCAGATTGAAAATTGGATGCTTTTCAAATTCAACATTCTTTAATTTTCCTTCCAAAGCAGCAGCAATCATGGCTCTTGTGTATTTCAATTTCATTCTGCTACCTACTCCATAAGGACCGCCGGTCCAGCCAGTATTGACCAGCCAAACGTTCACTCCAGAATCTTTCATTTTCTTGCTCAACATTTCGGCATATTCTGTAGGGTGAAGAGGCATAAATGGCGCACCAAAACACGCAGAAAAATTTGGCGTTGGCTCGTTAACACCTTCCTCAGTTCCGGCAACTTTTGCCGTATAGCCACTAATGAAATGGTAAGCGGCCTGTCCTGGAGTCAATTTTGAAATAGGAGGCAAAACACCAAATGCATCTGCCGTTAAAAAGAATATATTCCTTGGGTTGTGGCCAATGGATGGCACTTGAATATTGTTAATGTGATAGATAGGATAACTTACCCGTGTATTTTGTGTGATAGAAGTATCGGAAAAATCAACTTCGCCATTTTCATCCATTACCACATTTTCTAAGATTGCCCCGGGTTTAATGGCGTGATAAATATCTGGTTCGTTTTCTTCAGAAAGGTTAATAACCTTTGCATAACAACCGCCTTCAAAATTAAAGATTTTGTTATCCTCAGTCCATCCGTGCTCGTCATCGCCAATTAATTTACGGTCGGGATCTGCAGATAAAGTGGTTTTACCGGTTCCGGAAAGGCCAAAGAAAATTGCAGTCTCGCCATCTTCGCCAACGTTGGCAGAGCAGTGCATTGGCATTGTATTTTTATCTACCGGAAGAATAAAGTTAAGGGCAGAGAATATACCTTTTTTAATTTCGCCAGTATAACCAGTTCCGCCAATTAAAGCAATTTTTCTCGTGAAGTTCAGAATGGCAAAATTATGTTGCCTGGTTCCGTCAACTTCTGGGTCAGCTTTAAAACCTGGTGCATTCACAATAATCCACTCTGGATCAAAGGATGCCAATTCCTTTTCCGTAGGGCGCAGAAACATATTGTGGGCAAACATATTGGACCAGGGCGTTTCGTTAATTACACGGATGTTTAATTTGTATTTTTCATCGGCGCAGGCATAGCTGTCGCGCACATAAATTTCCTTTTCAGAAAGATAATTCACAACTTTATCATAAAGCCTGTCAAACATATCTGGAGGAAATGGAATATTTATATTTCCCCACCACACTTTTTCGCGCGTTACGTTGTCTTTTACGATAAACCTGTCTTTCGGGGATCTTCCAGTAAACTCTCCGGTATTTACCGCCAAGGCGCCGCTAGCAGCTTCTTTTCCTTGACCTTTTTGCAATGTTTCGTGGTGAAGTTCTTCAGAAGAAAGTTGATATTTAACTTTTGCGTTTTTGATTCCGTATTTCTCAACGGAAATCGTTTTTGTAGCTTGGTTTTTATCGACCATACCTTTTTTAAATTTTGTAGAGTACAAAAGTAGCAAATCTTAGAGAGATTGAAGAAAATATGAAAAACATTTATTGCTTCTTTAACGAAAGCATTTTAAACGCAAACCAAATCCAGCCAATTATAAATAACAACCCGCCGATTGGGGTAATAAATCCAATTTTTGCCGAATTGAAGGGCAAAACCTCATTCAGCGCAAGCAGATAAATAGAGCCGGAAAAAAGCAATATTCCTAAAATGAAAAGCCAAAAGACGGTTTTTTTAATTTTTTCTGGAATGGAAGGGGCCAATCCCAATATCAGCAAGGCAAGACAATGATACATTTGATACCGGATGCCAGTTTCAAAAGTATTTAATGCCTCAATTTCCACCATATTCTTTAAACCGTGTGCCCCAAAGGCTCCCATTGCAATTGTAACCGCCGTAAGAAAGGAAGCCGTTATCACTATATTTTTATCAAAAACCGTCATTTTTAAAATTTGGAATTAGTAATTTCGTTCTTTACAAAATCTATCCTCAAAGTTAACAAAAAACTCCCCCAATGAGAAACATATTAATAATAGGCGCAGGGAGATCTGCCACAAGTTTAATCCGCTATTTGCTAGACAAAAGTGATGAAGAAGAACTCTTTATCACCATAGGGGATATATCCATTCAATCTGCGCAAAAATTCACTTCTAACCACCCCAACGCCCGTGGAATAATGCTTGACGTTTTTAATGACGTTCAGCGAAAAGAAGCCGTTGAGAGCAGCGATTTGGTAATTTCCATGCTGCCCGCACGCTACCACATTGAAGTGGCGCGCGACTGTATTGAATTTGGAAAACATATGGTTACGGCCTCATACGTAAGCAATGAAATGCAGGCCCTGAACCACAAAGCCGAATCAAAAGGCTTGGTCTTTATGAATGAAATCGGCCTCGATCCTGGTATTGACCATATGAGTGCCATGCAGATAATAGATAGAATTCGTGCCAAAGGAGGAAAAATGCTGCTTTTTGAATCATTTTGTGGCGGATTGATTGCTCCGGAAAGTGATGACAACCTTTGGAATTATAAATTTACCTGGAACCCTCGCAACGTAGTTTTGGCAGGGCAAGGTGGCGCTGCGGAATTTATTCAGGAAGGAAAATACAAGTATATTCCGTATCACCGATTGTTCCGAAGAACAGAATTCATCAATATTGAAGGCTACGGTAAGTTTGAAGTCTACGCCAATCGAAATTCATTGAAATATCAATCTGTTTACGGTATGGAAAACATTCTCACTCTATACCGTGGAACTATACGCCGAGTAGGCTATAGTCGCGCTTGGAATATGTTTGTGCAGTTGGGCATGACGGACGACAGTTATACCATTCCCGATTCTGAAAATATGAGCTATCGCGAATTCGTAAACCTATTTCTTCCCTACTCTCCCTCAGATACGGTGGAATTGAAGCTTCGCCATGCGTTAAAAATAGACCAAGACGATTTAATGTGGGAAAAGCTGGAAGAACTTGATCTTTTTACCAAAGAAAAAAAGCTGGGGATTAAAGACGCAACACCAGCGATGGGACTTCAAAAAATATTAGAAGACAAATGGACGCTGGCGCCACACGATAAAGATATGATTGTGATGTACCACAAATTTGGTTACGAACTTGACGGGAAAAAATACCAGATTGACAGTCATATGACGCTTATTGGTGAAGACCAAACCCACACGGCGATGGCAAAAACCGTTGGACTTCCGGTAGCAATTGCCGCCCTTAAAATTTTAAATGAAGAAATAACCACACCTGGCGTTCAACTTCCAATTGCGAAAGAAGTTTATGAACCAATCTTAAAGGAACTGGAAGAAAATGGAATCATTTTTCACGAAAAAGAAGTGAAATATTTGGGCTATAATCCTGATAATGTGCAGTAATTGTAAAGTAATATTCAATAAAAAACCCGCACTATTTGCGGGTTTTCTATTTTATTAAAATTTTATTTCGTTTATCTTCTTCCCAAGAAAATTGAGATGAAATATAGCAAGGTTGCCAAAGAACCAAGTGCTGCAACTACATATGTTCTGGCGGCCCATTTAAGTGCATCTTTTGCACCAGCATGTTCCTGTGGTGTAACCATATTATTAGTTTCCAACCAAACAAGCGCTCTTTTACTCGCGTCAAATTCTACAGGAAGTGTGATAAAAGCAAATGCAGTTGTAACCGCAAAGAGTAAAATTCCTACTCCGAAAATCCAAGTTCCAAAAGTAGAACCAGTTGCAAAAAGAATAATCCCAGCCATTATCACAAAATTGGAAAGTTTGCTCGAAACACTTACCGCCGGAACGATAGTGGAACGAAGTTTCAACCAACTGTAAGCAGTAGCATGTTGCACAGCGTGACCACACTCGTGTGCCGCAACCGCTGCCGCCGCTGCATTTCGCTGCATATAAACCGGCTCGCTCAAATTCACCGTTTTCTTTGAAGGATCGTAATGGTCCGTTAACTGTCCTGGGACCGAAATAACCTGTACATCGGTAATTCCGTTATCTGCTAACATTTTTTCGGCAATTTCCTTTCCACTCATTCCATTTTGAAGGTGGATTTTGCTGTATTCCTTAAATTTGCTTTTCAATTTGTGGCTAACGTACCAACTCACCAAAAAGATAATTCCGGCAATTATATAGTATCCAAACATTTTTTTAGTTTTTAAATTCTTACTTCAAATTTAATCAAAAAGCGTGCAAATTTTTAACCCACGATATTTACGATTTTTCCGGGCACGATAATTACCTTTTTCGGCGTGCGCCCCTCTAAATACTGGGCTGTCTTTTCATGTGCCATTACGGCAGATTCTATTTCTTCTTTTGAAATATCCAATGGCAATTCCAACGTAAAACGCATTTTTCCGTTAAAGGAGATTGGGTATTCCTTAGTGCTTTCCACCAAATATTTCTCTTCAAATTTTGGGAAAGACGCTGTGGAAATACTTTCCGAATGTCCCAATTTCTCCCAAAGCTCTTCCGCAATGTGCGGCGCGTAAGGCGAAATAAGAATTGCCAACGGCTCCAAAACCTCGCGTGAATTACATTTCTTTGCCGAAAGTTCGTTCACCGCAATCATAAAAGAGGAAACCGAAGTATTAAAACTAAAGTTCTCAATATCTTCCTGTACTTTTTTGATGGTTTTGTGAAGCGTTTTCAAACTGTCTTTTGAAGCCGAATCATCCGAAACATTAAAACTTTCATTTTCACCCGAATGATACAATTTCCAAAGTTTTTTTAGGAACCCGTGTACGCCCGTAATACCCGCGGTATTCCAAGGTTTTGCCTGCTCCAGTGGGCCGAGGAACATTTCATACATTCTTAAAGTATCGGCGCCGTATTGCTCGCAAATATCATCGGGATTTACCACGTTGTATTTGCTTTTGGACATTTTTTCTACTTCGCGGGATATTTTAAAGACACCATTCCCTTCGTCCATAAATGTGAAGCTATCTGAAGTCTCATATCTCCAATTTTTAAATTTATTCAAATCCAATTCATTTGAATTATTCACAAAAGAAACATCTACGTGAGATTTTATTAGATTATCGTAAATTAAATCTTTCATTGGCGAAAGACTTGATTTAAAATATTCAAGCATATGAATATACATATTTCTTCTATAAACATCTTTATTATCTTTTCCTTTTATCTCCAATATAAATTTATCTAGATCTTCAAACCTTAACTTTTTATTTAATAAGTCATTTGCATAATATTCTGAGATATAGAAATGATATTTCGGAATTGTATAAATAAACGCACTCTCCCCCAAAATCATCCCTTGGTTTATCAGTTTTTTAAAAGGTTCGTCAACAGGAACCAAACCGCGGTCGTGCATAAATTTCACCCAAAAACGGCTGTACAATAAATGGCCGGTGGCGTGCTCGCTGCCCCCAATGTACAGATCCACATTTTTCCAATAATTCAACGCTTCCTGTGAGGCAAAAACTTCGTCGCGTTTTTCACTTTCCATATAGCGGAAAAAGTACCAACTGCTGCCCGCCCAACCCGGCATGGTGTTCAATTCTAAAGGAAAAACGGTTTTGTGGTCAATCAAATCGTTGCTTACAACTTCATTGGTTTCGGTATTCCAAGCCCAAACATCGGCGCGGCCCAAAGGCGGTTCGCCTTCTTCTGTTGGCAAATATTTTTCAACTTCGGGAAGGCGCAACGGCAAACATTCGGTTGGGATAATTTGCGGCATTCCATCCTTATAATAAATAGGGAACGGCTCGCCCCAATAGCGTTGGCGGCTAAAAACGGCATCGCGTAAACGGTAATTTATCTTTCCTTTTCCAATTCCTTTTTCTTCCAAAGCAGCGATTATTTTTTCCATCGCTTCGGAATAGGTCATTCCATTTAAAAAATCACTGTTAGTGATGATTGTATTTTCCTTATCGGAATAGGCTTCCGAAGAAATATTCGCATCCTTAAATATATTCGGAATCGGCAGATTGAAATGTTTTGCAAAATCATAATCGCGCTGATCGCCACAGGGAACGCTCATTACCGCACCCGTTCCGTAGCCTGCCAAAACATAATCCCCAATCCAAATTGGGATTTGTTTTCCGGTGAAGGGATGCTCCGCATACGCGCCCGTGAAAACACCTGTAATGGTTTTAACATCGGCCATGCGCTCGCGCTCACTTCGTTTTGCCGTAGCTTCAACATACTTTTCAACTGCTTCTTTCTGTTCGGGAGTGGTGATTTTTGAAACCAAATCGTGCTCCGGTGCCAAAACCATAAAACTTACGCCGAAGATGGTATCGGGACGTGTAGTAAAAACAGGGATTCTAAACTCTGAATTCTGAATTTTGAATTCGACAGTTGCTCCTTTGCTTCTTCCAATCCAATTGGTCTGTGAATCCTTCAATGGTTGCGGCCAATCTATTTTATCGAGTCCGTCAAGTAAACGCTGGGCGTAGGCCGTGATGCGCATACTCCACTGTTTCATTTTCTTACGGACAACGGAATAGCCACCACGTTCGGAAACGCCGTTTACTATTTCATCATTTGCCAAAACGGTACCGAGCTGTGGGCACCAGTTTACTTCGGTTTCGGCGAGATAGGTCAATCTATATTTTAAAAGGATTTCCTGCTTTTTCGTTTCAGAAAAACCAAGCCATTCCGAAGCTGTGAAATGCGCACTTCCCTCATCGCAGACTGCATTTATGTGAACATTTCCTTCGGAAGAAAAAATGGCGCGAAGCTCTTCAATGGAACGGGCTTTATCTAAATCTTTATCGTACCAACTTTCAAAAAGCTGGATGAAAATCCACTGCGTCCATTTGTAATATTCAGGATTTGAAGTACGCACTTCGCGGCTCCAATCAAAAGAAAACCCTATTTTATCAAGCTGTTCACGGTAACGCGCGATGTTCTCCTCGGTAGTTTTTGCGGGATGCTGCCCTGTTTGGATTGCATATTGCTCTGCCGGAAGTCCGAATGAATCATAACCCTGCGGATGTAACACATTGAAACCTTGGTGGCGTTTGTAGCGCGCATAAATATCACTGGCAATGTACCCGAGCGGATGCCCTACGTGCAAGCCCGCGCCGGACGGATAGGGAAACATGTCCAAAACATAGTATTTTGGCTTTTCGCTATGGTTATCGGCTTTAAAAGTTTGGTTATCGGCCCAATATTTTTGCCACTTATCTTCTATTTTGTTGAAGTGATATTTGCTCATCTTCTTTTATTTCTTTTGAAAATTATTTCCAATGGTGGAAAGAGCCGCAAATTTAAGGTTTATTGGAAGAAGTAAAACCCTATATTTTAAAAATTTGGATGCAGCAGATTTCCTGAATAAAGTACCCAAACCATCGAAAGAATTGCGGAAATGTTGATGGCGATTCCGAAGAGTTTCATTTGTTTCAAATTGTAGGGCTTATCTTTAAAAAAAATGAAAATATCCAAGATTAGCCAAATGGAGAACGCTGCCAAAAAGGAAGACAGCACCCAATCGTTAAACCAAAATTTCAAGATATATGCTTCAAATAAAAGCAGGAAAAGCATTAAAAACTTTGCTTTTTTTCTTCCTATTAAAACTGCAGTAGTTTTCTTTCCCACTAATCTATCTGGCTCGATATCCATAATTTCCCCCGCAATATGGGCTTGGAATGCAAAAAGTGAAAGATAGAGCAGAGTTTGCCACGGAATCATTTCCAAATCATTTAAGAGTATGCTGAAAAGTGCGGTGAAAACATAGCCAATTTGAATTAAAATCTCGAATGGTGGGCGTTCTTTCAAACGAAAGGGCTTGTAGTTGTAAATGATATTAATAACAATCATAAACAACAGCAAAATGAAGAGTTCGCCCCCTCCGATGTATGAAAAATATGCCAAAAAAGGAACCATCACGAAACAGATTTGCCATGGTACGTTTGTTAATTCTTCTTTGCTCAATTTGGCACCAAAAAGATAATTTCCCTTTCGCGGATTTAATGAATCTGCCTTTCCGTCGGTAAAGTCATTCAAGCCATATACCAAAAAATTTAAAGGAAAAGTGACAAAGAAGAGCCCAACCCAAAAAAGTGGCCTTTCCCAAAAATTTGAAGATAGGTCAAAAGGAACCATATAAATCCAAATGGTTGGAAACCAAAGTCCGGGGCGGGAAATTTTTAGGGATTCTAGTAGGGTGTTTTTGATAATAATTTAATTTAAGGCACCCCAAATTTAATCTTATTATAACAAATTGGAAACTTTCGGCGTTGTTTAACACAAGATGCAAAATTACTTGTATTTTTACGGCAAAATTCAAAAAACCCTATGAGTTCTTCTTTTGAAAAATATCAAAAACGCAGATTGATTTCTTCCTATTTTTCAGTGGTCATCAGTATTTCGCTGGTGCTTTTTCTATTGGGATTATTGGGATTGTTG
This sequence comes from Aequorivita iocasae, assembly GCF_016757735.1. Classification (NCBI taxonomy): domain Bacteria; kingdom Pseudomonadati; phylum Bacteroidota; class Flavobacteriia; order Flavobacteriales; family Flavobacteriaceae; genus Aequorivita; species Aequorivita iocasae. Next base: position 726,636 of record NZ_CP068439.1, read on the forward strand.
GTTTTGAATTCAAAAAAAGTTGCCGATTATTTTAAGGAACAAATAGCGATTACCGTTTTTTTGAAAGATACCGCTAAAGAAGTTGAAATCACGCAACTCAAGCAAAGTCTAGCTTTGGCGGAATACACAAAATCTGCAACTTTTGTTTCAAAGGAAGACGCCGCGAAGGAGCACCAAGAAACCTTGGGCGAAAATTTCATTGAATATTTGGGTGAAAATCCACTGCAAAACAGCATTGACGTTTACATACTTGCAGATTACGTTACGCCACAAAAAATGGAGGAAATAACCAATGAGCTGAAAAGCAAGGATTTTGTGGATGACGTAATTTATGACAAGCCTTTGATTGCACAGCTCACCGAAAATGTAAAACGCATCAGTTTTTGGGTTTTGGTAATCAGTGGAATTTTCACGTTTATCGCCGTATTGCTTATAAATAGCAGCATTCGCTTGAGTATTTACGCAAAACGATTTACAATTAAAACAATGCAAATGGTTGGCGCGACAAAAAAATTTATTCGCAAACCTTTTGTTTGGAAAAGTGTACGCCTTGGAATAGTTGGCGCCATTGTAGCTATGATTGGAATGGGCATAGTGCTTTATTACCTCAACCAAAGCTTCCCCCAATTACAATTATTGGGAGATCCTGTGCTTTTGGCAGTGCTGTTTATATTTATATTTTTAATGGGCGTTTTAATAACGTGGATCAGTACATTTATAGCTACGCAGCGCTTTTTGAACCTGCGAACCGATGATTTGTATTATTGATAGTTTCTTTACAAATCAGTGAAACCTGTAACTTTGAACTTGAAACCTGAAACTTTTTAAACGATGGGAGAGAAAAAACGAAAAGAAAATTACGAGCCGCAGTTTGTTTTTGATAAAAGAAACTACAAATTCATGCTTATTGGCGTGGCTTTTATTGCCCTAGGTTTTATACTTATGACCGGCGGCGGAAGCGACGATCCCAACGTTTTTAATCCTGAAATCTACAATTGGAGAAGAATCCGCTTGGCTCCCGCACTGGTGCTTTTAGGCTTTGCAATTGAAGTGTACGCCATATTATTGAAACCCGATAGCAAAGAAGAAAATTAGTGGATTATCTAGACGCCATTATTCTTGGTATTATACAAGGTTTTACGGAATTTCTGCCCGTTTCCTCCAGCGGCCATCTCGAAATAGGAAAAGCAATTTTGGGAGATACTTCCGTGCCCGAGGAAAGTTTGCTTTTTACGGTAATTCTCCACTTTGCTACGGCGCTCAGTACGCTCGTGGTTTTTAGAAAAGATATTATTCAGATTTTTGGAGGTATTCTGAAATTTCAATGGAATGAAGAGACGCAATTTGCTTTCAAAATCGTTCTTTCCATGCTTCCTGCCGTTATAATCGGTTTGCTTTTTGAACAGAAATTGGAATCATTTTTCGGCGGAAGCATTGCTTTCGTAGGGGCTATGCTCATAATTACCGCTGTCCTTTTGTGGTTGGCAGATCGTTCCAAAAACACTGGAAAGCCAGTAACCATTAAGGATTCCATTATTATAGGAGTAGCGCAGGCCGTGGCTATGTTACCCGGAATTTCCCGAAGTGGCGCCACTATTTCAACCTCTGTTCTTTTAGGGAACGACAAAACTAAAGCTGCCCGGTTTTCATTCTTAATGGTCGTCCCCTTAATCTTCGGAAAAATAGCAAAAGACCTTTTAAGTGGCGAAATAGCTACACACAACTCACATTTGGGCGTTATGGGCGTAGGTTTTTTGGCCGCATTTATCTGCGGACTTATAGCCTGCACTTGGATGATTTCACTTGTTAAAAAAAGCAAGCTGCGCTACTTTTCAATCTATTGCGTACTCATTGGCCTTATTGCTATCATTTCAAGTTTTTACGTGTAATGATTGCAGAGGATTACAAAGAAGGCCAAGTAATTTTGATAGATAAACCCTTGGAATGGACATCTTTCCAAGCGGTAAACAAAGTGCGTTGGCTCATCCGGAAATCCTTCGGAATCAAAAAAATAAAAGTGGGCCACGCCGGCACGCTCGATCCTTTGGCCACGGGGCTTTTAATTATTTGCACTGGAAAATTCACCAAAAAAATAGACACTTTCCAAGCACAGGAGAAGGAATACACGGGTACTTTTACACTTGGCGCCACTACGCCCAGCTACGATTTGGAAACGGAGATTGACCAAACCTTTGACATTTCAGAAATTACTTCGGAAGAAATTTACGAAGCCACAAAACAATTCATTGGTGAAATTCAACAGCAACCGCCCGTTTTTTCGGCCTTGAAAAAAGATGGAAAACGTTTGTATGAATTTGCCCGAAGTGGCGAAGAGGTTGAAATTCCTTTTCGAACCATTACAATTTCAGAATTTGAAATCACAGAGATTGCGCTTCCAAAAGTAGATTTTCGCGTGATTTGCAGCAAAGGCACGTATATCCGCTCCTTGGCAAACGATTTTGGAAAGGCATTAAACAACGGCGCACATCTTTCTGCCCTGCGCAGAACCCGAATAGGTGAATTTTCAGTTGAAGACGCAGTGGGAATTGAAGCTTTTGAGGCCTCGCTTCCAAGTTAAAATATCTTTAATACCGTCTTAATTTTCAGCAGTTTTGTGGAATTTTGCACAAAATTTCGGTACTTGCAATAATGAATTTCAATTATTCATACAGAGCATTCCTCATAACTTCACTGCTTACGGGCAGTTTGGTGCTTTTTCTATTCAGTGTAAAACTTTCAAAAGAACAGGAAGAAAACACTGAAGAAACCTATGATGTAGTGATGGCTCCCGAGGAATTGCTTCCCGAAGACCTCGCCATTGCAGAACTCACTCCCGAAAATGTAAAGATTGAAACCAATCGAGCCTATAACGAAGCCGAAAAATTTATTTCCTCGGTTGAAAATGAAGACGAAGAAATAACTGAAACTACCGAAGGTAAGCTTCAAGAAATGAACGATGCAATGGAAAATTCCAAAAACGATAGTGGTATTGGAACTTCAATTACACCAAAGACTGAAAAAGAAAAAAAGAAGAAATTCTCAAATAGTGATAGCGGTAAAGATGCCGAGGCAGTTGTTAAAGGAGGTAACCGAAATACAACAATAAGTTACCAATTGGTAAACCGAAAAGATATTGACCTGCCCAATCCCGTTTATACCTGTTACGGTTCTGGAAAGGTGGTGATAAATGTTGAAGTGAACAATTTGGGAAAGGTTGTGAAAAATTCTTACAACAAGACGGCTTCTACAACCGCAAATGAATGTTTGATTGATGCTGCGCTGGAATATTCAGAACAAGCACGTTTTACCACAGATGCTTCAAAAGCGAGGCAATTGGGCACGATAACCTTTAACTTCCCGGGCCAACAATAAATAACTATAAAATATGAGTTCAGAAAAAATTCGCTGTGGCTGGTGCGGAACCGACCCACTATATGTAAAATATCATGACGAGGAATGGGGTGTGCCAGTTAAGGACGATGAAACAATGTTTGAATTTCTTCTTTTGGAAACCTTTCAGGCAGGACTGAGCTGGATTACGATTCTTCGGAAGCGTGAAAATTTCAGAAAAGCCTTTGACAATTTCGACTATAAAAAAATAGCCAAATACGACCAAGCAAAAATTGATTCACTTCTGCAGGATGAAGGCATTATTCGCAATAAATTAAAAGTAACTTCTGCGGTTACGAACGCAAAAGCTTTTATGGAAATCCAAAAAGAGTTTGGAAGTTTTACTGAATATATTTGGAAATTTGTAAATCACAAGCCTATTAAAAACTTTTGGGAAACACATAAAGATGCGCAGGCCACAAGCGCCGAAAGTGATGCCTTGAGTAAAGATTTAAAAAAGCGAGGCTTTAAATTTGTGGGCAGCACAGTTGTTTACGCACATATGCAAGCAACGGGAATGGTGAACGACCATATTGAGGATTGCTTCCGCTTTCTCGAGGTGTGATTATTTCAGAAAATATCTTTTTTTGAATTTTTTGAATTGGCTGCAGCAACTGCTTTCAATGCCTGATTATATTGATGGGCAAGTTCTGGATCTGTACTTTTTTCTTCCGAAAATAATTTTTGAAACCAAGAAACTGCTTTATCATATTCACTTTTAAAATAATAAGCTGTGGCCAACTTTTTATAAATAAAGGGAGTGCCATAGCCTTCTTCCACAACTTGCTCATATACTCGAACCACATCAATGTCTTTATTTACATCTGTTTTGTGTGTTTTTGTTTGTGAGAAAGAAATGGTGCAAATGCTGACAAATAAAAATAAGGCAAGCAGGTTACGCTTTGTAATCATTGGGGATATTGAGTTTAATGCAAACAGGCTATATGGGGATATAACTGCTCACGAGGTTTGTTTTTCAAAAAAACTGAAAAACACTCAATATATTGCCAATACGCAATAATTTAACAAATTCAGCCGCCAACCTTATTTAAGTCGTAAAAAATCAAATCTTAAAGTTTTACCACAGCTTTTGAATTTTCAGAAGATTTTACAGCCTTGAGCGTTTGTTTATAACGTTGTAAAATATCTGGATCATTTGTTTTTTCAGCTTCAAAAAGTTTTTCAAACCATAAAAGCGCTTTTTTATAATCACTTTTGAAATAATAGGCATTAGCCAATTCCTTATAGATAAATGCCGTGCCGTAACCTTCTGATACTACTTGTTCATATACACGAACTACATCAATATCTTTATTGACGTCGGTTTTTGTGGCTGATTGTGAAAAGGAAACGGATGTGATTCCTGCAAATAGCAGGAACGCAAGTAGGTTAGACTTGAATTTCATTTGGGGCTAGATTTTAGTTACAAACCGCTGTAGTAAAATGTAGGTTTACAGTGGTTTGTGTAGGTTAATGAAGTAAAAAAACAAAAAAATCCACAATAAATTGTGGATTTTTTGAAAAATTTTGATTTTTAACTAAATCAGTTACAGCTTAATAACTCTTTTGTGGATCTTTCCGAAGTCGCCTTCAAAAGTTACCAAGAGTGTTCCCTTCCAGTTTTGGTTCAGGTCCAAAGTGATTTTTCCGTTGCCGTTTTCAATCTTTGCTTCATATAATTTCTGACCCAAAAGGTTGTGAATTTTCACATTTACAAGCCCTTGAATGGCATTGATATTAAAAGAAACTTTGCCATTTGTTGGGTTTGGATATGCTGCTGAAATATGGTTCTGTGCCCACTCATCAGCTGATAACGTTTCCACTTGAATAGTCCAATACCCTTCCGGTGCTACAATGGGACGATTTAATTCCTTTCCGGAAATAGCCTTCGCCCAAATATAATATTCAATATTCACGGACGAATTTGGAATGGTAAAATCTACTGCCCAATTATCACCGTTTGATGGAGCCATTTCAATTTCGTTATAAGTAGTTGCCCCCTCCTCACGCCAAAAAACCTTTGCCTGCGCTACGCCAGAATTATGTTTAATCATGGCTTCAATAGTAACTGTACTTCCGGCGTTGGCCTCATCAATTGGTTGGTGAACTATCCAAAGTGGATCAGCAACTCCAATAGTATGAGTAATGCAATGGATTGCTCCTAATGAATTTATCAAATTTTCACCTGGATTATCCACATCAATCCCTACTACATTGTAACCTGGTAACATTTCCTGATATTGTGCTAATGCAGGGGCGTCAACCTCTGGACGGTAGGTGGGCACCATAATAGTCTTATTGACAAAAACGGCGTTGCTATAGGTGTTGTATGGCCCTCCAGTATTTGGATAATTTCCGTTTGTACTAGGTGGGGCGTCAATCCATTCAATCTCATAGGGAGTACCAAAAGGTGATTGAAAATTATCCAAAACATACTGGATATTCGCCTCAATCTGTGGACCATCAGCAACTCCGGGAGGATATTTGCTCACAAGTATTGTCTCTTCATCCAATAATTTCATATGCATATCAATATGATGAATTTGATCGTACGGAAGGGTATTCATTTTCACAAAACGGTTAATACCCATATATTCCTGCATAATACCATCTATTTGAGCTTCGGTTTTTACACTTACTCCGTAAGGGTTTCCAGCAGCATTTTCGTTCAAAATAAGTTTAGAGGCAAAGGCATTACCCAAGCCATCACTCATATAATTTCCACCCGTGTTTACCAAATCGTTTGTTCCAGAATTGGTGGTGTAAAGTGGAATTCCCACTTGTGCGGCGTGCGCCGCTGGCATCACGTCATCGCTTGGGCGCGGACGGTTATAAATCCAATCGGTCAGGGCAAGTTCGCCCACATCATCGGAATAAATTGTGTTTCCGGCATAATCGCGAATCCAGATACTGTTCCACGGCACGTTTAAAAAAGTTACATTCGTGATATCAACACCGTTGGTAGTAAGATAATTGGATACTGAAGCTTGATTTTGGGTTGTAATAATAACTTTACACTCCTGCACACCAGCTTGTACTATTTGCCGAAGAATATTGGGGTAAGAAGGATTCCAAGTAACTAAAAGATACTCCACCTCTTCCCATTCTGCTGCTGCTCGCACAGGGCCCGAAGGTGGCGGTGAAAATCTTGGACTTGTAAATTGAAAATCGGAAACGAGACCTTTCTCCGTTTCGGTGAGATTGTGTGGAAGATTTGGTTTTTCCTGTGAAGTGGCCAAAGCAGTTTGTAGTGCCATCAACAATACCAAAAGATATTTTGTGTATTTATGTTTCATTTGAAAAGTGAATTGTGGATTACGAAGATAGAGCTTTATATTATTTTATAATAAACTGTTTGTCGTAATTTTAAAACTCCAGCATTTCCAAAAACTCCCCTCTCCCAATCTCCTCCGCTCCAAGACTTTCTAAATGTTCATTATAAATTTGGCAATCAATAAACTTGTAATCCTTGCTTTTTACGTATTCCGCAAGATAGTAAAAAGCCACTTTTGAAGCATCGCTCACCAAACTGAACATGCTTTCGCCACAAAACACTTTTTTCTGCGGAAGATCAATTCCGTACAATCCGCCGACTAGCTTTTCATTTTCCCAAACCTCAACAGAAATAGCATGTCTCGCTTTATGTAAGGCAGCATACGCTTCCTGCATTTCTCGTGTAATCCACGTTCCGGACTGTCCCTTTCGTGGAACCGTTGCACAGTTTATTATAACTTCCTCAAAATTTCGATTAAAAGTAATTTTGAATTTTTCGCTTTTTAAAGTCTTTCGAAGACTTTTTGAAACTTTAAATTTTTCCGGAAACAAAACCATCCGTGGGTCTGGGCTCCACCACAAAATGGGTTGATCATCTACATACCACGGAAAAATTCCAGAATTATACGCCAATAACAAACGCTCCACCGAAAGATCGCCGCCAATAGCAAGCAAACCATCTTCAGTTGCATTTTTAGGATTTGGAAACCATAGCGTATCGGTTAAATAATACATCATTCAAAATGTATGAAATTTTTTAAATAAAAAGACCCCAGAGTATCGAGAATTTCTGGGGTCTTAATTACTAACCAAAAACCTATGGTCGAAAAATATATTTATTAAAAAGGAAGATCGTCGTGTTCTTCTTCGTTAAAATCGTTTGCAGGTTCAAAAGCTTCCGCCGGAGGCATTGGGGGCATATCGCCATTCGCTGATGCTTGCGAAAGGTTTTCAATACGCCAGCCTTGAATACTGTTGAAATATTTGGTTTCTCCCTGTGGGTTTACCCATTCGCGACCACGGACGTTGATGCTCACTTTTACATCTTGGCCTACATTATAATTGTTCAGTAAATCTGTTTTGTCCTGCACAAATTCAATCATTATATGCTGCGGATATTGCTCTTCGGTAGTAATTACCATCTCACGTTTCCGAAACCCATTATTGCCATAGGTTTTGGTTTCATCTATCATTTTAATTTTTCCTTGTAGTTCCATTTTATTACTTAAATATTTATTGTTCTTCTTCTATTTTCTGCTTAAAAGCACTTTCCAAGCTTCCTCAATCTTACCTTCGCAAAGAAAGTCTTGGGCTTTTTTGTGTATTTCTAAAACATTGCCCTCATCCCGCAGCCATTTCAATTCTTCTGAAGCATTTATAAAGGTATTAATTTCTTCTGAATTTGGGAAATTTTCTATGTTGCCCAACATTCCCAAATCATTGCCCGTCAAAACTTTACTGTGCCTTATTTCTTCGGGAAGCATATCCACGCCCATGCCCAAGGTTGTCAAAGGTTTTGGTACTTCAAAAAGACCTACCTTGGCACGGCTGTACCAATTGCCGCCAAGCCGTGAAACTGTATCAATCTTAAAAGGGTCGATACTGCCATCTTCGGCTAAAATTTCTTCTTTTATGTGAAGTTTTACCACTTCACAAATTACCAAATTTCCGGCACCGCCTTCTTTTCCGAGGGAAATAACTTGGTTCACTTTACATTCCAATTGAACGGGAGCTTCTGCAACACGCGGCGGTTTTACTATTTCGGAAGCCATTTCCGTAAAGCCTGCTTTTTTAAATTCGTTGACCCCCTTGGCATATTCCGTAGAGGAAAGCGACATTTGCTGCACCATGTTAAAACTCACAATGTTAATAACTACCTCGGGGACTTCCAAAACATTTTCATAGGTATGTTTGGTAGTATTGTCACGTCCACGCCTTGCCGGCGAAAAAACCAAAATAGGCGGTTTTGCACTAAAAACATTAAAAAAACTAAAAGGGGAAAGGTTTACATTTCCCTCTTTGTCAATGGTACTTGCAAAGCAAATAGGCCGCGGAGACACCGCGCCCAAAAGGTAGCCGTGCAGTTTTCCGGTGGATAGTTCGTGTGGTTCGATAGATATCATTACTTGCAAATGTACCCAAAGATTATAGCTTGTAAAAACTTGGTTGTACAATAATATTAACATATTTGCTTTATATTTAAACTGAAAAAAATCTTTATGCTGCGCAACAAATCATTCTCCCGTTGGGGTTTTATTTTAGCTTCCCTTATTGTAATCACTCTTATTTTATGGAATACGTATGCGTTTTTCACCCAATTAAAGGCGAACGAACGCGCCAAAATGGAGATATGGGCAGTTGCTCAAGAAGAATTGGCCCAAAGCCTTTCTGGCGAGGGTAATTCTGTTAGCGAGACGGCACTTGCCATTATCCAAAGCAATAGCACTACACCCATGATATTGCATACCTTAAAGGAAGACAGTTATACAGGCAGAAATATTGACGAAAAGGTATTGGAGAGCGAAAGAGCCAGAAAAAAGAAAATCGAACAATTTATTTCAGAATACAAACCTCTTGAAGTAACTTACAATGATCAAGTTCTTTCTATAATTTATTTTGGAAATTCTCCATTAATAAACAAACTAAAATACTATCCGGCAGCATTAATATTGATAATCTTCCTCTTCATCTTAGCCATATATTTGTTTTACAAAACCTCAAAATCTGCCGAACAGAACAGACTTTGGGCCGGAATGGCCAAAGAGACGGCACACCAGATTGGCACGCCGCTTTCCTCTTTGGTGGGATGGACCGAAATTTTAAAAAGTGAAAATGTAAACCCCGAATATGTAGCAGAAATGGAGAAAGACATTTCACGTCTGGAAACGATTACGGATCGTTTTTCAAAAATAGGCTCTGTGCCGAAATTAGAACGTTGTGATTTGGTTGAAGAAACAAAAGCCACTTTTTATTATTTACAAAAACGTACTTCAAAACTTATCGATTTTCAGCTTAACATTCCTGAAAGCCCTGTTCTAGTTCAAATGAACCCCCAACTTTTTAGTTGGACACTAGAAAATCTGGTTAAGAACGGCATCGATGCCATGAAAGGAAAAGGCACCATAAACATTTCTATTGAAAAAAATTCAAAATGTGCATTAGTCCATGTTTCAGATACCGGAAAAGGGCTAACGAAAAGTGAATACCGGAAAATTTTTACTCCTGGTTACACTACTAAGAAACGTGGTTGGGGACTGGGGCTTTCACTTGCAAAACGAATTATAGAGGAATACCATAATGGAAAAATACGTGTTTCAAAAAGCATCCCGAACCAAGGCACTACTATGGAGATAGCCCTAAAGACAATAAATTAGAATGAGCTCTAAAACCCATACACTTCATACTTCGCGATTAAAGAATAACTGCCCAACGTGCTTTGGAACGGATGGTCTGGAATTTACTTTCACGCAGGAAGAAAAAGAAACGCCTTTTTTCAAAAAACCAGCTACAGAAATAAATCACAAATTATATTGCCATACCTGCAAAAACGATATTTATCCCGTAAACTGGACAGAGGATATTGAGCGTGTTTTTGATTACAACAAAAAAATAGCGGAAACCAATAAACAATATTTAAAGGTGAAACCTCTATTTTATGTTTTGGTAATTGTGGCAATTGTTTTGGTTGCCGCAATAGTTTATTTATTAATTCCTACGGTTTAAGTTTTTCGGAAATAGCTTCGGCCAACATTTCAAACTCTTCCGAAGTCATTTTAACCTTTTTGGTAAAGCGCATATCGTCCATGTCATTCAATGGTATTAAATGTACGTGTACGTGCGGCACTTCCAACCCTACAACGGCCATCCCCACACGTTTGCAGGGAACGGTTTTTTCCAAAGCACGAGCAACTTTTCGGGAAAATTGCATCAGTTGTAGGTACATATGCTCTCCCATATCAAAAATTTTATCGATTTCTTCCTTGGGAACACAAAGTGTATGGCCTTTAGCGTTTGGATTTATATCCAAAAAAGCAATAAAATTATCATCTTCAGCAATTTTGTAACAAGGAATTTCACCTTCTATAATTTGTGTGAAAATTGACGCCATAATTAATCTCTTGAAATTTCCAATATCTCGAATTTAAGCACCCCGTTGGGTACTTTTATCTCCGCAACTTCACCTACTTCCTTGCCCAACAAACCGTGGCCTATAGGGGAATCTACCGAGATTTTCCCAGTTTTTAAATCGGCTTCGCTTTGCGCAACCAACTTATAGGTCATTTCCATACCATTATTCAGATTCTTGATTTTTACGGTGGAATGCACTAAAACCTTACTCAAATCAAGTTGCGATTCGTCAATTAATCGGGCGTTGGCAAGTATTTCCTCTAATTTGGCGATTCGCATTTCCAGCATTCCCTGTGCTTCCTTGGCGGCATCATATTCTGCATTCTCGCTCAAATCGCCTTTATCACGCGCTTCGGCAATCGCATTAGAGGCTTTAGGGCGCTCCACATCGCGTAGATGATCTACTTCATCCCTTAACTTTTTTAACCCTTCGGCTGTATAATAAGATACTTTACTCATAACTTCATCGTTTGCGTATAACAAACCCTTTTTTAATTCTTAAATTCTATATAATAAGATTCCCGCCTACGCGGGAATAGAAAAATCCCATACGATGACGGGATTGTGTTTAACAAATATACTAAAAATTTACTTGTTCTATTTATTGTTGTAATTTCGTCATTAAAATTTTGCCTAATTCATGAAAAATATTTTTCTTTTCCTACTCGCCCTTGTATTACACGTTTCCTGTTCAAAAAATGATGACCAGCGAGAGCGGAACCCATATTTAACAGATCCGGTGGTGAGCCTAAATTTAAACCTTAACTTACCGGAATACAACCCCTTGCGATTTCCTGGAAGCTCCGTAATTACTTCACAAGGCATTAAGGGCATTGTGGTTTATTGCGTAAGTGAAACACAATATTTTGCATTTGACCTCACCGATCCGAACCATATTCCCAGTGAGTGTTCCCGAATGGAAATCAACGGCCCAATTGCTACTTGCCCTTGTTCAAATGATGACAACGAGTATAACCTTGTTAATTTTGGAAGACATACTACAGAACCCGATGCTAAATACCCCATGCAATCTTATCGTGCCGAACGCAATGGGAATACCGTTGTAATTAGTAATTAATTGTTTTAAGCCTGAATAAAATTTTCTAAAACTTTATAATAGCTCCCACTAAAAAATTAATCGTTGCCTGCGGATAATAGCCCGCACCTTCAATTGTTGTAATTGTTCCCGGATTGCTGAAATCGTCATCGTAAGTATAAAAATAGCCGTTGGAAATATATTTTACATTAAATATATTGTTTACCAAAGCCGAAAAAACAACTTCTTTTACCCACGGAAGTGTGTCCAAGGTGTAAACGATATTTAGATCATTGATGAAATAGCTATCCAATTTTGAAACCTCGCTGTCAATATTACCCATATATTGCTCGCCCACAAACTTTGAAAGAAAGCCTAATTGCAATTTCTTCATGGGTGAATATTCCAGCATGTTTCCTGCAACTACAGCAGGCGAAAACGAAATATTGGTGTTGCCTAAATTCACTAATTCGCCATCGCGAGAAGCAACGAAATCTACATTTTTATTGGTACTCAAAGCAATATTTGGAAGCGTTCTCAAATTTTTCAAAAGCTGTATTTCGGCATCCACTTCCAATCCCAAACGGTAGCTTTTTCCGCTGCTGGTTCTTAAGGCCGCACCCACGTCGTTCAATTCGCCAGAAAGGACTAATTGGTCTTTGTAATTCATATAAAACACATTTGTATTCACTTTTGTTTTTTCTGAAGCGAAACGCCAACCCAATTCAAAATCGTCCAGTTTTTCCGGAGTAATAATTCCTTGTTCATAATCGTTTCGGGAAGGCTCGCGATGGGCTTTTCCATATGAAAAATAGAATTGATTTGAAAGATTCAATTTATAAGTCAATCCCGCTTTTGGGTTGAAAAACGAATAGTTTTCATCTACATTCAAAGGAACCAAATCTGAAGTAATCCCAGAAGTTTTATAATTCAAAAACCTACCCTGCAAATCGCCAAAAACGCTCCACTGCTCGTCAATTTTATAGGTTGCCTTTGAAAAAACGGTGAACTCACTTTTCTCGCCATTTCCTTCGTAATAACGATCTCGAATTTCCGAATCGCTGGCGTAGCGCGCCCAGATTACTTCGCCGTAATGGTCGCCAGTGTAATAACTGTAAAAAGCGCCACCGGTAAAATCAATTTTGTTGTTTTTGTAATTCACGTTTGCATTTGCTGCATAAAAATCATTATCCAACCAACGACGGCGGATTACATCGGTTGTATTTATTGTATCGTTGCCAATTTCAATCGGTTCAAAACCGTAGGTTTCAAAATCTTCGTCTTCTTTATATTGCTCAAAATAACCCTTTCCTTTTGTGTAATTGAAAGAAACATTTGTGCTCCAATTGTTATTGAAACGTTGGTTCCAAAGCAATTGATAGTGATCTTGCGCATAATTATCCACTTCGTTATCATAAAACTGAAGGTTCCCATTTTCATCAGTGTACATTCCAACGGTATTGTAAGTTCTGTCGTTTTTAAGCTTTTCGGGATCTTCCAAACCGTTCCAGGATTGGTAGGTTTCTTCTCTTCCGCCAAAAACCAAAGATTTAATTAAGGTGTTTCTATTTACAAAAGCCCCCTGTAGAAAATACGATTTCAAATCGGAACTGGCTCTGTCTATATAACCATCCGATTGAATGGTTGACAACCTTCCCGCTAATTCAAACTGGTTGGAAAGCAAGCCAGTGCTGAACTTGACGTTATGTTTGTGTGTATTATAACTTCCGAAGGAATTTGCAATTTCGCCATACGCTTCATTTGAAACGACATCACTCAACAAATTCAAACTTGCACCAAAAGCGCCCGAACCGTTGGTTGAAGTACCCACGCCCCGCTGCAATTGCAAACTTTGCACAGAAGAAGTAAAATCGGGCAAATTCACCCAAAACGTGCCTTGGCTTTCAGAATCATTATACGGAATTCCGTTCAAGGTAACATTTACGCGCGAAGCATCACTTCCGCGAACCCGAATGTAGGTATAGCCCACACCCGCTCCCGCATCGCTGGTGGTAACAACCGACGGAAGATAATTGAGCATATATGGAATATCCTGACCAAGATTTCTTTTTTCAAGCTCTTCTGTGTCAAGATTTGAGTGGGTAATGGGCGAATCTGCTTCAACACGGACGGCTTTTACCAAAACTTCGTCCAATGATTCAACTTTTGTGGAATCTTTCGTTTTTTCCTGCGGCGTTTCCTGTGCAGAAACGGAAATAAACAATAAACTGAAAACTGCGGAAATCAATAACTTTTTCATTCGTAAAAAATAATTTTATACGAATAAAAGGGGCGTTATTCTTGGTTTATTAAATGGTTTTATAAAAAAACCCTGAGAATATTGCGTCGTGCAATATTACAGGGGGTTCCTATTTGTTATCCCTTGGCGGCATTACCCGCCCAGGTTCTTTGGGTATAATCTCAGCCTTTTGAAGTTGGAATTTTGAGCGACGAGCGACGAAATAGTTTCGTAACTCGTATCTCCAATTTCGTACTTCCAAAAGCACCCCTTTGAGATGTTCGGCAAAAGTACATTTCTTTTTTCAATTTCTTCCAATACTTCGGCATCGTTTTAGTTTTTGATTTCGATTTCGATTTTTTTTACCATATTCTTAATACTTCCTCTTTTTTTTAGTCTTTACATTTGAACGATGGCCACTTCAAAAAATAAATTCACCTTTAAAATTATTCTTAGCTACCTCGTTTTGGGAGCTTTATCGGTTTTGGTTGGCGCTTTTTTATATTCTGAATTCAAAAATTTCACTGCCGAATCTACTGAAACAAAAGGCGAAAAAAAATTCATTGAAACCGGAACGCTCATCAATCTGGTTTACGAAACAGACGGATTTTCAAGACTTGCGCTCTTAACGGAAAGCGATGAAGATTTTGAAAAATATATGGCCAAAACCGATTCGCTTTTTAAAAAAATTGAAGAAATAAAGTCGCTCACAAATAATGATTTTCAATTAAAGCAACTTGACAGTGTAAAATCTTTATTAAAAGATAAAAACCGAAATATTGAACAGCTTCGTATTCTTCGATTGACCAACAAAAAAGACACTTCGCTGGACGATATTATGCGCGAAGTGCGTAAACTAGAAGCTTCTGTTGGCCTGAACTCAGTAGAGTCATTAATTAGAAATCCCTCGAAATTAAACTCCCAAGAACGCAGAATATGGCAAAACTATGCCGATTACCTCAACAGTGACGCCACGCGCGATACTTCTACCGTAAAATCGAAAACAGTAGATTCTATGCTGCTTGCAGCGCGGTATATTGTTGCCGAAGCCAAAAAAGAAAACTCGAGAATTCGGGAATCTTTGATACAAAAAGAGAATGAATTGATTCGAAACGACCTCAATATTTCAGAACGTTTGCGGGAAATAATTGCCAGTTTTGACCTCGAAATTGCAAAAAACAATAATCTGGAAAAACAACAGCGGGCCGAATCTATGGAACGCACAAAGGAAATTCTGAAGTTTGCGGGCATCTTGGGCGGCATCGTGGTTTTGTTATTTTCATATTTTATACTTTCAGATTTTTTTAGGGCAGAACGCTTTAAAAAGAATTTGGAGGAATCCAAAAATTATGCTGAATCATTACTGAAAAGTCGCGAGCAGCTTATTTCCACGGTAAGCCACGATCTAAAAACACCTTTGAATACAATCAGCGGTTATTCCGAACTATTTGAAAATTCAAACCTTTCGGAAAAGCAGAAATACTATTTGGGGCAAATCACTTCAAGCTCACATTTTATTTCACATTTGGTGGATGATTTGCTGGATTTCTCCAAACTGGAAGCAGGAAAATTGCCTATTGAAAGCGTTCCATTTTCTTTGGAAAATATCATCGTTGAGGCTGGAAATGCTGTGAAACAACAATTTCCGCAAAAAGCTGTTGATTTAAAGCTTTCCATTTCAGAGAAAATAAAAAGTAAAATTTTTGAGAGCGACCCGTTACGGATTCGTCAGATAGTGAATAATCTCGTGGGCAATGCCTTTAAATTTACTGAAAAGGGAAGGGTTGAAATTAAGGTTGAGGAAATTCAGGAAGTTGGTAAAATTTCAACGGTTCAAATTTCAGTAATAGATACGGGGATTGGAATTTCCAAAGAAAAACAGCAACTTATTTTCAATGAATTCACACAGGCCGAAACTGAGATTGCACACAAATTTGGCGGTAGCGGTCTGGGATTGGCCATTTCAAAAAAAATCACTGAGCTTTTGGGTGGAAGCCTAAAGGTGGAAAGTGTTTTGGGTGAGGGAAGCAACTTTATTTTAACCCTTCCGCTGAAAAATTCAGATAGGATTTTGACGAAAAACATTCCGAAGGAACACATTTCGTTTGAAGGTCTGAAAGCCGTAATTATTGACGATGACGAATCGATGCGCGCACTTTTACAGGAAATTTTTGAACAGATGAATATTGCTTCCCAAGCATTTCAAAGTTACAACGATTTCAAAGCTTACAGTTTGGGGGTTGATTTTGATTTTGTCCTAACAGATATCCAAATGCCAAAAACCGACGGTTTTACTGTTTTGGAAAAATTGAAAAATGGCGAAATAAATTCTTATAAAAACCAGCCAGTTATTGCAATGACTGGAAGTAGGGAGCACAGTCGTGATTTTTACCTCAAAAAAGGATTTTCTGAAATGCTTCCAAAACCCTTTTCAAAACAGGAGCTCGTTGTGGTTTTGGAGCGCATTTTTCCAAGCCGCAGGAATTTTTCGGAAGAAAAAATTGTGGATGAAATTTTCAAATCAGATTCCACAGCCAACGAAAAATTTGACCTTTCCCTTTTAAAATCCTTTTTAAATACGCCTCAAGCCTTGGAAGAAGTCCTGGAGGTTTTCAACGCCCAAACCGAAAAAGATTTGCAACAAATAAAAAATTCTATTGCCGAAAATGAAACAAAAACTATTTCTGAAATTGCCCACCGAATGCTCACGATGTTCCGCCAAATAAGGGCGAAGGAAGTTATTCCCATTCTCGAAAAAATGGAGGATTACACTGCAGAAACAGTGGAATCTGGGGAAATGAAGATGGATTTTGAAAAGCTGGAAATGAACTTCCGCGATTTGCGAAAAGCACTTTCAATCCGATAAACCTTACAATTCTATTTGATAATGCTCCAGTTTGTTATAAAGCGTTTTTCGGGTAATATTCAGCAGTTTTGCGGCCTTAGTTTTATTGAAATCGGTTTCCTTTAAAGCGTTCAAAATAAGTTGTTTTTCGTTGCTTTCCTTTGAAAAATCAACGGTTTCCTTTTTCGTATTTGCAGAAAAAAGAACTTCCCGCGGAATTACTTCCAACGGAATCAATTGTGAATTGGTCAACAAAACGGAACGTTTGATTACGTTTTTCAACTCGCGCAAATTGCCCGGCCAAGCGTAGTTTTTAAACGCTTCCTCCACTTCTTTGGAAAGTCCGATTACTTCCTTTCCCAAAGATTTGTTCGCTTGGTTTAAAAAATATTCAATAAACAAAAAAAGGTCCTCTTTCCGTTCGTGCAACGATGGAATGCGGATTGAAAATTCATTCAATCGATGGTACAAATCCTCCCTAAATTTCCCCTCGGAAACGGCTTTCAGCAAGTCTTCATTCGTTGCGGAAAGTATCCGTACATCCACGTCAATTTCGGTATTGCTGCCCACGGGTTTTATGCGCCGTTCCTGCAAAGCGCGAAGTAATTGAATTTGGTTTTCATAGGAAAGATTACCGACTTCATCCAAAAAAAGTGTGCCTCCGTCTGCCGCTTCAAAATGGCCTTTTTTGTCATTTACCGCGCCCGTAAAACTTCCCTTTACGTGGCCGAAAAATTCGCTCGCGGCAATCTCTTTCGGAATAGCGCCGCAATCTACTGCCACAAAATTTTTGTCTTTTCGGGAACTATAATTGTGGATTGCCTTTGCGGCAACTTCCTTTCCAGTTCCGCTTTCACCTTGAATAAGAACGCACATATCCGTTGGCCCGACGAGTTTTAAATATTCGTTGAATTTTTTGGAGGCTTCGCTGATGCCGATTACAAATTTGGACTTTTCAGAACTTGGTTGGGAAGCAGGTTGTTTCGGCTCAACAGTTTCTGAAATATGCTCTTCGGCAGATTCCCTATTTTGAGAATCCGCTTCAATAATCATCAACAATTCCTCCGGCCGGAACGGTTTCGAAATATAATCCAGCGCCCCTTTCTTTATGGCTTTTACCGCAGTATCCACTTCAGCATAACCTGTCATTAAAATCACTTTTGTTTTCGGGGAAGTTTTTTGTGAAAATTCAAGCAAGTCAAGACCCGAATCGTCCGGCAGCTTTAAATCCGTAATCAGCAAATCAAAATTGCTTTCAGAAATTGTTTTTCGCGCCTTTTCGCCTGAAAGCGAAACAGTGACATTAAAACCTTTTCGTTCCAAAAAAGAAGTGAGCATTTTGCCAAAAGCTACATCGTCTTCAACTATATGTATTTGTTGCGCCATTACGTTTTCTGAGAACGTAAAAATAGTGAGTATATGGCTGGGCAAACTTTAAATTTATCATAAAAAAAGGCGCCCATTTTATGGACGCCTTTCCCAGAAGTATTGAATCTAAAATACCTGCAGCTTACTGCTTCTTCATATCGTTTTTAATCCACTCACCTTTTGCGTTAGCATAAACCGTTGCAGCTTTTTTATCTGCAGTGGCAAGGTCAAGTTTATATTCTCCATTGGCATTCACATAAGCCTTAGAAATAGTGGCACCGCTAAAGTCTTTAGCTACGGCGTCTTTAACGGTTTGTGGTACCTCAGAAGCTTTTACTTCTTTAAAATCTTGTACGGGGGCTGCAATCACAGCTGTTTCGGCATCAACTACATCAGCAGTTTCAGCATCTTGTGCAGCTTCAATTCTGCTTTCCACTTGCGCTTCAACGGCAGTTTGTTTTTGCTCGTTCATTGCAGTCGGCTCTTTATCTTGTGCGGTTGCTGCGGTTAAACCTCCTAATACGATTGCTGTACTTAAAATTAACTTTTTCATTTGTTTTTGTTTTTAATAATTATTTATTCGTTTCTCTAAGTTTGTTTGTTGTCTTGTATATAGAAAAAGTAGTGCCATAGAAAATATGGAACAGAAAAAACCATTAAATAACTGCAAAACAGTTATTTAAAGATTATTCAATTGTTTTGAATTTTAAGAAAAGTGTATAATGGAAAGAACAGTTGTATAAAAATTACACAGTTTTTGTGTAAACACTATTCAATTTTTGGTGGTTTGCGGTTGGATTTTTTAAAGGCATTTTCCTTTTTGGATTTTAAACGTCTTTCAATCGCTCCTTTTGAAGGTTTTGTTTTCTTTCGCGGTTTTGCGACTTTAAGGGTTTTCTGAAGCAATTCAACAAGCCTTTCAATAACGATAGCCTTGTTGCGGTGCTGACTTCGGGTTTCGCCGCATTGAAGAACTATTATTCCTTCGGAAGAAATTTTTGTGGAAAGTTTTGTTCGAAGACGTTCCTTTTCAATTTCTGAAAGTGCTTCGGAATTTTCTAAACTAAATGAAACCTCAACTTTTGAAGCCGTTTTGTTCACATGCTGCCCGCCCGGCCCGCTGCTGCGGATGGCTTTAAAGGAAAGTTCAGAAATTAAAACTTCGGCATTCATTGCGGTTGGTGTTCTTTATTCAAAAGGTCGTTCACCGTTTTTACAGGATTGAAAGTGATCAGCGGCACTTCTACAAAAACCGTGTTCCAGTTTGCCATCGCGCCATTCCAAAGTCCCGGAAGTTCCAATGCTTTTATAGGTTTTCCATAATATGATTTATGTGATATAAAACCTGTATCGGGATCTGAAAATTTCAGCAAATCATACTTTTTTCCTTTATAATTACGCAGTCCGCAAACCAAATCCACGGGATTAAAATGCGTTGCCTTTTCAACCAAAACCTTTTGTTGCGTATTGTTTTTATCAATTTGGGACATTTCCACTATTTGATAGGAAAGGTTTCCGTTTTTGTCTTTTATAAGAAATGGGCCGCCGCCCGGCGCGCCGGTATTTTCAACTACGCCGCAAACGCGGATGGGCCGCTTCAGGATTTTTAAAATTTCCTCTTTATATATAGGAGTGTTTTTTATGAAAAGTTCCTTGGAAATAAATTCGGAAGCGTTTTTCAAAACTTCTTCGGAAGGATTTGCAGCGTGAAGTTTTTCCACAAAACCAAAGATTTTTTGCTGAAGGGAAAGCATTTTTCCAGCGAGCACTTTTTTCTGAAAAGCGATGGTTTCCACATAATTTTGCGAAACCACGTTGTCAATATTTTTTATAAAAACGATGTCGGCATCCACTTCATTCAAATTTTCCAAAAGTGCCCCGTGCCCGGACGGACGAAAAACCAAATCGCCATTTTCATCTAAAAAAGCTTTGTTTTCAGTAGTTGCGGCAACTGTATCAGTTTCCTTTTTCTGAAAGGAATAGGAAATATTGAATCTTACGCCTGTTTTGTTCTCAACGGTTTCCTGAATTTCTTCATATCTTTTTTTGAACTTTTCCTCGTGTTCTTCCGAAACCGTAAAATGCAAATTGGCAATGCCGTTCGCGCTTGCATAAAACGCTGCTTCGTATAATTGTTCGTCAAAAGCGGTAACATAATTTTCGCCGTAATCGTGAAACGGAACGAGCCCTTTGGGCGTGTTGCTGAAATTGAGACCGGTTTCTTTTAGCATTTCCTTTACAAAGAAATAAAAGCGTTTTCCTTTTTCGAAATTTTTAAAATCGGGGAATTTCGCTTCCAATTTTTCTTTCACCAAAGAAGAAAAAGGAAATTTTTCAATTGATTCAAAAAAGATTTTCAAATTTCTATTCTCTTCCTTTTGAAGAAACGCATCGATGTCTTCATTTTCAAAATCATAATTCTCCAAAAACTGATGCAAAAACTTAAACATTCGCGTAGCAGCGCCCGAAGCTGGCACAAATTTCAGCAAATCAAGTCTGTCTTTTTCAGCTTCAAAAAGCGCTACAAAATGGTTTTGTTCCGTTTCTGAAAATACTGCAATGCCATTATCCGCCGAAGCTGGTTCAACAACATTTGCGAACGGGATCCCTTTCTTGAAAATTTCAAGTTGGCGTGCTACTTTAGCTTCGGAAAGCCCGTGATTCTTTATTTGTTGTATGTTTTTTTCTGTAAACATTTTATTCAATGTAATTGCAAGTTTCTTCGCGACCTTTGCGCCTTTGCGGTAAATTATCACCGCAGAGACGCAGAGAACGCAAAGGTTTTTACCTATTTAATAATGCGTCAATTATTTCGTTTGCTTTTTTAAACCGCTCTTCCTCGTTTCCCTTTAAAATTTTA
The DNA here is from genome assembly GCF_016757735.1 of Aequorivita iocasae. Lineage (NCBI taxonomy): Bacteria > Pseudomonadati > Bacteroidota > Flavobacteriia > Flavobacteriales > Flavobacteriaceae > Aequorivita > Aequorivita iocasae. The sequence goes on from NZ_CP068439.1 coordinate 747,775, forward strand.
TACGGAAAACCCTGTTTTTTCAATTCGGCCTCGAAAATACGAAACATCTCCTTGCGGTTGTTCGGTCGGTCGCGCAAAATATCCGGTTCCCAAGGCGTGTCAACATATGTCAAAAGGTAGATGCTGTAATTGTTTTTGGTTGCTTCGGTTTTTATTTCCGAAGGACAAAATCCGTCGTAATAATATTCGGAATAGACTTTTAGTTCGAGCAGATTCGTATCGCAAATCAGCAGATTTTCAACTTTTTGAGAAACTTCATTTTCAAGTTGCAATTGCCCTTTTGCGATTGGAATTAAATCTTCTTTTTTAACTAATTTCTTTTCGGAATCCCACTTTTTTTGAAGGAATTCGCGCATATATTCGGGAACCCAAAGCGTTTTGTAGTGTTCCGACAACTGTTTTGCCAAGGTGGTTTTGCCAGTAGATTCGGGACCGTATAAAACTACTTTAATCAATTCAGCAGACTGGTTTCGGGTATGTTCAAGTTTTTCTTCCAAGCGCGGTATCCGTAAATGGCAATAATAGTAAATAAAAGATATTGAAACGAAGTAAACACGAGCCCTTTATAAAGGTAAAGTGGCACGGAAATTAAGTCGCCAATAATCCAATAGATCCAGTTTTCGAGTTTCTTTTTCGCCATAAGCCACATTCCCACGAAGAAAATTGCAGTCGTAATTGTGTCAACATAAGCTGTCCAACTGTTCCATTTTTCAAAATATTCGTACACACCAAAAACGAAAATAAGCGTTGCTATAAAAATGTAAATAGATTGTTTGTTTTCGGTTTTTGTGGCTTTTGTGATGGGCGTATAGTGGGTCGCATCCACTTTTCGAGTCCAAATATACCAGCCGTAAATGCTCATTGCAAAGTAATAGGCGTTTATCATCATATCGCCCAAAAGCCCGTAAACGGCAAGAATGTACACAAAAATTGCTGTGCTTATAATCCCCGTGGGATATACGAGAATATTATCCTGCTTGCTAAACCACACGCTCAAAAAACCAAAGAAAACGCCGATGAGTTCCAGCACTATTAAATGTGTGGGAACTTCGGCATATTGCGCAAAAAACCAATCAAAAATGGGGCTCATAGTCGCTGCGGTCTGATTTTACTATTTTGATGTAAAGCAAACCTCTTTCCACAGCTTCCAATGCAACTTTCATTTCTTTTTGAAGAAGGTTCATCACCGCATCATAATCGCCGTAAACCTGTGTGCTTAGCGGATTTTCCAAAACCGTCAGCCCAGAATTTCGAAGGCTTTTTATAAAATTGATTATTGCGGGTTCGTAATCGTCCTGTAAAGGCGTGAGGGTTAATTCTACTGAAATTTTCATTTTTTCATTTTTTTCAAAACTACGATTTTAAAAAGTTTTCAGTCGCAGTTTGCAGTTTTTGGAATCTGGTTTTTTAAGATTTGGAATTTACTCAAACGCCGTTCCCATCACAACCATATTTGCTCCAGCTTCGTAAGCGGTATTTTTTTGTGCTTCGGTTTTTATTCCACCGCCAACAATTAAAGGGATGTTGATTGCTTTTTTTACTTCGGAAATGATTTCGGGCTTTACAGGAAATTTTGCGCCGCTGCCCGCTTCCAAATAAATAATCTTCGCCCCCATAAATTGTCCCGCTAACGCCGTGTGCACAATGTTTTCAATATTTTCCTGCGGAAGCGGTTCCGTATTTGTCACTTTTGAAACCGCCGAATCATTTCCACCGTCAATCAAAATGTAACCTGTGGAAATAATTTCCAAAGAACTATTTTTCAATTTTGAAATAGATTTTATTTGCTGCCCAACTAAATATTCTGCATTTCTTCCTGAAAGCAAAGTCAAAAATAACAAAGCATCTGCTAATGGAGTAATGTGCGAATGATCGCCAGGAAACAAAAAAATTGGAAGCCTTGTTTCAGCTTTCAAAGCTTTTACCGTTTCTTCAGTTTCGCCATTTGCAACGGTACTTCCGCCCACAAAAAGGTGAGTGGTTTCCTTAGGAATTTGTTTCAAAAAAGAATTTGCTTCGGATACTTCAAACTTATCGGGGTCAATTAAAATAGCGAGTTGCTTTTCTTTTTCGGAAACGGATTTCTGAAGATTTTCATAAAAAATTTCTTTCATTTACTATTTTTCAGAAATAAGCGCATAGGCACAAGTGAATTGTTCAAATTCCAAAAAATCCACATCGTATTTTTGTTGTTTGTCCTCGTAAGTCACGGTAGCAGTGGTTTTGTTTTCATCGAGATTAAAGTCTTCCACATAAATATGTTCCAAAAAGCTTACCCCTTTTTCGGCAAAACTTTTATATAAAGATTCTTTGGCGCACCAAACTATAGTTAACTTTCGCATTAAAGCATCTTCATTTGCAAAAATCTTGTACGCTTTCAACGGGGTGAATTTATGTGCGATCCGCAAGATTTTGTGTCGCTGCATTTCAATATCAATTCCCACTTCTATATCACTAATTATTATTGCAGCGAAATTGAAGGAATGGGTAATGGAAATGTGCTTATCGCCTGTTAAATGCGGTTTTCCGTGTTCATCGTAATACAAATCGTGATCGGTATATCCATCCAAAGCCATCAAATGCCGAATACTCATAAAACCGCGACGGTGCAGGTCGCTCTTCATATTATTAACCCGGGTTGCACAATTATCGGTAAGTTGAATACCTTGGGAAAGTGCTTCAAAAGACTCTTCAATCTTCCAAATGAAGACTTTAGTATTGGGATTTACTGTTATAGTTTTGTAAAGTGGCATAAACTTTTAAAGGATATTTCGTAGTTTTGCGGACTTTAGATTTGAAATAATTTTTAACAAAAATCCGCTATTGCGGGTATAAAGATAACAAATATGTCAACGAAAACTGTGCCTTATACGGCGTACAAAGTAAAAGATATTTCCCTTGCTGATTGGGGAAGAAAAGAAATTGAGCTTGCAGAAGCAGAAATGCCAGGGCTTATGAGTTTACGTGAAGAGTACGGAAACGAGCAACCTTTGAAAGGGGCGCGTATTGCCGGTTGTCTCCATATGACCATCCAAACTGCAGTACTTATTGAAACGTTGAAAGCCTTGGGCGCTGAAGTTACTTGGAGCTCTTGCAACATTTTCTCTACACAGGACCACGCTGCCGCTGCAATTGCCGACGCTGGAATTCCAGTATATGCTTGGAAAGGAATGACCGAAGAGGAATTTGATTGGTGTATCGAGCAAACACTTTTTTTTGGCGAGGATCGCAAACCGTTGAATATGATTCTGGATGATGGTGGCGATTTAACAAATATGGTTTTGGACAAATACCCTGAACTTGCCGCTGGCGTAAAAGGTATTTCTGAAGAAACCACCACAGGTGTTCACCGTCTGTACGAGCGTATGAAAAAAGGCACATTGCCAATGCCGGCAATCAATATTAATGATAGCGTTACCAAAAGTAAATTCGACAATAAATATGGTTGCCGTGAAAGCGCCGTGGATGCAATCCGCCGTGCTACTGACATTATGATGGCAGGAAAACGTGTGGTAGTTTGTGGTTATGGCGATGTTGGTAAAGGAACTGCTGCTTCTTTTAAAGGGGCTGGAAGTATCGTTACAGTTACCGAAATTGATCCAATTTGTGCGTTACAAGCTGCAATGGACGGATTTGAAGTGAAGAAGTTGGAAACGGTTGTAGGCAATGCAGACATCATAATTACTACAACAGGCAACAAAGACATTGTTCGCGGTGAGCATTTTGAGGCGATGAAAGACAAAACTATAGTATGTAACATTGGGCATTTTGACAATGAAATTGCAGTAGCCTGGTTAAAGAAAAACCACGGACACACCCATGTTGAAATTAAGCCACAAGTTGATAAATACACCATCAACGGAAAAGACATTATTCTTTTGGCTGAAGGCCGTTTGGTAAACCTTGGTTGCGCCACTGGCCACCCAAGTTTTGTAATGAGTAATAGTTTCACCAATCAAACTTTGGCGCAGATCGAACTTTGGAAAAATGGTGAAAACTATGAAAACGAAGTATATATGCTTCCAAAACATTTGGATGAAAAAGTAGCAAAATTACACCTTGAAAAAATTGGGGTTGAACTTACTGAGCTTTCTGAAGAACAAGCAGAATATATTGGCGTAACTGTTGAAGGACCCTTTAAGCCTGAGTATTATAGATACTAATTCAAAATAAATTTGAAAAGAATAAAACCCTTGCAGATTTGTGAGGGTTTTTTATTTCAAAATATTTAACTTTTAAAAAGCTAAGATTATTTATACTTTAATAGAATGATTTATGAAGAGGAAAAAATAAAAGTCCCACGTTTCAACGAAGAATCTGGTTTCTACACCACGAAAAAGCGTTCCAAAATGATGGGCAAAATTCGTGGGAAGAACACCAAGCCAGAATTGCTTTTCAGAAAAGCCCTTTGGAAAAAAGGCATCCGTTATCGCGTGGACACCAAAAAACTGCCCGGAAAACCCGATATTTCCATCATAAAATACAAACTTGCCATTTTCATTGATGGTGAATTTTGGCACGGCTACAATTGGCCGGAAAGAAAAGAAACACTCAAAAGCAACCGCGGTTTTTGGATTCCCAAAATTGAACGGAATATGCAGCGCGACCGAGAAGTAAACCATCAACTTGAAGAAATGGGTTTTACGGTTTTTCGCTTTTGGACCAATGAAATAAAACATAATTTAGACAAATGCATCAACGATATTTTGGTGTACATAAATACAGGACAGAATGATTAACTCAAAACTCCCAAATATAGAAACCTCCATCTTCGCCAAAATGAGCAAAATGGCAGCGGAACACCATGCGCTTAACCTTTCTCAGGGATTCCCAAATTTCCCCAGCGACCCCACTTTGAATGCTTTGGTGGACAACGCAATGCGCGACGGTTTTAATCAGTATGCGCCAATGCCCGGAGATTTTGAATTGCGGATGGAAATTTCAAAAAAAATAGAAAATCTTCACAATCATTTTTACAATCCCGAAACTGAAATCACAATTACGGCTGGTGCAACTCAAGCTATTTTTACAATAATCGCTGCGACAATTAGTAAAGGCGATGAGGTAATTATTTTCACTCCCGCCTACGATTGTTATGCACCAACGGTGGAACTCTTCGGTGGAAAAATTGCTCCCATTCAACTGAAACCTCCTTTTTATAGTGTGGATTGGCAGGAGGTTTCGGATAAGATTTCTTCAAAAACGAAAATGATTATCATCAACTCGCCACACAATCCAAGTGGAATGCTGTTTTCAAAAAACGATATGCTTCAATTGCAGGATTTGGCAGAGAAAAATAATCTGTTGGTTTTAAGCGATGAGGTTTATGAACACATCATTTTTGACGGGAATATACATCAAAGTGCATCAAAATATGAAGCTTTGGCGGAGCGAAGTTTTGTAACTGCCTCCTTCGGAAAAACATTTCACAATACTGGCTGGAAAATGGGCTATTGTGCCGCACCCAGAAATTTGATGGAGGAATTTCAAAAAGTACATCAATTCGTGGTTTTTTGCGTAAACCATCCCATTCAAAAAGCATTGGCAACTTATTTAAAAGACGAAAATCATTATTTGAAACTGTCGGATTTCTATCAGCAAAAGCGCGATTTTTTTCTGCATTTAATGGAAGGTTCCAATTTCAAAATTATTCCGTCTAAAGGAACTTATTTTCAAATGCTCGACTTTTCAGAAATTTCAAATGAAAACGATATCGCTTTCGCGGAAAGACTTACGAAGGAACATAAGATTGCGACCATTCCAACGTCCGTTTTTAACGAAGGCAAAAAAGATTTTAAACAGATTCGGGTTTGCTTTGCCAAAACGGATGAAACTTTGGCGGAAGCTGCTAAAATTCTTCAACAGCTATAATTTATAAATATTATCAAATTCCCTTCAAAGAATAAGTTTTATCAATCCAAAGATTAAAACAACCGATTGATTTTTAAGGTTGCAGCCTTTTTAATTGTTATTTTCGTAGGATACACTTCAAAATATTTCTACCATGGAAAATAATAACGATAAAAACTATCACAAAGGAAAAAACCCCAGCGGCAACACGAGCGATGTTTGGGAAATTAATGACAGTTCTGCGCAGTGCCCCTATTTTGGCAATGTTCAGCATCAAGTAGCTGGCGGAGGTACCAGAAACAGCGATTGGTGGCCGAATAGTTTACGATTGAATGTGCTGCGGCAGCAAGATTCAAAATCAGACCCCATGGGCAATGGCTTCAATTATAAAAAAGAATTCGAGAAACTGGATTATGATGCTTTAAAAAATGATCTCACAAAATTAATGACCGATTCCCAAGACTGGTGGCCCGCAGATTACGGCCATTACGGCGGATTGTTTATCCGTATGGCTTGGCACAGCGCGGGAACGTATCGTGTAACCGATGGTCGCGGCGGCGGAAATACCGCAAACCAACGTTTTGCACCATTGAACAGTTGGCCCGACAATGGAAACTTGGATAAAGCGCGCTTGTTGCTTTGGCCAATTAAGCAGAAATACGGCAAAAAAATCTCCTGGGCAGATTTACTACTTTTGGCGGGAAATGTGGCGCTGGAATCGATGGGCTTTAAAACATTTGGTTTTGGCGCAGGCCGCGAAGATGTTTGGGAACCTGAGCAGGATGTGTATTGGGGTTCTGAAACACAGTGGCTTGGCAATGACAAGCGTTATGAAGAGGGTCATCTTGAAAAACCCTTGGCGGCAGCGCACATGGGCTTGATTTATGTGAATCCGGAAGGACCAAATGGAGAGCCCGATCCAATGGGTTCTGCACACGATATTCGCGAGACTTTTGGAAGAATGGCCATGGACGATTATGAAACCGTGGCGCTTGTTGCAGGCGGGCACACCTTCGGAAAAGCACACGGAGCAGGCGATGCCGAAAAATATGTAGATGTGGAACCTGCTGGAGCCGCAATTGAACATCAAAGCAAAGGGTGGATAAGCAGCTACAAATCTGGATTTGGCGACGATACCATAACTAGTGGGTTGGAAGGTCCTTGGACGCCCGTACCCAATCGATGGGACCATGATTATTTTAGAGTATTGCTTGATTATGAGTGGGAATTAACAAAAAGCCCCGCTGGTGCCCATCAGTGGAAACCGACAGCGGCTTCAAATGCAGACAAAGCTCCCATGGCTCACGATTCATCAAAAACACAGGACTTAATGATGAGTACGGCAGATATTGCTTTAAAAACCGATCCCGCTTATTTAAAAATCTCAAAACATTTTAGAGACAATCCCGAAGAATTCGAAGATGCCTTTGCGCGCGCTTGGTATAAATTGACCCATCGCGATATGGGGCCAGTTTCCCGTTATATTGGCCCAGAAGTTCCTTCGGAAGAATTGCTTTGGCAAGACCCTATTCCTGCGGTTAATCACACTTTGTTTGACGAAAAGGATATTTCATCATTAAAAGGAAAAATACTCGATACAGGTTTGTCAATTTCTGAATTGGTTTCAACCGCGTGGGCTTCTGCTTCAACCTACAGAGGTTCCGATATGCGCGGGGGTGCAAATGGCGCCCGAATTCGTTTGGAACCACAAAAAAATTGGGAAGTGAACAATCCTTCGCAATTAGCTAAAGTTTTGGACAAGCTTGAGGAAATTCAAAAAGATTTCAACGGCAATCAAAACGGTGACAAAAAGGTTTCGATGGCAGATCTGATTGTTTTGGGCGGATGTGCCGCCATTGAAAAAGCTGCTAAAGATGCAGGGCATAACATTACTGTGCCGTTTACTCCCGGACGTGGTGATGCATCTCAGGAGCAGACCGATGTAGATTCGTTTACACATCTTGAGCCTGCTGCGGATGGTTTCAGAAATTATTTGAAGCCCGACCAGCACGCTTCTTTTGAGGAATTGTTGGTTGATAAATCACAATTATTAACGCTCACTGTTCCAGAAATGACAGTTCTTGTGGGCGGAATGCGCGTTTTGGATACAAATTGGGATGGTTCCAGCCACGGTGTTTTTACCGATAAACCTGAAACATTGACCAATGATTTCTTCGTAAATCTTCTTGATTTGGGAACAACTTGGAAAGCCGTCGGTGATGACGATCGCATTTTTGAAGGTCGCCACAGAGCTTCGGATACTTTTAAATGGACCGGAACTCGGGCAGATTTAATTTTTGGCTCCAACTCAGAGCTTCGCGCAATTGCGGAAGTTTATGCCTGTGAAGATTCCAAAGAAAAATTTGTGAACGATTTTGTTGCAGCTTGGAGCAAAGTGATGAACTTGGATCGTTTTGATTTAAAGTAAACAAAATGTAAATTATTTTATAAATGAAACAGAGTTGCAAAATATGTGACTCTGTTTTTTTACTTTTATGAAACTATGAGAGACAGATTATTTGATTTAATACGCTTGAAAGATGTTTCAGAAGTTAGAACACTGCTGAAAAATTCTCCTGAACTGGTTTCCGAAAAAGACACTCGCGGCTCCACACCACTTTTACTTGCCACTTATTATGGCTTTTACGATATTTCAGAAATCATTTTAAAATTTCCGCAAAATATTGATGCGCAAGATGCTTCTGGCAACACCGCTTTGATGGGTGTTTGCTTTAAAGGTTTTGACCATATCGCTAAGCTGTTGCTCGAAAATGGCGCTAATCCAAATATTAAAAATTTCAACGGTGCTACAGCTTTAATTTTTGCTGCTACTTTTGGACGAAAAGAAATAGTGTGGATGCTTTTGGACAAAGGTGCAGACAAATCAATAAAAGATGACAGAGGGTTGACGGCTGCAGACCACGCAAAAATGCAGGGTAACCGGGAGATGGTTGAATTGCTTGAAGAAAAAAAAGAATAGAAAATAAAGAAAAAGAAAGTTTGAGCAAAAATTTAAAAATAACAATTATTCAAAGCGAACTTCACTGGGAAAATGCCGAAGCAAATCGCGCGATGTTTTCTGAGAAAATCCAAAATATTGAAGGCGAAACAGATTTAATAATTCTCCCGGAAATGTTTCCTACAGGTTTTTCAATGAATGCCGAAAAGCTTGCTGAACCGAACAATGGCGAAACTTTGCGATGGATGATTCAAGAAGCACAAAAAAATAATTGTGCAATAACGGGAAGTATTATCATTTCTGAAGAAAACAATTATTACAACCGCCTATTTTTCGTTTTTCCCGATGGAAGTTTTCAAAAGTATGACAAAAAACACACCTTCACTTTAGCAAAGGAAAACAAAACCTATTCTGCGGGAAATGAACGTTTGATTGTTGAATATAAAGGTTGGAAAATTTGTCCGTTGGTTTGTTACGATTTGCGTTTTCCAGTTTGGGCTAGAAATACGGAAGATTACGATGTATTGATGTATGTTGCAAATTGGCCAAAAGTTCGCACTCTAGCTTGGGACACTTTGCTTCGTGCCCGAGCCATTGAAAATATGGCGTATTGCATCGGTGTAAACCGCGTAGGTTTTGATGGCAATGAGCACGAATATGTGGGCCATTCAGCAATTTATGATGTTTTGGGAAAGCAAATTTCAACAACTAGTTATGAAACTGAATTTACCGAAACAATTGTTTTGGATAAAGAACACATTGAAAGCAACCGAAAACACCTTCAGTTTTTAAACGATCGCGATCATTTTATTTTAAAATAAAAGTCTCATTCAAACTCCAGTTGGCCCTAACTTCAATTTGTGTTGGATAATAAATAATCCGCTCGGGCTGCATTCGGTTCAAGAAACTCCCCGTGTCCCAGCTGCGGTTTTCATTTTCATCGTAAATTATTCTTACAAAATATTTATCGGGTGAAAGTGCTCCAAAAAAAACATCTTTGTTTTCTGTTAGATATTTTTCCGCCACTATATTGTATTTACTGTCAAGTATTTGAACAATAATCGGAAATGCTTCCACATTAACCAGTGTAAGGTTCAACGTGCCATAATCTGACTCCAATCGTGTGTTTACGCTAAACTGAATTGTGTCATTGGTTTTTTCAAAAAAATCAGTCAACGCTCCCGGCAAAATATTTATCGAATACGTTTGGTCTTCGGTCTTTGGAAAATATATTTCGGCCCAATTGTACTTTTTATTTAGCGTAACAGTAGTTTGAACAAAAGAAGAATCTTTTGCCATAACTTGAAATTGTTCGGCATCAAAAGTTATAAGCGGCGTGTTTGCACGCAATTTAAAGGTATCTTTTAATTTCAAAGTGCCGGTTTTCAACGCAGAAATAGTCAATGAATCTTTAAATAGTTCACGCATGCGCACGGTACCGGTATCAATAAAATTTTTGTTAGTCAGTTTAAAAATTAGTGAGTCTGTTTCCATGGCAGGCTTAAACCAATAATGCAAGGTGTCCTTTTTTTCGTCCTTAAAAACCGTTGCGATATAATCTTCCGGTTTTTCTGAAAGCAATTCAATATCTATACTGTCTGCACGACCTTCATACCCAAAAACAATATGGTTTTTTCCTACCTGACTTGCGCGCACAAATTTATAATCGGGCGTTTCCTTAAAAAGTGTAAGTGTGTAACTTGAATCTGCGGGAAGGGTAATAAGTTCTTTTTCAAAACCTATTTTATCATTTTGTGGTTGAAAAATATAATCGTTGTTTTTTTCCTTCAATGCCAAAAGAAGATATTTTCCTTCCTTTAAATTGGTTAATTCAAAAACTCCCGTGCTATCTTTGGTGACGGTTATGTAAGTTGGTTTTTCAGAATAAATAATTGAATCCGTAAAAGCTTCGTTTGCTTCATAAAGCATTACTGTTGTTGGAATTTCCGGCGCTATTAATTGTGCGTCTTTCACTCGTCCCGAAAGCTTTAGACTATCAATATAGCTTCCCGTAGAAAAAATATATTTATAGTATTCAAACTTGTTTTCTTCGTTATTATCCACTATACTATTTCCAAAGTTGAAAGAATACGTAGTATTTGGTTTTAAAGTATCGAGTATTTTAATCCGTAGGGTTTTTGAAGTACTTAAAGGCGTAATAATGGGAGTGTATTTCATTGGTGGTGAAATAATGAGCTCTTTGTTTACTTCTTTAAGTTTTATGTATTCATCAAATCGAATTTCAATTTCACTACCGGTAAAATTTGTAGTGTAATTTTCAGGACTGCTTCTTACTATTATTGGCGGAATGGTATCCCGTGGCCCACCCGATGGCGATCCTTTTTTTGCACAGTCCACGAATGACAAAATCATCAAAAAAGCTATGGGAATGTAAAGCAGGCGGTGTTTCACTAAATGTCTTTTAAAATTTTGTGGCGCAGCGGCACGGCTTCAAAATTAAACAATATGTAGCAACTATTTACAAATACTTTTAGGCTACTGCAATTGTGGCAATACTTAGTGATACGTTTTCACCCTTTAGCAGTTGGAGGGCACATTTTTCCAACGTGGCACCTGTGGTTATTATATCGTCTACTAATAAAATGTGCTTGTCTTTTATTGCTTCCAACTTCTGAATTGAGAAAACCTCTTCGGCCTCAAAACGCAGTATTCTGGTTTTGAAAACCTGTGAACCCGATTTTGAGATTTTAATCAAAATATCATCACGATAGGGAACATTTAACGCTTTGGCTATTTCCATCCCAAAACCTTCCACCTGGTTATACCCGCGTTTTTTTAATTTTTGTTTGTGCAGCGGCACCGGAATCACCAAATCGATTTCTTTATAAGAATCGATTTCAGAAATTTCAGCGCCCAACCATTTTCCGAAGAAAGTGCTGACCTTCTTTTTTCCGCGGTATTTTAAATTGTGCAAAAGTTCTTGCGTCAACCCTCTTTTCTGAAAATAAATGAGTGCTGTAGCATTCTTCACCAAAAATCTTCCGTAGAATTTATCTTTCAAACTATTGTTTCCAGTTTTGTGGAATGAAGCAATTGGTAGCGAATGAATACACGCCGTACACAATACGTCTTCCTGTTTCATTAAATGTTGTTTACAACCCACACAAACTTTTGGAAATAGTAGATTTAACATATTTTAAGAATTTTTACCATTTTGTAAACGTTTGTTAAAGAAATACCTGCCTACTTTTACCACCTAAACTTAACTTATTAATTATGAGTAGCGAAAACGAAAACAATAGTGGCAAATTTAAGATTCTGATTGGCGTACTTTCAGTATTACTTATTGCCTTGGCCGTTTATACTGTAACGTTGTTCAACGATAGTAAAAATACGGTATCAAATCTTGAGATGCAAAAGGCAGATATTGAACAAGAGCTTGAGGGCCTGATTGCAAATTACGATGAAGTAATAAAGGAAAATGAACTTAAAGACAAAGATTTATTAGCAGCGAGAGAAAGAATAACGATTCTGCTAGATTCGGTGAAAGATGCCCAAGCAAATGTGGCCTTGATTGAAAGATACAAAGCCGAAGTAGGCAGACTTAAGCAGGAACGCTCTATGCTTTTTAAACGTGCTGATAGTTTAATTGCTGTAAACAGACAGCTCGCTATGGAGCGCGATAGCACCTCAATGGAGCTTTCCAATACACGAATGGTTGTAGACTCAGTAAGTCAGGAAAATTTGGCTATGAACGAAACCATTAAAAAAGGTTCTATTGTAAAAGCAACCGACCTTCGCGGTGAAGCTGTAATTATAAGAAACAGTGGAAAAGTAGTTGATACCAAACGTGCAAGTCGTGCTGATAAGATTAGAGCTTGCTTTACCTTGGCACCTAACGCCATTGCAACAAGGGGTGACAGGACATTGTATGTTCAAGTTATAAACCCTCGTAACAAAATGATGGGTGATGATGCTGTAAAACAGTTTGAGGAGAAAAACATTAATTATAGTAGTTCTACAAATGTATTTTACGAAAATGACGAATTGGATGTATGTATCTTAGTAAATTCAGCCGAAGCAGATCTTGTGGAAGGACGTTATACCATCAACCTTTTTGATGGGCCAAACCAAATTGCGACCACTACCATGGAGCTTAAATAATCATGTTTTAAAATTAAAAGTAGGTAATTTTAAAATAAATGAAACCGCTGTGAACTTATCACGGCGGTTTTTTTATTTTTGCGCTATGGCAAACAACGACGATCAATTTAAGAAAGTAGTATCTCACGCAAAGGAGTACGGATATATATTTGCATCAAGTGAAATCTATGATGGGCTTAGCGCAGTCTATGATTACGCACAAAACGGAGTAGAATTAAAGAAAAACATTCGCGAATATTGGTGGCGCAGCATGGTGTATATGCACCAAAACATAGTAGGCATAGATTCTGCTATATTGATGCACCCCACCACATGGAAGGCTTCCGGCCACGTTGATGCTTTCAACGACCCTTTGATAGATAATAAAGATTCCAAAAAACGCTATCGTGCCGATGTGCTTATTGAAGATTACGCCGAAAAACTAAACCAAAAGGCCCAAAAGGAAATAGAAAAAGCAAAAGGTCGTTTTGGCGATAGTTTTGATGAAGAACAATTTGTAAGCACAAATCCCCGTGTAGTGCGTTATCTTGAGGAACAGCGTACCGTTTTGGAACGCATGGCACGCTCTCTTGAAAAGGAAGATTTGGCAGATGTAAAGGCTTTGATTGAAGAATTGGGCATTGCCGATCCCGAAACGGGTTCAAAAAATTGGACCGAAGTACGCCAATTCAACCTCATGTTTGGCACCAAGCTAGGAGCCTCTGCTGAAAGCGCCATGGATCTTTACCTGCGGCCAGAAACCGCCCAAGGTATTTTCGTAAACTTTTTGAACGTTCAAAAAAGCGGAAGGATGAAGATTCCTTTCGGAATCGCCCAAACCGGGAAAGCTTTCAGAAATGAAATTGTAGCCAGACAGTTTATCTTCCGTATGCGTGAATTTGAACAGATGGAAATGCAATTCTTTGTACGTCCCGGCGAAGAGCTGAAATGGTACGAATACTGGAAGGAAACCAGATTAAAATGGCACTTATCACTTGGGATGGGAGAAGAAAACTACCGTTTCCACGACCACGAAAAGTTAGCACATTACGCTAATGCCGCAGCAGATATAGAATTTAATTTCCCCTTCGGTTTCAAAGAATTGGAAGGAATTCATTCCCGAACCGATTTTGATTTAAAGGCACACGAAAAATTTTCTGGAAAAAAATTACAATTTTTCGATCCGGAATTGAACGAAAGTTATGTGCCATACGTTGTGGAAACCTCTATTGGTTTGGACAGAATGTTCCTCGCCGTTTTGAGCAATTCATTACAGGATGAAACTTTAGAGGACGGAAGCGTGCGAACTGTTCTAAAATTGCCCGCTATTTTGGCGCCAGTAAAAGCTGCTGTTTTACCATTGGTTAAAAAAGATGGTTTGCCCGAAATTGCCCAAAAAATAATTGACGATCTTCAGTGGGATTATAACGTAATTTATGACGAAAAAGATGCCGTTGGAAGACGCTATCGCCGCCAAGATGCTGCCGGAACGCCGTTCTGCATTACAGTGGACCATCAAACTATTGAAGATGATACCGTAACCATTCGCTACCGCGATACTATGGAGCAGGAACGTATCAAAGTTTCAGAAATTTCAGAAAAAATGAAGGAAACCATTTCATTCAAACATTGGCTTTCCGAATAATTTTTTAAGTGGTTAATTCTATATTTCGAAGGAGGAGGATATTTGGTTATCCTCCTTTTTTTTGACTCCAAAATTATTCATCGCGATTCTTTATTTCGGTAATTTCAACTGGAGCCGCCTTTTCACAACGGTTCATTCTGCGCAGTCCATTAAATTTTAACCAAATAGTTTGATTATCTCTTCTGAAATTTTCACTCAAATTAATGGGGTCAACATAATAAAAATCTTTCTCGCCTTCCTTTAACTGAATGGTGTATTCACAATCATCGGCCAAATCAGAATAGATTATCCTGCCCGGCAAATAACCATCAGCCATCATTTTTGCCGCAAGCGCTTTTTTAGCTTCTATTTCAGCAGCGCTATTGGTTTCCATATTTTGAGATTGGTTTTGTGAAGAAACGCAGGAGAAAACTGCAAAACTAAACAATAAGTAAAACGAAATTTTGGCCAACATTCTTTTTGGTTTTTAAGTAATGTATGAAGATACAAAAATTAAAAATACGCCCGTAACTGAATACTTCCAGTATGCACAGTTTTAGTAGTCTCACTTTTTCTACCGAAATATGAAAGATTAGCATCCAAATATTTAGTTATCCGTTTTTGAAAAAGCAAACGCCAAGTAAAGTTGGTGCCCGGCTGCAAGCCTTCCAACATTTGGTAAGCCACGGGTGAAAAAGGACTTCCTTCAAATTTATTATCAATATAATTGAATTCCCCATTTATTGAAACCTTTTCGGCATTGGTGTAGGCGAAGGAAAAACCCATTGTTTGCTGGTTCAGCTTTTCCATTTCGCCCAATTGATTGTCTTGGTTTGCAAATTCATAAAAAACATCAAAACGTGTTTGTTGGTTCAGTAAATAGGAGATTTTCGGATTGAATTCATAGGAATCGAGACGGTAATTTCTGTTGGCAAAATTTTCAGAAAGACTTTCATTGCTGCCCGTTGCACCTTTTAAATTCAGCAACCAACTTTCCCAAAATTTATGATTGAAATTAAATTGGTGACTTTTCAGATTATTTCTTTGTAAACCCACAGCGAGCAGATTATCTGCCGAAGTAGATATGAAAGTATAACTCGTTGTAAAATGCTGCTTTCCGCGATTGAAAAATAAAGCATTTCGAAAATTCAGGGTAAGTCCCAATTGTTCATCGCCGCCATCTTCAAAAGGATTGATGTTGAAACCGTCGTTTTTCCGCTTTACTTTTCGGTCCAAAACATAAGAGGTTTGATTGTAAAAATGCGAAAGCACATTTCTAAATCCTTCTTTGTTTGACCAATTTTGTGGATTTAACGTAAGAATTTGACTAAACTTATTCTGTCTAATCTTTAGAAAAACCTGATTGGGAAGCAACACCCGAATATACTCCGCTTGATCCTGAAATTGAGCCACTTCAAATTCTTCAAGTTCCTGAATGCCATTGTTGTTGTAATCAATCCAGGTGTAAACGCCCTGTCCCGGTTCTGTCTTAACATACATAAATTCCTGTTGCGGAATCACTCCATTGTTAGACTCCAAAGCGGTATTTAAACGAATGCCGCCATCAAATAGTGATTGATTGTAAATTATTCGAGAGTTTAGCGAACGCTCAGTCTCCCGATTATCGATTACTACCGGGAGCGAATCATTCGGATCAAAACCTGTGCCCGACTTTGGCTCGTATTTCAAGGTTCTGTAGTTTGCAAATGCTGAAAGTTGGGTGTTTTCAGTATTTATAAGTCGAGACTTTAAATAATACGTATTTGAAGAATTCACCTTTTGAAGCACATTATTACGAACACTATCATTAACCCGAAACTGATAACCGGCCTCAACAAAAACCTTAGTACTATCACCAATGCCCGAAAAAACCTCAAAAGCTGCGAATTTTTGACTTATTGGTGAAATACTATCGCGCGTTACATCTTTTATTTGGTTGTCTTCCAAAGCCACTTTACCGCCTACCCAAGCTTTTTTGAAGGAATAAGTTGACGTGTTATTCAATCTAAAAAATTTTGAAGAAATAGAATCTGCCTTGCTGTTCAGAAAGCTTCCATAGGTCTGTAGTCTTAGTTTTTTTAGCTTTATTTCTGAAGCACTTACGTGCCGTGTACCATTGAAATTTTCAGAAAAATTCAAATTTTGGAATTCATACCTTCCGCCACCAATTTTTGGATGTGAAACCTCAACTCCTGAAATCACAAAACTTTGGTTGCCCATAGGGTTGATAAGGTTCCAATCTCGGTTAAATTCAATATTGTAAAGCCTTTCAATGGTTCTAAAATCTTTTTGAACAAAATCCAAGGAACCGAAGCCATCAATTTTTAAAGTATCGGCGGTGGTGAACAAACGTTGCTTAAAAGCCAGCCTTCCCGCAAAACCATTGTTATTATTATCGTCAATATCACTAAAAAGATTCAGGTCGTTTTGGCTTCCTGCCGCTTCAAAGTCAATACGTGTCTTTTCCGAAGGATGGAAACTTCCATTTACACCGCCCACCTGTAATTTTATGGGTGCATTTAGCCTAATAACGGGCGCATAATTTCCTTGGGGCACACCATTAACTGGTGCTACGTATTCAAAAATACGACTGATGGCATTGGTTTCGCTAATCACATAGTCGCCATTATTTGGCCCCACAAGTGAAAATCGCACACTGAAAAGTTCATCATCGGGATTGCTTGAAAAAACGAAAACTTCTTCACCGTTAATAATTTCCTTTTTATAAAGAATTTTATTTTCGGAATAGGTGTCAGGCACCGCCGATGGAGCGTTCATCAGCTCCCTATCATCGCCTGCTGCCTGTAAAATAGCCACTTGTTCTTCGGAAAGATTTTGTTGCAGGGGTTGGTTTTTGGCATCATTTTCCGAATAAACATATACACCTAAATCAAGGTTATCGCTTGTGTAATTTCCTCCCCCATAACCTATAAAACGGGTGTAGCTTCTATCGGTATATTGATATTCTACCGAAATGCGCATATTGCTGGTTATCGGATAGGTAGGGTTGAATTTTATTTCCCCAGCGTTATAATCAATTACATAATCTTCGTTTTCTCCTCGCTGCAAAAGCAGTCCGTTAACGTAAACCCGCTCGCTTCCCGAAACCACCAAAATATAAAGTTCGCCATTGGGACCGACCAATTTATACGGTCCTTGGTTGCCTTCCTGCCCAACAAATTCACTTTTTGAAAATACGCCGCGCACCAAAGCGCCGGAAGCAAAAGCTGAAATTTTGGAACCGTCTTCGTTGTTAAAAGTTCCGCCAAGCGAGATTCCCTGTACTTTTTTTGTAAATCGGCCGAAATAACTATTGCTGTTCTGCAAGTCAATATCACCAGCGCGGATGTTCCAGTTTTCGCCAAAAAGTTCGATGAAAATTTGGTCAAACTCATTCAAACTTTGGGAGTAGCCGCCTTCCTGTGTGGGAATATTGGCGTCCTGAATTGATGCCCGAATGGAAACCTTTTCGCTCAACTTTCCTGTAATTTGAAGGTCGAGTTCGCTATTCACCACCGCATTTTGATTGTTACCTATAGTGATTCCGCGAGAAATGCTACCCGAAGTGTTCAACCCGTCAAAAGGTGTAAATGTGTTTTTAGTATTGCTTTCGTCCAAAGAGTACAGCTTCTCTATTTGGCCCGTATTTTCCACAATAATTTTTGGATCGAGGGCGAAATATTCCCGAGTTAAAAACTCTGGGTATTGTAAATATTGAATAGTGAGTGAATCTTTTTGTTGCTGTAATTCTTCAGAAAAAATAATGGTTCCTTTTTTGAAATCTATTCGATAGCTAAAAGGATCGGGTGAGTTTCCTTCCCTATCAAGAATCACGAAACGTTTTGGGTTGATGCCCGCGCTGTCCAAAACCACGGTATCCCTTAATGCAACTTTTCTTTCTTTATAATTGGAAGTAATATCCTGCGCATGGCCGATGGCAGCAAAAAAAAGAAAAAAAACTAACAGGTAAAACTTCATCATCAATATAACTGAATGTAGCGTTTTATATTTTGTGAATATATTATGAAAATCTTTACGGTCGTGGGCCGTGTAAAAATACAATGTTAATTAACTTAGTGGCCTTTAATAAACGCTACTTACAATGAAAATTATTTCATACAACGTAAACGGAATTCGCGCCGCAATGCGCAAAGGTTTTATTGATTGGTTAAAAGCCGCAAACCCTGATGTTATCTGCCTACAGGAAACCAAAGCCAATTTTGACCAAGTGGAAATCGAAGAAATTGAAAAAGCAGGTTACCCCTATCATTATTGGTACAGTGCCGTAAAAAAGGGTTACAGTGGGGTGGCGATCCTTTCAAAAATTAAACCGAACCATATAGAATACGGCACCGGCATTGAATATATGGACGCCGAAGGAAGAAACATCCGTGTAGATTTTGATAACGTTTCGGTAATGAGTTTATACTTGCCCAGCGGTACAAACATAGACCGGTTGGAGCACAAACTTACTTATATGGACGATTTTCAGAAGTATATTGACAATTTGAAAAAAGAAATTCCAAACTTGGTTATTTGTGGCGATTATAATATCTGCCATGAAGCAATTGATATTCACGATCCCATTCGGAACGCCAATGTTTCCGGGTTTTTGCCTGTGGAAAGAAAATGGCTTGATGGATTTATGAAAAGTGGGTTTATTGACAGCTTTCGGCATTTCAATAAAGAGCCACACAATTACACTTGGTGGAGTTATCGCGCGAACGCACGCAACAATAATAAAGGTTGGCGTATAGATTACAATTTGGTTTCAGAGCCGTTGTTGGACAATTTGAAGCGCGCCGTAATTTTGCCCGATGCCATGCACAGCGATCATTGCCCACATTTGGTAGAACTTGAATTTGAAAAATGAAATACACAATCCTACCAAATACAAATCTAAAAGTCAGCAAACTCTGCCTTGGCACAATGACGTGGGGCCAACAAAATACAGAAGCCGAAGCCCACGAACAGCTTCACTTCGCTATTGGAAAAGGCATCAATTTTATTGACTGTGCTGAAATGTATCCCGTTCCCGCAAACCCAAATACGCAGGGAAAAACGGAAACCTATATTGGAAATTGGCTAGCAAAAAAGAAGAATCGCGAAGATTTAATTATTGCCACAAAAATTGCAGGGCCCAGCCGATCAATGGACCACATTCGACAACCGTTGGATTTCAGCAAAAAATCTTTGGAAGAAGCTATTCATAAAAGCTTGAAACGCTTGCAGACTGAGTATATCGATTTATACCAACTTCATTGGCCTGAGCGTAACACCAATTATTTCGGACAGCGCGATTATACCCATAAAGAAAACGAAGCGTGGCAAGATAATTTCGCTGAAGTTTTAAATAATTTTGAAGAATTCGTAAAAGCGGGAAAAATCCGCCACATCGGACTTTCAAACGAAACACCTTTTGGGGTGATGCGCTGCATCGAGGAATTCCGAAATGGAAAAATAAAAATTGCCTCGGTTCAAAACCCCTATAATTTATTGAATCGAAAAGATGAAATAGGTCTTTCTGAAATTCTTCAACGTGAAAATATTAGCTATTTAGCTTATTCGCCCTTAGGCTTCGGAACACTAACGGGAAAATATTTAGATGGAAAAGCTGATGAAGATTCACGAATAAACCAATTCAAACAATACACCCGTTACAGCAGCAAACCAGCTTTTGAAGCGACAAAAAAATATTTTGAAATCGCGAAAAAGCACAATTTAAGTTTTACGCATTTGGCGTTGGCTTTTATTCTTCAGAAGAAATTTGTAACCGCGCCAATCATTGGCGCCACATCCATAGAGCAACTTGCAGAAAATATTGAAAGTATCAACGTAACCCTTTCCAAAGAAATTTTAAAGGAGATTGATGCTATCCACAACCAAATCCCGAATCCAGCGCCTTAAACAAACGCGCTATAACCGGTAATAGCACGACCAACAATCAATGAGTTGATTTCTTTGGTACCCTCATAACTGTATATTGCTTCGGCGTCTGCGACAAAACGGGCTACATCGTATTCCAAGAGTATTCCGTTGCCGCCCATAACCTCTCGGGCTTGGCTTACCACATCGCGGGTTCGCATGCTACAAAATACCTTTGCCAAGGAAGCATGTTCGTCTGTCAACAAACCTTCGTCCTGCAATTCCGAAAGACGGAAACACATAGTCTGCATAGCTGTTAAATTCGCAACCATTTCAACCAAATGATTTTGCACCAATTGAAATGAAGCAATGGGTTTTCCAAACTGTTCGCGCTTTTTGGTGTATTTCACCGCAGCTTCATAAGCGCCCCTTGCGCAACCCACGGCTTGCCAAGCTACTCCGGCCCGCGTCATCCGCAGTACTTTGGCGGTATCTTTAAAAGAATCGCATTTTTGAAGTCGGTCACTTTCGGGAATTCGACAATCCGTCATTGTAATTAAAGCGTTTTGCACAGTTCGGAGTGCCATTTTATTTTCAATCTTTTCGGCCTTAAAACCCGGATTTCCTTTTCTAACCAAAAATCCTTTCACTTGATCGGAAGCTTCGTCGCGCGCCCAAATTATTGTAACGTCTGCAAATGTTGCATTTCCAATCCATTTTTTTTGTCCGTTTAAAACCCATTCGTTACCTTCCTGCCTGCAGGTAGTTCCCAAACCGCCCGCAACTGCGGAGCCCACGTCGGGCTCGGTGAGTCCGAACGCACCGATAAGCTCCATTTTCGCCATTTTTGGGAGCCATTCCTGTTTTTGCTCCTCGCTTCCGCAGATGTAGATGGAACCCATAGCCAAACCACTGTGCACGCCAAAAAAAGTAGAAATGGAAACATCTACCCGCGCCAATTCCATCGCGATAATGCCTTCCATAACGTAGGTTTCGTAAGGTGTTCCGTAGCCTTCATAGGTAAGTCCGCAAATGTTCAGTTCTGCCATTTTTGGAATAATCTGAAAGGGAAATTCGGCTTTGTTCCAGTATTCATTAGCTATCGGCTTTATTTCATCTTCCATAAAATTGCGCACTTTTATTTGAAGTTCGCGCTGTTGAGGCGTGAGTTTTAATGCCAAATCATAAAAGTCGCCATCTATAGGCGGCAGTTTGTGCTGTCCTTTTTTTCCGCCTTTGTGTTTCAGCATTCGCATCAAACCCGCAAGTTGCCGATCGTCAAGCTCTCCCACGGTTTTCATAATTTCAGAAAGATCTACTTTTTGCGAAAGTTTCCCCAGCGCATCTAGATCGATATCCTGCATTAAGTGAATGGTCTGTTTGATTTTTGAAAAGAAGGACATAATGGTTTTTTTAGAATTGACTTCTAAAGATACCATTATGTGGTTTTCTTAAGGCTAAAAAAAAGTTAATTTGGAGGAAGCGGTTTTAAAGCACAGATTCTATCTAATTACCCAAAAAGATGGCGCACCACATCGTGCACTTTTGCTACTTTTATGATGTTAATGTGGAAGTTTTGCTTCGGAATTTTGCAATATTTTGAAATAACAATAGAAGTGAACCCAAGTTTTTCGGCTTCCAGAATACGTTGTTCCACACGGGTAACGGGACGCACTTCACCAGCGAGACCCACCTCAGCGGCAAAGCAAAGTCGCTTGTCAATGGCAATATCAATATTTGAGGAAAGTACCGCGGCAACTACTGCCAAATCAATTGCGGGATCGTCAACGGTTATTCCCCCGGTTACATTCAAAAAGACATCTTTTGCGCCCAATTTGAAGCCTGCACGTTTTTCCAAAACAGCAAGAATCATATTCAGCCTTTTAGCGTTATAGCCCGTGGCACTTCGCTGCGGTGTGCCGTAAACTGCACTGCTCACCAATGCTTGAATTTCAATCATCAACGGGCGCATGCCTTCCAAAGTTGCGGAAATTGCGGTTCCGCTTAAATCTTCGTCATTTTTAGAAATCAAAATTTCGGAAGGGTTTGAAACCTCACGCAAGCCACTTCCCTGCATCTCATAAATACCTAACTCATTGGTACTTCCGAAACGGTTTTTATTGGCCCGAAGAATTCTATAAATATGGTTTCGGTCACCTTCAAATTGTAAAACGGTATCAACCATATGTTCCAAAATCTTTGGGCCGGCGATGTTTCCGTCTTTGGTAATATGGCCTATTAAAATTACCGGTGTTGCGGTTTCCTTGGCAAATTTTATAAGTTCGGCGGTGGTTTCCCTAATTTGCGAAATGCTTCCCGCTGTGCTTTCAATATAATCTGTGTGAAGCGTTTGGATGGAATCAATCACCACAATATCGGGTTCAATTTCTTCAATATTTCTAAAAATATTTTGCGTTTTTGTTTCGGTTAAAATGAAACAGTTTTCAGAAATAGGCTGGATTCGTTCCGCTCGCATTTTTATTTGCTGGGCACTTTCTTCACCCGAAACATAGAGTGTTTTATAAGGAAGTTGCAGCGCAATTTGAAGCATCAACGTACTCTTTCCAATTCCGGGTTCACCGCCCAAAAGCGTTAGGGAACCGGGAACCAATCCGCCTCCGAGCACACGGTTCAATTCGTTGTTTTTTGTATTCAGCCTCGCTTCAGCTTGTGTTGAAATTTCTGAAACGCGCTGTGGTTTGGCAACTCTCTTGGAAGTGTTTTCGGATGACTTCCAGCTAACCTTTTCGGCTTTTTGGATTACTTCTTCGGCTATGGTGTTCCATTCCTTACAGGAATTGCATTGCCCTTGCCATTTGGCATATTGGGCGCCACAGTTCTGGCAGAAAAATGTTGTCTTTGTTTTGGCCATAATAGTTTCGCTAAAATAAATATATTTACGCTACAAACCTTCGGTAAATGAAACGCTTATTCCTCACATTTTTTTTATTGTGTTTTTGTTCGTTGGTTTCCACCGCACAACGGTATCAATTTAAAAAATATAAAACAGAAGAAGGACTCGTAAACAACGAAACCTTTGCCATATTGCAAGATAGCCAAAACAGGATTTGGGTAAGCACTACCGGCGGAATAAGCTGTTTTAACGGAAAAACTTTCAAAAATTACACCACAGAAGACGGGCTGGTTTCAAATATTGTTTTCAGCATTTTTGAGGATAGCAAGGGGCGTATTTGGGTTGGTACGCTGGATAATGGCATAAGTATTATTGAAAACGGAAAAATCACGAACCCACAAGGCGTGGATTTTGACTTTTTGGGAAGTGCCACCTATATTTTGGAAGGGAGCGATGGCACAATTTATATCATTTTCGTAAAAGGTATAGTGACCTATAAAAACGGAAAACTGGAGTACTTGCTAAAAGGAACTGAAGAAAACCAAATCTCAGGACTACAGCAGGCAGCTTGGTATGATAGCAATACCTTATATCTAAGTTCATCACAAACGGGTATTTTCAAAATGACCCTTAACCCTCTAAAAATTGAAAATATTTACAATGAAAAAGACGGGATAAACAACATCTGCTACTCGGTTTTTGTGGATGCCAAAAAAGATGTCTGGGTGGGTGCTTATGGCGAACTCTACAAAATATCAAAAGGAACGCTTACGAAGTTTAAATTCCAACAAGAGGATTTTGACAAAAACCGTATTTATGGAATTCTCGAAGAAAATGAAAATGAGCTTTTTTTAAGTTTTGAAGGCAATGGCTTTGGAATATTCAATAAGCATACAGGTAATTTAAAAATCATAAATGAAGCCCAGGGCCTTCCCTCAAAATATATTTACAGAGCTATTAAAGATACCGAAGGCAACCATTGGATGACTAGTTATGGTGAGGGAATTATTCGTTACAGGGATACCGCTTTCAAGATTTATGATGATACACAGGGTTTGCCATCAAAATCAGTAAATGATATCGCGGAATGGGACAATGAATTGCTCATGGCCACAAATGATGGGGTGTTTGCTTTAGACGAATCTCAAAACATTCGGCTCATAACAAGAAGCGGTGCCATAAAAAACCTCTTTATTACACCCATGGGAAACCTCCTTTATACTACCGAAAAAGCTGTTTTTGAACACACTAAGAGCAGCCATAGACCTACATTAATAGATGAGGGAGATTACAACCTATTGTTTAAAGACCAGAATAAAACCTTCCTTTTTGGAACCGATAAAATTAAAGTTTTGGCAAAAGATTCCACATATTATATAAATTCCCGAAGAGCCATAACCATTGTACCTATCGCTGATCGTTATATTCTTTGCAAAATAGCAGGTCTGTTCCAAATGAACGATAGAAAAACAGACACCATTCCAGGACTTCACCCCAATTTGCACAATGACTTTAGGAGCTTGGATGTCATCAATTCAAATGAAGTACTGGCGGGAAACGAAAAAAAATTGTACCACATAACACTGCAGAACGAGCGTTTTAAAATTCAGACGTTTGACATGGGCCGCTTTGCCTACTTGAAACAATTTAGGGCATTGAAGGTTGATGGCAACAATTTATGGCTGGCTGGCAGAGATATGTTGTTAAAAGTTGATCTAGAATTTTTATTGAAAAAAGATAGTGTTGTGGCAAAAAAATATACCACTGTCTCCCATTTTTTGGAAAACGATATCGATTTCAATTCACTTTTTATTACGGCGGACAAAACCATTTTGGCCACTTCCCTCAGCGGAATGCTTGCCTTTAATGAAAAAGCATACCTTGCCAATACGCAGCCTCCAAAACTAAATCTTTCGGAAATTCTTTTGTTTTCAGAACCCTTGGAGGATAGCCTTTACAGAACCAACAAAGGCATTGTTCTCCCCCATCAAAAAAACTATTTAAGTTTTTTAATGGAAGCTATAACGTTTACAAACCCAGAAAACGTTCATTATAAATACAGAATGAAAGGACTTCGGGATGGAAATGAATGGTCGCAACCTACCAAAAACCCTATAGCAGTCTTTTCTTACCTTCCCCCGGGTGATTATACTTTTGAATTTATTGCCGATAATGGTGATGGTGTATGGCAAAATGAACCTTTTCAATATGCATTTGTGATAACTGTTCCGTTTTGGAAGACATGGTTTTTTTGGGTTTCTTTATTATCTATTTCATCATTAAGTGTTTTTTTATTTTACTATTTCAAAAACAAAGCAGAACAAAAAAGAAACGAAGCTTATACCCACAATCTCATCAAAGCCCAAGAAGAAGAACGTACGCGTGTTGCACGTGAGCTTCACGACAGCGTTGGACAAAAATTGATGCTGCTCTCTAAAAAAACCAAATCAAACGGCAACCAAGAAATGGAGTTTTTAGCGACTAATACCTTGGAAGAACTGCGTGCAATTTCGAGAGGTCTCCATCCTGCAACACTGGAACGCTTGGGCCCCACAGCTGCCATTCGAAATATGGTGGATGAAGTGGATTCTAATACAAATATTTTCTTTACCCATGAAATTGATGATATCGATGCTTTTTTAAGTAGAGAAGCATCATTACATTTGTATAGGATTATACAAGAAATTTTAAACAATATGGTAAAACATGCTGAAGCAAAAGCCGCTTCAGTTACCATTGAAAAAAAGGACCATAGCATTGAAGCCGTTATTGTAGATAATGGAAAAGGATTTGAAATTTCCGAAAAAGTAAAAACCAGTACGAGCCTCGGAATGAAAACCTTAATGGAACGTGCAAAAATTTTACACTCAAAAATTGATATAAAAAGTCAAATCAATAAAGGAACAACCATAACGCTAATTATCCCAATATAAATGCATGAAAAGAGTAAGATTTCTGTTGTTATTGCAGATGATCATCCTATGATTTTAAAAGGATTGCATGATGAGTTACAAGCAAATAACTACACTGTTTTGGGCCAAGCGGCCAATGGCATGCAGGCACTGGAACTTATATTAACCCACAACCCAACCATTGCCTTACTTGATATTGACATGCCTCTTTTAACAGGTTTTGAAGTTATAAAAATGTCAAAACAGAAAGGTGTAGACACGAAGTTTATTATTCTCTCCTTTCACAAAGACAACGAATATATATCTCAGGCCAAAGCACTTCAAATAAATGGATATCTTTTGAAAGAAGACTCATTTTCTGAAATTGAAGACTGCATTCAATGTGTTTTAAACGGTGATGTTTGCTTCAGTCGTTCATTCGCCCCTTCTTCGCTTGCAAGTGTTTCCGAAGAATTAAAAAAAATAAAGCACTTAACTTCTTCTGAAAAAACGATTTTAAAGTTAGTAGCAGAACAATTGAGCAGCAGCGAAATTGCCGAAAAGCTTTTTATTTCCGTACGCACGGTAGAAAAACACCGGAGCAACATAATCATGAAGCTAGAAATTGAAAATATCACCACCAATGCCTTGACCAATTGGGCATATTTGCATAAAAATGTTATTAAAGAGCTTTAGATTTAATAGCCAAAATCAGCTTTTATCTTGTCTGCCCTGTCCAGTAATTTATCAATGGTTATAAAATCTACCTCTTCTTTATCGTAGGCCCCTTGAAAAATTTTCATTGCTTTTTTGGGTTCGCCGGTTTCTTCGTAATAGCGCCCCAAATAATAATCGCCCAATACCGTATCCGGGTATTGCCTTTTTGCCAAGGTTGCAATCTCTCGTAAAGACTCCCATTGGTTTCGTTTTTCGGCAGCAGTGGCCGTAGCGATAAAATCATTGACGCGAATGTTATTGGTAATGCCAAAAAGATCCTCTATCACTTTATATTTGTCAAGCAAATACTGGCTAATTGGCGTATCCAATTTCAATAAAACTTCAGTGAATTCCTTTTTGCTGATGGGCCTATAAACCGAAAATATTTTTTCCAAAGCATTTGGAATGCCACGACCACCCAAAGAATAGTGGGTCGCTCCATCAAAATTATCATAATAATAATTGAATGATTTGCTTTTCAAACCAGTTAACTGATTGTTGAGATCTTGGGTAGACTCCATCAAGCCTTTAATATCATCGGTTCCCGTTGCCAAATAATAAAATATTCTTCCCGGTATTGCAGGAATACGTTCAATAAGGCGCTCTTCCATCATCGGCGCCAAATCTGGGCTTAGATTTATATATCCATTTAAAAGTGGCGGATCCTTAAAAAGATAATAATTTAAAAAGTTGGCTGTGAAATCATGCCCCACACCAATAATGAATTTTGCAGTCCGGTATTTTTGATCAATATACGGTATCAATTCCAACCCGATGAATTCAAAAAATTTTGCGCCTTTGTCACCCGGCATAAATGTGTTTTCGTCGTAAGAACAATCATCATAACGAGAATCGCCCTGCATAACGCCCACTACTATGGACTCTGGCATATCTTCCCAATAACTGAAATAATCTACGTTTCCGGCAACTGGCTCAAAAAGATAATCGGCGTCCAGCACCAAAACTATAGGGTATTTTTTATCAATATTGCTGTCGTAATTTCTTGGAAGTTGAATTTTCAACCTTCGAGATTCGCCAAGTTTGGCCGAATCAAACTCTTCGTAAATAATTTGGGAAAAACAATTCAGGTTCAATAAAATGCAAAAGGCGAAAAGCAGGAATTTTTTCATTGGTTAGATTTTTTTTTTAAAACTTCGGAAAGATAACAATTTTTGAATTTGTTGTTTTGCGAAATAAAAAAATAGCCAGAAACTTAGAGCTTGAGTCGCTTTCTGTTATAAATAGGAAGTAAAATCAGCGAAAGCACGCCGAAAAAAAGAATGGACGCAATGTTTGAAATCCAAACAATCCAGCCAAAGGCAACGCCAACAGTTTTTGCAATTCCGAAAACAGTTAAAATACCTGCAACCGCTGCAGGATACGTTCCGAAACCACTATTTGTAAACGCAAATGTAAAACTGCCTACCACAAAAGTGATGATTATGGTGCCAAATGTAATATTTGCAGTATCTGGCAACGCATGGAGCGCAGTATAAAAAGATAATAAATAAAGCCCCCAAATGATAAAGGTATGAAAAATGAAAGCCCCTTTCTTGCGCATTTTCAAAATACTGAAAACACCTTCTTTTAGACCAATTACAAAGTTTTTCAATTTTTTGTTAATATTGGATTTTGAAAATTTAATGTAAAGCGGGACACATATTGCAAGAAAGACAATGCCCAAAATGATAACGTAAAAGATAGATACGGGAACATTTTCCGACATATAACCGTACAAGGCATCAAATTTTATGATTAGGGCCAAAACAGTAAAAATCAATAGAAAAAGAAGGTCTACAACTCTTTCAGAAATAATGGTTCCAAAACCTTTTTGAAAAGGAACGCCTTCGTATTTGTCCAAAATAATGCCCCTGGAAACTTCGCCGCTTTTCGGAATAAAGATATTCATCAGGTAAGCCACGGAAATTGCCATAAAATTATTGGCCAACTTGGTTTTATATCCTAACGGTTCCAACATAAAACTCCAACGATACGAGCGGGAAATATGGCTCAATACACTGAATACAACCGAAAGCAGCACAAAATAATAATTTGCATCGGCAAAATATTTCTTTGTTTCTGCAAGTTGTTGGGGGGTGAAAGATTGATAAATATACCAAATCAAGAAGACTCCCAGCCCAAGGGGAATTGCGATCTGCAAAAATTTTGAAAGGGAGCGGCCCAATTTAGCGGAGTAAGTTTGTTTCCTCGTCTGGAAAAACCAAGGCAGGTTTAAAAGCTTTTGCCTCTTCCACTTCCATTAATGCATAGGTAATGAGGATAAGCACATCACCAGGGGCTACGCGTCTAGCGGCAGCACCGTTTAAAGTGATTTCACCACTATTTCTAGGGCCAGGAATGGCATATGTTTCAAGGCGTTCGCCATTATTGTTGTTTACTATTTGGACTTTTTCGCCTTCAATAATGTTGGCTGCGTCCATTAAATCCTCGTCAATAGTGATGCTGCCAATATAATTTAGATCGGCGCCGGTAACTTTTACCCTATGGATTTTAGATTTTACTACGTGTATTTGCATGGTGCAAAGATATTAATTTAAAGGTATATTGTCGATGAGCCGGACTTCGTCCGCAAATGCTGCAATAAAAGCTCTGTACTTCGTGTCTTTGTTTTTTCGCTTTGCGGTTTTGAGTGTTTTTTCGTTTGCTATTTCGAAATATTCCAATTTCAAATGGGGATTTCGCAAAAACCGTTCCGCAACCAGAGCGTTCAATTCATTAATGGATTTGGAACTGAATTTTTCCCGGACTTCTTGTAATGTTTTATAAATGAGTGCTGCTTCTTCAAATTGTTTTGCAGTAAGTCGTTTGTTACGTGAACTCATTGCAAGCCCGTTTTTTTCTCTTAAAATGGGACACCCCACAATTTTTACAGGAATTTTTTCAATATCCACCAATTTTTTCACAATCTGCAATTGTTGAAAATCCTTTTCGCCAAAGTAGGCTGTATTTGGTTTCACGATTTTTAAAAGCTTGCTTACAATGGTTCCCACTCCATCAAAATGTCCTTTTCGGTGTTTTCCCTCCATTTCATTTTCGAGGTTTCCAAAATTGTACTTTTTCGCATATACCGAAGCATCATATAGGTCTGAAACTTCTGGCAAGTAACCAATCACATTTCCTTTTAATTTTTTTAATAGTAAAATATCATCATCGGGAGTGCGCGGATATTTTTCTAGATCTGCACTGTTGTTAAATTGTGTTGGGTTTACAAAAATGCTCACTACCACCACATCATTATCCTCTAAAGCATTCTTTACCAACGATATATGCCCTTCATGCAATGCACCCATTGTTGGCACAAAACCTATTTTGTCACTTTTTGCTACGGAAGACAAGGCTTGTACCAAGGTTTCTTTTTGGGTATGTATTACCATAAAAATTGGGTTAAGAGCGGGCAAAATTAATATATTAAAGACAATCTACATAAATTTTCGTAATTTTGCGTGTTTTTAAGCGCCTCGAGACATTGGGGCAAATTGCAAATAATTCCTAAATACCCAATAGATGAAAGATAAAAGAGTCTTGTATGTGTCTTCCGAAGTAATACCCTACCTTCCTGAGACCGAGATTTCTTCAATGTCGTTTGAAGCTCCACGCATGATTAACAACAATGGCGGACAGATAAGAATCTTTATGCCCCGCTATGGCAACATTAACGAAAGAAGACACCAACTGCACGAAGTGATCCGTCTTTCGGGAATGAACTTAGTAATCAACGATCTGGATATGCCTCTAATTATTAAAGTGGCATCTATACCCAAAGAGCGTATTCAAGTTTATTTTATTGATAATGAAGATTATTTTAAGCGTAAGGCAACCTATGCTGATGAAGAGGGAAATTTTTACAAAGACAATGACGAACGTGCCATTTTCTTCGCAAAAGGAGTAATTGAAACAGTTAAGAAATTAAATTGGGCGCCAGATATTATTCATGTCCACGGCTGGTTGGCTTCATTTCTTCCATTGTATCTGCGAAATTATTACGGTAACGAGCCCCTTTTTGAAAACAGCAAAATAGTTACCTCTGTTTACAATCAAAGCTTCGATGGAACGTTAGCAAAAAACACGATAGATAAAGTAAGGTTTGATGCCATAGATGACGAAGCCATAACTGAGCTTGAAGAACCCAACTATGTAAATCTTATGAAGATTGCAGTTAAGAATTCAGACGCAGTTATTATTGGTTCTGAGGAAATCCCAAAAGAGCTTGAGGATTTTATTAACACTCTTGATAAACCAGTGTTAAAATATCACAATATGGAAAATTTTTCCCAAGCATATTTAGATTTTTACAGCTCGAAAGTTTTAAAATAGATACTCCAACAATTTTACTGAAATGTTGACTCAATATTTCACCAAAACAATTTATAGAACAAATGAAAATTAAAAATTTGTTGCCCATTACAGGTGCTATTTTCTTTATAATAATTGTATCCTCCTCTTGTGAGAAGGATATTTCTACTTTAGGCTCTGAAGTGTTGGGAACAGAAACACCAAATGGTATTTTAGACGATTCCCAAACTGTAATAGCATACAGTCGAAAACTTGGGCCCGTACAAAGCAACAGATTGCCTGCCTATCAATTGGGCGTTTATAACGATCCCGTTTTTGGAAAATCTACCGTTAGCCTCTTATCACAATTAACCTTATCAGAAAACGATCCTATGTTTGGCGACAATGCCGAAGTAGACAGTGTTTTTGTGTATCTCCCTTATTTCAGTACAGCCACTACCGTAGATAGTGTAACCACATATGAATTGGATTCAATTTATGGAACTTCACCCATAAATATTACTATCTCTCCGTCAAATTATTTTTTAAGAGAATACGATCCCAATTCAGGTTTTGAAGAATTCCAAAACTATTATACCACCGAAGGCGAAACCTTTGAGCAATATTTGGATCCAGAGCTTACGGTGGTTGAAAATTTTATCCCCACCAAGAATGGATATATTCTTTATGAAGACACCGACGAGGAAATAGAATTACCCCCCGGGCTTCGGGTTAAGCTACCAATTGAATTCTTCCAAGAAAAAGTTATTGATATGGAAGGAACACCAGAGCTTCGAAACAGCAACAATTTTAAAAATTTTGTAAGAGGCCTTTATTTTAAGGCAAGCTCAGTATCAAACAACGGCAGTCTATTCATTTTTGACCCCTCAAAAGCCTATATTACAATATTTTATAGCTTTGACAACGAAGACGAGCCCGATGAAAGAGAAAACGGAACCTACAGACTGAATTTCAGCGGCATAAATGTAAACACCTTTGAAAACGAACTGCCCTCTCAAATTCAAAATGCCGTTGAAAATCCTAACATACAAACCGGTAATGAAAACCTCTATTTGCGCGGGGGCGATGGTATTATTTCTATTGTGGAACTTTTTGGAAAAGATGCTGACAACGATGGCGTGGCTGACGAGCTACAAACCCTTAGGGACAAAAAATGGCTTATCAATGAGGCAAATCTAATCTTCTATGTCAACCAAGATTTAATGGTTGGCGGTGCTACAGAACCTGAAAGAATTGTAATTTATGACCTAAAAAACAGTAATGTGCTGGCAGATTATAATTTTGACACTACCAATGGACTGGAACCTATAGATGCATTGAACATCCATTACGGAAAATTACAACGAGGCAGTGATGGCAATGGCCAATATTATAAAATGAAAATCACCAATCACATTAGCAATCTTATTAATAAAGACAGCACCAATGTACCGTTGGGCATTGTAGTTTCACAAAATGTACTTACTAGAACTACATCTAAACTTCAAAACCCGATGGAGCCCAATATTGAACAAGTTCCTACCAGTAGTGTAGTTTCCCCCGAGGGAACTATCCTGTATGGAAATGCGACCCAAAACCAAGAAAAAAGGTTAAAACTCCAGATTTATTATACTGAACCAAATTAAAACCCGCTTATGTGTGGAATTGTAGGCTATATAGGCAAAAGAGAGGCATATCCCATCATACTAAATGGATTGAAACGTTTAGAATACAGAGGCTATGACAGTGCAGGAATCGCGCTTTTTGATGGAACCGATATTCAACTTTGTAAGACAAAAGGAAAGGTAGCCAGTTTAGAGGAAAAAGCCGAAAATGAAATTTCACGCAAAGGCAACCTCGGTATTGGCCATACCCGTTGGGCCACACACGGGGTTCCAAATGATGTAAACAGCCACCCACATTATTCCAATAGCGGTGATCTGGTTATAATCCACAATGGAATTATCGAAAACTATGATTCCTTAAAAAAGGAATTAAAAAAAAGAGGCTATACCTTCACTTCAGATACTGATACCGAAGTTTTGGTAAACCTTATTGAGGATATCCAAAAAAACGAAAATGTAAAACTTGGAAAAGCTGTACAGATTGCATTAAATCAAGTTGTAGGCGCCTACGCAATTGCACTTTTTGACAGAAAAAAACCCGACGAAATTGTAGTTGCTAAACTGGGCAGCCCCTTGGCCATTGGTATTGGCGAAGACGAATTTTTTGTGGCCAGTGATGCTTCCCCATTTATTGAATTCACTAACAACGCCATCTATCTTGAAGATGAGGAAATGGCTATCATCCGTCTTGGCCGCGATGTAAAAGTCAGAAAAATAAAGGACGATAAATTAGTTGCACCCTACGTTCAAGAGCTTCAAATGAATCTTGAACAAATTGAAAAAGGAGGCTACGACCATTTTATGCTGAAGGAAATATACGAACAGCCTTCGGTAATAAAAGACACCTACCGCGGACGCTTACTGGCAGAAAAAGGCATCGTAAAACTTGGCGGACTTGAGGACTATATTGAAAAATTCATCAACGCAGACCGCATTATTATTGTAGCCTGTGGAACTTCGTGGCATGCCGGTTTGGTGGCCGAATATATTTTTGAGGATTTGGTGCGCATTCCCGTAGAAGTTGAATACGCCTCCGAATTCCGTTACAGAAATCCTGTTATTTCAGAGAAAGATGTAGTTATCGCCATTTCACAAAGTGGTGAAACCGCAGATACACTTGCAGCAATAAAGCTTGCAAAATCAAAAGGCGCGTTTGTTTATGGCGTTTGCAATGTTGTGGGATCTACCATTTCAAGGGAAACACACAGCGGTACCTATACCCATGCCGGCCCAGAAATTGGCGTAGCTTCCACGAAAGCATTTACCACACAAATTACAGTTTTAGCGATGATCGCGCTGCGTTTGGCCAAAGCCAAAGGTACTATTAGCCAAAGCGATTTTATGCTCTATTTACGCGAGCTGGAACTTATCCCAAACCATGTAGAAGAAGCTTTAAAGACTGACGGCAAAATTGAAGAGATTTCTGCAGTATTTAAAGATGCCCGCAATTTCCTTTATTTAGGAAGAGGGTACAACTTTCCGGTAGCTTTGGAAGGCGCTCTGAAACTAAAAGAAATTTCATACATACACGCCGAAGGCTATCCCGCCGCCGAAATGAAACACGGTCCAATCGCTTTGATTGACGAGCAAATGCCCGTAGTGGTTATTGCTATAAAAAGCGACCATTACGATAAAGTAGTAAGTAATATCCAAGAAATTAAGGCTCGAAAAGGTAAAATTATTGCGGTCGTTTCCAAGGGAGATACTGCGGTTAGAGAACTGGCAGACTATGTAATGGAAGTGCCCCACACACCAGAAGCATTGTCGCCCTTGGTTACTACCATTCCGCTGCAATTACTTTCTTACCACATTGCCGTAATGCTTGGCAGAAATGTGGACCAGCCCCGCAACTTGGCAAAATCTGTAACAGTGGAATAAATTTTAATTTAAACAATTTTCTTTATTCCGCTTTGCGAAATTTACAAGAAGTCCTTGTACAATTGAATAAGCAAGTAAAATCCCAAAAAAAGAATATTCCACATTGGCATGGCCTTTGAATAATAGAGTCGTACCAATTAAGAGTGCTGCCCAGATAAGGGCGTTTATTATAATAATTTTTTTCATTTTCCCAAATTTAATGTAATGGCCTGATTATACTTCTTCGGTTAGTGCCCAAATTTTAATTGCCATTTCCTATCTTATTGGTAAATCTTTTGAGCAAATTGTTACAAAATTCTTTTCAGTAGTTTAAATTTAAACTATGAAAGTAATTAATCTCATTTCGGGACCACGAAATCTTTCCACGGCGCTTATGTATTCTTTTGCGCAACGTGAAGATATGACGGTTTTGGACGAACCTTTTTATGGATTTTATCTGAAAAACGCTTTGTTGGAAAACGAACATCCCGCGCAAAAGGAAATTCTTCATACCATGGAATTGAGTGAAGAAAGAATAGTTGAAAACATCAATTTACTTTCAAACCAGAAAAACGTTTTCGTAAAAGGAATGGCGCACCACTATTTGACCGATTCGCCTAAATTTATTTTGAATTGGAAAAATGTGATTTTAATTCGTCATCCAAAAAAATTGATTGCCTCTTTTTCCAAAGTAATCCACTCGCCAACTTTGAAAGATATCGGCATCAAAAAAGCTTCGGAACTTTTTTTATTTCTGAAGAAAAACGGAAAAACCCCAATCGTAATCGATAGCGACGAGCTTTTGAAAAATCCCGAAGCCTATCTCAAAAAACTATGTGATTTGCTAAACATTCCATTTTCGGAAAAAATGCTAAGTTGGGAAAAAGGCGGGATTCCGGAAGATGGCATTTGGGCAAAACATTGGTACGGAAACGTTCACAATTCCGAAGGATTTGCCGTGCAAAAAAGCAGTTCACAACCTTGTCCAAAACATTTGGCACCTTTGCTGAAAGAAGCGTTGCCTTACTACGAAACTTTGAAAAATAATATTTTAAGTAATTGAAGTTTTAATATAGAAACTCCATAACTCATAACTCATAACTCATAACTAAAATAATGCTTCAAAAATCCAACCCCAAGAACGACAACATTCAAGTATTTATAAAAGACAAACTATATCCGCGAAGCGAAGCAAAAGTTTCGGTTTTTGACAGCTCAGTACAGGGCGGCGATGCCGTTTGGGAAGGGTTGCGCGTGTATCCCGAAGGTGTGGTTTGCTTGGACAAACACTTAACCCGCTTACAGGAATCTGCCAAAACATTAATGTTTGCAGACATTCCTTCGAAAGAATTCGTCAAAAAAGCTATAAAAGAAACGCTCGAGGCAAATGGAATGAATGACGACACACACATCCGTTTGACTTTGACGCGTGGGGAAAAAATAACCAGCGGCATGGACCCAAGGTTAAACCAAAATGGCTCCTGCCTCATTGTTTTGGCAGAATGGAAACCGTTGGTGTACGATAATGATCACGGCATAAAAGTAATCAGCACGAGCCAGCGTCGAAACTCTCCGCAGTTTTTGGACAGTAAAATACACCACAACAATTTGCTCAATAATATTATCGCGAAAATACAGGCAAACGTCGCTGGAAAAGATGCCGGTTTAATGCTTGACGATCGCGGTTTTATTGCAGAACTGAATGGAAGCAATCTTTTTATGGTGAAAAACGGAAAGGTGTTTACCCCTTTTGGTCACGCTTGCTTGCCCGGAATCACTCGAAATTCCGTGATTGAAATGTGCAAAAAGCACAACATTGAAATCATTGAAGCAGACATCACCCTTTCACAATTCTACAATGCCGATGGCGTTTTCGCAACGGGAACTATGGGCGAACTTACGCCCGTTGTTGAAATTGACGGGCGCAGCATTTCCAAAGATGATTTGCTTCAGAAAAAAATTATTACACTTTTCGGGAAAGAAGTTAGAGGTTTATGTGAAAAGCTTTAATTAATAAGAGTTAAGGGGATATATAAGTTGTTATTGCTTTTCCATAATAACATCAAATTTTTTAAAGATTTCCATTGCAAATTTCATTCAGAAAAAACTATCTTTGCACCGTTCAAAACAGGGGTGGTATTTTCACCCTTAGATAACTATAAAATAAACAGTTACTCATGTCACAAAGTACAGGAAAAGTTGCACAGATTATTGGCCCGGTAGTTGACGTTGCGTTTGATAGCGGCTCGGAACTTCCAAAAATATACGACTCTTTGGAGGTAAACAACAACGGAAACCTTTTGGTTCTTGAAGTTCAATCGCACATTGGTGAAAACATGGTCCGCACCATATCAATGGATTCAACTGATGGTCTTAGCCGCGGCGTAGCTGCAGTTGCAACCGGAGCGCCAATCCAAATGCCAATAGGCGATGATGTTTATGGCCGACTTTTCAACGTAATCGGTGATGCCATCGATGGTATCGGAAATCTGCCCAAAGCGGGCGAAAATGGGCTTCCAATTCACCGTGAGGCTCCAAAATTTGAGGATCTTTCAACTTCTACCGAAGTTCTTTTCACCGGTATTAAGGTAATTGACCTTATTGAGCCTTACGCAAAAGGAGGTAAAATTGGTCTTTTTGGTGGTGCTGGTGTGGGTAAAACGGTACTTATTCAGGAGTTGATTAACAATATCGCTAAAGGCCACGGTGGTCTTTCTGTATTCGCTGGTGTAGGTGAACGTACTCGTGAAGGGAACGATTTGCTTCGCGAAATGCTTGAGTCTGGTATTATAAAATACGGCGACGACTTTATGCATTCCATGGAAAATGGCGGATGGGATCTTTCAAAAGTTGACAAAAAAGCAATGAAGGAATCCAAAGCTACTTTCGTTTTCGGACAGATGAACGAGCCACCTGGAGCACGTGCGCGTGTGGCGCTTTCAGGTCTTACCATTGCTGAGTACTTCCGTGACGGAGCTGGCGAAGGACAAGGAAAAGACGTACTTTTCTTCGTAGATAACATTTTCCGTTTTACACAAGCAGGTTCTGAGGTTTCTGCACTTCTTGGGCGTATGCCTTCAGCGGTGGGTTACCAACCAACTTTGGCAACAGAGATGGGTGCGATGCAGGAGCGTATTACTTCAACAAAAAGAGGTTCCATTACCTCAGTACAGGCGGTTTACGTACCTGCGGATGACCTTACGGATCCAGCACCGGCAACAACCTTTGCCCACTTGGATGCTACAACCGTACTTTCACGAAAAATTGCTGAGCTTGGTATTTATCCAGCGGTGGATCCTTTGGATTCTACTTCACGTATTCTTACAGAATCAATCCTTGGTAAAGAACATTATGCTTGTGCCCAAAGAGTAAAAGAGCTTTTACAGCGCTATAAGGAATTACAGGATATTATTGCCATTCTTGGTATGGAAGAACTTTCCGAAGACGATAAATTGGCCGTAGGTCGTGCACGTCGTGTTCAGCGTTTCCTTTCACAACCTTTCCACGTTGCTGAGCAGTTTACCGGTATTCCTGGAGTTTTGGTTGATATTAAAGAAACAATCAAAGGTTTCAATATGATTATGGATGGCGAATTGGATCATCTTCCGGAAGCAGCCTTCAACCTTAAAGGAACCATCGAGGAAGCAATTGCCGCAGGTGAGAAAATGCTTGCTGAAGCTTAAAATAGTAATTAGAAGTTAGTATTGAGTATTTAGACTTTTACTCAATACTAATTTCTCAATACTCAATACTAAAAATATGTACTTAGAAATAGTAACCCCAGAAGCGTCCTTAGTGGCCGGAGAAGTTGAGAGCATCACCGTTCCCGGTGTGGAAGGAGAATTCCAAATGCTGAACAACCACGCTCCTATTGTTTCCGTTTTGCAGGAAGGAAAAGTGAAATTTAAAGGAAATCCAACCATTGCGGAAGGTTTTCAAAAGAAATTTAC
The DNA here is from genome assembly GCF_016757735.1 of Aequorivita iocasae. NCBI lineage: Bacteria > Pseudomonadati > Bacteroidota > Flavobacteriia > Flavobacteriales > Flavobacteriaceae > Aequorivita > Aequorivita iocasae. Next base: position 786,364 of record NZ_CP068439.1, read on the forward strand.
GCAGGAAGACGGCAAATGGGTACTGCAAATTTCTGGCGGCACTGTCGAATGTAACAACAATCGTGTGATGGTTTTGGCTGACTAATCAGCTGAAAATTCCAAATAATATAAAATCCCAAATTCCATAAATAGGAGTTTGGGATTTTTTTGTTTTCTTTAAACCCTTAAAGTTATATTAACATTGACCCAAACAATTCCCTGAGATTTGTAAATTTGCCAGTTCAGGAAAATTATGCAACTACAGCAAATAGATAGGGTAAAAACCATTACCAAAGAAGATTTTCTAAAAAATTACTTTAAGCCTCAAAAACCCGTTGTAATTGAAAGGTTTATTGAGGACTGGCCTGCATTTTCAAAATGGAATCTAGATTATATGGCCAATGTGGCCGGCGATAAAACGGTTCCACTTTACGACAACCGCCCGGTGAGCCACAAAGACGGGTTTAATGAACCCCACGCCAAAATGAGAATGCGTGATTATGTGGAATTGCTTAAAACCGAGCCCACGAAGTACCGTATCTTTCTTTGGAATATTTTAAAGGAGGTTCCGCAGCTTCAAAAAGATTTTGAGTATCCGGATTTTGGGCTGAAACTTATGAAAGGCCTGCCCATGCTTTTCTTCGGCGGAAAGGATTCATACACGTTTATGCATTACGATATCGATTTGGCAAACATTTTTCATTTCCACTTCGAAGGAAAAAAAGAAGTGATCCTTTTTGACCAAAAACAGAACGATTACCTCTACAAAATTCCGCATTCATTGATTACTCGAGAAGATATTGACTTTCATAATCCAGATTATGAAAAATGGCCGGCGTTGAAAAAAGCGGAAGGTTATATTGCCAACTTGGAACATGGAAACGTGCTGTATATGCCCGAAGGTTATTGGCACTATATGCGTTACATGACTCCTGGTTTTTCAATGAGCTTACGCGCCATTCCGAGAAATCCAAAGAACTTGGCTAAAGCTGTTTATAACATAGCCTTTATGCGCTATTTCGATCAATTGATGCGAAAACTGAAAGGCCAAAAATGGATCGATTGGAAGAATAAACAGGCAATTCTTCGAACCCATAAAGCGCTTTGATTTCTTAAGAATTCAGTATCTTTCCTTTAATTTTTCAAAAATGAAAGTCTTCGTAACAGTTTTTGCGCTTCTTTGTTTTCAGCTAACTTTTTCACAAGCATATTCGGGTCAGGGAGACGTTAAATTTCAGATTGGTGCCAATTTTCAAAATAACGGCACCGGCATTATGGGAAGCCTTGATTTTGGTGTAGGCGAAAATATTTCGCTCGGCGTGGCCTCTTCCTATCTTTTGGGAATTGATAAAATTACAAATGCAGATGGCGAAGAAGAGCCGTTTGCAAAATTTGAGGATCGCTTTGATTTTCGGGCTCGCTTCAATGCAAACCTTGGTAGCGTGATAAATGTAGATGAAAACTTTGATGTCTATCCCGGACTTTACGCAAGTCTCAAAAACTTCGGCGGCCATTTGGGCGCACGGTATTTCTTTACTAGTGGCTTTGGGATTTTTACTGAAGTAAGTGTTCCCATTTCAAAATACAATACCGATGCGTTAAGTCCTGCGGAAAAGCTTCATAATCAGGTTTCGGTGAATATTGGGGCTTCGTTTAATATTTAAAAATCTATTTGGAAATCTCTCCCACTTTTCCGTACACCAACTCCGGTTCCCACCCGCGATAAAAAAGATAATCGGCCAGCTTTTTTCGCTTTTTCTGAAGATTTTTTTCCGCATTCAACTGTTGCAACCGCTTTTCTGCCAAAGCTTCAAAAATTTTGTAATATTCTGAATCCGGTATTTCCCTTAGGGCAATCTGAATGTTGTATTTTGATATTTCGCGCCGCTTTAATTCATTCACGATCCTATTTCTTCCCCACTTTTTGGTTCTAAATTTTCCCCGTGCAAAAGCTTGTGCAAAGCGCGTTTCATTTAAAAAATTGTTTCGTAATAAATGATCAATTATTTGGTCTACAGCTTCCGGAATCATCCGCATTTCATACAGTTTTTGATTCACTTCTTTATGGCAACGTTCCTGATAGGTACAATAGCGTTCCATTCGCTTGGTAGCTTCCTCAACGGTGTATGTTTTGTGTGTGTTCAAACTGGAAGTAAAACTAACAAAAAAACCCCTTCCGAAGTAAGTCTTCAAAAGGGGTTTTGGTTATTTTATCAATTCACCATCTTTATCGTGAAAGTGATATTCGAGATACGTATATGCATCTCGAGGTTGGATTTTTACCCATTTTTTGTGCTCTAAAAACCATTTGGTACGCACACTCGGGAAACCTTTGGTTAAAAAGGCCGCTATAAAAGGATGCGTATTGAGCGTTATCTTTTTATAGTCTTTTTTGAAAAGGCGTTTTACCTCTTCGTTAATTCTATTTATAACGATGATAGGTGCTTCAATCTCGCCGTCGCCTCCATAACTGGGGTCTTCTTCGCGAGTTTTTATGTTCATCTCTGGCCTAACTCGTTGGCGGGTTATCTGTATCAACCCGAATTTGCTGGGTGGAAGAATTTTGTGCTTTGCCCTGTCATCCTTCATTTCTTCGCGAAGGTGGTTGTAAAGCTGCTTGCGGTGATTGGCGTTTGCCAAATCGATAAAATCCACCACAATAATTCCTCCCATATCGCGCAACCTTAGCTGTCTTGCCACTTCAGTGGCTGCAATCATATTCACTTCCAGCGCGGTGCCTTCCTGTGTTTTTTGCTTGTTGCTTCGGTTACCGCTGTTCACGTCTATTACGTGCATTGCTTCGGTGTGTTCTATAACTAGGTAAGCGCCTTTGCTACCTGATACTGTTTTTCCGAAGGAAGTTTTAATCTGCCGTTCAATTCCGAATTTTTCAAACATCGGAACATTGCTGTCATAAAACTTTACGATATTGTCTTTTTTCGGTGCAATTTCCTGCACATAATCTTTTATTTGCAAGTAAAGGGTTTCATCGTCAATATGTATTGCAGAGAATGAATCGTTAAACATATCGCGGATGATGGATGCGCCCCTGTTTAGCTCGCTCAGCACTTTTGAAGGGTGGTGCGCCCCTTGTAGCTTCTTACACATCGCCGTCCAGCGGTCCATAAGGTTCTGTAAATCTTTGTCCAGTTCTGCTACTTTTTTGCCCTCGGCTACGGTGCGTATAATTACGCCAAATCCTTTAGGTTTTATACTTGTAATCAAGCGTTTTAACCTGTCTTTTTCTTCGTTGCTTTCTATTTTTTGTGAAACAGAAACGCGGTCTGAAAACGGAACCAAAACAATATATCTTCCGGCTATGGAAAGCTCGGAGCTTATACGTGGACCTTTTGTGGAAATGGGTTCTTTTACAATTTGAACCAAGATGGATTGATTGCTTTTTAGGGCATCATTTAAGTTGCCATTCTTATCAATCTCTTTTTCGAATGGAAAATTATTTAAGGTGTAATCCTTTAACTTACCTGAGCTTACGCTTTTCACAAATTTCAATTGCGAAAGCACTTTTGGCCCGAGATCGTGATAGTGTAAAAAACCATCTTTCTCGTAGCCCACATTTACAAAGGCGGCGTTTAGGCCCGGGACTGTTTTACGTATTTTGGCAAGAAATATGTCGCCAACGGTAAAATTGTTGTCCTCTTCCTCTTTGTGGAGCTCTATAAGCTTTCCATCCTTTAATAGGGCAAAATCAACTTCTTGTGAACCGGACCTAATAAATAATTCGTAGTTCACGTTACATTAATTTTGTTGTCCCGAATTCAATTCGGGACTAATTAAACAATATTTTTCACAGATTTCATATAAAAATCCGGCGAAACTGCACCCAAACCAAAAGCCGGCTGTTGCAATCTCATTTTCAAAGAACGATTTTTCGTTTGTTTTATTCGGAAATAGCGCCAAAAAAGCAAAATTTCCAAAACACTTTTAAAACAGAAAAAGTAGTTTAGAAACTACTTTTTCTTTTTGTGGCGGTTAGCGCGACGTCTTTTCTTGCGCTTGTGAGTCGCTACCTTATGTCTTTTTCTTTTTTTACCACTTGGCATACTAAAGTCTTTTTTAATGTTCCAAAAGCGGAACGGGTTAGAATTATTTTACGTCCACGTTGGTCTTTACACCTTCAACAAAAACTTTTGCAGGTTTAAAGGCCGGAATATTGTGAGCTGGTATTTTAATCGTTGTGTTTTTTGAGATGTTTCTTCCTGTTTTCTCAGCTCTTGTTTTAATAATAAAGCTTCCAAAACCTCTTAAATACACATTGTCTCCACCTTCCAAAGAATTTTTCACTTCTTCCATAAAGGTCTCAACTGTAGCTTGTACTTCATTCTTTTCCATTCCTAGCTTTTCTGAAATCTTTGCTACGATATCTGCTTTCGTCATTACTTATAAATTTTAATTAATTATTCTTTTACTAGATTTTTTTTAGAGACCGCAAATATACATATTTTAAAATCAATAATTCAAACCTTAATCCTTTAAAATTTAATGGGATATAGATTAATTTTACCCAATGCCAAAAATAAAGCTTGATTTTTCCAACAAACTCATTACGTGGTATTTACACAACAAACGTGACTTGCCATGGCGGAATACCGCAAATCCGTACCACATATGGCTTTCTGAAATTATGCTGCAGCAGACACGTGTTTTGCAGGGTTTGCCCTACTATTTAAAGTTTATTGAAGCCTATCCAAAAGTGGAAGATTTAGCGACTGCAACCGAAGAGGAAGTACTGAAAAACTGGCAAGGACTGGGCTACTATTCGAGAGCACGCAATCTGCATGCAACCGCAAAATGGATTTCGGAAGAATTTAACGGTGTATTCCCAAACAACTACCAGGATTTATTAAAATTAAAAGGCGTGGGCGATTATACCGCCAGTGCAATCGCCAGCATTTCATTTAACCAACCCGAAGCGGTTGTGGATGGAAATGTATATCGTGTGCTATCCCGGGTTTTTGGAATTTCCACTCCTATTAATATAGGCCCAGGGCAAAAGGAATTTAAAAAGCTTGCGCAACAATTGATAGACACCACCCAGCCCGGCATATACAACCAAGCGATTATGGAATTTGGCGCGCGGTACTGTGTACCACAAAACCCCGATTGCCCCAACTGTATTTTTAATGACAGTTGCATAGCTTTTCAGCAAAAAAAAGTGGCGGAGCTTCCGGTGAAAATAAAGGGAAAACCGGTGAAAAAAAGATATTTCAACTATTTGGTAATCCTTTCGGAAAACGAACGTACCATGCTGCAGCAACGTCTCGGAAAAGGAATATGGCACAAGCTGTATGAATTTCCTTTGATTGAAACTTCGGAAGAAATCACCCTTGCCGTTTTAAAAAAACTTCCACAGTTTCAAGATTTTTCAAAAAAGCTGAATATTGAAAATATTTCCCTTTTTAATGAAAAACCAGTTGTCCACAAACTTTCGCACCAACATTTATATACGCGCTTTTGGATTGTTGAAACTTCGGAAGCAAGTGAAAGCACAATCCCAATATCTGACGTAAAAAATTATGCAGTCCCTGTTTTGATAGAAAATTTTGTTTCAGAGTTTTTTGAAAATTATTGATTTTGCCCTTTTTATTATGCGAAAAATCAGTTCATATAAAAACTTAAAAATTGATTATATTTAAAACGCAAAATTTACCTTTGCATAAATTGAAAAGTTACAATTATGAGTGCAACATTGAACAAAGTAATGTTGATTGGGCATACCGGCGATGATGTGAAAATGCATTATTTTGAAGGCGGAAACAGCTTGGGCCGTTTCCCCCTTGCTACCAATGAAACATATACAAACAAAACGACAAACGAACGTGTAACAAATACAGAGTGGCACAACATCGTGGTTCGGAACAAGGCTGCCGAAATCTGTGAAAAATATTTAAAAAAAGGCGATATGGTCTATATTGAGGGCCGCCTAAAAACCCGTAAATGGCAAGATGACAAAGGAATGGATAGATACAGCACCGAGATTCATTGTACCGATTTTACGTTCTTGACACCTAAGGGCGAGAGCAATAACACGGGCAGCGGCATCACAGGACAAGCTTCCCAAAAGCCACAGTCATCGTCAGCGCCCCAAAACAATACTTCAGTTTCTGAAGAAGAGGATGATCTTCCTTTTTAATGTTTAACTAAAACCAATACCTTGGACACGGAGCCCCCTGGTTTACTTTTCTTTTTTAATGTTTTGGATGTTGCCCAAATAACAAGTGGCGTAATGCTGGTTGTTCTTTTAGCCTGTTCGGCCCTTATTTCTGGTGCCGAGGTGGCTTTCTTTTCTTTAACTTCCTCTGATTTTGAAACCAACGAAGAAAAAACAATTGCAAAAAAACTGGGCATTGTCCAGCGCTTGCTCGCACGGCCAAAGAAATTGCTGGCCACTATTTTGGTCGCCAACAATTTTATAAATATCGCCATCGTGCTACTTTTTGATTCCCTGAGCGATGATCTGTTTTCGGGAATTGAATCAAATTTTTACGGAATTGACGTTCGCTTTATTCTGGAAGTGGGTGTGGTAACGTTCTTTATTTTGCTTTTTGGTGAAATCCTTCCGAAGATATACGCCAACCGTAACCGAATCTCGTTTGCAGTATTTATGGCACAACCGCTGAACGTTTTAGACACTTTACTCTCGCCAATTAGTTTACCGATGCGCTCCGCTACTATTTATCTTCACGACCGCTACGGAAAACAGAAATCGAACATCAGTGTAGATCATTTATCGCAAGCGCTCGAACTTTCCAACCAAGATACCACTTTTGAGGAGCAGAAAATTTTGCAAGGAATTGTGACCTTCGGAAATACCGACACCAAACAGGTGATGAAAAACCGGATGGATATTTTTGCCCTGAACGAGGAGCAGCCTTTTAAGGAAATTCTGCCCGAAATTATCCAGCACGGCTATTCGCGCATCCCTGTTTACAAAGATAGTATGGACAACATTACGGGTATTCTATATGTGAAGGACTTGATACCTTATACAGACCGTAAAATATTGGACTGGAAAACACTTAAACGTGAAGCGTATTTTGTTCCCGAAAACAAAAAACTGGACGATTTGCTCAATGAATTCAAGCAAATGAAGATGCACCTTGCCATTGTTGTGGATGAATATGGAGGCACCAGCGGGTTAATTTCTTTGGAAGATATTATCGAAGAAATTGTGGGAGAAATAAGCGACGAGTTTGACGATGAAGATTTGATTTTTTCAAAGTTAGATGACAATACGTTCGTTTTTGAAGGGAAAACCCCGTTGAAAGATTTTTATAAAGTGATAAAACCAGAGGATCCCGAGATTTTTGAAGAGGAAAAGGGAGAGGCCGAAACACTTGCCGGTTTCCTCTTGGAAATTTCAAAAGGATTTCCAAAAAAAAACGAAGTAATATCTTTCCACCATTATGCGTTTACCATTGAAGCGTTTGAAGGCAAACGCATCAAACAAATAAAACTTTCCATTGAAAATAAATAGTTACATTTTCCTTTTAATTTCCAACTTTTTCATCTTTGCTTCCTGTGAGGACGATGTTTTGGTGAAGCCTTCAGCTATGCTGCGCCTGGATTACCCAAAACCTGAATACCGTACTTTGAATACTGACTGTCCCTATTCTTTTTCAGTAAATAAAAACACTACAATTTTCAACAAAAAAAAATGTGGGACAAACATCTATTACCCAGAAATGAAGGCCACTCTGTATATAACCTATCAAGGCGTTCGGAATAACAATTTGGACTCCTTGCTGCAAGACGCCCAAAAACTGGCTTACGACCATACCATAAAAGCAAATAGCATACCTGAGCAACCCTATGTAAATCCAGACAAAAAGGTTTATGGCATGTTTTATATGATAAATGGAAACGCCGCTACCCAAGCTGAGTTTTACGCAACCGATAGCACTAACCATTTTTTGAACGGCGCCCTTTATTTTGACGCCAAGCCAAATTTCGATTCCATATATCCTGCAGTGGTTTACCTGCGCGAGGATATTCGGAAGTTGATGGAGACAATCACTTGGAAATAAAACCGTTTCAGCTCTCTTGGAAAAAAAGTTAACAATCCATTTGTAAAAGGTTCAGCAAGTTTTTGTAACTTTTGACTGTAAAACCCATAATTATGTTTAAAGTATATTCCCGTTACGGCGTATGGATTGCGATAGTTCTTATTGCATATTTTCTTATTTTAAAATTATTTGGCCTTCACCAATACCCAGTATTGAGCTCATTGAATGGGCTAATTTTTGGTTTTGGAATATACATGGCCCTAAAAAAATACACCTCCCGAAAAAGCAAGTTTCACTATGAAAAGGGATTTGAGGTAGGTTTGCTTTCTGGCGGAATAGCCTCTATACTCTTTACAATTTTTATGGCTGTTTATATGTATCAAATAGATGCCGAATTTGCCGAAAACATTATGGATGTTTGGAACTTAGAATACGATATGGGAACCCTCATGCTCGTACTATCTATTTTAATAATGGGCTTTTCTACCACTTTAGTTTTAACACTTGCTTTTATGCAACTTCTCAAAAATTCCTGGAATACCCAAGACGGGAATCGAAACACCTTTTAAAAAAACGTTACCCAAAGCAGAATGAGGTACCAAAACTAAAACCAATAGAATATCTGAACAATTGGCTTTTAAAAGATTAAATAAAAATACTTTGTTGTTTCCTTTTTAAAAATTATATTTGCACCCGCTTTTACCGGACGGTAGAAGCATTTTGTTTAACTAATTTTATAAACGATTCGCTATGTACGCAATTGTAGAGATAGCAGGGCAGCAAGTAAAAGTTGCGAAAGACCAAAAGGTTTTTGTAAATCGTTTGCCAGTAGAAGAAGGAAAAAAAGTGTCTTTTGACAATGTACTTCTTATTGGTGACGGAGACAACATAACCATTGGCGCCCCGGCTATAAACGGCGCTCAAATAGGAGCCAAAGTCGTAAAGCACCTTAAAGGTGACAAGGTTATAGTTTTCAAAAAGAAAAGAAGAAAAGGTTTCCGTAAGAAAAACGGACACCGTCAGTATCTTTCTGAAATCATAATCGAGAGCATTGTAGCTTCAGGAGCTACTCCTGCTAAAAAGGAAGAGGCTAAAAAAGCCGCTCCAAAAAAAGAAACCAAAGCAGCCGCTCCAAAAGCAAAAGCTGAAACCAAAAAAGTCGAACCAAAATCCAAAAAAGATGTTGAAGTAAGCGAAAACTTGGTGACACGTGCAGAGCACCGCGCTGAAGACGCACAAATCGAAATAAACATCGATAAAGTGCTCCACAGCATTGGTACTGCAACCAAAGCTGAGGCAGATGATTTAAAACAAATCAACGGTATTGGCCCAGCCTACGAAGCTAGACTTAACGAAGTAGGCATCTATACTTGGGAGCAGATCAGTAAGCTTAAAGCGGCAGACCGCGAAGAGCTTTCAGCAATCGACGGAATTACCCGCGATAAGATTGAAGCAGACGAGTGGGTTAAGCAAGCGAAGGAATTGTTGAAAAACAAATAAACCGAAATCATTAATTAAAAAAGTATAAACCATGGCTCACAAAAAAGGAGTTGGTAGTTCCAAAAACGGTCGCGAATCAGAATCGAAACGTCTTGGCGTTAAGATTTTCGGAGGACAGGCTGCTATTGCAGGAAATATCATCGTAAGACAAAGAGGATATACGCACCACCCAGGTGAAAACGTATATGGTGGTAAAGATCACACTTTACACGCACAAGTGGATGGTGTTGTAAAATTTACCAAAAAGAAAGATAACAAGAGCTACGTTTCTATCGTTCCGAACGCTGAGGCTTAGTAATACACTTGTTTGATAATAAATAAAAACCTTCACGTTAATGTGGAGGTTTTTTTATTTTATAATTTTCTGAAATTCTGTAAGTGAAATAGAATTTTTTATCAGCGTCCACCGTTGCGATTCGGGATAGTGAGTATATATAAAATCAGCAGGATTTGTCAAGAACCAAAAATCATCGGGCCCATTGCCATTGCCATAGCTTATAGCCCAAGTAATATCAAGCAGTTGCCACTGTCCGTTTACGAATACAGCATTCCATGTGTGGTTGGGCTGCATGTTTTTTTGAACTTTCCCCGAATAATCTTTTGTGAAACCATGCACCACTTCAGCTGAAATACCAACATCCGCACAAAGTCTTGTAAAAAGAAACGCATAGCCACCGCAAAGCGCCATCTTTCGTTCTAAAACTTTTTTGATTACATTTTCTTCGGAAATATAAATTTTCTTTTGAAGCTTTGGGCTGAGTCTTAATTCGTTATCATAAGAAATATTGGAAGCTATCCATTTATAAATTGCAAAGACCCTTTCCTTATCGGAAGTTGCGTTTTTTGTGATTGAAGAAGCGAGTTTAGCAGTAGAAAAAGTAGCTTTATTACTATGGAAAAAAGATTTTTCATTACTGTGGTCTTTTCCAATTATAGAACCTATTTGTCCAATGGAATTAACCGCAAAACCTAAAAAAAATATAATTATCAATCGCTTTCGCATAAATCTAAACTGATTTACTTGAAAACGCAAATACTAAAAACATATTGAAAAGGAAGGTGTTAAAACTTATTTGGCAATTCCTTCAAATCATTTTCCGAAACAATAAGCTAGCCCTCTTTCGGCAATCGGGCTCAATATTCATTATAAAGTGGTATTTTAGTGCCCTTGAGATAATTTTTTTGAATATTTTTTGAATGTTGAACTATATACGCCTTACTATTCTTTTAATCTGGGCTGTAGGATTTTCGCAAGAAGGCCAAGATACAATTTCAACTAAAAATGATACCGCCTTCACAGCTCTTAAGGATTCCCTCAAGACCATGCAGGACCGAACGGACTACCTTCTTTTTGAAGGAAAATATGATTCAGTAATCTTAAATTCCATTGACAATATAAAATTCGCTGAACTCATAGGCGATATGGGTGCTGCGTATTATTCAAGGTATGTTATGGGTGCAGCTTTTATTTACTTGAAAGATTTCAAGAATGCCCACGAGTATGGTGAAGATTATTTAAATTTCTCAGAAAAATCAAAAGACGAATTAAAAATTGCCCGTGCCTATAATTTTATGGGGGCGCTTTACCTAGCCGAAAAAAAATATGACTCTGCACTCTCTTTTTTTCAAAAGGCACTTCCGCTTTCACAAAAAAGAAATGACACCTTAGATGTCGCTATGGTGTATTACAACCTATCGGAATCTTACCTAAACCAAGGCGACAAAAAAAAGGCGTACGGCTTTTTTAATAAGGCTAAAGAAGGGATAGAAGCTTTAAAATTTAAGGGCCTAACAACCGAAATGAACCTGTTGCAGGGAAAGCTTAACCTTTCCTCAAACAAAACTGGGGATGCTATTGAAAATTTTAAAGAGGCAATTGTTTTCGCGGAAAAGGGCAACTATATTGATGATGTTTTAACCGAAGTTTATAAAGAATATAGTGAGGCTCTTTTTAAAGCGGGTGATTATAAGGAAGCTTTTTTAGCGCGAAAAAAATTCGACAGCCTTACCGCAATTCAGTTTAAGAAAGAAAAAGTAATGGCCATTCAGAACGCGGCAGCACAGTTTAGCGTAAATGAATACAAAAAGCAGGCACGGCAAGCCGAATTAGAAAAAAAATTGATTTCAGAAAAAATATTGTTCAACAATATTCTACTTATATTTTTTATAGGCGCTGTCATCTTGATGGGGCTATTTTTGATAATTCTATACATATCGCACCGAGGAAGAAAAAAACTCACTCTTACTTTAAAAGAGAAAAACCAACAATATTTAAAAGCTAAAGAAAAATCAGAAAAATTGGCCTTGGCGAAAAGCAAGTTTTTTTCAACTGTTAGTCATGAATTGCGCACACCCCTTTATGGTGTTATTGGCCTAAGCTCTGTACTTTTGGAAGACGAGTCGCTAAAAAATCATCAAGCAGATTTAAAAAATTTAAAATTTTCGGCAGATTACCTTTTGGCTCTTATTAATGATGTGCTTCAAATAAGCAAATTAGAATCCAATACGCTTGAGGAAATAAAAGCACCATTTAATTTAAGGGAATTGGCCCAGTCCATAGTTTCCTCATTTCAATATGCCCTGGTCCAAAATAAAAACAAGTTACATGTAGATATTTCAGAAAATATTCCCAACACTCTGGTGGGCGACCGCGTTCGCCTTTCTCAAATATTGATGAATTTAGTAGGCAACGCTATTAAATTCACCACAAATGGTGATATTTATATTTCAGCCCAAGAAGAATCAATTTCTGAAAATGAAGTGACTATACATTTCAGTATTAAGGATAACGGCATTGGCATTCCAAAGGAAAAACAGAGAGCCATTTTTGAGGAGTTCCAGCAAGTAGATTCCGAAGATTTTAAAATACAAGGAACAGGGCTTGGACTTACCATTGTAAAAAAATTACTAGAGGCATCAGGTTCTGCTATTAATCTTAAAAGTGAACCCGGAGCGGGATCAACCTTTAGCTTTACGTTAAGTTTCCAAATTTTGAAACATTTGCTTCAAGACAAAATCCTGGACGACAATAGCATATTAAACGGAAAGAAGATATTGATAGTAGATGACAATCGCATCAATCAGATAGTTACCAAGAAAATACTTGAAAATAACGGAATGCTCGGCGCTGTCGCTGAAAGTGGCGATATTGCCATAAAAAAATTACAGCAAGAAACCTTTGATCTCGTTCTGATGGACATCAATATGCCGGGCAAAGATGGAATTGAGACAACCAAAGAGGTAAGAATGTTCAATAAAATTATTCCTATTGTGGCGTTGACGGCCATTGAAGTGGAAGAAATGAGAAACAGAATTTTAGCTTCCGGAATGAATGATATTATTGTAAAACCGTATGATACCGATAAGTTTTTAAAAATAATTCTTCACAATCTAAATGATGACGAAGAGGATTTGTTTCATTACCACAAAAAAACCGCAATTGAGCAATAAAAAATCCCAAGCAAAATTACTTAGGATTTTTTCTAAAATTTATCGTGTAATCTATTTATCCCTTCAAACTCGCGCTTAAATATTCACGGTTCATACGGGCAATGTTTTCAAGGGAAATCCCTTTTGGACACTCAATTTCGCAAGCACCAGTATTGCTACAGTTTCCGAAGCCTTCTTTGTCCATTTGCGCAACCATATTAAGCACACGTTCGGTAGCTTCAATTCTGCCCTGCGGAAGTAATGCAAACTGGCTCACCTTTGCAGAGGTGAAGAGCATCGCACTAGCGTTCTTACAGGCCGCCACACAGGCACCGCATCCAATACAAGTGGCTGCGTTAAAAGACTCATCGGCATCATGCTTGTTTACTGGAATGGTGTTGGCGTCAATAGTATTACCCGAAGTATTTACGGAAATATACCCGCCAGCTTGCTGAATTCTATCGAAAGCACTTCTATCTACTACCAAATCCTTTATAACTGGAAAAGCCTTTGCACGGAACGGTTCTATCACAATAGTGTCACCATCCTTGAACATACGCATATGCAACTGGCAAGTTGTAACCAATCTATCAGGTCCGTGGGGTTCACCGTTTATTTGCAGTGAACAGCTTCCACAGATCCCTTCGCGACAATCGTGATCAAAAACTACGGGCTCTTCGCCTTTGTTTATTAAACCTTCGTTGAGAACGTCGAGCATTTCCAGAAAAGACATGTCACCCTCTACTCCGTCAATAGGATATGTTTTTAGCTCTCCTTTTGTGGTTGCGTTTTTTTGACGCCAGATTTTTAGTGTAAGTTTCATTTTATAAAGGATTTAGCGATTAGCGAAAAGCGAAGAGCATTATTCTCTATCATTCAAGCTTTTGATCAGTGCATTCAGCATTTTGCTAATTTCAACTATTAAACTTTCAATATTTTCAGTATTCTTATTAAAATTCAGCTCTGCTGAAATAATTATTTGTGTTTCCAATTCAAACAAAGAACCTCCTGCAGTTCTAAGAAATTGAATGTAATTTTTCTTCGACATTCTTCCCCATCCTTCAGCTATATTTGATGGAACTGAAATCGTTGATCGTCTCATTTGGGAAATCAAACCATACTTTTCTTCTTCTGGAAAAGAGCCAGTAAACAAATAAATTTCTTTTACAAGTAAGATTGCTTTTTGCCAAACAATCAATTCCTTATATGATTTTATTGAATTCACTTTTCAACCCTCTTCGCTCTTCGCTAATTCCTACTTATAGGAACGCGATTTAACTTCAATATTCTCGTATTCCAATTCCTCTTTGTGAAGCACTTCATTTCCTGGATCTCCTGTATATTCCCAAGCGGCAACGTACATAAAGTTTTCATCGTCACGCAGCGCTTCTCCTTCTTCAGTTTGATATTCTTCCCGGAAGTGACCGCCACAGCTTTCATTTCTATGAAGCGCATCTTTTGCAAAAAGTTCACCTAACTCCAAGAAATCTGCCACGCGGGTAGCTTTTTCTAGCTCGGCATTCATTTCGTTCAATCCACCGGGAACCTTTACATCTCTCCAGAATTCTTCGCGAAGTGCTCTAATTTCTGCCATCGCAGATTTTAAGTCTTCAGCATTACGTGCCATTCCACATTTGTCCCACATAATATGGCCTAATTTCTTATGAAAATGATCTACAGAATGTGTTCCTTTATTGTTTACCAACTTCTCCAAAAGCTCGCGGACCTTGTTCTCGGCTTCGTCAAATTCTTTTGTATCTGTTGGGATTTTTCCTGTTTTGATATCTTTTGAAAGGTAATCGCCAATAGTATATGGCAATACAAAATAACCATCTGCCAAACCTTGCATCAATGCCGATGCTCCCAAACGGTTTGCCCCGTGGTCACTAAAGTTGGCTTCCCCAGTTACGTAGCAACCCGGAATGGTGGACTGCAAGTTGTAATCTACCCAAACGCCGCCCATAGTGTAATGCACCGCAGGATAGATCATCATCGGGGTTTCGTATGGATTTTGATCAACGATTTTCTCATACATTTGGAAAAGGTTTCCATATTTATTTTCGATAACCTTTTTTCCAAGTTTTGTAACTTCTTCCTTGCTAGGATTATGGTTTCCGTGGATTGCAGCCTGCTCTTTTCCGTAGCGCTCAATGGCAGAGGCAAAGTCAAGATATACAGCCTGTCCTGTTTTATTTACTCCAAAACCTGCGTCGCAACGCTCTTTTGCAGCACGTGAAGCAACATCACGTGGCACCAGGTTTCCAAAGGATGGGTATCTTCTTTCCAAGTAATAATCGCGTTCTTCGGCTGAAAGATCATTCGGCTTTTTCTTGCCTTGGCGAATAGCTTCAGCATCTTCCTTCTTCTTCGGAACCCAAATTCTTCCATCATTTCGAAGGGATTCAGACATCAAAGTCAGTTTACTTTGATGATCGCCAGAAACAGGAATACAGGTGGGATGAATTTGTGTATAGCATGGATTTGCGAAATAAGCACCTCTTTTGTGTATTTTCCACGAAGCGGTAACGTTACTTCCC
The DNA here is from genome assembly GCF_016757735.1 of Aequorivita iocasae. Lineage (NCBI taxonomy): Bacteria > Pseudomonadati > Bacteroidota > Flavobacteriia > Flavobacteriales > Flavobacteriaceae > Aequorivita > Aequorivita iocasae. The sequence goes on from NZ_CP068439.1 coordinate 801,833, forward strand.
ATAGCATTTGTAGATAGGAAGAAAACATTTCCGTAACCTCCCGAAGCAATAACCACGGCGTGGGCGGAATGTCTTTCAATTTCTCCCGTTACCAGATTGCGGGCAATTATTCCTCTGGCTTTCCCATCCACAATCACCAAATCAAGCATTTCGTGACGGTTGTACGGTGTGATTTTGCCACGGTTTATCTGGCGGTTCATTGCGGAATACGCGCCTAAAAGCAATTGTTGTCCTGTTTGTCCTTTCGCATAAAAAGTACGCGAAACCAACACCCCTCCAAAGGAACGGTTGTCCAAGTATCCACCATATTCACGCGCAAAGGGAACGCCCTGAGCCACACATTGGTCAATAATATTTGCCGAAACCTCAGCCAGGCGGTACACGTTTGCTTCACGTGAACGGTAATCGCCCCCTTTTATAGTATCGTAAAACAATCTGTAATTTGAATCGCCATCGCCTTGGTAGTTTTTGGCTGCGTTGATACCTCCCTGTGCTGCAATGGAATGTGCACGGCGCGGAGAATCTTGATAGCAAAAGGTTTTTACGTTATAACCCAATTCTGCAAGGGTTGCTGCGGCGCTTCCCCCGGCAAGACCAGTTCCCACCATAATGACGTCAATATTACGTTTGTTGGCAGGGTTTACCAGGTTTATATCGTTTTTATGTTTTGTCCACTTATCGGCTAAGGGTCCTTTGGGTATTTTGGAATCTAATTTCGACATCGCTTTTTCTTTTAGTGGAGTTGATTAAAATGAAGGTAAAGGGCAATGAAAATAAAGCCTAAGGGAATAAATATTGCGTAAAACTGTGTGAATGCTCTTAATCCTCTTGAATATTTATTGCTCCAGCCCATACTTTGGAAAGACGAAGAAAAGCCATGCCAAAGGTGAAGCGCTAACAATACAAAAGCCAAACAATACAAGCCAGTACGTACCGGGCTTTCAAACTTGTGCACCAATTCTGGATAATAACGCGTGGCGTCCAGCGTGTTGCCTTCAACGTATTTATACACTATTTCCGGAAACCAAAAATCGTAAAAATGAAGCCCCAAAAACGCCAAAATAACAGCGCCGCTGATAATCATATTGCGCGAGGCCCAAGTAGAGTTTCTGTTTCCCTTAAAGGATTTGTAACTGATCTGTCGCGCATTGTTGTTTCTTATTTCGAGTATAATACCCATAATAAAATGGAAAACTACCCCAAAAATCAAGACGGGCTGTAGGACAAACTGCACCAAAATATTGTGCCCCATAAAATGGGACCAACTATTAAAGGTATCTGGGTCTATGACCGAAGTGACATTGATGGTGAAGTGTTGTGCCAAAAAGAAGACAAGAAACAAGCCGGAAAGCGCCATAGCAACTTTACGTGCAATTGAAGAGGATAATATTGCCATTATGGTTTTTATTTCGAGAATTCGGACTACAAAAATACACTACCCCGCAACCATTGCCAAAAAAATGTAGCTTCAACTTGCTTATTTAGACTTGATATAACCTGCCGATTCTTTCACGCACTGAAAAGCAATACAATCCAGTCTTTAAAAAAATGTTATTTTTTTTATAAAACGAGGTTAATTGATTAAATATTAACTACTTAAAGTATTTATTGTGGTAAATTAATTTTTCAACATAAAAAAAAAGAAAAACTATGAAACCATTAAGAACACTTTTAATTGCCACTTTTTCCATAGCGCTTTTTTCGTGCGGAAATACGCAAACAGCAACTACGAGCGTAGAAAATACGCCCGATACAAAAGGAACCATTAGAGAGGTGGCCGATCCGGATGACAATAGATGGAACAGAAATTCTGACCAAACAACCAGTTCCACCAATGCTCCAACACCTACCTCTACTGACTGGACTATGAATAAGTCCAATACCACTAGTGCCGATATGAATTCTAATAAAAAAGCGAGTCAGCAGAGCACTATGACTTCTACCGCTCCACGTAAACTTAATGATAACGAAATTGAAGTTTACTGGATTGGACTAAAGAAAGTAGATATGACTTCTATGTACGACTATGTAAACATGAGTGAAGACCAAGTTTTAAAATACCAGCGCGGCTATGCAGACTATATTGATAGTATGCAAAACAAGGATATGCGCTTAACTATAGACCAAAAGGACTTGTTAAAGCAACGTGATGGGATTCTTTATGACATTCTAAAGCCCGCACAGTACGAAAAGTACAAAGAGTGGAAAAAGATGAATCCAAACTACGGAATGTAATTTTCCATAAATAGATTTTAAAAAAAGAGGCTGAGGCCTCTTTTTTTTATTGCTATTTTATTTCGAGAAGCTGCGTTGCAGCATTGCTTCCCATGGCTATTGCGATCTTGTATTTTCCCTTGGGGAGATAAAAGGTATCGTTTTCGGCCTTTTTCAATTTGTTATCGGTTTTATCTAAAGCTTTACTTGCTTTTTCAGAAATAGAAAGGTCATAGTTTAACACATTCACGCCTTTGGTTGCATCCATAAAAATAGTGTGCAATTCTTTCCCTTCTTCTGTTTTGATGGTGATGGATGCCTTTCCGTCTTGCGGACTGTAAAACTGAATCTTGACTTCCGGTTCATAAACTTCGCCCCAAGTACTGAATTTGCTTCCCCAGCGCGGTGAAAAGTTTACGGGTTCCATTTCCGCAACCACCACCTCATTTTTATTGGTTTCATTCAACTTTTGAAGCAATGCAATATCGGCAGTATAAAGCGAACGCCCGTGTGTTCCCAAAACCAAATGTTTTGCTTCTGGCTGAATTACCAAATCGTGCACCGCAACATTTGGAAGTTCTTTTGAAAATACTTCCCAACTTTCACCGCGATTAAAGGAAACATACGCGCCGTTATCGGTTCCCAAATACAATAGGTTTTCATTTACGGGATCTTCCTTTATGACATTAACGGAAGATGTTGGCAAATTGCTGCTGATGTCTTTCCAAGTAGTTCCATAGTTTTCACTCACATACACATAGGGTTTAAAATCATCCCAACGATAGCCGTTCAGTGTAACATACACCCTTTCTTTTTTATGTGAAGAAGCAATCACGCGGCTCACCCAAAGATCCTTTGGAAAGGTGTCCGAAATTTTCGTCCAACTACCGCCCGCATCTTTTGAAACGTACACCAAACCATCATCGCTACCGGTGTAGAGCAAGCCAAATTGGAAGGGCGATTCGCTCAGGCTGGTCAGGGTTCCGTAGGCTACGTTTCCGGATTTTCCGCCTTGCGTTAAATCTTCCGAAATGGCCGTCCAATCATCGCCCTGGTTCATGCTTCGCATTAATTTATTTCCGCCCAAATAAAGAATGTCTTGATTGTGGGGACTCAACAGAATAGGTGTTTGCCAGTTGAAACGGTACGGACTGTCGCCCAGTTCGTGTTTTGGTTGAATATAAACTGGCTCTCCTCCTTTTCTATTCAGCCTATAATAATTGCCAAACTGAAATCCTGTATAAACAATATCGCTATTTCTATTGTCAATCTGCACGTGCATGCCATCGCCACCCATGAGGAACTCATACGGGTATTTGCCGTCCTGCATCCAGCCTGGATTTGCTTCATAATCGTGTGGCCCTACCCAAACGCCATTGTCCTGCAACCCGCCGTACACATTATAGTTTTTTTCGTGATCTACATTTACGGAATAGAATTGGCCCACTGCTGGGGCGTTGTTCTTTATCCAGGTTTTGCCATCGTCATAACTTATGTTTACGCCACCGTCGTTACCGTCAATCAAATGGCCGGACATCTTAGGGTTTATCCACAGCGCGTGGTGGTCTGCGTGTACGTTATCTGCACTGATGCTTGTGAAGTTTTTTCCGCCATCGGCAGATTTTAGTATGGGTACGCCGTACACATATATTTTATTGGCATCGCTGGGGTCCACGTGAATTTTTCCGAAGTAGTAGCCGTAAGAATAATACAGATCGTCCAAAAAGCCTTCGTGGGTTTTATTCCACGTTATGCCGCCATCGGTACTTTTATAAACCTCAGCGCCTATTACCGGCGTATCAAACAACTGGCTGTTGGCATCTTCCAGATATTTTGCCAAATCTTCAGGTTTTACAGTGCCTACACGAATCATTTGCTTTACGTTTTCGGCGCGATATTTTTCCTGAAAACCGTTCATTTTTAAAAATTGGTTCAGCTTTTTATCATCCAAGGCCAGAAAGGCAGCCACGTCCATTGTTTTAAAATCGTCTTTGGTAAGGATATCCGTTTCCTCTTTTTTGGGTTCTTCCTTTCGGTGAAATTGGTTGTCAACAATTAAATATACCGTATTGTCATCCACCACGGCAGTGCCCATACGGCCCATGCCTTTTCCTGCTGGCAAACCGCTATTTTCTGTGGAAACCTTGGTCCAGGTGCTTCCCGCATCGGTGCTTTTGTAAACGCCGCTGCCCTCGCCGCTGCCGTCAAAATTCCACGCCTTTCGGTCCTTATCCCACGCCGTGGCATACATCGTATTGAAATTTTTGGGATTGGCTGAAATTTCAATTATACCCGTTTCATCATTTCTAAAAAGGGTTTTGTTCCAGGTTTTCCCACCATCGGTGGTTTTGAAAACGCCGCGTTCGTCATTTGTGGAATACAAATGCCCCACCGCGCCCACAATCACTTCGTTTGGATTTGTTGGATTTATAAGAATACTGCTTATGTGGTGGCTATCGGTAAGCCCCATATTTTGCCAGGTTTTGCCTTTGTCGTCGCTTTTCAGCAAACCAATTCCAGCATACGAGGAACGGGAAGCATTCACCTCACCCGTGCCAACCCAGATGGTTCCGTTTTGCCAATCTACCGCAACACAGCCTACATTTTGGGTGGGGCTGCTGTCCATTACTGGTGTGAAGGAAGTGCCGTTATTGTTAGTGTACCAAAGCCCACCACTGGCGTAGCCCACGTAAAACTCTATGTGATTGTTTGGGTTTACGGCAAAATCTACCACGCGGCCACTCATAATAGTGGGGCCTATGCTTTTAAAGGGTAGATTTTTTACTGGAGAGGCCTGCGCAAATTCAGTTTTTTGTTTCAGCCCTGTTTGTACGGCGGTTGCGGGAGTGGCGGGTTGTTGTGAAAAGGCTACTGCGGTAGCAAGGCAAAGCGCCGAAAGGAAAAGTTTATTCATTGAGACTGGTTTTAAAAAGTGGAAGGTAAATAAATGGGGCGGGTTTTGCAATTGTTTTCTTTATGGGGAATTAGCGAAGAGTGAAGAGCGAGCTTTAAGCCTTAGGCTGAGTTGTACACTCTTTATATACTAAATTTTACCTTTTATTGAGAAGAAGTACTTCTTCTGCGCAATGAACGAAAGGAGGCTATAAGTAATGGGGGATTTGGTGCATAATTTAAAATAAACACCTCAATAAACCATTAAATAGCAAAACCTCCATCCCTGAATGGGACGGAGGTCTTGCCTAATAGTTGGTAATAAAACTACTTGCTATTGCTTAACAATCTGCTTCACATAAAAGTTGCCTTCAACGTTTTGGATTCGAACAAAATAGACGCCGGCATTCAATGCTTGGATGTCAATTTGTTGCATAGCAGTGGGTTTAATCACTTCCTGCCCTAAGCTGTTGAATATAGAAACTGCGGCAATTTTGCCACCGTTCTCTTTTATATTTATAGTGGTAGTTGCCGGATTTGGGTAAACCACAAATGGATTGCCGCCTTCCATAAAGTCGGGTGTTCCAAGTGCTGAGAGATCAATTGTGTATTTAATAATTCCCAAATCAAAAGTAGCAATGTATGCATCTACACTTTCTTCGTGAAATTTATAGGCCATACTCCCCGAACCTACATAGGCAATAGCTTCAAATGGAAGTGCCACCCAGGTTTCGCCCCCATTTGTTGTGTACATAATTTTACTATCTATACCATCACCCGATGGGATGGTGGCCACTGCATGATTTTCATTTAATGGGGAATATTCCACTTTTCTCACATTATTTGTTTGGTGGGTCTGCTCCCAATTGGCAGCGCTATCGGTGGTTTTGTAAATACCATTGCTTGCGGTTACGGTAAATTCTTCAGTGTTGAAAGGGTTTCTTTCAATATCAAAAATAATATCGGTAACAGGGTTGATGCCCAGTCCGTTGCTCATTTCTTCCCAAGTGGCGCCTCCATCCTCGGAACGGTACACGTGGGCCCCTACGGTAATAAAAACGTTGTCTGAATTGTTTTCATCAATAAACACATCGGTAAGAATATCGGCTTCCGGTAAGGTTACTGGTGTTACCACAGGATTATTGATATCGTTGAAGTCTATTACCAATCCGCCTTCGTTTAAAAACAGTGCCCAGATAACGTTAGGGTTATTGGGGTCTGTAGTTAGATTAATGAGCTGATCGAAAAAATTCATATGCAATACGGAATAAGTGCTTCCGAAATCATCACTTACTTCAAGGTAGGATCCGCTAAAGTTTCCCCCATATTTATATACGCGTCCAGTAGTTACCCTATCTATCATATAAGTGGGAGCATCACTATTGAACACAAGGTTAATGGGTTCAACACCATACGCATTTTGTTGGGCTGTTGTTAGGTTTTTGTGTACCAGTCCCCTTTGTACACTGTGAAAAAGGTGGTCGTCATCGTCCTGCTGAAAGCCTGCCATACCGGCAACATAAAATGGATTGTACATTAGGCTGAAGGTGGTGCCGCCATCTTCCGAAAACAAGGGATAGTAATCTGCATTCACAAACAGTTCTCCATTTTGAAAAGGGCTGAAGGAAGCGTGGATGCCGTAATAATATCCTTCCAAATTATCTAATGGATATACGGTCTTGGTATGGGTAGCCCAATTATCTTCAGTGAGTACCACTTCATTTTCTTCCATAAGAAGGATGTTGTCCAAATCTAATGGATTGTAGATGATGCCCGTAATATTGTCCAAGGTTCCTTCTTCCCAAGCAATGGGAATTATGTTCCAGGTCTCCCCTCCGTCTAAGCTGCGGTAGAGGTTTTGGGCGTGCCCGAGGTTTTCGTTTCCAATAAAAGTTCCCAAAAGGATGTTGTCTGCATCCTGAGGATGGAAGGTTATGACACTAAAGTTGTTGTCCGGCATTTTCTCTTCCCAAGTTACACCGGCATCTTCTGATATTAACAGACCACCTTCGTCATTATTTGGGCCCGCACCTCTTGCGATGAAGAGTTTTTCGGAGTTGTCTGGGCTAATGGCTACATTATTGGGAAAAATACCATTATTGTCCACATTATAATAAATCATTGCCCAAGTAGCCCCAGCATCAGCGGTATAATATACCTTGGAATAGCCCGAAAGGCCAATGCTATAGGATTGGTGCACTATAGCAATATCTGGGTTGGCTTCAAAAACTGAATAGGAGCTTATCCAAGTTTTGGCAGCGCCCGAAGTAATTGGCGGGGTATATTGCCGTGTAATTTCCCCGGAGGTTACATCAAAAAAATACACTGCATTGTCCGCCATGTTAGCATTATACTGGGCGGAAAAGGTCAAGATATTCTCAGAAAGCATTTTGAAATTTTCCAAGAATACCCCATTTGCGGGATAGCTGTAAAGTATCTGCCAAGTTTCGCCCTTATCATCGCTTTGCATAATATGGTTGCCCAAGGTGACGGCATATAATTTATTTTCAATGGTAGGGTGGTAAATAATATTGTACATACGGCCATAATCATTGGACCCTTCATAGGAAATTTGCGATTGTGCCGAAATGGTCCCGCTAAGAAACGAAGCCACTATTGTAAAAAAGATAATTAATTGTTTCATGCTATTCTTTGGTTTAAATTAATTTCGGCCAAATGTTGAAAATAATTGCAACGTGCCAAAAAAATTACCGTGAAATAGTGTGACATGTTCTGTCAAAAATGTGATACTTCAATTTGAATGTGTGAGAGGTAACCGAATAGCAATGAACTATCCTCAAGATCCATTTTCCGAGAAATGCGCTCTTTGCGTTTTCGGGCAGCGGCATCGGTAATGTTTAGGATGTTGGCAATTTCCTTTGTGGTGAGGTTCATATACACATAAGAGATAAACCGGAGGTCATTGGCATTAAGCTCTGGATGTTTTTCTTTTACTGCGCTTAAAAACCCTTGGTTTACTTCCTCAAAATGCTTGATAAATTGTTCCCATTCATTATCCGATTGTATGAGGCCCTTCAGTTTTCTTATATAGGCATTTAGTTTTGATTGCTGCTGCATACCTTGCGAATCTTCCAGTTCGAATACCAACGAGGTGAGCAGTTCGTTTCTTTCCAATAAATGTAGTGCCTTGGCAGATAGCTTTCGGTTGCGGGCTTCAATTTCATTTTTTAACCTTTCTTCTTCCAACAGCGCCCTTGCTTCTTCTTCCTTCAGTTTTTTTTCCAATAGCAGTTTATCACTCTTTTCTTTTTCCAGCGCGAGTGCCATAAGTTCTTGGCTGCGGGCGTGGATTACCTTTCGCTGTTTTCCCCGTATGTAGCTATTTCGGAGGGCCCACGCGATCAATAAAATGATGATAATGGCGGCAGCGAGGATGATGTTGAACATAGTGCGTTCAGCTTCTAGTTTTTCCTCATTTTCCTGCAATTGATTTCGATATTCCTGGATTTCAAATTTTACCCTGTTTGTTTCAAAAAGGCGACCGTTCTTAATCGCATTCAGTGCTTGGGTGGTATTTAAAACCGAATCTTTTGCCGCCAGTGCCTCCTGATATTGCTCGGCCTGGGAATAAATCTTCGCCAAGTGTTGAAAGGCCTCCAAACGGTCCTCAACATCATCTGAATTTTTAAGAATGGCATTTGCATAATCTAGTGCCTGTGCTATATCATTTTGTTCCCTCGCTATTTGAGAAAGCAATTGGAGCGCATATATTTTTGTTTCATGCTGGCTTTTATCTTCCAAGAGCGAGAGGGGCTGCAGGATTTCCTTCGCAGGGGTGTACTGCTTTTTCAGCATTAGGTTTTCTGCTTTGCCCAAATAGGCTTTGTGAATAATATCTGGCCTTTCCTTAAGCAACGGAATAGCTTGGGCAAAATAATTTTCGGCTTTTTTCAGCTCTTCTTTTTTATTTGCCACAAGTCCCAAATTTACAGCATAGAAGGCAATTTTGGTAGAATCGGTATTTTCTGAAGCGATGGTAAAGGCCTTTGTGAAATATTCTTGGGCTTGATCAATTTTATCCTCTTTTAAATACAAAATGGCTATGTTGTTAAGCACAATCATTTCATATTTATCGTCAAGTTCCTTAATGGCGATGGTATAGGCTTCCAGATAATTGTCTAACGCCTCGCCCAGGTCCAACATAGAATAATAGTTTGCGCCAATATTATTTACGGCCAAAAAATGTTGCTTGTGCCAGTTGTTCTCTTGTGCCATCGCCTCTGCCTTCACCAAGAGTTCCAAAGATTGTGCGTGCTCGCCGTCCAACATCAATCTTACCCCTTTTGCAATCAGGCTGTCGCACGCTTCTTTTGGCACTTGGGCTTTGACGTGCAGAGCAAGAAACAACATTAAAATAACGGAAAATATCAACTTATTTTTGGGCATCTATACAGTTTAGGTTTCGGCTTGAAAAAGGTTCAAAAATAATGAAAAGTTGGGGCTGTTTTGTTTCCTAATGTGAATGTACATTTCTTTTAAGAATAACCGTAAAAAAACCAGAAAAACGCTGCACTTTTTTCTTAAGATGAATGGAATGTCGCTGCCTCAAGCGAGAAGGTTTGGACAAATGAAATTTCCTAATAAAAAAAGCGCTCAAGGCGCCTTTTTTAAATATATATGAAATAAGCTTAATTTTTTATAAGCTTCACTGTGGTGCTCCATTTGCTTGAAGCTATTTTACAGAAATAAATTCCATTTGTGTGCTGTGATAGATTTAAGTCGAAAGTGTTTTTCCCATACACAACTTCTTTTATTTTCAGGGATTTTATCTTTCTTCCCAATACATCAAATACTTCCACAGTCACGGGGCTTGTATCTCCAGCAGCAAAAGTTACAGTAGTTGTTTCGGAAAAGGGGTTTGGATAGTTTATGGCCTTCAATTCTTCACTAAAAGTTATATCGCCCGTGCTAAGTGTCCTTTCCAAAGTTCTGTCAATACATTCAAAACCCTCAATTCCATTAGGATTATAAAGTGTAAAGCCTTCACTCTGCGTCAAGGTCCAAACGTTTCCAAAAGAATCAACCGCAATATCTTCTACTTGCTTGTGTGCAAGTGGTGAACTACCATCTAAAAAAGTAGTGAAGGTATTACCTGTACCATCAAAATAAGAAAAACCGCCGTAATAAGGCCAGCTGAAAGTATTGTAGGCACTGATATAGATATTATTGTCTGCATCAAAATCAATGGCTGACACATAATCAGCGGCAATATTGCTGTTGCTTTCGTTCCAGTTGGTCCAAGTGGCGCCATCAAACTTCCACAATCCAGTAGTTGTGCCGAGCCACATATTGTCATTTGCATCAAAGGCAATATGGAGTACATGTTCAATCCCTTGTGGGGTCAAGTCAATATTTGACCATGTACCATTTTCAAACACATCTATTCCTTGATAGCTACCAACATACATGGCATTGCCGCGAGACCCCAAACTATATGGAGGGCCCGATAACCCATTTGACATGTTCCAAACGGTCCAAGTGTCGGCAACTTTATCAAACATAATGGCATTATTATCAGCCAGTGCGAACAATTTACCGTCATCCGTTGCATTTAATTCTCCGATAAATTGAAGATAGGGGGTAGAATTGGTATTATCATAAGTAGTCCAGGAGGCATAATCCCAATAATCACCATTGGGCACATGGATAATATACCCTGAAGTACCATCATAAGAAAACCAAATATCACCATCGGCATCCTCCGTGATTGAAGTACCAATGGTTGTGGAGTACAGGGTCTGTGGATTGGGGAATAACCCCCCGTTCTCAGGGCCATATACCTCCCACTTAGGACAGTCAAAAACCTGGATTCCGCCATTACCGTTGGCAAACCATCTGCGGCCCTTGCTGTCTATAAAAATATCTTCGTTAAAATTGGTTGGCAGTCCAGTGTTATAACCCGTATAACTAATCCAGCCAGTCCCATCATTTTTGGCCACTTCGCCATAGCCAGAGATCCAATATGTTCCACTATCATCAATATATGAATCAAATATGCTTAAATTCATATATTCGGAAGTCCAAGTTGTGCCATCAAATAATAATACTCTGGAACTGGCGCCTTCGGCAATAATTACCTGCTCTCCTTGAATAGCCAAAGAGCGTGCTTGAACATTGGAAATAGGCCAATCGCTCTCATTAATCTGAGTCCAGACTGTGCCGTCAAAAATATCCACCGCATTTCCTACCAGAGCCCACATTCGATTTTGGTCATCAAGCGCCACTTCCCAAACATCATTATCTGAAAGACCACTGTTGGCAGTTGTGTAATGTTGCCAAGTAGTACCGTCAAATGAAATTAAACCGTTATCGGAAGCAATCCACTTTACACCATTGGCATCAACAACAATATCTCTTAAATTAGAGCCAGAAGGCAGTCCAGAATTTGCAGAAGTGTAGTAGTTCCAGTTGGAGCCATCATAATAACCCACGCCCCCTAAAGCTGAATCGCCATGGGCCGTCCACACAGTATCTCCGGCTCCTATTGCAATGCCAACTACATCAGTGCTTGTAAAAGGTGTATTGGAAGCATCGTAGTGCGTCCACACCAAACCATCACCAGATGTTGTAATGCCAGCTTCAGACCCTACCCATATAATTCCGGTGCTGTCAAAAGCTATGTCATATATCAAGCCATTGGGAAGATATTCTTCGGAATATGTGGACCAATTGGTGTAAACGGTGTCCGTAGATGCAATGCGGACCAAACTGCCTTCCTCGGAAGATTCGTAACCACCGGTCCAAATATTGCCAAAGGCATCGCCCTGTACCACATAGTGCAACGCTCCGCCAATACCTGTATTTTCCTTACGAAGATATTCCCAATTGGGATCTTGGGCGAAGGTTTGTAAAGTAAGTGAGAATAAAATAAAATTGATAAGTACCTTTGTTTTCATATGTATTCTTTTTAAAAAGACAGCCATAGCTTAAAAAACCCTACCTCCTCTAATGTACAAAATTTGAAATTAATTTGTCTCCGTGCGCATTTTTATTGTACACATAAATCATTTAATACATAATCTGATGGGGATTAATTTGAAATAATTAATTTTGGGGAAATTCATAAAACAATACCATGAAGTACGATCAAATAGACAGCAAACTCTTTATAAAAAACCGCAAAAACTTTATGGCCCAGATGAAGCCAAAGAGCGTTGCAGTTTTCAACAGTAACGATATTTACCCCATTGGCGCAGACAGCACCATGCCCTTTCAGCAGGCGCGCGATATTTTTTATTTAACGGGTGCCGACCAAGAGGAAACCATTTTGGTACTCTTCCCCGATGCACCAAACAAAGACCACCGCGAGATGCTTTTTGTTCGCGAAACCAACGACCACATTGCCGTTTGGGAAGGCGAAAAACTCACCAAGGAAAAAGCTACGGAAGTAAGCGGGATAAAATCCGTTTTTTGGCTAAAGGAATTTGACAAGATTTTCTTTGAAGTAATGACCCAAGCCGAACGTGTTTATTTTAACACCAACGAGCATTATCGCCAAAGTGTGGAAACCGAAACCCGCGAGGATCGTTTCATCAAAGCCACGAAAGAAAAATTTCCCGCACACAGTTGGGAACGCAGCAACCCAATTTTGCAACGCTTGCGTTCCGTAAAAGATAAAATTGAAATTGATTTGATTCAAACAGCCTGTAATATCACCGAAAAAGGGTTTAGAAGAATTCTGAATTTCGTAAAACCCGGCGTTTGGGAATACGAAATCGAGGCTGAATTTATGCACGAATTTTTAAGAAACCGTTCCCGCGGTTTTGCTTACACACCAATTATTGGCAGCGGTAACAATGCGAATGTGCTTCATTATATCGTCAACAATCAGCAATGTAAAAAAGGAGATTTGCTTCTTTTGGATGTAGGCGCTGAATACGCAAACTATTCCAGTGATATGACGCGAACCATTCCCGTGAGCGGAAAATTCACCAAACGTCAGCGCGAGGTTTACGATGCCGTAAAGAAAGTTAAAGACGATGCCACAAAAATGTTGGTTCCAGGAAATTACTGGAAGGAATACCACGAAGAAGTGGGCAAACTGATGACCAAAGCGCTTTTGGACCTAAAACTTTTAGATAAAGCAGATGTAAAAACCGAGGATCCAAACTGGCCAGCTTATAAAAAATACTTTATGCACGGCACCAGCCACCACATTGGGCTTGATACGCACGATTACGGAATTCTTTGGGAAAAGATGACCGAAAATATGATCTTCACCGTTGAGCCGGGAATTTATATTCCAGAGGAAGGTTTCGGCATCCGTTTGGAAGACGATGTTGTTATCCAGAAAAAAGGAGAGCCTTTCAACCTGATGCGCAATATTCCTATTGAAGCGGAAGAGATTGAAGAAATTATGAATAAATAGAAACAAGAAACAAGACGTTTTGACCCACGACTTTTAGACTTGACCTGCAGGGCTTTTTAAAGCTTGCAGGTCTTTTTCACAATATGACTTTAAGCTTCAATAACACTTCTATCTATTACGAAACCTACGGAAATGGTCCAGCGATTATTTTGCTTCACGGTTTTTTGGAAAGCTCTACCATGTGGAAACCGTTGATTCCAGATCTATCAAGGAATAATCACGTAATTACAATTGATTTTCCCGGCCACGGAAAGAGTAGCATTGTTTCTGAAATACATACTATGGAATTAATGGCAGAAGTTGTGGATGCAGTACTTCAAAAGCTACAAATTGCGTCAGCAACGTTAATAGGACACTCGATGGGCGGCTATGTTACTTTGGCCTATGCCGAGATGTTTTCTGAAAAAGTTGACAAATTGATTCTCCTCAATTCCACACCTGCCGCAGATTCCGAAGAACGAAAGGCCAACCGCAATCGGGCTTTAAAGATTGTCGATCAGAATTTGCAAGCATATATCAGTATGGCTATTGGCAACCTATTTGCGGAATCTTCACGTGAAAGATTTGCGACAGAAATTGAAACTTTAAAAAGTGAAGCCTATTCTTTTCCGGCAAAAGGCATAAAAGCTGCCATTCAAGGGATGCGGAACCGAGAAGACAGAACTGAAATTTTAAAAAATTTTGAAAAGAAGAAATATATGATTCTGGCTGAAGAAGATCCTATTTTACCGGTCTCAGAAGCAAAACAGTTAGCCATGCAATGTAATTGTAATACAAAAATTATTGAAGGAGGGCATATGAGTTTGATAGAAAACCAGAGTTTTATTATTGAATATTTACTTTTAATCGGATAAAAGTTGTATTTTATCTAAAAAAAAGTTAATATTGGTAAATAAACCCCAATTAATTTAACAATTATGGAGAAAATTATGCCCCAAAGCGGAACTCCAATCTTAAGCCTTGTCTGTACGGCATTTGGCCATGATTACATTGTAACCCGCAAAATTACCGACCACATTAGTGAATATAAATGTGCTTGTTGCGGCAAAGAGGTTTCCAACAGCTATTCCGGTAAATTTGAAGCACTTACTTTTAAACAACGCGAAGTAAACGAATGTTTGTCTACTTTTTTTAGAAAAAAGAAAAAGCTTTCAATCCATTAAAAAAAGCGTGCCAAATTACTTTAGAACATCTTCCCTTTAAGTAAGGGAATAGGGCTCTCTTATGCCTAACCCAAACTTTCTTAAATTCTATTCGTCGCCTTTTAATGCATTCCAACCGCGTGCAATCAAAGGTATTTTTGTTCCCGCACGGCTAATTAAATGTATCCCCTCCTTTTCATCGGTTATGTGTCCAATAACTGTTAAATGTGGGTTTGCCTTTATTTTGGGAAAATCTTCCGTGCTAATTGTGAAGAGCAATTCATAATCCTCACCTCCGCTCAAGGCTATTGTAGTACTGTCAAGGTTAAACTCCTCGCAAGCGGAAATAACTTGTGGATCTAATGGAATTTTATCTTCGTATAAGTTGCAACCAACCTTTGAGTTTTTGCAGATGTGCAATATTTCTGAGGAAAGTCCATCGCTAATATCAATCATTGCGGTAGGTTTCACGCCAAGTTCCTTTAATAGATTTGGAATATCTTTTCTAGCCTCTGGTTTTAATTGACGTTCTACCAAATAGGCGTAGGGCTCCAAATCTGCCTTTGAGTTTGGGTTCACCTTAAAAACTTCCTTTTCGCGCTCCAAGATCTGAAGCCCCATATAGGCTCCACCCAGATCGCCGGTCACAACCAATAAATCATTTTCTTTGGCTCCACTTCTATAGATTGCCTCGCCTTTATTTACGGTTCCTAAAGCTGTAATGCTTATCAGCAATCCTCTAGTTGACGATGTGGTGTCACCACCTACAACATCTACGTTGTAAATTTTTGCTGCAGTCTGAACGCCTGCATATAATATTTCCAAAGCTTCCACAGGAAATCTGTTTGAAACCGCAATACTCACGGTTATTTGAGTGGGTTCGGCATTCATGGCATATACATCTGAAAGATTTACAATAACGGCCTTATACCCTAAATGCTTTAAGGGGACATAGCTTAAATCAAAATGTACTCCTTCCAACAGTAAATCAGTAGTTACCACTATTTCTTTTTTCGAATCAGCGGAAATAACAGCTGCATCATCGCCAATTCCTTTTACGGTTGACTTTTGTTTTATTTTGAAGTTTTTGGTCAGATGGTCAATAAGCCCAAATTCGCCCAAATTTGAAATGCTCGTGTGGGAATTGTCTTTGTTTTCAAACATATTGCAGGTTTCTAAAAGATTTTTGCAAAAATACACTAACATAACCAATAACAAGAAGCTTCTGCATACTTTAAGATACACTTAGGATTTTTGATTAACAGTAACCCTAAGTAATATTATACTAATATTTAACCTTTTGCGTTTGTAAAATAGGCTATAATATAGTTACATTTAGCCCTTTTTAAAACTTATACCTTACACATGAAAAGATTACTACCCCTTTTAGCAGTATTATTGAGTGCAATAACATTTGCACAAACCCCTTGTCAAAATGGAAATGCTGGACCTTATCCGTGTAACGGATTGGACCTTCAATCGCGAATTGGCCTAAATGTTTTTGGAACTGACCGCGGAAACGATTCTTGGGGGTGGACTGATCCACAAGACGGAAAAGAATATGCCCTTATGGGCTTAGGAAACGGTACTGCCTTTGTGGATATTACCGATCCCGTAAACCCCATCTATCTTGGAAAGCTTCCAACACATACGGATCCAAGCACCTGGAGAGATATTAAAGTATATAACAATTACGCTTTTATAGTAAGTGAAGCTAGTGGACACGGAATTCAAGTTTTTGACTTAACGCGTTTGCGCAATGTCTCGAATGCTCCTGAGACTTTTACTGAAGATGCACATTACAACGGTTTTGGGCATTGCCATAATTTGGTTATTAATGAAGAAACCGGTTACGCATATGGAGTAGGCACAAGTTCCTTCAGCGGAGGCCCTCACTTTGTCAATATTCAAGACCCATTAAATCCTGTAGCGGCAGGTGGATTTAGCGGAGACAATTACTGTCACGATGCCCAAGTAGTTATCTACAATGGCCCTGATACAGATTACACTGGACGTGAAATCTTCTTTGGAAGTAATGAAGATAGAGTATCCATTGTAGATGTAACCAACAAGTCTAACCCAATTGGAATATCTAATGGTTTTTACAGTAGTGTAGATTATACCCACCAAGGCTGGCTTACTGAAGACCAGCGCTACTTTATAATTGGAGACGAATTGGACGAATCTGCGTTTGGATTTAATACCAGAACCATAATTTTTGATGTAACCGACCTTGACAACCCAGTAGTTCATTTTGAATATGAAGCCGATAATGAGGCCATAGACCATAATGGATACGTAAAAGGAGATGAGTTTTATCTTGCCAGCTACCGTGCAGGCTTAAGAGTTTTTGATATCAGCAATATTGGCGGCGAAGAAATGGTTGAAACTAAATTTTTTGACACCTATCCAAACAATAACTCTACAAACTTTGACGGAGCTTGGAGTGTTTATCCTTATTTCGCCAGTGGTAATATTGTAATCAGTGATATTGACAGAGGACTCTTTATAGTTAGGGATTCTTCATTAGGAGTAAATGAAAACGCCACTTCAAATTTTGCAATCTACCCAAACCCTGCAAAAGATATTGTAAATATTACGTCTAAAACAGAACTTATAAACCAAGTTGAAATCTTCAATATGCTCGGACAAAAAGTGTTGGATCTAAGTTTTGACCAAAATCTTTCAGAAAATGTGGATGTTTCAAACCTTCAAGCTGGTATGTATGTAATGAAGGTTAATGCTTCTACGACAAAACGATTGCTAATAGACTAAAAAAATTGTTTATCCCCATTATGCTAATTTTTAAAAACTCCAAATTAAAAGCACTTTCTTTACTGCTTACTATTCCGCTATTTTTATTTTCCTGTGGAAAGGATGATGGCAACGAGCCCGAACCAGAAATAAATGGCGAAATAGAGCTTGTGAAGACCTATGGGGGCAGCGGCATTGATGAAGCAGTTTCTATTATAGAAGCCAATGATGGAAGCTACATGGTGCTTGGCACCACGCGAAGCACTGATGGTGATGTAACAGGCAGAAGCGGTACCGACAGTGACTTTTGGCTCGTTAAAATTGCCAAAACTGGCGATATTATTTGGAGCAAAACCTACGGAGGCAGCGATGATGAAAGTGCCTCTCGCATAACCAAAACAAATGACGGTGGCTACCTTTTAAGCGGGTTTACTACAAGTAATGATGGAGACGTTTCTGAAAATGAAGGATTTCAAGATTATTGGGTGGTAAAGGTTGACGCAGCCGGCACTATATTATGGGAAGAAAATTTTGGTTTTTCTGGAAGCGACCAAGCCTATAAAGCTTTTCAAACTTCAGACGGAGGGTATTTTGTAACCGGCTTTTTTGACGTTTCCGCAAGTGGTGGGGGCGGAAATGACGTGGGCAGAGGAACCCTTCACGGAGTTGGTGAATTTTGGGGCATAAAACTCAAAGCAGATGGCACCAAAGAATGGCGACGTTACTTTGGGGGCACCAATAACGACAGAAGCTATGACGCTGTTGAAACGGATGATGGCGGTTTTTTAATGACAGGCACTTCAGAAAGCGTTGATTTTGACAAAACCGATCCGAAAGGAACTTATGATTATTGGGCAGTAAGATTGACAGCTACAGGAGATTTGGTCTGGACCAAATCTTTTGGCGGCAATGAGATAGACAATTCTTATGCCTCAATAAAAACCCAGGACGGTAACTATATTATGGTGGGAGACTCTAGGAGTGCCGACCAAGACGTGACTTCCCCCCGTGGAAATGCCGATGCATGGATGGTAAAATTTGATGACAATGGCAGTAAAATTTGGCAAAAATCGTTCGGTGGTTCACAATTTGATACCGCACATAGTATTGTGCAGCGTTCCAATGGAGATTACATTCTTTCCGGACACAGCAGAAGCAATGATATAGACTTAACAACAAATAATGGTGTTAACGATGCCTGGATTTTTGTAGTGGATGAAAACGGAGTCTTGAAATTTCAGAAAAGCATTGGCGGCTCCGGATTGGATTTTGCCTCGGAAGCTATCGAAACCACTGATAATAAAATTGTAGCAGTAGGTAATACAGAAAGCAACGATGTGGATATCCCAATGAATAAAGGCTCTAAAGATTTTTTATTAATTAAACTAAAATAAAATCAACATTTAAAAACCCATTAATTTAACCTATGAAAAAATTAGCTTTATTACTTATATTGGCATTTATTGCTTTTGGTTGCAGCAATAATGACGATGATTCATCACCTGAAGTCCTGGGATGTACCGATCCAAATTCCTTGAATTACAATCCAGATGCCACTAAAGATGACGACTCGTGTGTGTATGAAAAAAATGTCACTTTTGCATTTACACAAAATTGGGCAGGAACACCTGTGACTGCAGCTGATTTTAACTCATCAGTGTATCAAAATCAAGCTGGAAATTACCTATCTATTTCAAAACTTCGCTATTTAATTTCAAGAATATCTCTCCATAAAGCGGATGGCACAACAGTTGATTTTCTAGAATATAATTTAGTTGATTTAACCGACCCTTCAACTTTAACACTATCGCCAGCATTAAATGTGATTACGGGAGATTATACTGGAATTTCCTTTATTTATGGTTTTAATCAAGCAGACAATATGAGCGGAGCTTACCCAGACTTGAATGCCGCAAACTGGAACTGGCCATCAATGCTTGGTGGTGGATATCATTTTATGCAAATGGAAGGATCATTTGATGACGCAGCCGGAGCACCTCAACCGTACGCATATCACCATGGTACCGCAAGAGTAAGCGAAGGAGTTTTTGAGCAAAATTTTATTGCTTTTGAATTTGACCAAAACTTTACCATAACCGATGATGCAACCATTGAAATTAAAATGGATATTTCAGAATGGTATAAAAACCCACTCACTTGGGATTTAAATGACCGCAGCGTTGATTTAATGATGAACTATCTTGCCCAAAAAGACATGCAAAGAAATGGCGCCACTGTTTTTAGCATTGGTGAGATTACACAGTAATTAAAAATGAAGGAACGGTCCATGCAAATGTTTCGATTAATATTTGGATTGCTAGCCTTGAGCTTGGTTACAGCTTGTTCAAGCGATCCAGATCCCGTGGAACCTAGTGAAGACTATACACCCACTCCGAAACCATTGACCGTTCCTCCCATTTTTGAACGTTTATTGCCCCCCCCAACTATTCCTGCAGACAATCCCCAGACCGTAGAAGGGATTGCGCTGGGGAAAAAATTATTTTTTGACCCCATCCTCTCTGGAGATGGAACCCAAGCCTGCGCATCTTGCCACAAGCCGGCAAATTCATTTACCGACGATTTACAATTCAGCGTGGGGATAGATGGAATTGAGGGAACACGCAATTCTATGCCGCTTTTTAATATGGCATGGAATGGAAATGAAAAGTTCTTTTGGGACGGCCGTGCTACGAGTATTGAAGCACAAGCGCTAGAACCCGTAACCAATCCTATTGAAATGCACAATACCTGGGAAAATGCAGTGGCAAGTTTACAGGGCCATGCAACCTATCCCGAATTATTCTACAAAGCATTTGGAACGAGAAATATTACAAAAGAGCTAACCGCTAAAGCAATTGCGCAATTTGAGCGTACGCTAATTTCCGCAAATTCTCCATTTGACAAATATTTGCAGGGAGAAGGTACCCTTACGCCTCAAGAACTGAATGGTTTTCAAATATTCATGGATGAAACCCGAGGCGATTGCTTCCACTGCCACGGAAACGAAAACAGCCCCTTGTGGACCGATAATATTTTTCACAACAATGGTCTTGATGCAATTATCACAGACAAAGGTCTAGGCAATGTTACCGGAGACCCCAGCCAAGATGGATGGTTTAAATCTCCTTCTTTACGAAACCTGGCCTATACAGCTCCTTACATGCACGATGGCCGCTTTGCTACTTTGGATGAAGTGATAAACCATTATAGCGAAGGTCTTGTGTACTCACCAACAATTGATCCCCTTATGAAAGCGGTATCTCGAGGTGGGGTACAATTATCAGAATCTGAAAAAGCAGACTTAAAAGCTTTTCTTCTTTCGCTTTCAGACCCTTCGTTTATCAATAATCCAGATTTTCAGGATCCAAATTGATATTTTAAGCTTTTTCAGCTTTAAAGAATTACAAAACCTACTTGTTAATTATTGTTTAAAACTATTGCTCTATAGTTTTAAAATCCCGCATCTGTATGGTTAAAAGTGCGAATTGATGTATATTTGCCGTCTAATTTAGAATTAATCTACATATGGTTAAGATAAGCGAAAGCGCCAAAACAAAAATCGCGCAATTGATGGCGGAAGAAGGCTTCAATATTGCCGAGGATTTTGTGCGCGTGGGCGTGAAAAGTGGTGGCTGTTCTGGATTGAGCTACGAATTGAAGTTTGATCACAATTTAGGCGAAAACGACAAGCTTTTTGAAGAAGACCAAGTAAAAATAGCCATCGACAAAAAGAGCTTTTTATATTTAGTAGGCACCACTCTTGAATACAGTGGAGGCCTGAATGGAAAAGGATTTGTGTTCAATAACCCAAATGCAAATCGCACCTGTGGCTGCGGTGAGTCTTTTTCACTTTAAAAAAATTAATGAGGATGAGCAAGTATACCGAAGACGATTTAAAGAAAGAACTGGAAACCAAGGAGTATGAATATGGTTTTTATACCGATATAGAGTCTGACACCTTCCCGGTTGGATTGAACGAAGAAATTGTACGCGCTATTTCAAAAAAGAAAGAAGAACCCGAATGGATGACTGAATGGCGCCTGGAATCTTTCCGCTATTGGCAGGAAATGGTAGAGCCAGATTGGGCAAACGTACATTATGAAAAACCCAACTTCCAGAATATTTCCTATTATTCCGCACCAAACAAAAAGCCAAAATACAACAGTATTGATGAAGTTGATCCCGAACTGTTGGACACTTTCAAAAGGCTCGGAATTTCTTTGGACGAACAAAAAAAACTAGCTGGAGTAGCTGTAGATATTGTAATGGATTCTGTTTCGGTTACAACTACCTTTAAAAAAACCTTGGCGGAAAAAGGAATTATTTTTTGCTCTATTTCCGAGGCTATAAAAGAACACCCAGAATTGGTAAAAAAATACCTAGGAACTGTAGTGCCACAACGGGATAATTTTTATGCCGCTTTAAACAGCGCTGTTTTCAGTGATGGTTCTTTTTGCTACATACCAAAAGGAGTTCGTTGCCCAATGGAGCTTTCTACCTATTTCAGAATTAACCAAGCGGGCACGGGACAATTTGAAAGAACCCTGGTTATTGCAGATGAAGGAAGCTATGTAAGCTATTTGGAAGGCTGTACGGCTCCCAGCCGTGATGAAAATCAATTGCATGCCGCAGTGGTGGAATTGATCGCTCTGGACGATGCCGAAATAAAATATTCAACCGTACAAAACTGGTTTCCCGGAAATAAGGAAGGTAAGGGTGGTGTTTACAATTTTGTTACCAAAAGAGGCCTATGTGAAAAAAACGCAAAAATCTCTTGGACACAGGTGGAAACCGGAAGCGCAGTTACTTGGAAATACCCAAGTTGTGTGTTAAAGGGCGATAATTCTATAGGTGAATTTTATTCAATTGCCGTTACCAACAATTTTCAACAGGCAGATACGGGAACAAAAATGATACACATTGGCAAAAACACAAAAAGTACCATTATTTCCAAAGGCATATCAGCTGGAAAATCACAGAACAGCTATCGCGGATTGGTAAAGATTATGCCAAATGCAGACAATGCCCGCAATTTTTCCCAATGTGACTCATTGTTAATGGGCAACAGTTGTGGAGCACATACCTTTCCCTACATTGAGGCCAAAAACAAAACTGCCCAAATAGAACATGAGGCTACTACAAGTAAAATTGGTGAAGACCAAATTTTCTATTGCAACCAGCGTGGAATTGAAACCGAAAAGGCCATTGCTCTTATAGTAAATGGTTTCAGCAAGGAAGTGTTAAACAAACTCCCGATGGAGTTTGCTGTAGAGGCCCAGAAACTTTTAGAAATCAGTCTGGAAGGATCGGTTGGATAACAATTTATTGAGATATATAAAAATTTAAAAAACGGCTATATTTTATGAAAAAAATCATCTTGTTATTAGCGCTTTCACTATCAATTTTTTCCTGTAAAAATTCTGAGGAGAAAAAAGAGGAAACCCAAGAAGTTACAGTTGGTACAGTTGAAAAATCCAAAGCCTATAAAGGAGACTTTATCGATTCAAACGGAGTAATGGTGCTAATGGGCAATAATTTTATCTATGGCGTCAAGCGCAATTCGCTTTCAGAACAATTATCCAAACAAGTCGCTGCAATAAAGCAAAATGATATGGATATGGTAAATGTAATCGTACGTGGCAACGTTACGGAAAACACCGATAGCGAAAGTGAATGGGAAGAGATTATTACCATTACCGAAATAATGAATGTCGCCACTAAACCTTCAGATGAAGTAATTAAACTAAACGAAACAACAAAGAATAATTAAAATGCTAAAGATTAAAGATTTACACGCCGGGCTGGAAGGAAAGGATATACTGCAAGGTATTAATTTAGAAGTGAAAGCGGGTGAAGTACACGCAATAATGGGCCCCAACGGTTCTGGCAAGAGCACCTTGGCATCTGTTGTAGCCGGCAAAGAGGAATTTGATGTAACCAGAGGCTATATCACTTTTGAAAACGAAGATATATCTGAATTGGATCCAGAAGAGAGAGCTCATAAAGGAATCTTTCTATCCTTTCAATATCCTGTTGAAATTCCGGGTGTTTCAGTTACAAACTTTATAAAAACCGCAATCAACGAAACCCGCAAATCAAAAGGCCAAGAAGATATGCCAGCTTCTGAAATGCTGAAAATGATCAAGGAAAAGGCAGATATGCTGGAAATTGATAGAAAATTTCTTTCACGATCCTTAAACGAAGGTTTTTCCGGAGGAGAAAAGAAACGAAACGAAATCTTTCAAATGGCAATGATGGAACCCAAACTCGCCATTCTTGATGAAACTGATTCAGGATTGGATATTGACGCCCTTAAAATTGTGGCAAATGGTGTAAACAAATTGAAGAGCCAGGACAATGCAGTAATCGTCATCACCCACTATCAGCGCCTTTTGGATTATATAGTTCCAGATTTTGTACATGTACTAATGAACGGGAAAATAGTAAAATCCGGTAGCAAGCAACTTGCTTATGAACTTGAAGAGAAAGGCTACGACTGGATTAAAGAGGAATTGGTTTAACAATTGAATCCTAAATTCTGAATTGAAAAAAATGAGTTTTAAAGACAAATTATTATCATCATACATCGCCCTCGAAGACTATTTGGAGTTTGATTCGCCATTGCACGATGTGCGCAACAATGCTATTAAAATCTTTGAAGAAAAAGGGTTTCCAACGAAGAAAGATGAAGCGTGGAAATATACTTCGTTAAATTCCCTGCTGAAGCCTAATTATAGCATTTATTCAAACAAAGAGCGTAATGTTGAGCTAAAAAATGTTCGCAAGTATTTTCTGCACGAAATAGACACTTACAAGCTTGTTTTTGTGGATGGTGTATATAATTCCTTTCTTTCAGAAACGACGCACGATTCGCTTGATGTTTGCTTAATGTCCGCAGCCTTGAACAAAAGCAAGTACAAACCAATCATTGAAACCTATTTCAACAAAGCTGCTAAAAGCGACAGCCTAACTTCGCTCAATACTGCTTTCACAAAAGAAGGCGCTTACATTCATATTCCCGCTCACAAAGAAGTGGAAAAGCCCATTGAAATAATCAATTTTTCTACCGGAAATGAAGCCGCAATGTTTTTACAACCCCGCAATTTAATTGTGGTTGGCGAAAACGCCCACGTTCAAATAATAGAACGACACCAAAGCCTTTCCGGCAATGAAGTTCTCACCAATTCGGTTACAGAGATCTTTGCCGAAAAACGCGCTTACGTAGATTATTATAAAATTCAAAACGACGAAGCCACCGCCTCGTTAATTGATAACACCTATATTTCACAACAACGCGATACCGTTTGCCGCGTGCATACTTTCGCCTTTGGTGGAAAATTAGTGCGCAACAACCTCAACTTTTTCCAAAAAGGAGAACACTGTGATTCTACATTAAAAGGAATCACAATTCTGGAAGGCAAACAACATACAGACCACAACACATTGGTACACCACATTGCACCCAATTGTGAAAGCCACCAAGACTATAAAGGACTCTTTGCGGAAGCTTCCACAGGAGTTTTCAACGGTAAAATTATTGTTGAAAAAGATGCGCAAAAAATTGACGCCTTTCAGCAAAACAATAATATTTTGATTGACGATAAAGCAACGATCAACGCCAAACCTCAGCTGGAAATTTTTGCTGACGATGTAAAATGCTCGCACGGCTGTACCATTGGCCAATTTGATGAAGACGCACTATTCTACTTGCGCAGCCGCGGAATTGGGTTGAAAGAATCACGCGCTTTGTTGATGTATGCTTTTGCCAATACTGTGTTGGAAAGTGTAAAAATTCCAGAATTGAAGGTGCGAATCAACAAACTTATTGCCAATAAAATTGGGGTTAGTTTGGGGTTTGAGCTTTAAAAATGATTTCTTTTCATGAGCATTGATATCCAAAGAATCCGCAAAGATTTCCCCATACTTTCCCGAAAGGTAAACGGATATCCGCTGGTATATCTGGACAATGCCGCAACGTCGCAAAAACCGCAACAGGTTATTGATTGCATTGTGGATTATTACAGCAACTACAATGCAAATATCCATCGTGGCGTACATACCCTTTCACAGGAAGCGACAGACGCATACGAAGGAGCTAGAAGAAAAATCCAAAACCATTTTAATGCAAAACAAGCCTATGAAATCGTCTTTACAGCCGGGACCACCCACGGAATAAACCTGGTTGCAAATGGTTTTTCTGAAATTCTAAAAAAAGGCGATGAAATTCTAGTTTCGGCATTGGAGCACCACAGCAATATTGTGCCGTGGCAAATGCTTTGCGAAAAAACTGGAGCCATACTGAAAGTAATTCCGATGAATGAGGAAGGTATTTTGGTTTTTTCGGAATACGAAAAGTTGCTTACCACGAAAACAAAACTGGTTTTTGTAAACCATATTTCAAACGCCTTGGGAACCATAAATCCCATTGCTGAAATCATTGAAAAAGCCCATAAAGTGGGAGCTGCGGTGTTAATAGACGGGGCGCAATCCTGTTCGCATATAAAACCCGATCTTCAGAAACTGAATGTAGATTTTTACGTAACCTCAGCCCACAAAATGTGCGGCCCAACCGGTGTTGGCATCCTTTATATGAAAGAAGCATGGGGCAACAAATTGTCGCCGTATCAAGGTGGCGGCGAAATGATTACCGATGTAACTTTTGAGAAAACTACCTATGCCGCGCTTCCGCATAAATTTGAAGCGGGAACGCCCAATATTTGTGGCGGAATTGCTTTTGGAGCTGCAATTGATTATCTTAACGCAATTGGCTTTAACGCAATTGAAAAGTACGAAAACGAACTTTTAAAATACGCCACCCAAAAACTTTTAGAAATTGAAGGTTTAAAAATTTATGGCACCGGCCCTGCTAAAACCTCGGTTATTTCCTTCAATATTGAAGGGATACATCCGTATGATATTGGAACCATTGTGGACAAATTGGGCATTGCCGTACGCACAGGCCACCACTGCGCACAACCTATTATGGATTTTTATAAAATTCCGGGTACGGTGCGGGCTTCCTTTGCGTTTTACAATACTTTGGAAGAAGTGGACGCATTGGTAGCAGCGGTAAAAAAAGCTAAAATGATGTTAAGTTGAACCTTAACCTACGCTTAAAACTTGAACTTTGACATCTAACTTTTAAAACATATCATTATGAAAGCACTTGCCACAGTTTCAATTTTACTATTTGTAATAATTTTTACAGGTTGCGACGAAACAAAAAAAGTAATTGACGTAGCTGGAAGCGTTCAACTAACGGGCAGTTATACCGTAAATTCAATAAATGGAAAGAAACTGGAAAATACAAAGAATCCAACCTTTACACTTTCTGCAATAGATAATTCTTTTCGGGGAACAACAGGTTGCAATTCAGTTTTTGGGAATTACACAATTGATCTTTACAGCATTAATTTTGGCGATTTAGCAGTGAGCGAAAAGATGTGCATGGACAAAAATATAATGAACACGGAGAGAGATTTTTTGAATGCATTGAACAACACCGGAACATACGGTTTACAAAACGGAGTTTTAACCCTTTATTCCAAAACAGATCGAAGTGTACTTTTAAGTGCAACCAAAGATTCAAATGAATAAAATTTTATGACGATTGAAGCAATACAGGAAGAATTAATTGACGAGTTTTCAATGTTTGAAGACTGGATGCAGCGCTATGAATATATGATAGACCTCGGCAAGTCGCTTCCATTAATTGATGAAAATTTAAAGACCGAAGATAAATTGATAAAAGGCTGCCAAAGCAAAGTGTGGCTCAATTCTGAAATGAGGGACGGCAAAGTTATTTTCACCGCAGATAGTGACGCCATAATCACCAAAGGTATTATCGCGGTTTTGATTCGCGTTTTTTCCCATCAAAAACCACAGGCTATCTTAGATGCAAATACAGATTTTATTGATGAAATAGGGCTAAAGGAACACCTCTCGCCCACCCGTGCAAACGGCCTGGTGTCGATGATAAAGCAAATGAAAATGTATGCCTTGGCATATCAAACACAACTTAATAATTAAAGTAATGGAAACAGAAATAGACATGACCGAGTTGGGCGAAAAAATAGTTACAGTCCTTAAAACCATTTACGATCCCGAAATACCTGTAGATATCTATGAGCTTGGACTTATTTATGACGTTTTCATTAATGAAGACCGCGAGGTAAAAATATTGATGACGCTCACTACACCAAACTGTCCCGTAGCAGAAAGCTTGCCCCTGGAAGTTGAGGAAAAAGTAAAATCCATGAAAATGATTAAAGATGCAGAAGTAGAAATTACTTTTGATCCCCCATGGAGCCAAGACTTAATGAGCGAAGAAGCCAAGCTGGAACTTGGGATGCTTTGAAAAAGGCTGTAGGCTTTAGGCAAAATAAAACCTCATAATACTAATAACTTTTCAAAGTGTCTGAAGAAATAATAAATCGCGTAGCGAACAGCAAGCTTGTAACCTTTGATCTTGAGGAAATTTATCCCAAAGGAGAAAGGGTTTCGTTTGATATTTCACAATGGTTGCTGGAAGGTATGGTGCTTCGTGAAAATAGTTTTCGGGAAGAGGCCGCTCAACACGATTGGAGCCAATATGACAATAAATACGTTGCTCTATTTTGCAGCACAGATGCAATCGTTCCCGGATGGGCTTACTTGTTATTATCACTTCATTTGGCGCCTTTTGCCAAAAAAATTACCGTTGGCACTTGGGAAGAACTGGAGAGCATTCTTTTTGCGGAAGTACTTCAAAACTTGGATATTTCAGAATATAAAGACAAGCCTGTAATAATTAAAGGTTGCGCCCATAAACCTATTCCGCAGAACGCCTATGTTCTTTTGGCGCAAAAATTACAACCGATTGCCAAAAGTATTATGTATGGAGAAGCATGTTCTTCAGTTCCACTTTTCAAGAAAAGCAAGAACCGTTAAAATTTTCTATCAAAATATTTAATAAAGAGTAAGTACTTTTGCAAAAACAAAACCTTTTATAACGATGAAGAAACTTTTACTTCTGGCAGTACTTTTTGCTGCGCCAATGGCCATAATTGCCCAAGAAGAAACCCCAAAAGATACCATCCCCAATGGTTGGACGCGTGCGGGAAACCTTTCCTTATTATTCAACCAAGCTGCCTTTAACGCAGAATGGACTGGTGGCGGAACATCCAATTATTCGGGAAACCTTTCACTTACATATGATTTTAATTATAAGCACGACAAACTTAGCTGGAACAACAGGCTGATAGGTGAATATGGGCTTACCAAAAACAAGGATGATAAATATTCCCGGAAAACCAATGATCGCTTGGAACTAAACTCTATTCTTGGCCAACAGATAAAAGAAAGCAATTGGTATTATTCATTGTTCCTGAACTTTAAAACACAATTTGCAAAAGGCTATGAGTTTAATAGCGACTTGAATCCTGAAGACGAAGGCTACCGTACAGAAACCACTCACATTCTCTCACCCGCATACCTTCAGTTTGGGCCGGGTTTCCTTTGGAAGAAAAGTGATAATCTGTATGTGAATATTTCTCCCGCAACGGCTAAATTCATTTTGGTTGATAAAGACTTTACAGCTGTAGATGAAACTGTACCCGGGGCTTTAGATGCTTATAACGAGAATAAATATTTTGGCGTTGACGCAAACGAAAGCTCCCGTTTTGAATTTGGCGCCTCAATTTCTGCTTATGCCAAATTTGATATTATGGCAAATATTTCCGCAGAAAACATTTTGAACCTGTATTCCAATTATTTGGAAGACTCCCAAAACGTGGATGTGGACTACACCTTTAACCTTGTTATGAAGGTGAATAGATATATCTCTTCAAACGTAACCTTTCAGGCTATTTATGACGATAATGCGGTACAAGGTTTCCAAATACGTGAAACTTTGGGCGTGGGATTGACCTACGGATTTTAAAAAATGCAAATAACAAAAAGCCGACTTAAAAAATATGAGTCGGCTTTTTTCATAGTTTAAATTTTAGGGTGTTTCATCTTCTTCCGTGTACTCATCATACAAAAAGTTGTTATAAGGGAAGCGTGTGGTGTGTATTTCCTTTACTTTTTCATAAACAAGTTTTCGAAATTCGTTAAAATTTTCTTTGTTCAATGCTGAAATAAAGATAGCATCTCCGTTAAGTTTGGCCATCCAGGTTTGTTTCCATTCTTCCAAAGTATAATGCGCCTTTGTTTTTTCGGTCATCAAATCGTCATCCTCAATTTTCTCAGGATCATAGACGTCAATTTTATTGAAAACCATAATAGTAGGTTTATCTGCACTGCCAATCTCTTCTAAAATTTTATTGACCGAATCGATATGGTGCTCAAAAGATGGGTGGCTAATATCTACAACGTGCAACAGTAGGTCAGCTTCGCGAACCTCATCAAGTGTGCTTTTAAAGGATTCTACAAGTTGTGTGGGCAATTTGCGGATAAAACCAACGGTATCGGTAAGTAAAAACGGAAGGTTCCCAATTACTACTTTGCGAACGGTAGTATCAAGTGTTGCAAAAAGTTTGTTTTCGGCAAAAACGTCGCTTTTGCTAATTACGTTCATCAATGTAGATTTCCCTACGTTTGTGTAACCTACTAGCGCCACGCGCACCAGCGACCCACGGTTTCCACGTTGCACCTGCATTTGGCGGTCAATTTTTTTCAATTTTTCTTTAAGCAAAGCAATACGGTCGCGAACAATACGTCTGTCTGTTTCGATCTCGGTTTCCCCCGGACCTCGCATCCCAATACCTCCACGTTGGCGTTCCAAGTGGGTCCACATACCTGCAAGGCGTGGCAATAGATATTCGTACTGTGCCAGCTCTACCTGTGTGCGGGCGTAACTTGTTTGGGCACGCTGGGCAAAAATGTCAAGAATTAAATTGGTTCGGTCTATTATTTTACACTGAAGAATTTTTTCAATATTTTTTTGCTGAGCCGGCGAAAGTTCGTCGTCAAAAATTGCGACACCAACCTCGTGTTCATTTACAAAGTCTTTTACCTCATCCAGCTTTCCAGTACCAATAAAAGTTTTGGGGTTGGGTACTTCCATTTTTTGAGTAAAGCGCTTTAGCACCTCTCCCCCCGCAGTATATGCCAGAAACTCAAGTTCATCAAGGTATTCTTCAGATTTTTCTTCATTCTGATATTGGGTTATTAACCCAATTAATACTGTTTTTTCGTAAGAAATGTCTGTTTGTTCAATCATCTTATTTTGATTCTGTTGGCACTGTTCATATTGTATAAGCTATGGATGCTGTTGATAATATTGGAACTATTGTTTCTATATATGAGTACTGATTTTTTGTAATGCTAAATATTTAATCAATAAGGCAAATGTACAAAACAAAGGACAAGTCTTTTTTGTACTTTACAAGCAATTAACAATTATAAAATTTTAAATCTTAAATTTGAAAATCCTCAAACTGTGGTGATGGTCATCCTTTAATACGAAAAATAGTAGTCGGTACTGTTTTCATTCTAGATTATTTTAAGTTATGTCATAAAAAGATAATCACATTAAAGTAAACCCTCTTCTAATAAATTATTGAGACTCAATGTTAGGGAGGACTGAGGCACTTACTTCTTGCTTTTTCTTTAACAAACAAATGCAATAAGCTTTTAATTAACCTATAAAATTTCATATATTTCGGCTCTTAAAAAAAAGTTAACAGTTAATAAATTATAATAACCTCCAATAAAAACTTTATGAATAAAAAATTACCTCTCTATTTACAAAGTTGCTTTCATTTTTTTACCCACAACTTTAAAAGAAAACAATTCCTTCTTTTCTGCTTTTTAACCGTCTCTTTTGCTTCATTTTCTCAGGGGCCAGGATGCCCAAATGTTTATGCTGGAGAAGACGTGGAACTGGACTGTGGACAGTCCTGTACAGATCTTACTGCAAGTTTTTTAGATACTGGAGAAACCACCAGTTATGAAGTTTCTTCCATTCCCTATGACCCGCCATTTCCGTTTACTGGAGG
Source organism: Aequorivita iocasae (assembly GCF_016757735.1). Classification (NCBI taxonomy): domain Bacteria; kingdom Pseudomonadati; phylum Bacteroidota; class Flavobacteriia; order Flavobacteriales; family Flavobacteriaceae; genus Aequorivita; species Aequorivita iocasae. The sequence continues at coordinate 833,206 of NZ_CP068439.1, forward strand.
AACTCCAGTATCGGTAAACATCGATGACCGTTGGTCTGAGGCCATTCAGTTGCCATTTGATTTCTGTTTTTTTGGCGAAACTTATACTGAAATGATAATAGGCTCGAACGCGGTAGTTTCTTTTGACCTAATAAACAATATTCCGGGAGGAACTTGTGATTGGTCTTTTGATGAGTCTATACCCGATCCAAACTTATTTTTCACAACCATTTTTGGCCCCTATATGGACGTAGATCCTTCTGTAGGTGGTTCAGGCCAGATCAATTGGACTGTTTTTGGTGAATCTCCTTGCCGTACCATGGTTGTTAACTTCCCAGATATCCCTTATTATAGAAGTGACTGTAATTTTCTAACCCTGACCTCACAGGTAGTTATTTATGAAACTACCAATGTAGTTGAAGTTTACGTTCAAGATAGACCAAATGGATGTACCTGGAATGATGGGAATGCAGTATTAGGGATACAGAATCAGGACGGGAGTCTAGGCTACACCCCCCCAGGAAGAAACACTGGAAACTGGAGTGCCTCAAATGAGGCATGGCGTTTTACTCCCAATGGGATGTCTAATGTAGTTTTCTCTTGGCTTGATGGTGCTGGTACTGTAATAGGTACTGATCCTACTGTTACTGTCTGCCCTACAGATACTTCAACTACCTATACTGCACAAGCTATTTATACCAATTGTAACGGCGATGAGGTGACGGAAACTGACGAGGTAACGGTTACAAGAATAGGGTCATTTTCTGTAGATGTTGGTGATGATATGGACCTTTGCGATGCCCAGAGCTATGATATTACTGCAGAGATTATCGGTGGCGACCCTGCCGATGCGACTTTCTTATGGAGCACTGGCGAAACCACCCAGACCATTACCGTAACTACTTCCGGTACTTATTCCGTAGAAGTTACTATTGGTACTTGTACTGTAACGGCTTCAGTAACTATAAATTTTTATGAAACCCCTCTAATTGAATTAGGTAACGATATTGCCACTTGTTTCTTTGATCCCGTTATTCTCGATGCAACACCGTCAAACTACAACCCAGCCGATGTTACTTACGAATGGAGTTTAGATGGCACTATTCTTCCTGGCGAAACCAATCCTACCATTACTGCTAACAGCTACGGTGTTTATAGTGTACTAGTAAATATTGCTAGCTGCTCCGCCACAGATCAAATTACTATTCTTCCGCAAGACCTTCAGGTTTCCTTGGGCAACGATTTTAGCAGTTGTTTTGAAAATCCTGTAGTTTTAGAGGCTGAAGCATTAGATTTTGATCCTGCCTTAGCAACTTTTGAATGGAGTTTAAATGGAACTATAATTCCTGATGAAACAACAGCTTTCTTAACAGTGACAACCGCTGGCACCTATACCGTTGTAGCTACTGTGGGGGAATGTTCTGCTACCGACACTGTTATTATCACATTGGGTGATGTAGAAATTGAATTGGGCGATGATTTCCAGACCTGTTTTGATCAGCCTGTCATTTTAGATGCATCTCCATCTAATTACGACCCCCAAGAAGCAAATTATGAGTGGAGCTTAAATGGCACAGTACTAGCTGGAGAAGTTAATCCTATGCTCACAATAAGCGAGATAGGCACTTATTCAGTACTGGTTACTGTAGGCAATTGTACAGCTATTGACACTATAACAGTTTCTTTTAGAGATGATCTGGAAGTATCTCTTGGAGAAGATTTCCAAGTATGCGCTAATGAGCCCCGTACGCTAACAGCTACTACGGCAGAAGAGGGAGCCTCCTACCAATGGTTCTTAAATGGCAATTTAATAGGGGATGAAACCAATAGTACCCTTGATATTATGATTGCTCCAGAAACACTAGGCGCACAAACCTATACAGTAGTTATTAGTGTGGGCGGATGCTCTGGAACCGATTCCGTAGACATAAATCTATACGAAGTTGGAAACTGCGTAATATCACAAGGACTTTCACCAAATGGTGATGGTTTTAATGATACATTAGATCTTACATTTTTGAATGATAGAGCCGGTATAAACAAACTCCAAATCTTTAATAGATTAGGAAGCCTGGTTTTTGAGCAGAACAATTACACAAACCAATGGAGAGGCCAAACCAATGATGGCAACGACCTACCCACAGGAACCTATTTCTATGTAATTGACCTTGCTGGTAATGATGCTGTCTATGGCTCCCAAGCTACAGGCTGGATTTATCTTAATCAAGAAGCTAACTAAAAACCATAAATACTTTTTAAACTATCAAAAAGATAAAGATGAAAAAACATATATATATTCTAATTGTATTGATGGCAGTGTTACTCTTTCAGGATACACACGCACAGCAAGACCCTCAGTACACCCAATACATGTACAATATGAACGTGGTAAACCCTGCCTATGCGGGGTCAAAGGAGAGCCTTTCGCTCACCGCGCTTTACCGAAACCAATGGTCGGGAATGGACGAAAACCCCGTTACTTTTACCTTTTCGGCACATTCGCCAATAAGTGAGAAAATAGGTCTCGGCCTTTCGGCAATAAAAGATGAATTGGGGCCAGTAAGTGAAACCAACGTGTACGCAGACTTCTCCTATACTTTGCAATTAGGCAGTACCGTTAAACTTGCTTTGGGTCTAAAAGCCGGAGCTACATTTCACGAGGTTGGCCTAAGCAGTCTGGAACTTCAGGATCCAAACGATCCTTTCTTCTCAGAAGACATAAACAATACCTACCCAAACATTGGTGCGGGTGCTTTCCTGTATGGTGAAAAGTTTTACTTAGGGTTCTCTGTTCCAAATATGCTGAAATCGGTTCACCTAGACGAAAACGGAATCAAGTATGGTTCTGAGACAAACCACTATTTCGCAACCGCAGGATACGTGTTCCAAGTTTCAGAAAACTTTAAACTGAAGCCTTCCGTAATGGTGAAATCTGCTTTTGACGCTCCCGTATCTTATGATGGAAACCTGAATGCGCTATTTTATGACAGATTTGAACTTGGTGCATCTTACAGATTGGACGATTCCTTTAGCGGTTTGGTTGGGTTCCAAATTAACCCGAACATCCGCATAGGCTATGCTTATGACCACGTAACATCAGACCTGAAAACAGTTGGCCCAGCTTCACACGAAGTGGTGCTCACCTTTGACCTGTTCTTTAAGCCACGTGTTTTACGTTCACCAAGATTCTTCTAATAACCAAACAAATTTCATTTAAGATGAACAAGATATATACAATCCTTTTACTCATAGCGGTAAGCAGTACAATGGCTTTCGCACAAAACAGTAAAACTAAAAAGGCAGATCAATACTACGATCGCCTGCAATATACCGATGCCGCCGAAGCCTATCAAAAGCTTTTGAAAAAAGGCGAAGGCAGCACCTACGTTTTTGAACGTTTGGGAAATAGTTATTTCTTTATAAACGATACCAAAAAAGCCGAAACCTATTACAAAAGAGTAATAAAAAAGAAGGATGTTGATCCTGAAACGGTTTACAACTATGCCCAATCGCTTAAGGCGAATGGTAAGTTTGGCGAGTACAACACGTATATGAAGCAATTCGCAGCAATGAAACCGAACGATTCCAGAGCGGTAGCATTTATGAAGAATCCTGACTATCTGCCTGAAATTGTTGACGAAAATTCTCAAAAGTATGCAGCCACAAATCTTGACGCCTTGAATTCAAAATATTCAGATTTTGGCGGAATGGTCGTTGGCAACGATTTCTATTTTACTTCTGCCAGAAACACTTCCCGCAAAAAATACGGATGGAACGAGGAACCATTTTTGGATATTTACAAAGCCTCCATGGTTGGTGGGGTTGAAAAGAACGAATTGCTGTTAAATGGAGACGTAAATACAAAATACCACGAAAGCACCGTAGCGATAACGGCAGACGGCAAACGCATGTATTTTGACCGCAACGATTACTATAATGGCAAATACAAAAAAGACGAAGAAGGCATAAACCAGTTAAATATCTATTATGCCGAAAACGTGAATGGCGAGTGGAAAGACATTAAGCCTGTACCTTTTAACGATCATCAATACTCAAACAGTCATCCAGCTTTAAGTCCAGACGGAAGCACTCTTTACTTTACCAGCGATCGTCCGGGTGGAAAAGGCAAGGCAGACATTTACAAAGTGTCTATAGCAAAAGATGGTACGTTTGGAACCCCTATAAATTTAGGAGATAACATCAATACCGAAGGAAAGGAAGGCTTTCCTTTTGTGGACTCCAATGGCACACTCTACTTTAGCAGCGATGCGCATTTGGGAATGGGCGGACTGGATGTTTTTGCAGCAGAAGCCAACGGAGATTCTTTTGGTGAAGTTAAAAACCTTGGACTTGGAGTTAACAGTAGTGATGATGATTTTGCATATTATTATAGTCCATCCACAGAGGAAGGTTATGTGTCTTCCAACAGAAAAGGCGGCAAGGGAAGTGATGATATCTATAAAATAAAGAAATTGCAATCCTGCGAACTTCTAGTAATGGTTGTTGACGCCGAAACCGGGCAGGCCTTGGCCAATGCCAGATTGGATCTTTTTGATAGCAAAGAGAATAAATTAAAAAGCCAAAATACTGATGCCAATGGTAAGGGAACCTTAGCCGTTGCCTGCAACCAAGCGCACGTAGTCCAGGCTTTTATGGATGGATATGAAAGCAATGCCGAAACTATTGCTGCACAGCGCAGTGGAGAGAAAAATTTACGCATTGCCCTTCGCCCAATTGACGATATCGTAGAAGGCGATATGGTAAAGTTGAACCCAATTCTTTTCGATTTCGACAAGCATAACATCAAGCCACAAGCAGCTTTCGAGCTTGACAAATTGGTAGAATTGATGAAGAAGAATCCTGACATGGTAATTAAAGTGGAAGGCCATACCGATAATCGCGGTACTGAAGCTTATAATATGGACCTCTCTGAAAGACGTGCCAGAAGCACTGTGCAGTATGTGATTTCAAAAGGAATTGCCAAGGATCGTATCAGCGGCCAAGGATTTGGCGAAAGTCGTCCCGCAGTAGCCTGTGCCCCTAACTGTACCGAAGCACAACACCAACAGAACAGACGTTCAGAATTTATTATTGTAAAGCGATAGTTGTTTTATACATAAACTGGTAACCAACCAGAAAAAACCCCTGCTTATTTCCATTGCGGAATGTTGTGGGGGTTTTCTTTTTGAAAAATTGAAATTTGCATAATTTCAACGGATTCCTTTTTCAAAATTTGTTTATAAAGACAAATATTTCGGGACGGAACCTTAGAAAGGAAAAACCTTATCAATAGGAACTGTGAAACAGTTGATTATCTTATTGAAATTAATACTAATGGTTTTTCTTGGGTATCGCTCTATATGTTACTGGATAGTAATAAGTTTGGTGGAGGACTGTATGTTATCCTCCCAACTTCAATTAAATTTGGAAAAAAATCTTTTTTTACTATATTAGCAATTAATATTTCTTCCCTCTTAAAACTAATATTACCAATCTTAAGCCGCTCCTAAGCCGACTGCATGCCAACCCCAAGCCGATCGCATGCCGATATCATGCCGACGTTACTCCCTAGATACCTCACTGGTAACTGGTGGATAAGTCTCTACTACATCCTCACCACAGTCAAACTCTAGCGTGGGCATCCCCGTTATCTCAACACCGATAGATTAAACTGTGAGAGTGCGAGTGGGACGATCGCACTTGGAATTTTAAATACCAAGGAAACTCTGCTTTGATAACCGGCTAACTTTTCCATAAAAAAAGCTGCAAGTAAAAAATTACAAGCAGCTTTTAAAATGGATTATTTAAACCTTATTCCACTACAGAAACGTTGTCTATTTGGTACGTAGTAGTGGTTCCGTTTGATGCACCTTCATATTGGTAAGCAATATAAACTACTTGACCTGCATACGCTGAAAGATCAACATCCCCCGATGGTGTAAACTCATCACCATAACCGCCTGTGTTTCCATTGGAAATGGTTGCATTCAAGTTTGTCCAAGTTGCTGTTGTAACATCCCCTGTAAAATCAGTTGATATCTTCACTGTAAGTGCAGCGCCGTTATAAAAACCATCATTGGTTTCAAAAGTAAGGGTCGGATTAGAACCGCTAGGCAAAATAAGGCCTGGTGTAACTAACCAAACTTCATATGGGTTTTCATTTGAGTTGTAAGCTGATGTCTGCGCATACTTATTCGAATTATATTCACGTACTTCATAAAGACGTGTGCCGCCATTTACGTTTACGTTGGTCCATCCTGAGATGTTTACATTCATACCGGTACCGGCAGTTTGCCCTTCAAAGTTTTCTGAAAACGGCAATTCCAAAGCATCGCCGGGACCACCGTTGCTGCAACGCTCTCCGTCCATCTGCACATCATCTGTATCGCGGATAAACAATTGATAATCGCTGTTGAAAATGCTTAAAATAGCAGTTAGGGTACCATTGCCTTCAGGTAAAGTCATGTTTTTGAAATCCGCAAAACCACTTGTTCTTAATAAAACAGTCTGGCCATCACAGTTTTCTACGGTTCTATTTACGCCAAAAGTATTGTCTAGGTTTCCGTACGCCTCCACACCCGCTACACCCTCAGGAAACTGAACACCTTCAAACTTAACTAATGTATTCAATCTTGCAGGGTTTGATGCTTCCGCCACTCCTATAACCGTAGGAACCAATTCAACACTTTCGGTAGAACGCATGATACGGCTTTCAAAATCTTCAATCTCTATACGGCCAACCTCATCCCCATCTTGAGTACCGATAGTAGGCAAACCAGCATATTCACCAATATACAATCCATCTACGCGGAAGTAGATTTTACGGCCCGGGCCATATTTAGTGTAGAGGTCAGTTGCATTTGTAGAAATTGAAAGGCCAGCTGTTGGGTTTTCAGGTTTATCCTGAATGATAAGTTGCTTGTAATAATTACCAGACTCATCGCTGGAAACTACATAAGCTTCAATATATAGCGGCTCTGTAGAATCTGGCCCTGCTTCAACTTTTACAGGCTCAAAACCACCATACATTTCTTTAACGGCAGTAATGGTGGTGTTTACGTCAACGTTTGGTTCTTCTACATTAATCTCTGGCACGTTATAGTCATCATCCTGCACACAGGAAGTAGCAATCATTCCTAAGAAAAATAGGAAAGGTATAAGTTTGATGTTCGGTAATCTTTTCATATTTATAAAATTAATTCTTTTTTCTTATTTAAAATCTTACGTAAAGGTTAAGGTAATAGGTAGTTCCGTATCCGTACCAGTATTTTGGTCCAAATACACGGGTATCGTTTGCGGTGTCTTCAGAAAGGGTTCTGTAGTTTGCACTTCTTCCTTGTTCAAAACCACCAGTTTTGTATTTTTCGTCGAAAATATTGTTGATACTTGCAAAGAAGCCAACAAAATAATCTTTTATTTTCCAAGACTTTCCGCCCACCACGTTTACCAACATATAGTCGTCAAACTTTTCCTGCTTTAGCAATTCTCTTGCTACTGCTGGGTCGTAATCATTAAGAGGCTGTCCGTCTGTGTCCAAATAAAAATTTGATGTCCTAGTAAGTGGTGACACATCTATATATGCATTGTTAAAATAATTGGTCGTTGCGCCAAACCACCAGAAGTCTGGGTCGCGGTATTCAAAGCCTATTTGATAAGCCTGCTGGGGACCGCCAGCAACTTTATAGTTTTCCAAATATGATTTTCCAAAGCTTACAACGTTGTCAAAATCATCAGAGGTTATATAGAGGTCTGGGTTATTGTCATACGTATTCTGTCCATAAGCTGCGGCACCTTTTAGCTTAATGGTAGGGGTAACTTGCGCTTCGATACCAAATTCAGCTCCCACGTTCTTTTTATCAATATTAGTCAAAACCTCTTGTACAAATGCAGTGGTTGAATTAATTCCGGGAACTGAAATACCGTCGGCATAATAGAAGGAAATTTCAGAAGCATCCTGCATTAAAGTGTAGTAACCGGTTAAACGTGCTTTCACGATTGGCGAACGGAAAATGTAACTCCCGTCAATGCTCATGTTCTTTTCTTCAGTTAAACCAATAACAGTATTGTTGTTCTGGCGTGAGTTGGAAAAGGAATTTCTAAGTGCAGGCGCATCGGTAAAATATGCACCGTTTACTTCCAAAATGTGTCTTCCGGATATTTTATAGGTAGCTCCTGCTTTTCCGCCATAGGTAGTAAAATCCAATGCTTCACTTTTACCAAAAGAATTGTCTGGGAAGTTTCCATTGCGGTACAAGCCATTTCTTTGGTATGTGGTTTTTCCTAGTTTTCCTGCCAAGTAAAAATCTACTTTGGAATAGGTGAACTGGCCTTGCACAAAACCGTGATAGTCTGTAGCGTCAAGCTCAAAGTTGTATTTGAATTTATCTTCTTCACCAACAACGCGGTCTGGATTGTTCAAATCGCTTTGTGACTCATCGCCAAAGTTGAAGGTATCAACATCCAAATAACCATTGCCTCCCAGTAAATCTATCATATTGGCAAAGTTGCTTGAGTTAAGGTTTCTATAATTAAAAGAAGCAGTTAAGGCAATGTGGTCTGTCAACTGCGAGTTCAAAATAGTATTTGCGGAAAGTTGCTTATCATCATTTCGGTCTTCATACAGATAGTATCTTGAAGTCCCTCCGTAAAAAATATTTGTTTCATAGATATTCTGCCAGTCTATTTGGCCATCGTTCACAAAGTTTGAATAAGCTTGGTAGGCTCCTTCATAATTGGCGCCCGTTGGGTCTGCCAAAAAGTAACTTGGTAATTTCTGGTAATAAGTAGGGTCTGGGTTTGGCGCATTGTCGTAACCTAAACGGCTGTTACCGGTTTTTCCAAATTGATAGCCCACATTGGTATTAAGTTGTGTTTTTTCGGAAATATCCCAGAAGTGGTTCAACATAATAACAGGCTCTTCAATTTCCCTAATACGCGAGTTGCGAATTTCGCCATCCTGCTCACCCCAATATGCATTGTATTGTGTTCCTTTAAGGTCGTATACCTCTTGGGTGTTGGGCGAAGATTTACCTCTTCGGTTCGGTGTATAGAATGCTGTAAGGTTAAGACTGTGGGAGTCGTTCAATTTTTTTTCTACTGACGCAAAAAATGAATTGGCATCGTACAAAGTACCGTCATTAAATCCTTCTTCGCCAAAACGTCTTGACAATAGCACAGAATAGGCCCAACCGCTTGGCAACAACCCACTGTTATAGGAGCCCATAACCCTGCCACGGTAACTTCTGTTACTTGTAGCATAAGAGATGCGCCCTCCTTTTCGGTATTGCGACGCTCTCATAATAATATTGGTAGTACCTGCAAGGTGGCCAAAGTTATACTCATTTGCAGAAGTACCCATCGAAAACATTTGGTTGCGCTGGGCATCGTTAAGGCCTCCCCAGTTAGACCATTGTGGCCTTCCGTTATAAAGCTTGTTCATTTCCAAACCATTGATAAGCACTTTTCCATCTTCAGAATCATAACCTCGTGGTCTGAAAAAGGTTGCGCTAAAATCATACGAAGCAGCATTCAAGAAAACATCTCTTGATGCTTGAAGCAAGCCTGAAACATTGTAAGAAGTTCCCTCGTCTTCATCCAATTCATTGTCAGAAAGACTTATTACCCCAATTTGAGCTTCAATGGCAGATAGATCCACTTCCATCAAAATGGATTCTAAAGCTACGGGAGCATCATTTTGGATAGTTACAGGAATTCTTAAGGTAACATAGCCTGATTTTGACAATACCAAAACTTGTTCGCCCTGTGGAAGGCTTTCCTGTGAAAAAGAAAAAAATCCTTCAGCATCTGTTGTGGTACTGAAAATACTGTTTAAAATACTGACTTCTACATCTGGTATTTGTTCACTGGAGTTGGTGTCTATCACTCTTCCAGAAATAACGGTTTCTTGGGCAAACATTGTAAATCCCGAAAAGAAAACGATGAAAGTAAAAATGAATTTGTTCATTCTAAAATTTAAAGTTTGAATATTAAGATATCTTTAAAATTGGGTGCAAAAATAAATTTTTTAAATGAAATACCTACTTTTGGCCTCATTAATGAATAAAACTTTACGCAAACATAATATTTGAACATCACTATGAAATTATCCCTTTGGTTTTTTACCTTAACAGTGCTAACATTTACCGCATCCTTTGGGCAAAATGAAAAGCAATACAAAGTAAACACTATCGCCTTTTACAATGTTGAAAACCTTTTTGACTATGAGGACGATCCACTTATCTTTGACGACGACCGAACACCGCAAGGAAAAGATCATTGGACCCAGGAGATTTATGAAGCAAAATTGGCCAATATGGCTAAAGTAATTTCAGAAATCGGTGAAGATGTTACAGGAACTTCTCCCGCAATCATTGGCGTTAGCGAAATAGAAAATCGGCGCGTACTGGAAGATCTTTTAAACCAGGAACCCTTGGTAAAAAAAGATTACGGCATTGTACATTTCGACAGTCCAGACCGTCGTGGGATTGATGTTGCGCTGTTATATCAGAAAAAACTTTTTACCCCTACCAATTACAAAGCCTACGAACTTATAATCTATGACGATCAAGACCGCAGCAAACGTATTTATACCAGAGACCAATTATTGGTGAGCGGTATGCTGGACGGTGAAAAAATCCACGTTATCGTTAACCACTGGCCCTCGCGAAGTGGTGGCGAAGCACGCAGCAGACCCAAGCGTATAAAAGCTGCAGAACTTAACAAACAAATAATGGATTCCTTATTTAGTGAAGACCCTTATGCAAAAATTATTACCATGGGCGATTTAAATGATGATCCAACCAATGAAAGTGTAAAGGAGGTTTTAAAAGCCAAAAATGATCGTGAAAACATGAAAATAAAAGAGCTTTACAATCCAATGGAAGATATGTTTAAACAAGGATTGGGCACCTTGGCCTATCGGGACGGCTGGAACCTGTTTGACCAAATTATAATCTCTACTGAATTAGCAAAAAAAGATTATTCAAGCTATCGTTTTTACAAGGCGGGAATTTTCAATAAGAGCTATTTGGCTACTCCCAGGGGGCAATACAAAGGGTATCCTTTCAGAAGTTTTGTAAATGGATACACGGGTGGTTACAGCGATCACTTTCCCGTGTTTATATATCTTATTAAGGAGAAAAATTAGGAATAGATTTCTATTCATTTAAAATTAAAAAATCCTGCTGAAAATAGCTCAGCAGGATTTTTTTTAGAAATATTTTCTTTAAAACCACTCATTCCACGGAATTCTGCTTAACATTAAAACCAGTGCAATGGTATAAAATATCGCTAGAGTCTTAAATTTTCCGTTGGAAAGCAATTTCTTTTTATGCTTTGAATACCCAATGGTTATAAAAACCACAGTCAAAATCATTATCAAAGGATGTTCCACAGCATATAGCCGAGCGGTAGAATCTTTCATTACAACCCCCATTCCCGAATTAGTAATATTCTGTAAACCCAACGGAGAAACAAAATATAGCACCAAGCCTATAAGTACCTGAATATGTGTAACGATGAGCGCAAAGAGTGAAACTCTAAAGTCTTTGGCACCGTATTCTCTTTTTGAAAAAAATCCTGCCAACGCGTTGATGGTTGCAAGCAAAACAATAAGGAGCACTAAATAAGCCCAATAAGAATGAATAAATTGAATGGTTGTGTACATATATATATCTAATTTTTGAAGTGTTTCAAAGATAAGGTTTATAAATAAAAAAAATGCCCCAAAATTTTGGGGCATTTTCTCACTTTTCTACTTTTTTTTAAAAATCGTAACGGATGCTTGCATTCCAAGTTCTTCCATTTCCATAGAAATAACCGAAAGAATCCTTTTGGCTTAAATACATTTCGTTTGTGGCATTGTAACAATTTGCTCTAAGTGTAAAGTCCTGGCCACCAAAATCGAATTTATAAGTAATTCCGGCATCTAGCAAGCTGTAGGCTGGCAAACGCTCTGCTTGGTAAACTTCCCCAGCTTGAGCGGCCTTGGTTACATCATCTGCATCAACAAATCCATATAGATCTGTATAGATATTGTAATCTGCATCTACAGTTAGACCTCCAAAAATATTGTATTTAAAACCAAAACCAAAAGAGGTTTGAGGCGCATTGCCCACTTTTGTTCCTGTAAGATCCACGGTACCTTGCTCAAGCAAGGCATTGGTTTGATCATCTCTTGTTTGATAAGGCGTTTCCCCATCATATTTCCAGTTTCCAATACTACCAAAAGCTCTCAACATAAAGGCACTTGAGTAACGGTATTTTCCTTCAAATTCAAAGCCTTTGTGAACTTGGGTAATATCTGTAAAGCGCTGATAACGGTCCACTTGTTCGATAGGGTTTGAAGAATTTGGGTCTGCATCAATTGTACCCCCAGCAAGAAAACGATTACCCCAAGTAGTGTAATAACCATTCAAATCTAAACTAAAGTTACCTGCACGAAGCCTGTAGCCTACCTCAAGACCTAAAATCTCTTCGTTATCAATCTCGTTTTCTCCTTCCAAAATGTAGTTGGAGTTTCTAATATCAGAAAAAATATTGTCAAGGAAGGGTTGTCTTGAATAGTAGCCTGCATTTGCGAAGACCGTATTATTTTCAATAAAGGTATAACCCATACCTCCTTTAATGTTATACCCTAATTTATTTACTTTTTCAGATTTACCAAGACCATTAACGCCTTCTATTTCGTTTCCTTCAGCACGGCCTTCTCTTTGATAGCTTTGTGTGGAAACCGCTCCCTGTGCAAAAGCCGAGAAATTATCAGTTTTGTATTCTGCCTGACCAAAACCACCAATGTAATTGATATTTTCTGAATAGTCATAATTAAAACGTTGTCCCTCATCAGCAGAATTGAACAAAGCTGCCCAAGGATCTGCTTCAAAAGTTTCACTAATTACATAGTCACTATCTCTTGCATCACCATACCCACGGTTATCGGCATAGCCTTGTAGACCTAAAAGGTTATTCATTTGATACCAGTGGCTTCCTTTATAAAAACGGGTATCAACACCCAGATTGAACGTAAAGTTATCGCTTACAGCACTTTCTAGGTTTGTAAGAAATCCGAACCAGTTATGGTTGTTTACAGACATTCTTCTTACTACCGAACCCTGACCGAAACTTCCTATTCCGTTCTCGGCTCCTGCAATGTTGTTTTCTTCAATTTCATTGAAATCAATTTCACCATTGCTGTTTCGTGCTGCGTCAATATTACGGGAACTGCCTGCAGGACCTGTTCCGCCACCACGACCAAAAGAGGCATACGCAACGGAAGACAAATTGGTTTTATCGCTTATATTCCAATCCCAGTTTAAATTGATAATTGGCTTATGGTAGTAGTTTCTTCTAAAAGTAAATCGTTCTCCGTTATAGAAACCCGAGTTCGCATTATAACGTTTTCCATATTGATCGTAATCTTCCAATGAGTCTGAGAAGTTTTGATCGTGCCACTGTGGCGCCCCTGTCAACAAGAAGTTGAAAGAGTGCTTGTCATTCGGCACGTAACCAATACCGATAAAATAATTTTGTCCTTGACCGGCGGTACCATCAGAATATTTTCTGTGTGCTTGCCAATGGTCGAACAAAAAGGAATACGCCCATTTTCCTTTTAGACCAGAATCATAGCTTAAGGTACCTTTAAAGTAACTATCATTACCTGTCATAAAACGTGCAAAACCACCTTCTTTTCTTCCAGCGGCACGAGACACGATGTTTACCGTTCCACCAACTGACGAAATTGCCAATTTTGACGAACCCAAACCACGCTGAACCTGAACCGCATTTGCAACATCAGACATTCCAGACCAGTTGGACCAGTACATTTTTCCATCTTCCATTCCGTTGATGGGCTGCCCGTTCAAAAGAAAAGCCGTATTTGTTTGGTCAAAGCCGCGCAAAAACATTTGTGAGTCGCCAAAACCACCAGCTTGGTTTGAAACGTAGACACTCGGAGTACTTTTTACTACTTCAGGAAATTCAACGTTACCAACAGCTTTTGCTTGGATTTCAGCTGCAGAAATAGTGGAAACAGCAATAGGTGTTTGACGGTCCTTTGCCATATCTATAATTCCCTTTCCTACAATCACTACTTCTTCAAGTGCATCTGCATCTACAGTAATTTTTACGTTACCCAGAGCTGCTGTTCCGTTAACACTTTTAAAGGGAACTTTTTCAATAGTGTAACCAATATAAGAGATGGTAAGCGTACCCGTTGAAGCGGAAGTTTGCAATGTGAAATTTCCGTCAAAATCGGTAATGGCACCGTTAGTAGTACCAGTTTCAACAACATTGGCACCAGCCAAGGGGTCGTTTGATTCAGAATCGATCACCGTACCGGTAACCGTTGTTTGCGAAAAAGCGGCAAAACCGCCCAATAAAAAAACAAGAAATAAAAACTTTCTCATGAATTTGGATTTAGGTTTAAAATTTCGGCAAAAGTACAATCTTAAATAATCTCAAACTAATAAAAGTGTTTAAGAAATCTTTAAGGAAAAGACTCAAGAATAAAGTTAGGGTTTTGAACCTAAAAGCCTGATAAAATGAAAGTTAGTTAATAACAATGTTATTAACATGTTATATTATTGAAAAAATTAAAACACGATACAGTCCAATTTTTCCTTCAGCGGAAGCAGATTTGCAAAATATTGTTCGTGCAAATCTTTGGGAAGTGGTTGCGAAAATGGGGTTTCCTCTTTAAACGGATCTACTTCTTTTCCATTTTTCCAAAAACGATAACATACGTGGGGGCCGCTTGTGTTTCCGGTCATACCAATCCATCCTATTACATCGCCCTGGCTTACATGCTGGCCTACCTTAACATTACGTGCTTTCATATGGAGGTATTGTGTCTCGTAAGTACCATTATGCCTAATCTTTACATAATTACCATTTCCACCACGACGCTCAGATTTTGTTACTATACCATCTGCTGTAGCTAATATTGGGGTTCCAATGGGAGCTGCAAAATCGGTTCCGCGGTGGGGGCGCAGTTTAAAGCCGTAGTATTTTATTCTTCTATTAAGATTGTATCGAGACGATATTCTGCTGAATTTTACGGGAGCCTTTAAGAAAGCCCGTTTTAGATTATTCGCCAATTCGTCGTAATAACCAAAAACCTTACCCGTAGCATCCGTGTTGAATTTGAAGGCATAAAGTGGTTTACCATTATGCTCAAAATAAGCTGCCTTAATTTCCTTAAGGCCTGCTGGAATGGTATCATCTATAAATTTTTCTGTATAAATTACCTTAAAACGGTCTCCTGGTTGAAGCTTAAAAAAATTAATAGTCCAAGCATAGATATTGGCTAGTTGGTCTGTCATGTAAGGGCTTAAATTTTGCTCCTCCATGGTTGCGGAAAGTGAACTCGTTATTATCCCTGAGGCTTCCCTTTCCTCATATCGAACCGGCTTTTGGCTATTGTATATGGAAAGTGTATCTCTAAAATCCACAACTGCATAATCTATTTGGTTGGTTTCATAAATGAAAACGTGTGTGGTGTTTAAAGAGTCTTTTGATTTTAGAAGAAGATACGGTTTACCAACCACTATTTTACGCACGTCAAAACTATCTCGGAATTTAGTAGCTACTTCCATTATTTTTTCCTGTGGCACGCCATTGGCAAAAAGAATGTCTCCAAAAGTATCTCCTTTGCGGATTGTATCACGAACTACTTCAAAATCATTCAGGATATATCCATATTGTTCAATAATTGCCTCTTCGACAACGGGGGGTGCCTTGGCAAGGTCATTTTTTTGGTTATCACAAGCAGTGGTCAGCAGGATAAGGGTAAGGGTAGCTAATATTATTGTCTTCAATGCGGGGAATTTTCTGTATTAAGTAATTTTTATTCTGCAATTATTTTAAAAGAATGCTGCAATCCTTTGAATTCGGTTAAAGTTGCTTTTAGGGAGCCTACGGCCAGATCTGCCTTCACAAGAAGCGGTATTTTATTTTTATCATCACTAATCCAGACTGTTAAGCTCTCTTTTTCTTTGAAAACACGACCAGATTGCACATAAGGTCTAAAGATCAATGTTCTGACGCGCCCAAAATTAGTATCTAAAACTTCTTTTCCAAGGAATTTTAGCCGGAATTTATAATTTTCTTTATCAAAAAACATGTTCATTTCAATTACGTCGCCCGTTTTTATGTTTTCAGTGTCCAATTGGTTCCGAAGGTAATAAAATGCCGAAATCATATCTTGGGTATCTTCTGGGAACGAAAAGACCGTAATTTCATCGTGCTTTTTGTCGTTTACAGTGGCTATGTTTGTAGTGTGATTGAAATCAATTTGGATATCTTTGGTATAGCCGCCCTCATCTATCTTTCGAATAAAGCGATAGGGAATATCCCTATCCTTGTCAATATAGGATTGGTAATCATCCTCAACTTTAAAAAACCATTTGGAAACTCCTATTGTTTGTCCAAAACCGCGCACATGGAAAACTTCCTTTCCATTAATCCGAGAATCTTTTACCTTTAGGGTAGCATATCCTGCCGTTACAAAACCATAATGAACTCGAAACTTAAAATATTCGCCGTCGCCGTAAGCTCTTTCTTGTGCAGAAAGATAGAAGATGTTGCTAAAAAGAAGTAAAAGCGCAAATAGCTTTTTCATAGGTTCCGACTTAGGGGTTTATGTTTTTAAAAAATACAACTACCATTCCAAAAAAATAAACCCCACCTTCAAAAGACGATGGGGTTTATGGATTGTCAAGATTTATAGGGTTCCGCGTTGTTCTTGTTCGCGTTCAATAGACTCAAAAAGCGCTTTAAAATTTCCAGCTCCAAAACCTTTTGCTCCCATACGTTGAATGATTTCAAAGAAAAGGGTCGGACGGTCTTCCACTGGTTTGGTGAATATTTGCAATAGATAGCCTTCTTCATCGGCATCTATCATTATTGATAGTTTTTTGAGCTCATTGATATCTTCCTTCATCATCTTCATGTGATCACCCAGGCGTCTAGGAATATCATCGTAATATGCCTGTGGGGGTGGCGGAAGGAATTCTACACCGCGTTCCTTTAACTGACTAACTGTTTTAATTATATCATCCGTGGCTACTGCCAAATGCTGTACACCGGAATCTTCGTAAAAATCCAAGTATTCCTCTATCTGAGATTTTTTTATTCCTTTGGCGGGTTCATTGATAGGGAATTTAATGCGGCCATTTCCATTGCTCATTACCTTGCTCATCAAGGCAGAATACTCGGTGTGTATTTGCTTGTCGTCAAAAGAAAGGAAATTCACAAAGCCCATAACATCTTCGTACCATTTTACCCATTTGTTCATTTGGCCCCATCCTACGTTACCGACCATGTGGTCAATGTATTTTAAACCTGTGTGTGTAGGGTTATAATCACTTTTCCATTCACGGAAACCTGGCAGAAACTGTCCTTTGTAATTTTTGCGTTCCACAAACATGTGCACGGTTTCGCCATAGGTATAAATTCCACTACGCACTACTTCACCGTGTTCGTCTTTTTCAACGGTTGGTTCCATATAGGGTTTTGCGCCGCGTTTGGTAGTTTCCTCAAAAGCACTTGTAGCATCATCAACCCATAACGCTATAACCTTTACACCATCGCCGTGTTTTACAATATGTTCATTTATAGGCGATTTACTGTTTAATGGTGTTGTTAAAACAAGTTTGATTTTATCTTGTTTAAGCACATAGCTTACAGCATCTCTAGAACCTGTTTCCAAGCCTTTATAGGCGTAGGATTGAAACCCGAAAGCCGTCTTGTAAAAATGTGCGGATTGCTTTGCGTTGCCTACATAAAACTCTACATAATCGGTTCCTAATAGGGGTAGAAAATCTTCTGCGCCCTCAAAAATTTTTTCCAGTCCGTAATCGACTGATTTAACTTCTTTACTCATAATTAATAATCTTCAAATATTTAATGTTCTAACCAGCTTTGGTAATAGGTGCCGTCAGCAAGTTTTAAGCCATCCTCAGTAACCTGCAAGGGTTTGAAGGTGTCCACCATTACCGCTAGTTCTTCAGTTTCAGTTTTTCCAATACTTCGTTCTGCAGCGCCTGGGTGCGGCCCATGTGGAATCCCAGCAGGATGCAATGTAATTTGACCGGCCTCAATATCATTACGACTCATAAAATCGCCATCTACATAATATAACACCTCATCGCTGTCAATATTGCTGTGGTTGTATGGAGCAGGAATGCTCAAGGGATGATAATCATAGAGGCGGGGCACAAAACTGCAAACTACAAAAGCGTCCGTTTCAAAGGTTTGATGTACCGGTGGAGGTTGGTGTATGCGACCGGTAATGGGTTCAAAATCGTGGATTGAAAAGGCATATGGAAAATTGTAACCATCATACCCTACTACATCGAAAGGATGAGTGGCGTAAACCATCTCAAAAATCTCATCGTGTTTTTTGACCTTTATTATAAATTCTCCTTTTTCATCGTGCGTTTCAAGTTGTTCGGGTTTTCGGATATCCCTTTCGCAGAATGGTGAATGTTCCAAAAGCTGCCCGAACCAGTTTCTATATCTTTTTGGGGTATAAATTGGCCGTCGTGATTCAACAATAAAAAGACGGTTGTCCTGGGTGTCAAAATCTATTTGATAGATGATTCCCCGGGGCACCAACAAATAATCTCCATATTTAAAATCGAGATTTCCCAAAAAGGTCCGCAACTTTCCATTACCCTTATGGATAAAAATTAACTCATCCGCATCAGTATTTTTATAAAAATAATCTTTAAGTGAATTTTGGGGAGCGCCAAGAATAATGCTGCAATCACTATTGGTAAGTACCGTCTTTCTACTTTCAAGGTAATCTTTTTCAGGTTTAATGTCAAATCCTTTTAAACGAAGGGATTCTATATTATTGGGCCGTGCAATTTTTGGAGCTACATTGTATTGCCTCTTTATTTCCTTTACTTGCGTGGGCCTGTGTTCATGATAAATATTACTGTACATACCATCAAAACCTACGGTACCAAAAAGTTGCTCTGAATACAGTGTGCCATCCGGCTTTCGGAATTGAGTATGGCGTTTGGGCGGTATTTTACCCAATCTATGATAAAATGGCATAATTGATTTTAAATTTTAGATTTCTGAACAAAAAAAATGAACAGCGATAACCATACAAATATCGGAAAAATATTGGAGCTAAACGTTTAAGTTTATGCTAAAACCGATACCCAAGTGCCACATACCATTCACTCTTGCCAAGATCTGGAGAATAGGAATATTTTATTTCCATGGGCCCTAGAATGGTTTCCAATCCATAGCCAGCCGAAAAGCCGGAATAATCTACCCTCTCTATCCATTGGCCAGTTTCAAACAGGTCGTTCCCAATATTGGCAATATTGGCCGAGATGTTAATATGGTTTTTTCTGAAAATTTCATAATCAAAGGTCAAGGTAGATTTTAGGTATGTATTTCCACGAAGCGAAACAGCTTCATAGCCTAAAAAGGGAATGATATTGTTCATTTCCTTAAAGCCATAGCCACCAAGAGCAAAGTCAAGCGAAGTGGTTTCTGGGCCGCCCAATTTAAAACCTCCCTCGGCAGTTAAATGTCCGGAAAAATTTTCAAAAAAAGTATGCGCAAACCCCATTTTGGCTTTCGCCAAAGAAAAGGGCTCAAAATTCTTATTTTTCCCGTGGGCGAATAAATACCAGTGAAAATCACCTGCAAAGTAGAGTCCTCTTTTAGGAAAGAAACTGTTGTCATAATTATCGTACTTCAGAAAACCAAAAACACTGTAGTAATTTGTGCTTTCAAAAATAGTGCGGGGCAGGTTGTTGTCATCAGTACCAATAGTTTCCGAAAGATAGCGTAGGTATTTATGCTCTCCGCCGACTCCAAAAATAAATACCCGTCGGAAAAGTGTCTCAAAATAAAGTTGATTGGTAAAATCACTATATTTTATGGAGAGGTTATTAATAGGAAGTGAAACTACGGCGTCTAAATCTACATCTACAAAATCTAGAGGCACATCTGTTTCAAAAAAGTGATATTTTGAGTTAAAACCTACGCTCCAGTAAAATCCTTTGTCTATATAGTATTCAAAATTGTAGCGCAGATTATCCCCCGCGATTAAATCTAGGGAAGCTATATCGTTATTGGTGAAAAGCCTCTTTTTTGTAACATTTACCAGCGCAGCCGTTCTGAAGAGATTATCATAATGTGCCGCAAAGCGAAGCATCATGGAAGAATTGCTTTCCCGCAATTGCAGAAGCAAAATGTTCTGGTTGTTTTCGTCTTCAAAAAATCTATAGTTTATATCCTGGAAATTTCCGGTCGCCGAGAGGTTATTGATGCCTTCGCTGAAATATTTGTACGTTATTTTGTCGGGCGTGCGTAGTTTTAATTTTCCCAAAACATAGCTTCGGGTGTATTTTTCATTGCCTTCAATTTTAACTTCTTTTATAAAAATGGTGTCGCGGGCCTCAAACTTAATCTCTTTCTTTTCAAATGTTTGTTGTCTCATGGCCACACTTTCAAGTTCCTTTCTAAATTTTTCTGCTGCAGTAACCCCTGAGGCTACGATTTTATTCCCTTCGTCAAAAGAAACCACTGAAAAATCATTGATATTAGGGTGAATATAGATATCTGTTTTCTTTCGTTTTTCTATCATGGCATTTATGGTTCGATAATTATTTATCTGCACCAAAACCTCAAAAGCAGATTTTAAGTTGTCTCTACTCTTTAGACTATCCTGAACATCCACACCGATAATAATGTCCATGCCTTTTTCACGTACTTCATTCACGGGATAATTATTTACTACGCCTCCATCTATCAAAACTTTATCATCTATTACCACAGGGCTAAAAAGTGAGGGTAGTGCGCCACTGGCAATAACTGCCCTGGGAAGATACCCATGGTCCAGGATAACTTCTTTCCCGTTTTCAACGTTTGTGGCAACGCAGAAAAAAGGAATAGGCAATTCACTAAAATCTGAAACTGCGCTCACGTGGCTTGTCAATTTTGAAAGCAGGTTATAAACATTCTGCCCTTTTGAAAGCCCTGAGGGAAAACCAATTTTAAATTTATCAAATGGCAACACCAGCGCATATTTTTCAGCCTCTTGTTTTTCGTAGAAAGTTTTTGCGCTGCGCGGAATATCGTCCTGTATCAACGTGCTAAAATCTGTTTGCCTAAAAATACTGTCCAACTGTTTTGCCGAATATCCCGAAGCATATAGCGCTCCTATGATTGCACCCATGCTTGTTCCGCCAATGTAGTCTATACGTACTCCCGATTCCTCAATTACCTTTAAAGCACCAATGTGCGCAAGCCCCTTGGCCCCGCCACCACTCAATACCAGACCTACCTTTATATCCTCCCCATTCTTTTCTTGCGAATAAATAATTGATGGAATTATAAAAAATAGTAAAAGGAGTAGCTTTTTCATTAAATGGTTACTTCATTTTAGGGGTTTTAGAGAGTTTTCAAGATTCATTATTAAAATGCGCTATCAATTTTTTTGCGCGGCTCGCTCCAATTACTTTTGAAAGTTCTTCAAAATTTGCGGAGGCAATCCGCTTTGTGCTTTTAAAATGTTTTAGTAAATCAATCACCGTTTTTTCGCCAATTCCGGGTATGGTCTCAAGCTCTGTATTTAATGCCTGTTTGCTGCGCTTACTGCGGTGAAAGGTAATACCAAAACGGTGCGCTTCGTTACGCAATTGCTGTATTATTTTTAAGGTTTCACTCTTTTTATCCAAATATAACGGAATGGGATCTTCAGGATAAAACAGTTCTTCCAAACGTTTTGCAATACCTATAATAGCTATTTTTCCCCGTAAACCCAACTTATCCAAGCTTTTTAAGGCTGAGGAAAGCTGCCCTTTACCCCCATCTATGATGATGAGTTGCGGCAATGGTTGCTCTTCTGCAAGCAATCTTTTATAACGTCTATAAACAACTTCTTCCATCGAGGCAAAATCATCGGGGCCTACAACGGTTTTTATATTAAACTTTCTATAGTCTTTCTTGCTGGGTTTTCCATTTTTGAAAACCACACACGCCGCCACCGGGTTTGTGCCTTGAATATTACTGTTGTCAAAACACTCTATATGTCGCGGTTCCTCACTCAACCTTAAATCTTTTTTCATTTGTGCCATGATGCGTTTTTCATGACGGTCCGGATCAACGATTTTTGCCTGTTTGAATTTTTCCATTCGGAAATATTTTGCATTCCTCTCGGAAAGGTCCAGAATTGCCTTTTTATCGCCCAGCTTTGGCACGTGTACTTTTATCTCTTCGCCCAGTTCCACTTCAAAAGGCACGTATATTTCTTTTGATTGTGAATTAAATCGTTGCCGGATTTCCACAATGGCAAGCTGAAGGAGTTCCTCATCGGTTTCGTCCAATTTCTTTTTTATTTCCAAAGTATGCGACCTAATAATGGCTCCATGCGAAAGCTGCAGAAAATTCACATACGTATAGCTTTCGTCTGAAATAATTGAAAACACATCTACATTGTTGATCTTGGGGTTTACCACCGTGCTTTTGCTTTGGTAATTCTCCAAAATATCAATCTTTTCCTTTATTCGCTGCGCCTGTTCAAATTTTAAATCTGCCGCAAGCGTCTTCATTTGGCTTTTAAATTTATGCAGCGAATCCTTAAAATTTCCTTTCACAATATTGCGGATGGCCTCAATATTTTCGTGGTATTCCTTTTCGGAATAAAGCGCCTCGCATGGCCCCAGACAGTTTCCCAAGTGATATTCCAGACACACTTTATACTTGCCCGCCTTAATTTTTTCTTCGGAAAGGTCGTAGTTGCAAGTGCGCAGCGGATACAAACCTTTAATTAAATCGAGCAGCGTGTGTACGGTTTTCATACTCGTGTACGGCCCGTAATATTCGCTGCCGTCCTTTATCATGCGCCGCGTTGGGAAAACCCTCGGAAAGCGTTCGTTTTTAATGCAAATCCACGGATAGCTTTTGTCGTCCTTCAGCATCACGTTGTAACGAGGCTGATAATTTTTTATAAGGTTATTTTCCAACAAAAGCGCATCGGTTTCAGTTTTAACCACAATGTGCTTTATCGTTTCAATTTTCTTCACCAAAAGCCGCGTACGGTTGTTGTCAAAGTTTTTTGTGAAATATGATGAAACCCTTTTTTTTAGATTTTTTGCCTTCCCCACATACAGCAGTTTGCCATCTTTATCGTAATATTGATATACGCCGGGCGAATCGGGAAGGGTTGCAATTTGAAGTGTTACCGAAGCATTGGCCATAAGCTCAAAGATACTTTATGTTTTGTTTTTTAAGGAATTTTTACGCAATCAAAAATAGTTAAGAAACGGTTAAATGAAAGTTCTTGGAAATCCAAGAGTGCGAATATTGCGTATCTATTACAACCAACTGAATAGAAATGGCCAAAAGCAGTTTTCATATTTCTTTTAAAAAACATTTCGTGCTTTTCCTTGCGATTTTGTATTTGCTAAATCCA
This sequence comes from Aequorivita iocasae, assembly GCF_016757735.1. NCBI lineage: Bacteria > Pseudomonadati > Bacteroidota > Flavobacteriia > Flavobacteriales > Flavobacteriaceae > Aequorivita > Aequorivita iocasae. Next base: position 856,625 of record NZ_CP068439.1, read on the forward strand.
ATGCAAAAACAAATGGCGGAAGCCATGCACATTTTTTCACATGTGATGACGCATTCAGATTATTCGCACCACCAAGAAGACCATGTAATGGATCGCGAACATACGCACGAACACAAACTGATTACATTTTTCTCCAAAATATTTTCTTCGGAAGAAACCAGCGATCACGATGGCGTGTTTTTCAATTATACTTTTGATAAGCATTTTGCACAGAAATATCCTGCGACAAACTTCAGAATTAAAAAAAATACAGCCCATAACTTTTACTACACTTTTCATATTAATAAAAGCGTAAAAACCATCCCCAGCCCGCCTCCCGAAACATTCTTTTCATAGTTCACAAATGCTGAAGGAAAAATTCTTTCAGTCCCTCAAAATTCATTTTTAAACCAATCACCCATGAAAAGAATATTCTTAATGGGGCTTATGCTATGCTTTGGAATTGCACAATCGCAATCACTAAAAGGAAAAGTTGTAGGCCCAAAAAATAACCCGCTGGAGAATGTTGCGGTCTTTGACCGTACCTCTGGCAACCACACCCACACTGACGCCTCGGGGAAATTTTCACTTGAAAATGTAGCCGAAAACGACCAAATAAGCTTCTCCATTTTAGGTTTTAGCACTTTGGAATATACGGTAACAGCTGAAAATTTCACCAAGTCAATAATGATCATCTTGGAAGAAGCTACGGTTTCTCTGCAGCAAGTAACCATCACTCCCCAAGTAAACACCCTCAGCCAGATTGTAGCCGTAGATCTAAAAACTGCGCCCGTAAAATCGTCGCAGGAAATATTACGGAAAGTTCCCGGATTAATCATTGGCCAACACGCCGGTGGCGGAAAAGCCGAACAAATATTTCTGCGCGGTTTTGATATTGACCATGGAACAGATATCAATCTTTCCGTAGATGGATTGCCCGTAAATATGGTTTCACATGCGCACGGCCAAGGGTACAGCGATCTTCACTTTCTTATTCCCGAAACAATTGATGAAATTTCATTCGGGAAAGGCCCTTATAATGCGAAATATGGCGACTTTACTACTGCAGGTTACGTAGCTTTCAAAACTTTGGACAAACTGGACCAAAGCTCCGTTTCCGTGGAATACGGGCAGTTTGATGCTTTTAGGACCGTGGGGCTTTTCAACCTTTTGAATGCTGAAAACAGCAATGCATACCTAGCGGCCTCACTGAATACTTTTAACGGACCGTTTGACTCCCCACAGAATTTTAACCGTTTCAATATGATGGCAAAATACAATCTGAATTTGCCAAACAACCAAAAACTGCAACTTACCGCTTCGCATTTCCAAAGCAAGTGGGACGCATCGGGGCAAATTCCGCAACGTGCTATCGATGCGGGTTTGATTGACCGTTTTGGAGCCATTGACGATACTGAAGGTGGAAATACCAGCCGAACAAACCTTTTGGTTAATCATTCAAAATTACTTTCAGACAATAAAAAGTTGGAAACACGAGCGTATTATTCGCATTATGATTTTGAGCTGTTTTCAAACTTCACCTTTTTCTTGGATGACCCTGTAAACGGTGACCAAATTGCGCAACGTGAAGACCGGAATATTTTAGGCTTCCAGACCGAATTTTCAGATAAAATAAATTCTGAAGCCTTTGATTTCAAATATACCGCCGGGCTTGGGGTGCGATACGACGATGTAAACGATGTGGAACTTTCACACACCAAAAACCGCTACGAAATTTTGGATCGTATAGCCTTCGGAAATGTGGATCAAATTAACAGTTTTGCCTTTTTGAATACGGAATTTGGCTTGGGCGATTTCAAAATAAATCCTGCCGTTCGATTGGATTATTTCAAGTTTGATTACGAAAACAAACTGTCGCCAACCTATGATAACCGAAGTGAAAGCAAGATTTTCGCCAGTCCGAAGTTGAACTTTATTTACAGCCCCAACCGCGATTTCCAATTGTTTTTGAAAACGGGAATCGGTTTCCATTCCAATGATACGCGAGTTGTTGTTGCCAATAGCGGCGAAGATATTTTGCCGGCGGCTTACGGCGCAGATTTGGGCGGAATCTATAAATTGACCGATAACTTAATTTTCAACACAGCTTTTTGGGCTTTATTTTTAGAACAAGAATTTGTGTATGTTGGCGATGCAGGAATTGTGGAGCCCAGCGGAAAAACCCGCCGATTGGGCGTTGATTTTGGCCTGCGTTACGAAGCCTTGGATTGGCTGTATTTTTACGGCGATGCAAATTATACCTACGCAAGGAGCACAGAAGAAACCACTGGTGCAGATTACATTCCGCTTGCACCAGATTTTACTTCAACTGGAGGAATTGCAGTTAAAAATCTTGCAAATTTTTCAGGCGGAATTAATTACCGCTATCTAAAAAATAGACCAGCTAATGAGGACAATAGCATCGAAGCAGAAGGTTATTTAGTAACCGATTTCAATATAAATTATACCTTCAGAAATTTTGTTTTCGGGATTGCTGTGGAAAATATTTTTGATACTCAATGGAACGAAACCCAATTTGCAACCGAAAGCAGGTTGTTTAACGAACCGGAAGCTGTTGAAGAAATCCACTTTACGCCCGGCACACCATTTTTTTTAAGAGGAAAGGTAACCGTTAATTTTTAACTAATGGTTTTATAGGCAATGTTCTTTTTGGTTAAATTGCACGCAGAATAACCAACTATGAACATTGCCATATTATCGCGTGGGGAAGCGCTTTATTCCACCAAAAGTCTTTTAAATGCTGGGGAAGCTCGAAATCATACCATGGAGGTTTTGGATCCTTCCTATTGCAATCTCACCGTGGAAAACGAAAAAGCCGTTCTCTATTTTCAGAATGAATTGGTGGATGATCTCCACGCCATAATTCCCAGAATCGGTGCTTCCAACACCTATTTTGGCACCAATGTGGTTAGGCATTTTGAGGCGATGGGAATTTTTACCGTGGCTTCTTCCGAAGGAATTTCAAACAGTCGCGATAAATGGACGTGCTTCCAAATTTTGGCGAAGTATCAAATTCCTGTGCCCCGAACTGTTTACGCTTCATTTTTTGAATTTGAGGAACAACTTAAAACCTTCAACGGCAAACCAATCATCATAAAACTTTTGGAAGGCACGCATGGCGAAGGCGTTATTCTTACTGAAAGTCCGCAGAATGCACTGGCAACTATTGAAACCTTGAATGCTGCTGGCGTAAAATTTCTCCTCCAGGAATATATTGAGGAAGCAAACGGCGCAGACATTCGCGCCATTGTTGTGGACGGCGTTGTGGTTGCGGCTATGAAACGCAAATGCAAGAGTGGCGATTTCCGCAGCAATCTGCACCGTGGCGGAACTTCAGAAACGATTTCGCTCTCTCCCACAGAAGAAAAAATTGCCATAAAGGCTGCAAAAGCAATGAATTTAGGTTTTTGCGGGGTTGATATTCTGCAATCGAAAAACGGGCCGTTGGTTTTGGAAATAAATAGCACGCCGGGATTGGAAGGCATTGAAAATACTTCGGGAAGGAACGTTTCTAAAAGTGTGATCGGGTTTATTGAACGAAATAAAAAATAAGTAATTAATACGCCGTATTCCGTATCAAATTTTTGAATTTTAGAAATTATTTGGAATTTGTTATTTGCCATTTGGAAATTTTATTATTTAACTTGCAATAAAATCCCAACCCTTTGAAAAGAAATATTGGCAGAATAGACAAAGCAGATTTTCCATTGCTGAACCTCTTCGACATTGAAGTGAAAGTAGACACGGGAGCTTATACTTCTTCCATACATTGCAAAAACATGAAAGTGGAAGACAACTACCTAAAATGCAATTTTTTGGATGAAGAACACCCCAGTTACCACGAAAAGGAAATCGTTTTTGACGAATATGACGTAAAAGTGGTAAAAAGCAGCAACGGCCAATCGGAAGCCAGATATAGAATTAAAACAGAGATTGTTCTTTTTGGAAAAACCCACCCAATTTATTTAACACTGAGCGACCGTGAAGAGATGCGTTTTCCCGTACTTTTGGGACGAAATTTCTTAAGTAAAAAGTACATGGTTGATATTAACAAAACCAACCTTTCCTTCAAATTAAAATATAAAAAATGAATATTAAAATATTATCGGCAAACAGCCATTTATATTCCACCCAACGCCTTGTAGAAGCTGCAAAGAAAAGAAAGCACGAGGTTGAGGTTATTAACCATGCCAAGTGTGATATTGTGATAGAAAAGAAAAATCCGGTTATCTATTACAGGGGCCACAAACTGGACCATACCGATGCGGTAATTCCACGAATTGGGGCTTCGGTTACTTTTTATGGCACCGCAGTGGTCCGCCAATTCGAGATGATGCGGGTGTTTACAACTACTGAATCGCAGGCATTGGTACGCTCGCGCGATAAATTGCGAAGTTTGCAAGTGCTTTCGCGTGCGGGATTGGGATTACCAAAAACCGTTTTCACCAACTATTCCAAAAACGTAAAGGAAATTGTGGACCAAGCCGGGGGTGCGCCCGTAATTATTAAGCTTTTGGAAGGCACACAGGGCATTGGCGTAATTTTGGCCGAAACTCGAAAGGCCGCCGAATCTGTAATTGAAGCTTTCAACAATCTTCAGGCGCGGGTTATTGTACAGGAATTTATAAAAGAAGCCGGCGGCGCAGACATTAGAGCATTCATTGTGGACGGGCAAGTAATTGGTGCGATGAAGCGACAGGGCAAGGAAGGTGAGTTTCGAAGCAATTTGCACCGCGGTGGAACCGCGACTGTTATAAAACTTACAGATGAGGAAGAAACCGCAGCATTAAAAGCTGCAAAGGCCATGGGGCTAGGCATTGCCGGCGTAGATATGTTACAATCTGCTCGCGGGCCATTGATATTGGAGGTAAATTCCTCACCAGGTTTGGAAGGAATTGAACAGGCCACGGGTAAAGACATTGCAAACTCAATCATAAAATATATTGAACGTAACGTTTAATTATGGCAAAAAAGGAAGAACGTGATATTGTTATTTTAAACGAAAGGATTGCCCTGGGAGAAAGCCGAACGGTAGATTTCAGCATTGCGAAACTTTATACTTCCACAAAAGTTGAAATTCCTATAATTATTGAACGGGCAAAAATACCCGGACCAACGGTTTTGATTACAGCTGCCATCCATGGCGATGAAATTAATGGGGTTGAAATTGTGCGCCAACTTATTGCCAGAAAATTAAACAAACCCAAGAGGGGCACAATTATCTGCATTCCCATATTGAACGTTTTCGGTTTTTTGAACGGCGACCGTTCCTTTCCCGACGGGCGTGATTTGAACAGAGTTTTTCCGGGAACTAAAACCGGTTCGCTTGCTAGCCGTGTTGCATATCATTTCACCAAAAAAATTCTTCCGCACGCAGATTATTGTCTCGATTTTCATACTGGCGGCGCCAGTCGTTTCAATGCAGCGCAAATTCGAATAAAACCGGGTGATGAAAGGTTGTTGGAACTTGCAAAGGTTTTTAATGCTCCCTTCACGGTTTATTCCAATACTATTGAAAAATCCTACCGAAATACCTGTCAAAAAATGGGCATTCCCGTGTTGCTTTTTGAAGGCGGAAAAAGCCGCGAAAGCAATAAGCATATTGCAAAGGAAGGTGTAGACGGCATATTGCGGGTGCTAAATCATTTAGACATGTTGGGCAAAAGACACGCTGTCCCCGAACCACAAGCAAAAACCGTAATTATTGAAAAAAGCAAATGGATACGTGCCTTCCGCAGTGGTTTGCTGCATGTTAAAATTGATTGCAACAAGCATGTTGAAAAAGGTGAATTTCTGGCTACCATTACAGATCCATACGGAAAAATGCGGTTTAAGGTTACTTCCCCAAACGAAGGATACATAATTAATGTGAACCAATCGCCCATCGTAAATCAGGGAGATGCTATTTTTCATATTTCAACGGTAAATACTGCAAATACCGAGGCTGAAGAAAGAGAAAATTAAGGTGATGGAAAAGCAGGCCCTCCGTTCAAAATATAAGAAACTTCGTCAAAATCTTTCCGAGGATTCCATTGAGGCAATGAGCCTTCAGATTGCGAACCAAGCCTTAAAGCTTCCAATTTGGGAAAAAACATACTACCATATTTTTCTTCCCATTTCCGAAAAAAAAGAAGTAAATACTGAATATTTGATGCATATTTTGCAGGGAAAGGACAAAAGTATTGTAGTTTCAAAAGCAGATTTTTCAACTGGGGAAATGCAGCATTTTCTGTTGCAGGAAAATACATTTTTAAAAACTTCAGAATATGGAATTCCCGAACCTGTTTCTGGCATTGAAATTTCACCAGATATGATTGAGGTTGTTTTTGTTCCATTGTTAGCTTACGATGTAAAAGGAAACCGGGTGGGATATGGAAAAGGATTTTATGATCGGTTTTTAAAAAAATGCAATCCCAAATCATTATTTATTGGTCTTTCCTTTTTTGAACCGGAACCCGAAATTATTTTTAACACCAATGATGTGGCCTTAAATTTTTGTGTATCCCCCCAAAACATATTGAATTTTAAAAATAACCCATTATCTTTATAAGATTAAACTATTATTAACCAATTAAATAAAGAGATGGAAACAACCACTAATCAACCAATGGGTCCTCCGCCAGATAATAATCTGGTGTGGGCAATTTTATGTACTGTTTTATGCTGCCTGCCTTTAGGTATTGTCTCAATAATTAAATCTACAAAGGTGAAGGAACTTTGGGCACAAGGAGATACTGTTGGTGCTCAAAAAGCTGCTGATGAAGCCAAGAAATGGGCCATTTGGGGCGCAGTTGCCGCAGGTATTGTTTGGGTACTTTATGTAATATTTTTTGTCGTAATCGGTCTAGGTGGAGTTTTTGCGGGATACTAACAAAATTTGGAAATCAGCCCTCATCCTTTTACTCTTTGGAGGCTTTTTTATTGTTTATTTTTTCTATAACCCGTCAGAAAATTATTTTTTTATTCCCTGCCCCTTTAATTATATAACTGGGTTTTTCTGCCCTGGTTGTGGTTCGCAACGAGCCATTCATTTATTACTTCACGGGGATGTGTATGGGGCATTCCGGTTTAACCCATTGATGGTATTGACCCTGCCAATTTTAATATATGGTGTAGGAATTACCATTGCCAATTGGATTTTTGGAACCCGGTACCGGTTTATGCTTTTTTACAGCAAACTATTTGTTTTTGGATATTTTGGAGTGGCTATCCTTTATTGGGTTCTTCGGAATTTACCAATTTATCCCTTCCATTTACTTGCTCCGACGGGATAGTTTTTAAAATTCTTTTTCTCAAATAAATCTTATTGTGCCAAAATCCTTGTTTTTGGTTCCCGATTTGGGAATGCTTTTTTGTTGAATATAAGCAACAATATCACCCCTATGCTAATGGAAGAATCCGCAACGTTGAATACAGGGTCAAAAAATGTAAAATATTCCCCGCCCCAAATAGGAAACCAATCGGGCAAAGTACCGCCATATAATGGAAAATAAAGCATATCTACCACTTTTCCGTGAAACAAAGTTCCGTAGCCTCCCGTTTCTGGAAATAACGTTGCCACCTGGTGATGACTATCATTGAAAATAATACCGTAAAAAACTGAATCGATGATATTGCCCAGCGCACCTGCAAAAATCAAGGCAACACAAAAAATCAAGATGCCCGGCATTTTTTTTCGAACGGAATCCCAAAGCCAATACCCTATTCCTGCAATAGCCACAATTCTAAAAAGGGTTAGAAAAAGTTTTCCATATTCGCCGGGAATTTTTGCGCCCCATGCCATTCCTTCGTTTTCAACAAAAAGAATTCGGAACCAATCGAAAACGCGGATTTCATCGCCTAGAGCAAAATGTGTTTTGATATAAAACTTTGAAATCTGATCTATCAGTAAAATCAGTACAATAATAATTGTGGCTTTTTTTAGGCTCATAACTTTTCCCGTATTTTGACTGCGCTCCATAAAAATTTCGGCGGGAATCTCTTTAATTCATTTACAAAAATTTCTGAAAACGCTGCAAAAATAGCAATATTATTTGGTTTGCGGCTGTTTATTATTATGACTGCTTTTTGGGCTTAAATAATAAATTTTCTTCTTCTTAAATTTATTTTTTCGACAATAAAAAAGCCCCGATCCAGGAAAGGGGCCTTTAAATATTTGCAGCTTTGGGAAACAATATTATTTCTGCATATTCTTTGCCTCAATGCTTAAAGTAGCGTGCGGTACAAGTTTTAATCGTTCCTTATTGATCAGCTTTCCTGTTACGCGACAAACTCCGTAGGTTTTGTTTTCAATACGTACCAAAGCATTTTTTAGGTCGCGGATAAACTTTTCCTGACGAATGGCCAACTGCGAGTTTGCTTCTTTGCTCATAACCTCGCTGCCTTCGTCAAAAGCCTTAAAGGTAGGCGAAGTATCATCTGTACCATTATTGCTATCGTTTTTATACGAACTCTGGATCAATTCTAATTGTTCGGTCGCCTTTTTTATTTTATCGTTTAAAAGTGCCCTAAATTCTTCCAGCTCGGCATCTGAATATCTGGTTCTTTCTGTATCTGTCATAATCTAATGTTTTTTAATGCTTATACGTGTTTCAATATCGTCAAATACAATTTCTGTTCCTTGGTCAATTTGTGGCTGAAATTGCAAAACTTCCGTTAATGTCTCTTCTTTTATATAGGTCAGGTTTTGGTTTACCGCCTCCGTCAGTTTTTCGTTTTCCTGAAGACTGACCTCTATTTTGTCAGTTACTTCAAAACCGCTGTCTTTTCTCAGGTTTTGTATCCTGTTTACCAATTCACGGGATATCCCTTCATTTCGTAACTCCGGGGTTATGGTAACATCCAGTGCCACAGTAACTCCGTCTGCATTTGCAACCAACCAGCCCTCAATATCCTGCGAACTTATAATCACGTCAGCGAGCGCCAAAATAGTATTTTTTTCGTTAATAGAAACTGATATTTCCCCATCTTTTTCCAAAGTGGCAATTTGTTTTTGGTCAAAGGCTGAAATGGCTGCCGCCACGGCTTTCATATCTTTTCCAAAACGCGGGCCCAGGGCTTTAAAATCTGGTTTTATCTGCTTTACCAGCATGCCCGAACCTTCATCTATCAGTTCTATTTCCTTTACGTTTACTTCGCTCTTAATTAAATCTGAAACCGCTAAAATTTCTTCCTTTTCTGAATCTTCCAAAACAGGAATCATGATTTTTTGAAGCGGCTGGCGCACTTTTATCTTCTCTCTTTGTCGTAACGAAAGCACCAAGGAAGATATTGTTTGTGCTTTCTGCATCTTGTGTTCCAATTTTTTATCAATGAACGAAGCGTCTGCCTTTGGAAAATCGGTCAAATGTACCGAAGCTTTATTATCTTTTGCTGTCCCCTTTGTTAAATCTATGTAAAGTCTATCCATAAAAAAGGGAGCTACGGGAGCACCAAGTTTCGCAACGGTTTCCAAACAAGTATAAAGGGTTTGGTAAGCTGAAATCTTATCGTCATTATAGCTGCCCTTCCAATATCTTCTTCGGCTTAAGCGAACAAACCAGTTGCTCAGATTTTCCTGTACAAACTCTGAAATTGCACGGGTGGCCTTGGTCGGCTCATAGTCTGCGTAATAATCATCTACTTTTTGGATGAGGGTGTGCAATTCTGAAAGTATCCAACGGTCAATTTCTGGGCGTTTTTCCAGCGGAAGGTCTTCCTCAAGATACTCAAAATTATCTAGATTGGCGTAAAGGCTAAAAAAACTGTAAGTATTGTATAAGGTTCCGAAGAATTTATTGCGCACTTCCGAAATGCCGTCTTGGTCAAATTTCAAGTTGTCCCACGGATTGGCATTGCTTATCATATACCAGCGTGTTGCATCTGGGCCATACACATCCAAAGTTTCAAAAGGATCTACCGCATTGCCCAGGCGCTTGCTCATTTTCTGTCCGTTCTTGTCCAATACAAGTCCATTGGAAACTACATTTTTGTAAGCAATATCGTCAAAAATCATCGTTGCGATTGCATGTAATGTATAAAACCAGCCCCGGGTTTGGTCCACTCCTTCTGCGATAAAATCGGCTTTTCGCCAAGTAGTTTCAACCTTTTCCTTGTTTTCGAAAGGGTAGTGCCATTGTGCATAGGGCATGCTTCCGCTGTCAAACCATACATCTATCAAATCTGCCTCACGCTTCATTCGTTTTCCGCTTGGCGAAACAAGGATAATTTTATCCACTATATTTTTGTGAAGATCAACGTTCGCATAGTTTTCTTCGGAAAAATCGCCGGGTTTGAAATTTTCAAAAATATCTTTCTCCATGAATCCAGCAGTAACAGCTTTCTGCATTTCGGTTTTCAGTTCTTCCACAGAACCAACGATGATTTCTTCCTTACCATCTTCCGTTCTCCAAATGGGCAACGGAATTCCCCAATAACGGGAGCGCGAAAGGTTCCAATCATTTGCATTCGCTAACCAGTTTCCAAATCTTCCTTCGCCGGTTGCTTTTGGTTTCCAGTTTATTTCTTTGTTAAGCTCGAACATTCTATCACGGAACTCGGTTACTTTTATAAACCATGAATCCAGCGGATAATATAATATCGGTTTATCGGTACGCCAGCAATTTGGGTAGCTGTGCAAATATTTTTCAACTTTGAATGCTTTGTTCTCGGTCTTTAATTTTATTGCTATTTCAACGTCAACCGATTTTTCAGGAACATCAGCATCGTCGTAATATTCGTTTTTTACATACTTCCCGGCAAGTTCTTTCATTTCCGGGCGGAATTTCCCTTGCAGATCAACTAACGGAACTAAATTTCCGTTTTCATCTTTTACGAGCATGGGCGGTATTTCCGGGACGGCTTCTTTCGCAACCTTGGCATCATCTGCACCAAAGGTTGGTGCGGTGTGTACGATTCCAGTTCCATCTTCGGTAGTCACGAAATCGCCTGCAATTATTCTGAAAGCATTTTCGGGATTGTCGTGTGGTCTTGCATAATCCAAAAGCTGTTCGTAACGAATTCCTACTAAATCTGAACCCTTGAATTCTTTCGCAATAAAATATGGAATTACTTTATCTCCCTGCTTATAAGATTCGAGGATCTCTTCATTGGGCTTCTCCTCGTAATTTTTTGCAAATTGGCTGGCAACCAAATTTTTCGCCAAAATAACATTTATGGGCTGAAAGGTATATTGATTAAATGTTTTCACTAAAACATAATCAATTTTTGGCCCCACAGTTAATGCCGTATTACTAGGCAATGTCCAAGGTGTGGTAGTCCAAGCCAAAAACCAAATATTGTTTGACTCTTCGCCTAAAAAATCTGGCAATGTTTCTGCCATAGCCTTAAACTGTGCAACCACAGTAGTATCTGTAATATCTTGATAGGTTCCCGGTTGATTGAGTTCGTGCGAGCTTAAGCCCGTTCCCGCTTTTGGTGAATACGGCTGAATGGTGTAGCCTTTATAGATTAAATTCTTGTTATAGATTTCCTTTAGAAGCCACCAAACGGTTTCCATATATTTTGGTTCGTATGTAACGTAGGGATCTTCCATATCTACCCAATAGCCAGCACGCTCGGTAAGATTATTCCAAACATCGGTATAGCGCATTACTGCTTTTTTACAGGCTGCGTTATATTCTTCCACTGAAATCTTGATGCCGATGTCTTCCTTGGTTATGCCTAGCTCTTTTTCAACGCCCAACTCTATAGGCAAACCATGCGTATCCCAACCTGCTTTCCTGTCAACTTTAAACCCTTTTTGAGTTTTGTAACGGCAAAAAATATCCTTGATGGCACGTGCCATAACGTGATGGATTCCTGGTAAACCGTTTGCGGATGGAGGCCCTTCAAAAAACACAAAGGGTTTTGCTCCTTCACGAATGGAAATACTCTGCTCAAAAATGTTTTCTTCTTTCCAAAAATTGAGTACTTCTTCTGCCAGTTTAGGGAGGTCTAGACCTTTATATTCTTTAAATTTCTTGCTCATAATGTGGGTGTTGCAATAAAGTTTGCAAAAGTAAACAATTTTGAAGAAATGCATGTTTATTTTCGAAAGAGAAAGGAACCCAAATTATTTGGAATTATAACACCTCTAAACCCAAATTCTGAAAATTTGCACATTTTTTTTAGAGGGTTTTTTCCCAAAAGAGGTTCATAATTTTGAATACTCTATTTTTTCCCCCAAATTTGATGTCTTTTTAAAGCTTTCTTTATAATACAGTTAACTGATGAAAAAAATATTCCTTCTCCTACTTCTTTCTGTGATTTCACTAGCTTCCGTTCAATCACAAATACTTGATCCCGTAAAATGGTCAACTAGTGTAAAAAAAATATCTGAGACCGAATACGATCTTATTGCAAAGGCTTCAATTGAAGACAAATGGCACCTTTACTCTCAGGAAGTTCCACCTGATGGACCATTGCCAACGCTTTTTACGTTTGAGGAAAACGCCGCTTACAAATCTGTTGGAAAAATTAAGGAAAGCAAGGGCATAACTGAAAAAGATCCTGTTTTCGATATGCTAATTACTTTTTTTGCAAACAGCGCAACATTTACCAAACGCATAAAATTAACGGGCAATAAAGGCGCTACTGTAAAAGGCGAGGTAGAATTCATGGTGTGCGATGACACACGATGCTTGCCGCCGGCGTATGTTGATTTGGTTTTTGAGGTACCTGCCCCCCAAAAAACCGAAACCGTTGTTACTACTGATAACACTGATAACACTGAAGCAGCGGAAGAAACCCCTGAAACGGTAGAAGGTACTGTGGTAATCGACACCTTACTGGAGACTAATGAAGTAGTAAAGGATACTGTTAAAGCAGTTTCAGACGAGTCACTTACGGCGCTTGAGCAAAATAGAAAACAAGATAAAAAAGGCCTTTGGACCATCTTTTTTATTGCTTTCCTTTCAGGTTTTGCGGCATTGTTAACTCCATGTGTGTTCCCAATGATTCCTATGACCGTAAGTTTTTTTACAAAGCAAAGCAAAACCCGCGCAACCGGTATCAGAAATGCTATAATTTATGGTATTGCAATAATTGTAATCTACGTTTTTCTTGGAGCAATTGTTACTTGGGTTTTTGGAGCAGATGCACTGAATGCCCTCTCTACCAATGTGTGGTTTAACGTACTTTTCTTTTTGCTTTTGGTTGTGTTTGCATTTTCATTTTTGGGCGCTTTTGAAATTATGCTTCCTAATTCGTGGGCAAATAAAGTAGATAGACAAGCTGATCGCGGCGGATTGATAGGTATTTTCTTTATGGCGCTGGCGCTGGCCATTGTTTCATTTTCGTGTACAGGCCCTATCGTTGGAACCCTTTTAGTGGAAGCCGCTTCCAAAGGAGGGATTGCCCCTTTTGTGGGAATGTTCGGTTTTTCATTGGCTCTGGCATTGCCCTTCGCACTTTTTGCGGCTTTCCCTGGGTGGATGAATTCACTTCCAAAGTCTGGCGGATGGCTAAACACCGTAAAAGTTTTTCTGGGCTTTTTGGAGTTGGCGCTGGCTTTTAAGTTTTTATCAAATGCAGATCTTGTACTTCAACTTCATTGGCTGGAAAGAGAAGTTTTCCTAGCTATTTGGATTGCTATTTTTGGTGCTTTGGCGTTGTATCTCTTCGGAAAAATAAAATTGCCCCACGACTCTCCCTTAACACATATTTCAGTGGGAAGATTGAGTCTTGGGCTTGTAGTTTTGGCATTTACTGTTTATATGGTGCCAGGCTTGTGGGGCGCTCCTTTGAAACTAATTAGCGGTTTCCCGCCAGCAATGAATTATAGCGAATCTCCATACGGGGTGGGCTACACAAAGTTAGGTAGTGGCGGTTCTTCCACAAATCAAGATTTTCCCGAAGGAGCATACTTAGGGCCACACGATATTATTTCATTTCATGATTATGAAGACGGTTTAGTCTATGCCAAAAAAGTGGGGAAACCTGTACTGATCGACTTTACAGGCCACGCTTGCGTAAACTGCCGAAAAATGGAAGAGCGTGTTTGGAGCGACCCTAAAATATTGAATCTGCTCAAGGAAGATATAGTGCTTATTTCACTGTATGTAGATGATAAACGACCGTTGCCCGATGGCGAAGAAATTGAATCAAAGATCTCTGGTAAGAAACTTCGATATATCGGTCAAAAATGGAGCGAATTCCAGATCCTAAAATACAAAGCAAACGCCCAGCCCTTCTACGTTTTAATGGACCATAATGAGGAAAATCTTGTTGAGCCTGTAGGTTACACCCCAGACATTGAGGAGTATTATGGATGGCTACAAAAAGGAGTGGGCGCCTTCAAAAAATAAAAACTTAAGTGGCTTGTTTTAAGCAGTATTGCTTAATTTTAAATAACTTTTATAAAAGTTGGGATGATTTCTTCGGAAGAAAAATTGAAGACTACAGCATTGGAAAAGTATTTTGAACCTTTCCGAAAGAACATCGTGGGCATTGATCAAGAATTTGATTCTCCTTTCGGGAAAAAAAAAATAATCTATACCGACTGGACCGCCAGTGGTAGATTGTACGCTCCAATTGAAGAAAAAATGCTGACGGAGTTTGGCCCTTTTGTGGCAAATACCCACACCGAAACTTCGGTCACTGGCACAGCAATGACCAAAGCATATCACGAAGCACGAAAAATCATCAAAAAACATGTAAATGCCAATGAGAATGATGTTCTCATTACTTGCGAAAGTGGAATGACGGGCGCCATAAATAAGTTTCAGCGCATTTTAGGGTTAAAAATTCCTGAAAATATAAAACCCTACACTAAAATTCCTGATGAAATTAGACCGGTAATTTTTGTGACCCACATGGAGCATCACAGCAACCAGACTTCTTGGCTGGAAACAATTGGTACCGTGGTAGTGGTTCCACCAAATGACGATGTTTTGGTGTGTATGAAAAATTTTGCGGAAACCGTAGAAAAATATAATGACCACCCCATTAAAATTGCTGCCGTAACGGGCTGTTCAAATGTAACGGGAATTCAAACTCCCTACCACGAAATAGCAAAATTGATGCACCAAAATGGTGGGCTTTGTTTTGTAGATTTTGCCTGTTCTGCCCCCTATATTTCAATAAATATGCACCCTGAGGAAGAAGGTGCGCATTTGGACGCAATTTTCTTTTCCCCACATAAATTTTTAGGCGGACCAGGCTCTAGCGGCGTGCTTATTTTTCACAATAATCTTTATAAAAACACTATTCCCGACAATCCTGGCGGCGGTACTGTTTCGTGGACCAACCCCTGGGGAAACCACAAGTACATCGACGATATTGAAACCCGTGAAGATGGCGGAACTCCTGGTTTTCTGCAAACCATTCGCACGGCACTTTCCATTAAATTGAAAGAAAAAATGGGTGTCGATAATATTCTAAAACGTGAACATGAACTTTTGGATATTATATTTGAAAAGTTAGGAGACGTTCCAAACCTCAAAATTCTTGCACCCCTAACGCAAGACAGATTGGCTGTTATCAGTTTTTATATTGTTGATTTGCACTTCAATCTGGGTGTAAAATTGCTCAATGATCGTTTCGGAATACAAACCCGCGGTGGCTGCTCCTGCGCGGGTACGTATGGCCACTATTTGCTACACGTGGATCAAGAAACCTCGAACAACATTACTTGTGAAATTGATGGGGGCGACCTAACCCACAAACCGGGCTGGATTAGAATGTCTCTTCATCCAACTACTACCAATGTAGAAGTAGTATATGTTTGTGATTCCATAAAACAACTAGCAGAGAATTTTGTGGAATGGAGTAATGACTATAAATACAATTCCAAAAGCAACGAGTTTTTTCATCAAAACGAAAAACCTGACAATACCATGGAAACGTGGTTTGCTTTTTAAAAGCTATTCAAAAACTTGAAAAAACTCCTACTTCTCACTTTCCTATTTTCTTTTAGTCTTTCTGCACAGGAATATGTAGATCTTTTTCGCGTTGGCTACGGACAAACGTTCAACAATGATTTTGAAGGAACCGACAGTAGTACTTATGTGAAGTTTTTCGATGTGGGTTTCACGTTTCCGGTGGTGCTTAATGAAAATCACGCCTTGATTACTGGAGCAGATTTCAGTAGAAACAATCTGCAACTTTTCCCCGAGGCTGAATATACCAGTTTGTACAGCACAAACTTAAAGCTGGGCTTAGCTTCCACTTGGTCTGAAAAATGGAGCAGTACTATTGTTCTGCTACCAAAAATAGCTTCAGATTATAAAAATATTTCGGGAAATGATTTTTATTTGGGTGGCTTCGCTTTGCTAAAACTGAAGAAAAATGAAAATCTTAAATACCGCTTTGGCGTGTATGCCTCACAAGAGGCTTTCGGCCTTTTTACTACTCCAATTTTAGGCTGGTACTACTTGAGTCCAAACAAACGCTTTGAAATGGACATGAGCTTACCTATTTCAGCAGATATTAGTTATAACCTTGGCATCACTACCGTTGGGATGGACTATTTTGGCATTGGACGAAGCTATAAGGTGCACTACGAAAATCTTTCCACGCTTTATGCTGACCTCAGCTCTTTGGAATTTGCAGGCTATCTGCAGTTTAATACTTTGGAAGAAAGTGTTTTGCTGCGCGCAAAGCTGGGCTATTCCAGCAATAATTATGAAATGTATGCTGATGGGGAAAAAATGGATTTGGGCGTTTCCGCTTTTAGTTTTGGTGATAACCGAACCCAGTTGAATCCTTCACTAAACGGCGGAGTTTTTTTTAAATTGGAAGCAATTTATAGATTTCATATCAAGAAAAAATCTGAAACTGATACGCCTGTTTCAAATTAAATTTCAAAATAAAAATTTTATCTTTAGGTTATGGAAAGAACCTGTCCGGAATGTGGAGATAAAATAATTGGGCGCGCCGACAAGAAATTTTGTAGCGATGCTTGCCGAAATGCACATAACAACTCGCTTAACAAGGACAATAAAAACCTGGTTAGAAACATCAACAACCGTCTTAGGAAGAATTACAGGATTTTAGAAAAACTTAACACTGAAGACAAAACAAAAACCACAAAAGACAAACTTTTGCGAATGGGCTTCAGTTTTGATTACTTCACGGGAATCTACACCACAAAAACCGGCTCTACCTATTACTATTTGTATGACCAGGGGTACCTTTCGTTAGATAATGATTTTTATCTTTTAGTGAAGAAAGATATTAAATAGGGAGTTTAAATTTTCAGAATATTTACTGCATAGCCCCTGTGCGGTTTTCAATTTGGCAAATCATTATACATAATGTAACACTCCTTTAACCCGAGTGGTTTCGTATATAAAGTATCTTTAAAATTCAAAAACAAAAAAACTACTTTATTATGAAAACTAAAAATCTTTTAATGATGATGATGCTGTTTTTTAGTGTCACATTATTTGCCCAAAATGCAGACGACAAAAAAGTAATTAATGATGCCGAAAAGGCAAAAGCTGCTTTTTTGGAAGCCAATCCAAAAATACAAGGGTATTTTGACGACGCTAAAGCTTATGCCATTTTTCCAAATGTTGGAAAAGGCGCTATTATTGTAGGAGCCGCTTCTGGAAATGGTGCGGTCTATGAGCGAGGCGTATTGGTAGGGATGGCTAACCTGAAGCAGTTGGACGTTGGTGCCCAAATTGGAGGAAAATCTTATAGTGAAATTATTTTCTTTAAAACGGATAAAGCCGTTCAGGAATTTATGGATGATGATTTCAGTTTTGGATCAAACGTTTCAGCTATTGCAGTAAATCAAGCTCCTCCTTCCCTTAACATCACTTATACAGATGGAGTTGCCGTATTTACACTTCCTAAGGAAGGTTTAATGGCTGAAGTATCTGTTGGTGGTCAAAAATTTGATTTTGAGGATTTTGACTAAAATTTTTAAATTATAAAATACCTTCATCTCTTTAAATGGAGATTTTAAAACTGTTTTAAGTGCTCTTAAAACAGTTTTTTATTTTTTAATCCTAACTATAAAAAAAGTCGTCCGGAAAATTTCCGGACGACTTCATTTTAACAATCAACAATTATGAAATATTATTCTTTTAACAAACGTTTTGTTATCTCTCCATATTTGCCTTTAATCTTTACGTAATAAGAAGCAGCTGCAAGCTGATGCACATCTATTACCTTTGCCGTGCCCATTCCGCGAAGATCAGCTGTCTGAACCAATCTGCCCCTTAGATCATAAATCTCAAGACGTTCGAGTTCCATAGCCTGAGGGTTGCTTATGTTCAGCACATCCTTTGCGGGTACCGGGTACATCGCAACGCTTCCAAGGTTCTGTTGGTTATCGCTCGTGCCAAGTACGGTATCCACCGTAAGCTCAAACTCGCAAGTGCCCATGTTTCCGTATTCGTCGGTAGCTGTTAGCGTGATGGTATAAGTGCCATCGGGCAGTGCAGTTCCAACAGCTGGGTCTTGGGTAGTAACTGTTATTGGATCAGTACAATTATCAATTGCTGTTGCTTCACCCGTTGCGAAATAATCAGGAACGATGTAAAACAGGTTGCCAGCGCCAGGGTCTACAGTTTGGTCCACTGGGCAGGTAACCACTGGCGCAAGGTTGTCAACAACAGTTACAACCGCAGTACAGGTAGAGAGGTTTCCATTGTTATCTTGGCTAAACACTTGTACGGTGATCGGAGTGCCGATATCTGCACAACTGAACTGGGTTATGTCCACAGCTACGGTAAAGATGCCACATGCATCATCATTGGACGCTATCACATCATTTGGATCAAGGGTAGCGGTTCCGCCCGCACCAAGTTCCAAAGTGAAGTCTTGACAGACAAGAACTGGGCTTGTATTATCTTCTACAGTTACTGTTGCGGTACAAGTTGCAGTGTTTCCATTAACATCCGTTACAGTCAATATTACAGTGTTGTCACCTATGTTTGAACAATCGAAAGTATCGATATCAAGGTCGTAACTGGCGATACCACAAGCATCTGTGCTTCCGTTGTCTATATCCGTTCCCGCGATGGTTACGGTGCCCGTTACCGGATCCAATTCTACTGTGATATCTTGGCAAACCACTACCGGAGCGGTAACATCCTCAACCGTTACAATTGCCGTACAGGTACTAATATTACCATTTACATCTGTTACTGTCAAAATTACATTGTTGTCACCAACATCAGAACAGTCAAATGTATCGATGTCAATTGAAATATCTGCCACCCCACAGTTATCTGTGCTTCCTCCATCAACATCGGCCGCTGTAATGCTAGCGTTTCCGCTTGCATCGAGCTGAATGGTGATGTTCTGACATACGGCCATTGGAGCCTCATTATCAACTACTGTAATGGTAAAACTACAAGTACTTACGTTTCCGTTCACATCTGTTGCAGTGAACTCAATTGTGTTCACGCCCACTGGAAATTGGCTTCCACTTGGATCACCCATAGTTTGAACTACCGTATCCACGCCACAGTTGTCCAGTGTAAAAGGCATCGGGAAACTCACTGCTGCCGAACAAATACCAGCAGTTGTATTGACCATAATATCTCCCGGACATACAATTGTCGGTGGGATGCTGTCCTCTACAGTTACTATAGTAGTACATTGCGAACTGTTTCCGTTCACGTCTGTCACTGTTAGTGTAACGGTGTTAGGACCTATATTGCTGCAGTCAAAATCAGTAATATCTATAGTTGTACTTGATATTCCGCAGGCATCCGTGCTTCCATTGTCTATATCGGCAACGGTAATACTCGCCATTCCGTTCGCGTCGAGCTGCACAGTGAATGGAGCTGCGCAATTAGCCACCGGGGCTACATTGTCTTCAACCGTTACAATAGTTGTACATATTGAACTGTTTCCGTTAACATCGGTTACCGTTAGAGTGACTGTATTCGGACCTACGTCGGCACAGGTGAAACTTGTAATATCTATCACCGTGCTTGCGATAGTGCAATTATCCGTACTACCATTCTCAATGTCTGCTACCGTGATGCTTGCATCTCCGTTGGCATCCAATTGAATTGTGAAAGGTGTGGCACAGTTTGCGATTGGTGCTTCGTTATCGTTTATTGTTACATCAAAACTACAGCTTGCTGTATTGCCAGATGCATCTGTCACCAAAAAGGTATTAGTTGTTGTTCCCACTGGGAAAGTTGATCCACTTGCAAGACCAGCTGTCTGGATTGTGGTTGAACCAGAGCAATTATCAGTTCCGACTGGAGCAGTATATAATACAATCGCTCCGCAAATTCCGGGATCGTTATTTTGTATAATATTTCCAGGACAAATAATTGCTGGGGCTTCGGTATCATTTACCGTAACGTCAAAACTACAAGTTGCAGTGTTTCCTGAACTATCGGTTACTATAAAAGTATTGGTTGTAGTTCCAATTGGGAAAGTACTTCCACTAGGAAGACCAGCTGTTTGGGTAGGGGCCAATGCCGAATTCCAAGTAATTGTAATTTCACCATTGCCGGATCTCACTCCTGCAGTTGCAGTTCCGTTATTTACACCTCCTATATAGGAAGTGCCACCAGCACCGCCACCGCCTGACCAAGCACCGCCGCCGCCGCCAGCACCGCCACCGCCACCGCCGCCAGCATAATAGCCACCGCCACCGCCACCGCCGCCAGAACCAGTAAAACCAGAACATCCTATTTTTCCATCACCGCCATTTCCACCAATGGCTAAAACACCATTAATTCCTGGGCCTCCAGTATCACTGCAGTTAGTGTTTCCAGTTCCTCCGTTTCCGCCCATTGTATCGGTTGCGCCAATGCCTCCAGTTCCTCCAGGACCGCATCCACTTCCGGTAATTCCGGAACCTCCTAAAGTAATATCACCACCATTTCCGCCGTTTCCTCCGGGACCGGACGCACAAGATCCTTGAGGACCTCCAGTACCACCGCCGCCGCCTGCGGCAACGAGAACTCTATCATTTATAGTTCCTGGAGTTGTTCTTATATCAGTAGCTCCTCCACCGTGACCTGAAGTATTAGGACCACTAACTCCTGGGCTACCGCCTCCATTAAAACCGTCGCTTCCTCCTACATATATTGACAAGACTTCACCCGGTGTTACTGAAAGTTCTCCGCTCGCCATAGCTCCCAAACCACCAATACCAACAATTCCACCTACCCCAGATTCTCCTTGCGCGCCAAATGCTTCAATCATAATAGAAGTAACACCGGCAGGTACAGTCCAATTTTGGACGCTACCTGAATATGTAAAGGTTTGTGAAACTGGAGCTCCAGAGCTACAATTATCTGCAGTTGTTACTGTATAATTCACTACAGCCCCACAAATGCCCGGATCATTATCAACTATAAAATCCCCAGGGCATGTAATTGTTGGTGCGATAATGTCTTCTACAGTTACTGTAGTTGTACAGGTAGAAGTATTTCCATTTACATCAGTAACAGTAAGTGTAACCGTATTATCTCCAATTTCCGCACATGAGAATGTGTCTGGGGAAACTGAAAGTGTAGCAATTCCGCAGGCATCTGTTGAACCTCCATCTACATCAGCGCCCGTAATGGTTACGGTGCCATTTGCGTCAAGTTGTGCCGTAAAGGGTTGGCAGGTTGCCGTAGGGGCAATGTTGTCTTCAATAGTTACTGTTGACGTACAGGTGGCACTGTTTCCATTAGGATCTGTAACAGTTAGGGTTATTGTGTTATCTCCAACATCGGCACAGGTAAAGTTTATTTGACTTGCTGAAAAGGTTAAGTTTCCAGAAGAAGGCAAATTGTAAAATTCAATTCCTCTAAAGTTCTGCGGACCTGTCCCTAATAAAGTAGAAACCCCTGTGGTTGTAATATTTATAAATTCACTATTAATATTTGTAACAATAAATTCTCCGCTTCCTAAATATTGTGCGCCGAAAACTTCACTACTACTATACCCAGATAACGGAATGTTTGTTACCACTAAAGTATTTGGATCAATACTTTCAAAAACCGGTGTACTCAAACCTGACCAATGATATATAAGTCCATCATCTGGATTGAAGGCTATCACTTCACCATCATCACCATTCCCCAATGTTACCACCTGTGTTATAGCACCATTAGTTGTGTTAATGGTATATAAGGTTTCTGGTGTTGTAGAGCCATCGCCACTTACTCCATATAGTGTTCCTGATGCATCAAATGTAATTCCCGCAAAATTTTCTGGAAAATTAGGCCCAATGGTAGTAGCTACTCCTGTAACTGGATCTAAAGTGGCCAATCTTCTACCTCCTGAAGCAGGTTTAACTATTATGTAGTATAAATTATCAATAGGACTTTTATCCATACCGTTTACACCATTTACAGCTGTGCCCCCCACGGTTATTGTTATGGCAGGGCTTACAGAAGCATAAGTAGTAGGGTCTAAGAATCTTAGAAAAGCATCAAAAGGAGAGGCCGTAATTAACACTGGGTCTCCGGCACAATTATCAGAAGAGCCGCCGTCAAGACTTGCAGGATCTAGTACTATATTTCCGGTAGCATCTAGTTGTAATGTTACATTTTGGCAAACTGCTGTTGGCGCAATATTATCTTCAACGGTTACCGTAGCGTTACAAGTATCAAAATTTCCAGCTGCGTCGGTTACTGTAAGTGTAACTGTGTTTGGACCAACTTCTGCACAACTAAAAGTATCGATATCTATGGAATAAGAAACAATTCCAACGTTATCTGTTGAGCCACCATCCACATCTGCAGCCACAATAGTTACTGAGCCGGAAGCATCAAGTTGTACGGTAATATCTTGACATACAGCTACTGGAGGTTCCGAATCATCAGGTAATATAGTATATATACATCCTGATTGAGCAGTAGGAACAAATTCAGCAGTATCATTATTAATCCAATATTGAATGTCATTGATTATTGCAGCCAATTCACTAGCTGTACCTGTAATTGGAAATCCCCCCGGCACAGAGCTACAATCAAACTGCCAGTTGTCAACTTCTGTTTCGGGAGTCCCTGCAACATAGAGTCTAATAGCGTTTACCCCATTGGTTAATTGATCCGGTAAGGCTGTAGTTGTATTTGAAGTATTTGCTCCGTCCCAATCGGCATCTGTAGTTACACCGGGGTCTACATTACTGTGAATTCCAGTAATAAAAGTTGGTGAAGCCGCTGTGCCTTGATAAGCAAATAATTGATCACCAATAGAAGATAAAACACTTCCAGACATAAAACTTCCTGGTAAAGTAACAATATCGCCCGCATTCATTGCAGAGGGAGCATACCAAGTTGCGCTACCATCGCCGCCAGAACCTGCGCAAGAAATAGTATTGGGGTTTGAAATACCGCAATCTGTAAATTTAATATTTGTTCCAGCGATTATGTCTTTCAAAATTATAAATGCAAACCCATCATTTCCGTCCAAGTTAAAACCTACGAATGCGATATCACCGGCATTCAAAGTTGTAGCGGGTGGTTCGTTTATGGTTACAGGTATAGTACATGTAGCAATATTTCCAGCTTCATCTGTAGCAGTCAAAACAACTGAATACACGCCAACCCCAACCATAGTTCCCGCAATTGGTGATTGTGTAATTGTGATGTTTGCGGGTATTGAAACATTATCTATTGCGGTAGTTCCGGTTACTAAATCTGGTATAGCAGCCATGCCGTTAACACCTGCTGTAATTGGAGCCGGTGTGGGTGCGCACGTAATAACGGGCGGGGTAGTATCGCCACCTCCACTAATTGTAAAGGTACATCCGGCTTCCAGCGCTGGATTGTAAGGAGTAGTATTGTCACTTACCCAATTTGCTCTATTATTTACGATAGCTCTTATTTGAGCTGCTGTTCCCGAAACAGGCCCCCCTGCCACTGCACAGCTAAACTGCCAGTTATCTGATTCAGGAATTAATCGAACTGCAGTTGTTCCTGTTACCAAGGCATTTGGAAGAGCCGATGTTGAGTTGGAGGTTGCCGCTCCATCCCAATTAGCATCATTTCCAGAATCATCGTTATACTGTAACCCGGCAATAAATGTGGGGGCTGCAGTTGAACCTTGAATAGCAAAAAGCTGATCGCCAATACTACTGAAAGCTGCTGGAAATAGCGGTCCCATATCAATGGTTACAACTTCTCCAGCTGTTCTGGCCACCCCTGAAGTCCAAGTAAATTCGCCATCACCATTGGTGGCAAAAAAACCAGTGCCGTCATTCCAGCCCATATCGGTAAATATAATGGTAGTCGCAGCATCAATATCTTTTAAGAGAACAAAGGCTACGGTATCCTCAGTGTTAGTTGCACCATCAGAATTACTTCCAACAAAAGCAATATCTCCAGCAGTTAAAACTGTTTGGCTATTGCTTGAAAAAGCAGCAAAAAGAAATAAAATTAATATAGTAATTTTTTTCATGATGTTTAGAATTTTGGTTAAGTTAAATCTGGGGAGATTTATTATTTAGCATGTTGTTTTAATTTCTTGAAGGAAAGACTCCTTGAAGCGCAATAATATATCGAACCACCATATAGGGCTGCATATTGTTTACTGCTTGACTTCCTCCTGTATTGGCTACTGATGTATTAGACATTGCTACATCTGCGGAAGCGCCAAAAGCGTTTGTACCGTCCCCAGCAATGAAGGCACCGCTTGGATTATCGGTGGATCCTTCTTCTTTAGCATTTATAGCATGCCCATGCGATGGTAATTGTGCAACGGTTAAGGTATTGGTTTCTGTACCCGATCTTTCCCCCATTTGCCGGGGAGTAAGTCCAGGACCGGAGCCCGTGTGTACTGCAACTCTTCCTCTTAGTTCTGGAAGACCAAAAGTAGTTCGGCCGTCACCTCCATAGGTCGTTCCTAGCAAAGAAAAAAGAGCCTGGTTTGAATTAATTGGCAATAATTGACCATCACAATTGGCCCAAAACCGTGGATTAAAATTACCTCCAAACATAGAGATTTCTGCAAGCGTTGGATCTGATATTGACATATCTTATTATTAATAAGGTTATTAATTTCTTGATGGATAAACACCTTGGAGTGCAATAATATATCTTACAACAGTATAGGGTTGCATATTGTTTACTGCTTGACCTCCCCCAGTATTAGCTACTGCTGTATTTGACATTGCTACATCTGCGGAAGTGCCAAAGGCGTTTGTGCCGTCCCCAGCAATAAAGGCACCGCTTGGATTATCGGTGGTTCCTTCTTCTTTAGCATTTATAGCATGCCCGTGTGATGGCATTTGTGCAACGGTTAAGGTATTGGTTTCTGAACCCGATCTTTCCCCCATTTGTCGTGGAGTAAGGCCAGGACCGGAACCTGTGTGTACTGCAACCCTACCTCTTAATTCTGGAAGTCCAAAAGTAGTTCGGCCGTCACCTCCATAGATTGTCCCTAATAAAGAAAACAAGGCTGTGTTCTGTGCAATAGATAATAATTGGCCGTCACAATTGGCCCATTGTCGTGGGTTAAAAGTCCCTCCGAACATCGAAATTTCTGCAATAGTTGGATCGTAAATTGACATAATATTTTTTTTAAATAGTTAGTAAGTATGGTTAGACTGAAAAATTAAAATGTATGGTTGTTTCTCCTAAAAAAGTTTCTTTTAAAGGAAATAATTTTTCGCCAAGATTTTTGTTTTTGGTCCAATGCTCACCTGTAATATGAGCCCCCTGTTCAGTTAAAGCCAATTCTGTAAAAGAAATGTTTTCTGAACTTGACACTTTAAAATAAATTCGAGCACTTTTGCCTTCCTCTTTATGTGGAAAATCGGTTATAAACTCATATTTACCCTGATTATCGGTTTTGAGTTTTGCGCGATGCCTATATTTTAAGGAATTTGGAGAAAGATGCCATACTTCTAAAGTGGCATTTTTTAAAGGAGTAGTACCATTTTTATCATAAAGAGTTCCCTTAACTACAATTGAATTAGAATTGAAAACTCCAGATCTCAAATCTGTTTTAGTCTCAGCATATGGATTATAGCCTGAATATGGGCTTTCCGATGTAAGAGCACTTGTAAGTGTGGGGGTCAATACAGCTAGACCTGTTATGGCAAAAGCAGAATTGCGCATAAAAAGTCTACGCGAAGTAGTGTTTTTCATAATCGGTTAGTTAGTTATCTTAAAAATTTCAGTCTTTTTTTAAAGAATGTTTGAACATGCTTATTCTTAAAAAGAAAAATGCAAACATTTGACAAGCAAGGTATAAAATATAATTTTAAAACCTTCTACGTAGTACTACGTAAATTACTTTGCCTATTTTAAATGTATCTTAGCAGCCCTAAAAGTGAAATTATGCCTACCAATAATGCCAACATAAAATTAATCGAAATCACTCAAAATTTAATTTCCGAAAAGATAGATGCTGACAGTCTAAAAACCTCCATAGAAGAGCTAAAAATACTACTCGAGAAAGTTTCGGGATTAAACCAAGAAGCCCCTATAAACTCCGAAAACATTTTATTGCCAAGCGGAAAAGCCATCGGCCCCAAATGGGCAGGAATGTGCATAGAAGACATTCCGCGTACGCATAAATTCATAAAAGGCATACATTCTGCCGTGCAGGAGGTTCTGAAAAAAGACCCAAACAAACCGGTTACCATACTTTATGCGGGAACAGGCCCATTTGCAACATTGGTAATACCCCTGTTGACGCTTTTTGAGCCTTCCCAACTACAGCTCATTTTATTGGAAGTAAATACCGTGAGTATTGAAAGCCTTAAGAGAATTATTAAAGATTTTGATGCCTATGATTATATAAAGGCCATCTATCATTGCGATGCCGCAAATTTTATTGTTCCCCCAGAATTTGAAACAGATATCCTTTTAATAGAATGTATGCAGCACGCACTGGTTCGCGAGCCCCAAGTGGGCATTACCTATAACCTGCTTCCCCAAATGAAGAAAGATGTCATATTAATTC
Source organism: Aequorivita iocasae (assembly GCF_016757735.1). NCBI lineage: Bacteria > Pseudomonadati > Bacteroidota > Flavobacteriia > Flavobacteriales > Flavobacteriaceae > Aequorivita > Aequorivita iocasae. The sequence goes on from NZ_CP068439.1 coordinate 883,436, forward strand.
CTGAAGAAATTTCACTGCATGTGGCACTTGTTGATATGGAAAAAAAAGGGGAGGAAAATTATTATGAAAATTCAGAAGCTGTATTCACGCTCAACACAAAGGAAGTACTTGAAAATTATTCCGAATTTAAAAAAGAAGGTTTTCATTTTCCGGAAAAAGAAGTGGCTTTTTCGGAAGAACAGCTCAGCAATCACGATTTCATTGCAGTCTCAACAGAGATAACCATTTTCAAGGATATCTCGCTAAAAATTGACGAAAGTGGCCTAACGGTGCCAATGCTTTTAGCAGACCTGAATTACGACCAAAAGGTAACCGGAGCCAAAACACAATATATTGTAGGTACAGCGCCAGGCCTTACCTCACAATTGGTGCGCTCATAAAGTTTCAAGAAAATCCCTTAAAGCGTAAGTATCACCAAAAGGGCACTTACGGAAATAAATATCCACAATGAAAATCCAAGAATCATGGGCTTCCACCCAGCTGATTTTATTTTCTCAAGGGAAAGTCCTGCACCTATCAAAAAGAGGGTAAGTACCAATAAAGATTTTGAAACACTTGTAATACCCTTGGTTAAAACTTCGGGAATGGGCAGGTAACTGTTCAGGACTATTGCCAAGATAAAAAAGAAAATAAAGTAAGGGATTTTCACACTTTTTCCTTTCCCCTTAAATAAAAATACCGAAAACAGGGAAAGCGGAATAATCCAAAGCGCCCGTGCCAATTTAACCGTTGTGGCTACTTTGAGCGCTTCTTCCCCAAAAATATAGGCAGCGCCCACCACCGAACTGGTATCGTGAATGGCAATGGCGCACCACAGCCCAAACTGTTGTTGGTCCAGTTCAAAGACATGGCCCAAAGGCGGAAAAATAATCAATGCGATGGAGTTCAGTAAAAAAATAACTCCCAACGAGATGGAAATATCCTTTTGGGAGGCATTGATTACGGGAGCAACCGCAGCAATGGCACTGCCCCCACATATGGCTGTTCCTGAAGAAATTAGGTGACTGCCCTTTCGGTTCATTTTTAATAGTCTTCCAAAGAGATATCCCAAAACCAAAGTGGCCACAATGGAAAAAACGGTAAGTAAAAAACCATCCCTTCCAGCCGTTAAGGTTTCTTTTAAATTCATTCCAAAACCCAAACCTACTACCGCTATCTTCAGTAGCCAGTTCACGGCTTTACTGTTTAGGGTTAAAAAAGGATTTCCAAAAAAATAAGTGAAGAGAAATCCGCCCACAAGCGCAACTGGGCTGCTTACATAGCCTAAAATACACAGGACCATGCAAATTACAAAGAGTACTTTTATTACAGTTTCATTGCGCTGTGCCCAAGACTTCATGCTTTTTTATCTTTTTTTTCAGGATTTTCCTCAGCGGCTTGTGGCTCCGTTGCTGTGTTTTTGAAAACCAAAGTTCTGTATGGGAATGGTATTTCTATCCCCTCATTGTCAAAACGCTTTTTTATACTTTCCAATAAATCACAGCGCATATCAAAAGAATCTGTGTAATCCCGCGCCCAAACCCAGGCCCGAATGGTAACTGAAGAATCGTTTAAGGAAGTAAGCGCCACCCTAACAATGGGCTGGCCATCCAGCACATCAAGTTCAGAACGGTTGTCCAAAATAAGGGGATGCTTGGTGCATTCTTCCTGCATAATTTTTTTTGCCAGATCGATATCGCTATCGTAGGAAATGCCAATCTCTATGCGATCGCAGATTTTAAGTTCTCCCAAATCATAGTTTATCAATTTCTCTTTATTGATAATTGCGTTGGGAATAACGATCATCTTATTTTCAAAATTTCGGATTACAGTATGCCGAAGGGTAATATCGGTAACCGTCCCCACCATGGTATCGGTGACTTTTATAATATCGCCAATTCTAAAAGGCTTAAAGGAAATGATAAAAACCCCGCCCACAAGATTTGCCAAGGCTTCCTGTGAGGCCACACCCGCAATAAGGGCTAACACACCCGCGCCGCCGAGCGCAGTTTGGGCCACCCCTTTTAAGGACGGAAAAGCCAAAAGTGCAAAAAGCACCCCAATACTGTAAATGCCAATTACCGCTACATATCTCAAAAATTTAAAACTTGTAGGATCTTCCAGATTGGCTATCTTTTTCCGTATGCTGCTTCGGAACCACATATTGGCCGAGGCAGCGCCCACAATGGTAAGTATAGATACGATTCCCAAATAGAGAATTAAATTAAAATTGTGCTGGAGGGCATCGTACTTCTCTTCGTTTACAAAAAGAAAACTCAACAATATAATCCCCAATACAAGCCATAGGGCATTGAGGATTCTTCTTATCCAACCGATTGCCTTGGGCGATTCGCCAGGATATTTTTTCTGTTCCTGCCTAACCAACCATTTATAGAGCAGATTGGTTGCAAAATGCAATATCAAAACGCCAGCTATAACCCCTAAGGCGTAGAGAATATCTGATTGATATGTTTCCAAAAACGCTTTCATATAATAATTTTCTTCCCCAAAAATACTAAATGCAAAACTGTCAAAGCTTAAAATGATTTTGAAGTATTCTACCTTTTTCAGATTAAATCAGATTAAAGGCTTCAAAAGTTTTAATATCTTTAAATCCTCAACACTATTCCCTACGTATGAAGTTTATTTTTCCCACTAAAACCGCGGCACTCCTACTATTCCTTTCCTTTACCATTTCTGCCCATTGCCAAGTATTGACCCCTTCGCAAATTGACAGTTTGGTTCAAAAAACGATGAAAACCTTTGATGTACCCGGTATGGCGGTATCTGTTTTAAAGGACGGTAAAATCTATCATAAAAACACGTATGGTGTACGTTCCATAAAAACAAATGCCGAAGTGAACGAGAACACCCTTTTTGGCGTAGCTTCAAACACCAAAGCTTTTACCACCGCCGCGCTGGCGCAGCTAATAGACCAAGGCAAAATAACCTGGGACACGAAGGTAACCGATGTTATTCCAGAATTTAAACTGCACGACCCATACGTAACCGCCGAATTTACGGTACGCGATCTGGTAACCCACCGCAGTGGTCTGGGCTTGGGCGCGGGTGATTTAATGATTTTTCCCGCCAATAACACCACCACCAAAGCCGAAATGATCCACAACCTTAGGTACCTAAAACCAGTTTCATCCTTCCGATCAAAGTTTGATTATGACAACCTGCTTTATATTGTAGCAGGCGAAATTGTAGCCCGGGTGTCTGGTAAAAGCTATGATGATTATATTGCCGATAATTTTTTCAAGCCTTTGGGGATGGACCGTTCCCTGCTTTCCATACCTGCCATTGCAGCAGATAACAACCGCATTGATGGCCATGCGCCCGTAAACGGAAAACTGCAAATTACGGGCAATACTTTTACCCAATTGGCCACCCCCGCCGGTGGTATTTATGCCTCCATCAATGATATGAGCACTTGGGCACAGGCACAACTGAACAAAGGAAAATATGGCGAAAAACTTAAGGACAGCCTTTTTAGTGAAAGAATACACCACGAAATGTGGACGCCACAAACCCTATTGCGTACTGGTAGCGGCCCTTACAACACACACTTTTTGGCCTATGGGCTAGGTTGGTTTTTAAGCGATGTAAACGGTTATTTTCAGGTTACCCACACCGGCGGTCTGCTGGGCATTGTGAGCCAAGTAACCCTAATACCGGAGCTAGACCTTGGCATCATTGTGCTTACCAACCAGCAAAGTGGTTCGGCGTTTAATGCTATTACCAATTCCATTAAGGATGGCTATTTTAATATTAAAGGAGAAGACAGGATAAAACAATATAACGAGCGCCGCTTGGCGGGCGAACGGGAAGAAGACAGCATTGTAAAAGCACTGGAGGCTGCCCTGCAAAAACAGCTAACTAGCAAAGCGCCCAAACCAGATATTAATACTGTAATGGGCACTTACCAAGACCCTTGGTTTGGAAAAGTAACCATAACCAACCAAAACGGAGACCTACGGTTTAAAGCTGAAAAATCATTGGATTTAGTGGGAACGATGACCTTTTATAAGGGCACGACCTATGTGGTACGATGGGACGATGCCTCTTTAAAGGCCGATGCTTTTGTAAACTTTTCATTTGATACCGAAGGGAGGGCCAAAGGGTTTGCTATGACCGCTATCTCACCTTTGACTGATTTTAGTTATGACTATCAGGATTTGGAGTTTGAGAGGGTGAAGTGAGGGGATGGCCTATGATGAGAAATTTATATCGAAATTTTAGAAAAAAGGTTAGGTTTTTAACTTAGATCTTTGTTGGGCACAGTATTTATTCCCAAAGTTCACTTAATTTACTAATCATTTCTTCGTGCACATTATCATATTCCGATTTTTGTAGCAAACTATATTTTTCGGTTAGTGTAATAGTTTTACATTTAAAATCAACTCCATAAGTTTCAGCAAGCCCTAATATCAATTGACTGTCTTTCGGTTGATTTTCTTGAATAAACTTCATTATTTTATCAATGTGTTCAACGTCTTGGTCTTGTTGATTTGGTGAGTCAACAATTAAAGGGAAATATGTTGATGAAGAAAACTTTTTCATCAAATGAAAGAACGTAAAGTAGTAAGCTATTAGAGCTCTTGGTCTAGAACTTCCAGTCTCTTTAGATTCAATTTTTGAAGTGATTGGCTTATATTCATCTTCTGTCAAAGAATGAACGTCCAGTTTCTTTAGAAAAGACGTTAACTTGGTTCTATAATAACCTACTATTTCATCCTTTCTTTTTTTACTTTCAAATTCTTTTAGTTTTTTCTCTAATTTCTCTTTTTCCAAAGTGTTCTCGACAAGTGTTTTATGTAGTGCATCGTACCTGTCCGTAAAAATTGATTTTATTTGATTTTTCCCAGAACTTTCTATTACATCTTTGAGTTTGAGATTGCCTTTTTTCTCTTGAAGAATTTTATCTATTTTATTTACCTCGCTTAATGTGGAATTTAATTTTTTGTTTTCAAACTCTATTTTATCCTCAATTTCTTTGACTTCTTTTTTTAATTCTAGAAGCAAGTCTTTACTCTTTTGTTCATCTTGTGCTATTTCAAATCTTTCGGCAAAGGAATTTTCATATTCTGCTCCGCAAGTTGGACAACCAATTACCTCTGGTAATTTTTCCGATGCAAATTCTAAATCTTTATGACTTTCTAAAACTGCTTGTTTTACAATATTTATTTGTGCGTCATAAGAAGCCTTTAGATGATATAAATCGTGTAAATCAGACTTTAAGGATTCTTCCTTCTTTTTTAGCGATTCTAATTCTGTTAGTAAAGCTGTTATTTCTTTTTTAAATTCATCAATATTTATATTGAAATTTGTTTGAGATAATTTGTTCTTTACGTCCTCTAGTATTTTTCCAGTTAGTTTTTGCTCTTTATCAGTTTCTTCAATTGCCTTTAGATAGATGTCAATTTCTTTTTTAGTCTCGTAATACTTGTTAGGACGAATACCTGAATGATAAAAAATACATTGATTACGATAACTTTTTATTTGCTGTAATGATTTAAAAGAAGACCAACTTTTACTCCAACTTTCATCTTGGTCTACATAATATGGAAGTAATAAATATGCAGGTGGTGGAACGATAAAACCACTATTTTGAGATTGAAATAATGGGTTAAAATCAAATAATTTACTAAGGAAAGGTCCAAGTTCCTTTGTTACAGAATCAAATATTCCTAAGTTGACACCATTTGAATCATAGATTGAAAAGCGTTTTCCATCTCTTAGAATTTGAAATTTATCTCCATCTAATTCAAACTTTACAAGTGAGGCAACATTTGCATTTTTAAATTTAGAATTTAAAATAGGTTCTGCTCCAAAAGTCCTGTAAATACTCTTAATTAAAGAGGATTTACCAGTATGGTTTTTACCGTAAATTAAAGTTCTATGTTTATCGAAACTAACCCTTTTTGCTTTTTTCTCTTTTTGAGACAGCAATAGCATTTCCGATATGTATAATTTTTTCATTCTTTTTTACTCTTAAATTTCTAACGAGTCTTTTTAAATTACCTTTATTTTTCATTGATAACTTTAATTACGAGACATTTTATAAAGTAATCATCGTATATATCTGATGACACCTTTGAAAAGCAATGGTTTATTATTTTTAAAAGGTTACTTGAATCATCTATTGCACCAATTGATAATTCATTGTCGTAAACTGATTCAATGTCTTTTATTAATTTTTCTAGAGGAATTTTATTCGTGTCCTTTATTAATGTTGCGGTTATATCTCTCCAATATTTTTTATATTTTATTAACTCAATATGTCCAATGCCACAAGATTCCAAAGAAGCCTTAATTTCATCCCATTCTTGTTCTACACTTTTGTAAAGTCCAGCTTTCTCGAGAAACTCAACAAATTGACGTTTTGATATTCCTTTTATATCTATTAGTTCATCCAGATTGGAAATACTTTTATCTCCGAAGGTATTTTCTGTTTGACGAGAAACTTCGTTGAATACTTGTTTGTAAGCTAATTCGGGATTAATACTATTCTCTGGATTAATTCTGTTAATCAATTTACTTAATTCTCCCAGACAATGTGTTGAGCTATCTTTGTTGCTTAGCTTAGTTACGTGAAAACTTGTTAATTCTCCAAACAGAGTATTGGCAGTTATCTTATGTTCGCTTTTTATCGAGTCCTCAAATTCTTTGAAAATTGATTTTTCTAGTTCTTTTGCTTTTATTTTAGACCTTTTTAAGGATTCTTCTCCATTTGTCAACTGTTTAAAACTGAAGCTGGCATTTGAAATAAAATTTAAAGAATTTGTATTTTTAGTAAAGTTTATTTTGTTTAAATATAGTTTTCCTGTTATTGATAGTTTATCTTTTTCTTTTTTGGTTAAGGCTTTGACAGTCCAATTTCCGGAATCCTTTGATTTAATTTGATAGAAATCGATTTTATTTGGATTGGTTTCCGAATCCAAAACAACTAAATCATCGTGAAAATCAAATAGAAAAACATAATCATCACTTTTCTCGTGAACTGTCAATAATAAATAAAGAGATAGGTCTTTTTGAAAGGTATATTTTCGGGCAGTTTTGCTACCTGATTCCTCTCTTGGTTTTAGATTTATTATTTCTTGTTCTAAGTTCATTTATATTGTGCCCAACGTTTGGTGTATGGTTAGTTGCGTGGTTCGCAACTAATTTAGTAAACAAATACTTGCCAGAGGAAATTCCGAAGGAATTTTCCAGATAAACACTTGCTAAAGCAATTAATTATACACACTGTTGTAGCACGTATTTATTTATATTTTTTAATGAGTAAAAAGTTCCGTTCGCAATCTATGGTAGATTGATAGTAATTCATTTTGAAATTGTCGTGAGTAAATTCCAATCTCCAATCAACTGCTCCAAAATTCACGAACGAAATAAATAATGACCAAGCAAAAATCAACCAGCCAAAAACAACAATTAGCTTTTTTGGCAGTTTTCCTTTAATCTTATCCACGAGTAAAACAATTCCGCCAATTATTATTGTCCAAAATATTAAATTTCCTAAAAAGCCGAATAGATAAATATCTCCGGACATTGAATTAACCCAAGTTGTGTCAGTTTCTTGAACGAATGGAAATCCGTAAAATTTTGGTCCACGTTCGGGATAATCACAAACATATTCAAAAGTCAGATATTCATCCGTAATAAATCCGAGTGCTGTTATTATCGAGAATATGAGTTTTTTCATATGTGCTACAACATGTTTATATACGCATGTTTTTAAAATCTTATTGCTGCTATCCCGCACATGTGCGCCACAGCATGCCCCCCAAATATAAAGTTTATTTCCCAATCACCTGCATCAAGGTTTCCACCTTCGTTTTCAATAATTTGTTTTCCTCCTCCAGCGCGGCAATGCGCTCCTGTAGGGGCAGCGTGGGGTCTGGGGCGTTGGTGGTAAAGTGTGCCGGGAGCTGGGCGGCGAGGTCCATAAAAAAGTTGTGCCGCATCGCCACACAAAGTTCCCAAAGTATCCGTATTTGAATGCTGGGTTTGCCCAAAATCTTTTGGAGATTCTGTGGTTTGCGGTTCGCGTTTCTGGAAAGGGCAGCCTTAGAAATCCGGCGCCTTTTTATTCTGTTCTTTAGCATTTGCCCTATATCTGGACACGCTGTGGTTTCTGGTGTTTTCATAGGTATTCTGTAATGTTTGTTTTTTTTATAACCCATTTGGATTACTTTATACCCTAAATGGTTTATTTATATCTCCAAAATGGTTATTTATATAACCGCTTTGGATTATTTTATAAATCAAATGGATTATTTATATATCCAAAAAAGCTATCCTTATAAACTTAATGTTGTTATTTATAATCTAAATGGGTTAGCTATATAAGCCATTCGTATTATTTTATACTCCTTTTTGGTGCTATTTATAACCCAAAAGGGTTATAAACGAGGTTGGCTTTGCGTCCAAAAAAACGGTCCTAAAAGACCGTCCTTTTTGCAAAGTGGGATTTTTTTACATCCCCTCCTCGCTTGGATCGGGCTGCCTGCTGCCGCCCTGCCCCGTAAAACGCTCGCGCATCAGTTCGTAACCCGCACGTGCATCTTCGCTACCTGCCTTGCTCATTGCTTCATAGATAGTATAGATGGCAAGGGCATAGGTGTATGCCTCGTGCGCCGCAATACGGGCCAGATCATCAAGCTTGCGCTGTAGGGCCTTGGTACGTTCGCTTACCGTCTGTATCTGCTCAAACAGGTCGTAGTCGTTCTGCAGGGTGTTAAGCTGAAAGGTTGCGGGCAGCACACTGGCGCCGCTGCCGCGCAGTACGTTAAGCACGATTTCTACAAACACGCGGTTGTCCACGTCCATCCCGGTATAACGACGGCGTTGGTCGTCGTTTAGGGCGCCCTCTGGTAGGGCTGCCATAAAATCGTTAAGGGCTGTGAGGGCAGTGGTTAGCACTGCGGGGTCTAAGACTACGTTTAGTCTGTTTTCTGATAAATTTGCCATAGCTAAATGGTTTTTAATGATTAATAATTCCAATTTTCGGAAAAAAACAAAAACCAGTCAACGGGGGAAATCCCCCTTTTTTTTACAGGGTTTTTCCTGTTTGAAAAACTCAACTAATTGATTTTCAATACTTTTATCCAAGACGAAATTTTGGCAAAAAAATAGCCCGAAAAAAAGTTGCTGGAAAAGGGTATTGGGGGTGAAAAAATGAATACGCAGCACCATATTCTTCCATTTTACTAAAAAATTCAAAAAATCGGGGGCTTTCTTTCTAGGTTTTAGTATTTTCATAAAAGGTTAAAAAAAATAGCTGTTATGCAAACTTCAAAAAGACTGGACCAGGCCCTGCAAAAACTCTATACCGCCTTTCACAACAACACCCTAAACCCCGAGTGCTGCAAGCAATGCGCCGTGGGCAATATATGTGATAATACCGATAGCTGGAAGCACCTGAGCGATGGCCACGGCTCGTTGCAATTGAACTACGTGGGCCGCGTGCACGAAACCTTGGGCCGGCGGTTTAACGGCTACACCCCACTGGAACTTTTACAGATAGAGGCCGAATTTTTAAAGGGCTGCGGCTACACCCTGCCCCTGCACCATAAAAACGCAAGACCGAAAAACCCCACCGCCAAGGCTACCCTCTTTAAGGGGCTAAGTGCCGCCATTGCCTACCTCTGTGCGCTGGATGGTATTGCCAATGTAATGGATATGCAGCAACTACTTGCTTATACGGAAGAACCAACCCCAGTGGCGGAAACGTTAGGCTAGGTATATATATAAAAACCGCTTTATGGCGCAAAAGGATATTTCCGAAGTTTCCGTTAGAAAAAGTAAAGCACCCCTTTATAGTTCTATCACCCTAATAATAGTATTGGTTATCTGCTACTTTGCCATTCCGCAGGTCAACCAATTTTTAAACCAAGCTTGGGATGTGCTCACCAGTAATGATGAGGCACGCATCAAGAACTGGGTAAGCGATTTTGGGTGGATGGGCCCCGTGGTGATCATTCTGGCTATGGTCGTGCAGATGTTCCTCTTAGTTATTCCCTCTGTACTATTAATGATTGTGGCAATACTGGCTTATGGCCCTATTTGGGGAAGCGTGATTATTTTGATTGCCATATTTTGTGCCTCCTCCATTGGGTATTTTATAGGAAAGTATTTGAGTATAGAGGTTACGGCCCGCTTGCTGGGCAAAAAAACCACCCAAAAGATGACCGATTTTCTAGATGACTATGGGTTTTGGGCGGTGATGATTACGCGAATAAACCCCTTTCTCTCCAACGATGCCATTAGCTTTGTGGCAGGATTGCTACGAATGAATTACTTCAAGTTTATTACCGCTACCCTCATAGGCATAACCCCCCTAATATTACTGATAGCCTGGACGGGGCGCGATATAGACTCGCTTAAAACGAGCTTGCTCTGGGGCTCGCTGGTGAGCTTGGCGCTATTTGGCCTCTATATATGGTGGGACAAAAGACGAAATCATAAAAACTAAAAAAATCCCTCCAATGGCAAAAGTTGCCTCTGGAGGGATGTCATTAGGAAGGTGAGTAAATTATACCTTTAAATCGCCCTGTACGCCCAGGTCGGGTTCGTTGCCCGTAATGGCGCCTTGTGCCATTTTTAAAAGCGAAAGTACCTTGCCGTTTTTGGTGTCCCAGTAATGGGCATCTTCCGGTACCACTTTAATGGCGGTTATGTTGGGGTCGTCTTCACCATCAAACCAAGCGTCGTCGCCACTGCCGTAAAGCTCCTTAATTCGGTTTCGGTCTGTACTTATATGGGCACGGCCATAAATGCTCAAAAACTCAAAGTTACCTTTGTCGGCGTAAATAAGTTGGGTCTTGTTTTCTTTTTCAATGTGCTGGTTATGTTCGCTGTTTCTATTGCTTAGGAACCAAATGTTGCCCTGGTCATCCACTTCCTTAGTGCTCATGGGCACCACGTGGAAAGGCTGGCTATTTAAATCGGTTGCCATCATGGTAAAGTCAATAGACTCTGCCATTTTTTTAATTTTCTCTTTTGCTTCCGTACTGTAAAGGTTTTTTGTGCTCATAGTTTTTTTATTTTGAAGATACTAAACAATCTCGCGACTACCTTTTAAGGAAATCATAAAGTTTAGTGTATTTCAGAAAACATTGAACAAAATGCCTACTCATCCGTATAGGCAATCCTCCAAATATGGTTGGTAGTATCATCGGTAAGCAGCATAGACCCATCGGGCAAAAGGGTAAGGCCTACGGGTCTTCCACGAACCTCATCTTTATTGGGGTCTACTATAAAACCCGTAAGAAAATCTTCCGGCTTTCCGGTGGGGTTTCCATTTTTAAAAGGAACATACACCACCTTATAGCCCGATAATATATCACGGTTCCACGAACCATGCTGTGCTATAAAGGCCCCGTTTCTATATTTCTCCGGAAATGCATCAGCCGTATAAAAAACCAAGCCCAATGATGCCGTGTGCGGACCCAAATCTACATCGGGCACAATGGACTCTTTTAGCTTCACATTGGGCGGAATGGGCACACGTGGATCATAATAACTGCCCCAATATGTATAGGGCCAGCCATAAAAACCACCTTCCTTCACCGACGTTAAATAATCAGGCACCAGATTATCGCCCAGACCGTCCCGCTCATTTACGGCAGTCCACAGCGTTTGGGTAATAGGCTCCCAATCCATCCCCACAGGGTTTCGAAGGCCCGAAGCATACACTTGCAGCTCGCTACCGTCTGGGTTCATAACGAGTATGTTTGCTTTCATTATTTCGTGCTCCATGCCTTTTTCGCCTATGTTATCGCCACTACCCACGCTAATGTATATCTTGGAATTATCGGCATTGGCAATGATATTCCGGGTCCAATGCCGGTTGAATTTTCCTGCGGGCAAATCGGCAATTTTCTCACCCTTGACAGTAATTTTGGTTTGTCCCGCTTTATAGGGGTAGCGCAGTACCGCATCGGTATTTGCTACGTATAGCCAATCGCCGATTACGAGCATACCAAAGGGCTGGTTAAGGCCTTCCTTTTTGGTAAGCAGGGTTTCCCGCACATCGGGATATCCGTTGTTATCTGTATCGCGCAGCAGGGTAATAACATCGGCACTATTGGCGAGATTGTTGGACCCACCGGCACCTATAAGGGTGGCGCCAATTTGTTTGAGGATACTGTAGTTACTGTTACTTTCTGCTACCAAAACATCGCCATTGGGAGTTACGTACATCCATCGGGGGTTTTGAAACCCATCTGCATATTTGTGAACGGTGAAGCCATTGGGCGCTTTGGGCGTTTCGCCTTCTTCCCAGCCTACTACATTGGAGTAATTTGAAACTGGTTTTGTGGCATAAGGCGCGGGCAATTGTTTTTCTTTTTCATCTTGTGAAAAAAGTGAAAGTGGAAAAAAGAACAATAAGAGAAGATACCTTTTCATGATTGAAATATTTATAATTTATTAATTTTTAAGGCGCATGATGGCTTTTTCATTCACAAACTCTTTCATTCCAAAACCGCCGTGCTCACGACCATATCCAGAATCTTTTACACCGCCAAAGGGCATATTGGGCTGCGCAAGTCCAAAACCATTGATAAACACCATACCCGTATCAAAATGCTTGCTGGCTAGTTCCATGGCCTTCTTTTCATCTTTGGAAAATATGCCACCTCCAAGACCATACTTACTGTCGTTGGCAATGCGCATGGCATCATCTTCATCCTTGGCACGAATAAGTGAGGCTACGGGGCCAAAAAGCTCATCGTCGTAAGCGGGTTGTCCTGGTTTTACATTATCGAGTACAGTAGCGGGATAGAAAAACCCTTTGCCTTTTGGCATTTCGCCACCGCATAGTATTTTGGCACCCTTCTTCACGCTCTTTTCTACTTGCTCGTGAAGGGTTTCACGAAGGTCCTCTCGTGCCATCGGGCCAATTTTGGAATCCTTGTCCGTAGGGTCGCCATGTTTTATTTTCTTCATCTGTTCTACATACGCATCGCGGAATTCATCATAAATCTTATCTACCACTACAAAGCGTTTAGCAGCCACGCAGGTTTCGCCGTTGTTGTAAATTCTTCCTTGCACGCACATTTTTACCGCAAGATTTAAATCTGCATCTTCCAGCACAATATAGGCGTCGTTACTACCCAGCTCCATCACTGTTTTCTTTAGGGCAGCGCCTGCTTTTTTGGCGATGGCGCGTCCCGCATCCGGGCTTCCTGTAAGGGTTACACCTCTTACAAGTTTGTGTTTTATAATTTTATCGCTTTGATCGTGCGTTATTTTTAAAACGGTAAAAAGATTTTTGGGCAGTCCTGCTTTTTCATAGATTTTCTGCAACATCAAGCCCGTTCCTGTTACGTTTTCAGCATGTTTTAAAAGGATACCGTTACCTGCCATTAGGTTTGCAATGGAATAACGGATTACCTGATACACGGGGAAATTCCATGGCTGAATACCATAAATAACCCCAATAGGTGCGTTAGTAATAATACCTTTGCCGCCATCGGGAAGCTCACGCTCTTCGTCTTTTAATGCTTCGCGACCATGGGCAGCGGTCCAGTCACAAATTCCTGCACAGAGCTCTATTTCTTGTTTGCTCTGTTTTAACAGTTTGCCCATTTCGTTGGTCATTAACTTGGAAAGTTCTTCTGCATTTTCTTTTAGCTCCTTGCCGATTGCCTTTATAATTTTTCCTCTTTCCTTATGCGAGAGCATACGCCAGTCCAAAAAAGCTTTGTGGCATTTTTCAACGGCCTCGTCAGCTTGCTTGTCGGTCATAAGTGCATACTTCTTGATTACTTTTCCTGTGGTGGGATTGATGGTTACCAATTCCTTTTGTTCTTCCTTGCTCATAATTTTTCTTTTTGTTGAATATATTATTTTGAAGAGGAAGTGTGTCTTAAGAAACTGTTATACTTTTGGAAGACAACAGAAAAACCGGCAAAACCTTCCAAGAGATAATGATGATGAAAACTTCTCAAAAACAAAACATACGCCCTGCACTACCTGAGGATTTTAAAAAGGTTGCTCCATTGATAGTGCAGGCGATGGAAGATTTGGCGTGCACATTTGCAAATACAGACACCCCTGAAAAAGCGTATCCATTGTTTGAACATTTCTTTCAGAAAAAAGCCAATCAGTACAGTTTTGAACACACCCTAGTGTATGTGGAAGATGGCGAAATCGTGGGTTCCATCACTTTTTATGACGGAAAGTTATTGCCACACTACCGCGCACCTTTCCTTCAGTATATTGCAGAATTTTATAAGGTTACCGATATACTGATTGATGATGAAACCAATCCTGGAGAAGTTTATATAGATACGCTAAGTGTAGCCCCACAACACCAAGGAAAAGGGGTAGGTAAAAAATTACTGGCTGCTGCCATACAACAAGCAAAGACAGAAGGCCATGAAAAGATTGGTCTTTTGGTGGACTTTAAAAACCCAAATGCAAAAAAACTATATGTGAGTTTGGGTTTTGAGAGTGTCGGTAAAAAAACATTGGGCAGTAGTGTTTACGAACACCTCCAGCGGAATTGTAATTTATCTTTATAAAAACAACTGGTTAAGCACAGCGAGTGATTTTGGTTTTTGGTAGCCTTGCACGTGAAAGCTGTAATAGGAAAGCATTAATTGCAGCAATTTTTTGCGCTGTGTTTTGGTAAGTTTTATTTTCTGAAATGTTTCTAGGTTTGTTCCAAAAAATTGCTTGAAGTTTTCTATCGCTTCACCTTCAATACAGTAATTTGAAGTATTTGTAGCCTGAAAGCTCCCTTCAACTATATTGAAATAGCTATTATTAATAGCTGTAGCATCGGGAAAAAAACCTAGATACATGCTCAGTTGCAGCAAAAAGAAAATATGGAAATTGGCAACTTCCTCATTACTATCAAGCCATTGAAGGGATTGTTCCAAAAACGCAAAAAGGAGTTCATTAGCTTCTTCCTCGCGAATGCAGTTTTTGAGCATTTCGGCTAAAAACATGACCAAGCCTGTTTTTACAATATCGGTATGAAGGGTTTTGTAAGGATAGTAAACTTTGGCTTCCTTTATATATTCCAGCGTCCCTTTGTTCTTGTGGTCTGCTATAATTTCAAGTTGCGTGAGGGGCTGAAAAAAAGAAGCCTTTAGCTTCCCTTTCTTCGTTTTTAAAATATTGCGAAGTAAGTAGCTTTTAATTCCCGAAGCCTCGGTGAAACTACTTACAATTAGGTCAGCTTCTGAATATTTTATAGCAGAAAAGACAATGGCTTTGGTGGCAACAACCATTAGCGGATGATCATAATTTTTGCAACCTTGGTTTCAAGATTGTCTTCTGTGGTAACGAGAACCAAATATACACCCGAACGTACTTTGTACTTTCCGAAAGCAGTTGTATCCCAAAGTACACTTCCTCCTTCTGAAGTTTCCTCAAAAACCAGGCTTCCTGTTATATCGGTTATTTTCACATTGGCTTGGGCCGTGAGTCCATCAATAGTAACGTTACCATTAAAACCTGGCCGCACGGGATTGGGATAGGCCCGTACGTTTTCAAGGTTGTCACTTGGCGCGGTGGCCGATCCCCTATAGGCTACGATGCCTTGGGTGGTCGCAAAATAGACTACGCCCGTAAACGGGTCTATTGAAATATCTTGGACATTATTAGAAGGTAACGGAGAATTATCTTTTGTGAAACGGAGCAAGGTTTCCTGCCCATTGGGGGACAAGTAAAATACACCTGAAGTGGCAGTGGAAATCCATTTATTGTTTGAACCATCAACTTCAATATCAGTTATAGATTGTTGAAAAAGAAGCTCTTGCCCCACACCGTCTTCTAGAATAATTATAGCTTGGGCTGTAGGGGTGGCACCCTCTTCAAAAAAGCTTCCGGGACTAAAGAGCACTCTTACACCTTTCAGCGTTCCTATCCATAATCTGTTTTGTTTGTCAAAAGTTAGCGCACGTATATTGTTGGTAGGCAGATTGCCTGCATTTTCGGTAATTATATTAAACTTATTGGCCGTTGGGTTATAGCCTATTACCCCATTCCCATAAGAACCAAAAAAAACATAGCCTTCTCTACTTATTGCCAGCTCTGTAAGCGCAATTTCAGATTCATTTGTAATGATGCTAGAAATATCCGTTTTTTGGAATTGGCCACCGGGCGTAAGTTTTATCAGTCCCTCTTTTTCTTTACTTTGAACAAACCAAAGGTTGCCTTGGGAGTCAAATTGAGAACCAAGAATACGTATGCCTGCATCGGCGCCATTAATAATTATTCGGTCTAAGGGGCTGTTGGTTTGGTCGTAAAGTATGGTGGGAGTTTCATCAACAATCTTTAAGAGCCCTTTTTCAAAAGAGCTCATAAATACTTCGTCCTGATTTTCTGGATTGATAGTAACTTTTACCAAATCGGTAGGTTCAGCATTTAGAGAAGTTCTTAAATCTTCATAATCAATATTATTCCAGAGAGTATCTTTCAGGTGGCTAATTCCATATTTGGAAATGGGAAAAGGATTGTAATCAACATCCACCTCTCCAAAAGCAACCCATAGCTGCCCCGGGGAAGCATCAATAGCAAATGGACTGTTTCTAATTGGCCCATTGGGAAGCACTTGTGTAGCTTGCATACTCCCAAAAGGAACGACCAAAAGTCCATCTTCATTTGTCCCTACATAAAAATTATTATTAAAAGCATACCCGGAAAGGAGATCGAGCTCGAAATCGAGTATGTTATCTACTATAGCTTCCTGAACATACCCTTCAGAGAATGCCTGTACGGAATTTTTTGTGGTAATGGTAAGTAAATCATCGGCCATGCGGAAGTTTAATACTTCAGTATTAAAATTTTGGACAGCTGTTGTTACACCGTTGGGAGTGAAACGTAAAATAGTATTCGACCGGTTTGAAGCATAGAGCTCATTGCCTAATTTTTCTGCAGCTCTAAATCCACCACCCATTATGGTGGTCCAGTTTTGATAATCAATTAAATTATCATCTGCCACAAAGGCTCTGCGCATTCCACTGGTTGAACTCGCGGCAAAGATATAAGGCTCCTGTACAATTGTCTGTACAATATTTATCTGCGCGCCCCCATCGCCAATGAAATAGGTGTCCCCAAATTCAAGTCTGGACAAATCATACACAGATATTCCATATTGGGTTGCGATATAGAGGTTTTCATTAAATTCAGTAAAATTGTTTATGCGCTTTCTATCTGGTGGAATGGTCTGTTTCTCTAAAATATCAACTACTTTCAATACATTTTCCTCACCTTCTTTCACTATTTCTATTAAGCCGCTTTCATACCCAATGATTAGTAAATCATATGACTCACTATAGTGGAGGGTGGTTATCGCGTTTCCTGAAAGACCATTTACTGTTGAGAGGGTTTGTATTTGTTGTGTGGAAAGATCATATGTGAAAACGGCATTTTCAGCACCTACATAAATCTTGTTATCGCCCTGGGAAATATCCTTTACGGAAGCATAGGAAAAGTGTCCCGTCCACCGGTCCTCAAAATTCTGGGCAGCAGCCAGCAAGGGAAGGATTATAAGAAAAGCAATGGCCCATCGCTTCATAGAAAATATGGTTTTGAATATTAACACGCTAAAATACTATTTATTGCGGTATATGATTGAAAAAGCCTTTCCATATCTTTTATTTTGAAAAAGACAGTCGGAAAGGCTATTTCCTAATTATAATTTTTGAAGTGTTATACTACTCCTTGGGCCAGCATTGCATCGGCCACTTTTACAAAACCTGCAATGTTTGCTCCCTTCACATAATCTACATATCCATCGTCATCTTTTCCAAACTGGACACAAGCGGCGTGAATATCGTTCATAATTCCGTGAAGTTTTTCATCAACCTCAGCTGCTGTCCAGCTTAAACGCAATGAGTTCTGTGACATTTCCAAGCCAGATGTTGCAACACCGCCTGCATTTGATGCTTTTCCAGGTGAGAATAAAATCTTCGCTTTTTGGAATGCTTCAATCGCACCGGGCGTACAGGGCATATTGGCTCCTTCGCCCACGCATATACAGCCATTGTCCAAAAGCATTTTGGCTTCTTCGCCATTTAACTCATTTTGGGTTGCGCAAGGTAGGGCGATATCACACTTTACTTCCCAAGGGCGCTTTCCTTCAACGTATTTTGCGCCTGTGTATTTTTTTGTGTATTCTGAAATACGTCCACGTTTTTCATTTTTCAGATCCATTACGAAAGCAAGCTTTTCCTCATCTATGCCTTCTGAATCATAAATATATCCAGCAGAATCTGAAAAAGTAACAACTTTTCCACCAAACTGGATTGCTTTTTCGGCTGCGTATTGTGCTACGTTCCCGGAACCGGAAATAACAACGGTTTTTCCTTTAAAGCTCTCTCCTCTGGTTTCGAGCATGTTTTTTGCGAAATATACGTTTCCATAACCTGTAGCCTCTGGACGAATTAGTGATCCTCCGTATGAACGGCCTTTTCCTGTAAGAACGCCGGTAAACTCGTTACGGATACGCTTGTACTGGCCAAACATATAGCCTATTTCACGACCTCCAACGCCTATATCTCCTGCGGGAACATCAGTATCTGGGCCAATATGACGGAAAAGCTCTGTCATAAAGCTTTGACAGAAACGCATGATTTCATTGTCGCTCTTCCCTTTTGGGTCAAAGTTAGAGCCTCCTTTACCACCGCCCATGGGCAAAGTGGTCAAGCTATTTTTAAAGGTTTGCTCAAAACCTAAAAACTTAAGAATGCTTAGATTTACGGAAGGGTGGAAACGTAATCCCCCTTTGTATGGGCCAATGGCCGAATTGAACTCGATTCTATAACCTTTATTCACCTGTATTTCACCTTTATCATCTGTCCACGGCACTCGGAAAAGTATGGTGCGCTCTGGCTCTACCATTCGCTCCAGCAATTTCTTGTTGGCATATCTTTCGTTTTCTTCAATAAAAGGGATGACGGTTTCAGCAACCTCGGTTACCGCCTGTAGAAATTCAGGTTCATTGGGATTTAGTTTTTCAACTTCAGAAATGAAATCTTTTACACTTTGCTTCATTGTTTAAAATTTTATTTTACTTTTAGCGAACTCCGTTGATATCTGTTAGTTACAATGTATTTTAACCCACAACCCGATTAAGATTTTGAAAAAAAGATACATTTAAATAACCATTTACATAAGGAAGGCACAAATATAAGCGTTATGATAAAAACTGTGCGCCAATTTTTTACAAATTAGCTAAATAGCTTTATTAAATTTTACTGTTAAATATGTTTTTATATATTTGTTGTGTCTCAATCTAAACCCATTTTTATAATGAATACCAGATTTTTGCTATTGGTATTTTTCTTGTTGGTTTTCTCCAGACAAGAAGCTTACAGCCAGTTTGGCTTTTCTCACGAAGTGGGTTTAATTACAGGGCCTGTTGTTTTCTATTCAGATTTTGGACAGCGAAACGATTTTGAAACAAATGCTGGAAACGTTGGTTATGGTGTGGGTTTGATACACTATATTAATTTTTCGTATCGCGCAGATTGTAATTGTTATACCCGCGACAGGTATTTTAACGACCACTTTAAGATACGCACAGAGATTGATTACCACAAAACAAATCTGGAACACTTTGGGCGCTGGGTTGAGCCCGATCAGACTTCTTTATTTGCCGATCAGCTACGTGCCATGAGCGGTTCATCCACTGTTATTGAAGTAGGTTCCCAATTGGAATACTTTCCGCTTAGCATCCGTGACTTTGCGGCCGGGGCTTATAAAATTGCACCCTTCGTTAGTTTCGGTGTACATTGGGTTACATATGACACTGAAGTTTCATCATCTTTGGGCCCACTGAACAGCCCTATCTCCACACCAGATAAATATTTTAATGCCTTTCAGCAGGATCCAGCCTCTACGTGGGCTGTAGTGGGAAGCGTGGGCATTCGTTATAAACTATCGCCATTGAGCGACTTGATGCTTGACAGTCGTTGGCATTATTACTTCTCTGATTGGGTAGATGGTCTAAATCCAAGTTTTGAAAATAACGGCACAACTCCAGTACCCGAAAACAAGGCCAATGAATGGATTTATTGGTTAAACGTTGGGTATATTTACTATATAAATTAAGATAAATTGATATTATAAAAAGAGACTGAATAATTTAAAGTCTCTTTTTTTGTGTGTATTCCGCTTGCGTTTTTGCGGGGTTGGGATAGACACCAATAAAACATTTATCAAAACCCGCAATAGATAATATAGGTTGGGTTCCATAAATGGCTTTGTCGCCATTCAATCAAAAAAAAATATGTTTCAAACCTAATAGTTTGAAATAAAAAACAGGATATTCACTGTTTTTTATAGGGAGGGGTCCCTCCTTTTTATTGAAATATATTTCCTAAAAATTTTTTTACTGTTTAAAAAAACATTTCGCAAAACAAATAGCCCTTTCCTATTTCATTAAAACCTGTACTTTTGCATCTAAATAAAATCAATTCTTTTCACCTAAAAAAAGTATAGCATGCAACTGTACAACAAATTAAGTGCAAAAGAGAGGGAAACACTTTTGGAACAGGCCGGTGAGGAACGGCTTACCCTTTCTTTTTATCAATATGCCAAGATTGGCAATCCGCATCTTTTCCGTAACCATCTCTTTGTAACCTGGCACGAGCAGGACGTTTTGGGCCGTATTTACGTTGCCCATGAAGGCATCAATGCGCAGCTCTCGGTACCGGCAAAACGTTTTAAGGAATTTAAGGAATTTCTGGATGGAATTTATTTTCTGAAAGATGTACGTTTGAATATTGCCATTGAACAGGACTTGAAATCGTTCCTAAAACTAAAAGTAAAAGTACGCGACAAGATTGTGGCGGATGGCCTAAACGATGAAACGTTTGATGTAACCAATAAGGGCGTACATGTAGATGCCAAAACCTTTAACGAGCTGATTGATGATCCAGATGTGGTTTTAGTAGATATGCGCAACCATTACGAAAGTGAAATAGGCCATTTTAAAAATGCTGTAACTCCCGATGTGGACACGTTTCGTGATTCACTGGATATTATAGAAGCAGATTTAAAAGACCATAAAGAAGACAAGAAGCTGGTTATGTACTGCACCGGCGGCATACGCTGTGAAAAGGCCAGCGCTTATTACAAACATAAAGGTTTTAAAAATGTGTTTCAGCTTGAGGGTGGCATTATTGAATATGCCAGACAGGTTGAGAATTTAGGGTTGGAAAACAAATTTTTGGGGAAGAATTTTGTTTTTGACCATCGCCGTGGCGAACGAATTACCGACGTGGTTATAAGCCACTGCCATCAATGCGGCGAACCTTGCGATACACACACAAACTGTGCAAACGAAGCTTGCCATTTGCTGTTTATTCAATGTGAGAAATGTGCCGTGGCCATGGAAAACTGTTGTAGCGAGGAGTGTATTGAAATAATCCACTTGCCATACGAAGAGCAGAAGCGCCTGCGCCAAGGCATTCCGAACAGTAATAAAATTTTTAAGAAAGGACGTTCGGAGAAGCTTAAGTTTAAAAAATAGGCCTCCCCCAACCCCTCGAAAGGAGGGGAGCGATAACCATATCGTTTCCACCCCTTTGGGGAGCGTTTAAGGAGGGGACTTCAAAAATCTGAAATCGTAAATCATCAATCGTCAATTTTATTGGTATCTTTACTGATTAAATTATTTGTTTAATTTTCGTCCCTCTTCAATTGGAAAAGGGCTTTATATATAAAAAATATGGGCTGTACCAGCTGTGCCACGGGCGCCAACGGACAGCCAAAGGGATGCAAGAACAATAGTACTTGCGGAACCGATGGCTGTAATAAACTGACGGTGTTTGACTGGCTTTCAAATATGCAACTTCCTGCCAAGATGGAACCCTTCAATGCGGTGGAAGTACGTTTTAAAAACGGAAGAAAGGAATTTTTCCAAAACCCAGAAAATCTTACTTTAAGCATTGGCGATACGGTTGCTACCGAAGCTTCGCCAGGCCACGATATTGGGATGGTTACCTTAACCGGGGAGCTGGTTAGGGTACAAATGAAGAAGAAAAAAATTCCATTAAAAATTGAGGCCCTGCCAAAAATTTACCGAAAAGCTTCACAAAAAGATATAGACATTTGGCAAGGAGTTCGCGACAAAGAAGCAGATGTTCAAAAGCGATCACGTGAAATTGCAATCCGTCATGGGCTGCAAATGAAGATTAGCGACGTTGAATTTCAGGGAGATGCATCAAAAGTTATTTTTTATTACACAGCTGAAGAAAGGGTAGATTTCCGCGAATTGATTAAGGAATTTGCACGTACTTTCAACACCCGAATTGAAATGAAACAAGTTGGTTTCCGCCAAGAAGCCGCACGTTTGGGCGGTATTGGTAGCTGTGGGCGCGAGCTTTGTTGCTCTACTTGGTTGACTGATTTCCGTTCTGTGAATACTTCTGCAGCGCGCTATCAGCAACTTTCGCTAAACCCGCAAAAACTTGCTGGGCAATGTGGCAAGCTGAAGTGCTGTTTAAATTATGAACTGGATACTTATCTGGAAGCATTGGAGTCCTTTCCCAACACAGAAACCAAACTACAGACCGAAAAGGGCACAGCAACCTGCCAAAAGATAGATATTTTTAAAGGTTTGCTGTGGTACGCTTACGAAAAGGAATTTGCAAATTGGCACGAGCTTACCGTAGAAAAAGCCAATGAAATAATAGAGCTGAACAAAAAAGGCAAAAAACCAATGGCGCTGGAGGAATTTATAATGGAAGCGCCAAAAGCCGAAAAAGAACCGTTTAGCAATGTTGTGGGCCAAGATAGTTTAACGCGTTTTGACCAACCGAAGCAAAAAAACAAAAAGCGTAGAAATAAAAATAGAAACAAAAAACGTGGTAAAGCAGAAGCAGCGGTAACAGGAAATACGCCGAAAGACGGCCAACGCAAAAAATCTGGCGGGAAGCCCAGAAATAAATCAGGAAACCAAAACAGAAACAGAAAGCCTTCTAAAAATGAATAAGCTATTGGCACTTTTATTGACGGCTGTTTTCCTCATTTCATGTGAGTCGGAAACTGTTTATAGTGAAATAAAAGCCATGGACGGGCAGTGGGGCGCAGAAGAAGTCGTTGAATTTAAAATTCCGCAACTGGATTCACTTAAAAAGTATAACCTCTTTTTAAATATTAGAAATACAAACGATTATAAATACAACAATTTATTTTTGATAGTAAATATGAATTTTCCAAACGGCAAAACCGTTGCCGATACACTGGAATACCGAATGGCCAATCCCGATGGCTCCTGGATGGGCCAAGGCATTGGAGCTGTAAAGGAAAACAAATTGTGGTATAAAGAGAACGTACAGTTTTTTGAAGAAGGCATTTATACCGTAGAGATAGCCCAAGCAATGCGCAATAATGGCGATGTGGAAGGCGTTACAAAACTCGAAGGCATTACAGATGTTGGTTTCAGTATTGAAGAAGCCTCCAAACAGTAAAATAAATATGGCAACAAAAAAAGCATCCCCGAAAAAGAAAAAACAAGCTGACGTGAGCCATCACATCAGAACATTTTGGAAGCTATTTGCTGGCTTCATTTTATTAATTATATTATTCTTTCTTTCAGCTTCGTGGGGCGTATTTGGGAGCCTTCCCGATGAAACCAGCCTTGAGAACCCTGAAAAAAATCTTGCAACGGAGATTATTTCTTCCGATGGAAAAACCATTGGGAAGTTTTATAAAGAAAACAGAACACCCGTTCCCTTTGACAGCCTACCCGACCATTTAGTGAATGCTTTGATAGCAACAGAAGATGTGCGCTTTTATGACCACTCGGGTATTGATGGAAGAGGAACCATCCGCGCTGTCGCATTTTTGGGCAGCCGTGGAGGCGCCAGTACCATAACCCAACAGTTGGCAAAATTATTCTTTACAGACCAGAGGGCGTCCAACAAATTAGAGCGAGTTATTCAAAAAGTAAAAGAGTGGATCATTGCCACCCGTTTGGAACGTCGTTACACCAAAGAGGAGATAATCACGATGTACTTTAACGAGTACGACTTTCTAAATCAGGCCGTAGGGATTGAGAGTGCCGCAAACATATATTTTGACAAATCACCTTCGCAATTGACAACTGCTGAAGCCGCCATGCTTGTGGGTATGTTCAAAAATTCTTCCCTCTTTAATCCCAACCGAAGACCGGAATTGGTTTTGGAAAGGAGAAATGTGGTCTTGGCCCAAATGGAAAAGTATGATTTCATTTCAGAAAAAGTAATGGATTCGCTTCAAGCCTTACCGTTGAATTTAAAATTCACCCCACAAGGTCATGATGAAGGGAGCGCCACTTATTTCCGTGAATATGCGCGCCATTTTATGGAAGATTGGATTAAGGAACATCCTAAACCAGACGGGAGCAAATACAATATTTATCAAGATGGTTTAAAGGTATATGTAACCATAGATAGTAAAATGCAGGAATATGCCGAAGAAGCAGTAAAAAAACATATTGCGCATTTACAGGAAGCATTTGACGAACAGAACAAAAACAATAAAACAGCACCATTTCGTGATATCACTGAAAAAGAGACGGAAGGAATATTAAACTCAGCCATGCGCAAAAGTGACCGTTGGCGCGAAATGACAAAACAGGGAAAAAGCGAAGAAGAAATTATTAAAAGCTTTAAAAAGAAAATACCTATGCGTGTTTTTTCTTGGAAAGGCGAGATTGATACGGTAATGACCCCTATGGACTCCATTCGTTATCACAAATCTTTTTTACAGGCCGCAATGATGTCCATGACCCCCCAAACAGGAGAAGTAAAAGCTTGGGTAGGCGGTATTGACTACAAGCGCTTTAAATATGATATGGTAAAAAAAGGAAGGCGTCAAATAGGCTCCACTTTTAAACCTTTTGTATATGCCACCGCAATAGACCAAATGCATATGTCGCCTTGTGATACCTTGCCCAATACTATGTACACCATTCCTGCGGGGAAACACAATTTGTTAAAACCTTGGGCCCCTAAAAATGCTGGAGGCGGTTATGGCGGCATGGTAACTTTAAAGTATGCATTGGCAAATTCCATAAATACTATTACAGCACGATTAATAGATCGTGTGGGGCCAGAACCTGTTATAGACTTAGTTGCTAAGATGGGCGTAGATACTGAAAATATGCCTGCCGTGCCTTCCATAGCGCTAGGAACACCTGATGTATCTGTTTATGAAATGGTTGGTGCTTATAGCACTTTCGCAAATGAAGGGGTGTATGTTGAACCTATTTTAATTCAGCGTATAGAAGATAAAAATGGCACCGTTCTTTATCAAAATGTTCCAAAAACCAAAGACGTTATCAGCAATGAAACTGCTTACGTAACCGTAAGTTTGATGGAAGGGGTAACACAATCGGGTTCGGGAGCTAGGTTAAGAGGTACCTGGGCCACTGGCTCTCCAATTTATAAAAAAGCGGTTACAGGCTACCCATACGATTTCAAAAACCCAATTGCCGGTAAAACTGGAACAACCCAGAACAACAGTGATGGTTGGTTTATGGGCATGGTTCCGAACTTGGTTACTGGCGTTTGGGTTGGCGGCGATGACCGCGCAACCCACTTTGGGTCAACTGCCTACGGACAGGGTGCTACAATGGCGTTGCCCATTTGGGCTATGTACATGAAGAGTTGTTATGCCGATGAAGATCTTGACGTTTCCACCGGAAACTTTAAACGCCCGGCAAATCTTTCCATTGAAACCGATTGTTCCAAATGGCGTGAAGGAAATCCTGATGTAGAGGAAATTCCGGATGAATTTGATTTTTAAAAATCTTCTTTAATCAAAAGCAAACCTCACAAGTTTTCAAAACCTGTGAGGTTTTTTTATAGGTTGAAATTTTGTAATTTTCAGAAAATTTAAAAAATGATAAAAAAGACAGTTGCAAACGTCCGCGAAGCTTGCGAAGGCATTGGAGACGGAATGACTTTTATGCTCGGCGGCTTTGGCCTCTGCGGCATCCCAGAAAATATTATTTCAGAATTGGTAAGACGAAATGTTCAGAACGTAACCTGTATTTCAAACAACGCAGGGGTAGATGATTTTGGGCTAGGCCTTCTTCTGAAAAAACATCAAATAAAAAAAATGATTTCTTCTTATGTAGGAGAAAATGCAGAGTTTGAACGCCAAATGCTAAGTGGTGAAATGGAGGTAGAACTCATTCCCCAAGGCACCTTGGCACAACGCTGCGAAGCCGCCCGAAGTGGCATTCCTGCCTTTTATACCCCTGCTGGCTATGGAACCGAAGTGGCCGAAGGAAAGGAAACCCGGGAATTCCACGGAAAAATGCACGTTATGGAAAAAGCCTTTGAGGCAGATTTCTCGTTTGTAAAAGCTTGGAAAGGTGATGAAGCAGGAAACCTTATCTTTAAAGGAACCGCGAGAAACTTCAACCCAGCTATGTGCGGTGCCGGAAAAATTACTGTTGCAGAAGTGGAAGAATTAGTTCCCGCTGGGGAATTAGATCCAAATCAAATCCATATCCCAGGAATCTTTATCCAGCGGATATTTCAAGGAGAGAAGTATGAAAAAAGAATTGAGCAACTAACGGTAAGAAAAAGAAACTAATGGCACTTTCAAAAGAACAAATAGCACAACGCATTGCAAAAGAAGTAAAGGATGGTTACTACGTAAATTTAGGAATTGGTATCCCAACATTAGTTGCAAACTTTGTTCGCGACGATATAAGTGTGGAATTCCAAAGTGAGAACGGAGTCCTCGGGATGGGTCCTTTTCCTTTTGAGGGGGAAGAAGATCCAGATTTAATAAATGCGGGAAAGCAAACCATTACGGCCTTGCCCGGCGCTTCTTTTTTTGATTCGGCAATGAGTTTTGGGATGATTCGCGGACAACATGTAGATTTAACGATATTGGGAGCGATGGAGGTTTCACAAAATGGCGACATTGCGAATTGGAAAATACCAGGGAAGATGGTTAAAGGAATGGGCGGAGCCATGGATCTCGTAGCATCTGCAGAAAATATTATCGTTGCAATGATGCACACCAACCGCGAAGGCGAATCAAAACTTTTAAAAGAGTGCACTTTGCCACTTACGGGTGTAAATTGTGTAAAAAAGATAGTGACAAATCTTGCTGTATTGGAAATTAAGGATGGAAAATTTCATTTACTTGAGCGCGCTCCAGGGGTTTCAGTTGAAGAAATTCAAAAAGCTACAGAAGGTAATTTGATAGTGAATGGAGAAATTAAAGAGATGAAATTTTAATATTTGCTCAACTTTTATAATTCAAAAACCATGCGCTGACATGGTTTTTTTATGTTAAAAAAGGGAATAAAAGAGGGTAAATGTTAAATTTTAGTGCATTTCATCGAATTTATATGCTTTTTATCGCTTTATTTGAAAATTGTTTTCATCTTAGCAGACCCAAATCTTACCAACTTAACCTCATATGGAAAAAGTAATTAGATCATTTAAAAGCACAAAAGAATTGGTACTAAATGTGCTTTTCATTTTTAAGAAAGTGTTTTTATTGGTCTAAACTTTTTTTATGGTTGTTTTACGCCCCAAATCTGTCATTAACACAGATAAATTATTAAACCCGTTCTTCGTGAGGTTAGAACGGGTTTTTTATTTCTTTTATAAATTCTAAATTCCCTTTGGAATTGCCTCAATAAGCTTTTTTGTATAAGTTGTTTGGGGGTTTTCATAAATTTCATCGGCATCGCCAAGTTCCTCAATTTTTCCCTTGTTCATCACCAAAAGTTGGTCCGACATATATTTTACCACGGCCAGATCGTGCGAAATAAATATATAGGTGAAACCAAAATCATTTTTCAACTCGTTGAGCAAGTTCAAAACTTGTGCCTGCACCGAAATATCAAGAGCCGAAACAGATTCGTCACAAATAACCAGTTTAGGCTCTACAACTATTGTGCGTGCAATGCCCACCCGCTGGCGTTGCCCGCCCGAAAGTTCGTGTGGATAACGATAAAAATAGCTTTCATCAAGCCCCACTCTTTCAAGTAACGACAATACTCTTTCTTTTCTTTCTTTCGCTGATTTACACAAGCCGTGCACCACCATGGGCTCCATCAGTGCCTGACCTATCATCAAACGTGGATTGAGCGATGAATAAGGATCTTGAAATATAATCTGTATTTCTTTACGAAGGCTTCTTATTTCACTCTTTGAAAGTCTGAGGAGTTCCTTTCCCCTATATTTTATACTTCCGTTAGTTGCTTTTTCAAGCTGAAGAATTGTTTTTCCCAATGTAGATTTTCCACAACCAGATTCTCCCACTAGACCTAAGGTTTCACCTTCAAAAACGGAAAAACTGATATTATCCACAGCTTTTACAACTTCTGCTTTTGTAAATATTCCCACATTGATGAAATAGTATTTTTCCAAATTGACAATTTCCAGTATTGGTTTTTTTGTATAAATCTGCTTGTGTTTTTTTGCGCGCTCTACAGGCTTTATTTCTCTCGCCTCAAAACTTTTATCTGCAATGGAAGCAATGGTGGGCAATTTTGCCAACCGAATATTTAGCGATGGTCGCGATGCCAGCAGTGCTTTAGTATATTCTGACTTCGGATGTTTGAAAATTTCTTCAGTTGTTGCGTTTTCAACTATATCTCCCTTATACATTACTACGACTTTATCGGCAATTTCAGACACTAAACTTAAATCGTGGGAGATAAAAACCATCGCCATTTTTGTTTCCTGCTGAATGGATTTTAAAAGCGAAAGGATTTCCTTTTGTACGGTTACGTCTAGGGCCGTCGTGGGCTCGTCGGCAATAAGTAGCTTGGGCTTGCAGGCAATGGCCATTGCTATCATAACCCGCTGCATCTGTCCACCGCTTATCTGGTGCGGATAACTATTGTAAATTTCTGCCGGGCGTGGCAATTTCACTTTTTCGAACAAAGAAATAGTTTCCTTTTTTGCGTTTGAAGCATTCATCTTTAAATGAAGCTGAAGAATTTCCGCAACCTGAAAACCACACTTTAGGGAAGGATTTAAAGCACTCATAGGTTCTTGAAAAATCATTGCTATTTCCTTTCCTCTTATACTTCTAAACTCTTTTTCGGTAATTTTTAGTAATTCTTTTTCTTCAAAAAGGATATTTCCAGAAAGATTTGCTTGCTTTTTTGGCAATAATCCCATGATCGAAAGTGATGTGACCGATTTACCTGAACCAGATTCGCCCACGATTCCCACTATTTCATTTTTGAAAACATCAAAAGAAATTTGGCGCAAAACTTTAACAAGCTGTCTCTTATTTCCAAAGGAAACTGTAAGTTCTTTAACCGATAACAAGGGTTTGTCATTCATAATTTCAAAGATAGAACAAAAAGGAATATTAAAATTTTAACTGTAGTTCATCGAATAAAATTTCATTTTATCTATAATTATTGTTCATTTAAGAGTTGTTTAACAAAACATCGAACCTATTTATTCACTAAATCTTATTTTATTATGAAAAAAATTAACAAGTTCGTTTTTCTATTCACACTTTTAATTTTTGCTTTTTCGGCAGTAGTTTCGGCCCAAAACAAAAAAGATGAAAAGAGAAACGTAAAAGAACCCCCAAGTCTAGTAGTCTTTGATGCTTCGCAATCCTATTCGCTTCAAAACTCCCCTCAAATTTTTAAGGAAGTTTTAAACCCATCCCCACAAACTTCCTTCACTACGCTAAAACAAGAACAAGATCCCCTAGGTTTTACGCACCAAAAAATGCAACAGTATTTTAGCGGTGTAAAAGTAGAATTTGCAACCGTTACACTAAGCAGCAAAAACGGAATGGTACAAACATTAAATTCAGCATATTTTCCTATTGCCGATGACTTTAGTGTTACGCCTTCAATAAATGGCCAGCAGGCTCTGAACAGTGCGATGGCACATGTGGGCGCTACAAAATATATGTGGCAAAATGCTTCGGAAGCAGCTTTAGCGGATTACCATAAACCTACCGGGGAATTGGTCATTTTCCCTGCAATAAAAAACATATCCGAAACAAACCGACTTGCTTATAAGTTTGATATTTATGCAACGGCCCCGCTTTACAGGGCCGATGTTTATATTGATGCAAAAACGGGGCAATTCATTTTTGAAAATAAGCGTATTCACCATGCCAATGTACCCGCTACAGGAACCAGCCTATATAATGGTACCGTTTCCTTTACTGCCGATAATGCTTCTGGCCCATACCGTTTGCGTCAAACAGCTGACGGTAACGGAATACAAACCTTTGACCTGAACAATAGTACTAATTACAACAATGCAGTTGATGTGACGAGCAGTTCCACCAATTTTACTTCAAACCCGACTGGCGTTCAGGCACATTTTGGTGCAGAGCGTACCTACAAATACTTTAGCCAGAAACATGGAAGAAACTCTTATAACAATGCAGGAGCCATTATAAAATCATATGTTAGCTATTCCTCAAATTACGTGAATGCGTTTTGGGACGGTAGCCGAATGACCTATGGTGACGGCGATGGAGTTAACTATGGTCCATTGGTATCCTTGGATATTTGCGGGCATGAAATTGCCCATGGAGTTACGGAATATTCCGCAAACCTTGTGTATAGCTATCAGTCTGGAGCTTTGAATGAATCCTTTTCAGATATTTTTGGTGAATCCATTGAAAAGTTTGCTTCTGGTACAAATGATTGGCTAATGGGTGATGATATTGGCGCTGGCGGAAGCGGTGGCGCACTTCGCTCCATGAGCAATCCAAATGCATATGGCGATCCCGACACATATTTGGGAAACAACTGGTATTCCGGGTCAGGCGATAACGGTGGCGTTCACATTAACTCTGGCGTGCAAAACTTTTGGTTTTATATTTTAACTGTAGGTAAAAGCGGTACAAACGATTTAGGAAACAGCTATAACGTTACCGGAATCGGGATGGACAAAGCAGCTGCAATTGCCTACAGAAACCTAACTGTCTATTTGAATTCAAACTCACAGTACAGCGATGCAAAAAATGGCGCTATTCAAGCTGCCAGGGATCTATACGGTGCAGATAGTCCAGAGGAAATAGCAACCACAAACGCTTGGTATGCTGTAGGAGTTGGCGCTCCTTACGGGGGCGGTGGCGGTAGTAGCTATTGCGCTTCACAAGGTAACAATGTAAATGATGAATATATAAGCCGCGTACAGTTGAACACTATCAACAATGCCTCAGGTGCACAGCTTTATTCAGATTTTACAAGTATTTCTACTACCTTAAATGAAGGTGCTACTTATACCATTACCGTAACTCCTACATGGACCGGAACTATCTATAACGAAGGCTATGCTGTATGGATTGATTACAACGGTGATGAAGATTTTGGAGATGCAGGCGAATTGGTCTGGTCTAACGCTGCTTCTAAAGACACTCCAAACAGTGGAACGTTCACAGTACCATCAGGGACTGTTGGAGGCGAAACAAGAATGCGGGTTTCGATGAAATACAACGGAATTCCAACATCTTGTGAAACCTTCAGCTATGGTGAAGTGGAAGATTATACCATCAACTTAGGAGCAGGTGCTCCAGATACGCAGGCTCCAACTACACCGTCAAGTTTAGCGGCTTCAAACGTAACCCAAACCACACTTACCCTTTCGTGGAATGCTTCCACAGACAATGTGGGGGTAACAGGCTATGATGTTTTCCAAGGTAACACAAACTTAGGAAGCGTTACTGGTACTTCAGCAAACATCACTGGATTGTCTCCTGCTACTGCCTACTCCTTTAGAGTTCGTGCGCACGATGCGGCTGGCAACAATTCTGGGTTCAGCAATACCGTAAACGTTACTACGCTTTCAAATACGGTTACCTATTGTACTTCCCAAGGAAACAATACAAATGATGAATATATAGACAGGGTCCAACTAGGAAGCATCAATAATCTTTCGGGAAATAATGGTGGTTATGCAAATTTCACAAGTATTTCTACATCCTTAACCAAAGGAAGCAGCAATACCATAACCATTACTCCACGCTGGACCGGAAGAACGTACAGCGAAGCATACCGTGTGTGGATTGACTATAACCAGGATGGCGATTTCAATGATTCTGGCGAGCAAGTGTATTCACGTTCGCGAACAACCGCATCATCGGTTTCTGGAAGTTTTACAGTTCCTACTTCTGCACTTTCGGGAGCAACAAGAATGCGCGTTTCTATGAAATACAATGCAAACCCAACCTCTTGTGAAACTTTTACGTATGGTGAAGTGGAGGATTATACCGTAATCATTAGTAATTCTGTTAACCAAGGTATAACTGGAGATACAGGTTTCAACAATTCAGAAATGTCTCTCTATCCAAACCCCGCTAAGCATATGCTTAATATTTCCTTAGTACAAGGAACAGGAAAAAATTATATAATCTATAATGTTATTGGTCAGGTTGTTGGAAAAGGAGCTTATACGGAAAGCTTGGATGTTTCTTCACTGCAAAGTGGTGTTTACATGCTTGAAGTAAATACCGATGGAAACAAACTGATGAAACGTTTTATAAAAGAATAGTTAGTTAATATTGATAATTAAAGCGGCCCGTTTCGATTTTGAAACGGGCCGCTTTTTATTAAATATAAAATTCTTTTTAAAGTGGATCTCCCACTTTTATATCACATCTATGACCAGGCTGCCCGTGGGGTGGATTTACACCATTTCCAGAAATAGATGCTGGAACAGCATTGGTTTTATTTATTGCCGGGGTGGTACTTCCTTGGGCAGCATTCAAAGGCGCACCCACTGGAACGGCACAATCATGCCCTGGCTGTCCGTGGGGCGGATTCACGGCGCCTCCACTATTACTAGAATTAGTTGTGGTGGTAGAAGTAGGCGCAACATTCTGTAAAGCCTGTTTCTTTTGCTCAAGGGTTGCCTCCTGGGTTGCGGCTGGCGCATTCTCTTCTACCTTCTTCTCATCTTTACAAGATATAAAAAGAGGAAGCACAGCTACCATAGGTATCAAAAACGATTTTGGGATAAATTTTGAAATTGTCATAAAAATATATTTGAATCTAGATGGTAAAGCTACTAAAATTTATAATGAAATCCTTAAAGAAGTATTACTGCCAGAATCAACATATTATACAGAAAGAATTTCACTTTCATCCAAAATACTTTCATTGCGTAGCCTGAGGAAAATCTGTGCTACCGTAACAGCATCTTTTTCGCAATAAGTGATTATTCTGTCGATATTTTTTTCCTCATAATAAACACTGCGAACCTGGCTACCGTCTATATCATCTTTTGGCGAGGGTATGCCCAAAACGTGCGCCATCAATTTAAGGGAAGTAAAAGTTTTATAATCGCCGAATTTCCAAAGTTCCAATGTATCCAAATGTGGAACTTCCCAAGGTTTTTTTCCGAAGAGATCTAATTTGAAAGGAATGTCGATACCGTTGATAATCATCCGTCGGGCAATGTAAGGAAAGTCAAATTCCTTTCCGTTATGCGCACAGAGCAGATGGTGTGGTTTGTTAAAATGTGTTTCAAGCAATGATTTAAAATCCTTTAAAATTTTTAATTCATCACCATAAAAACTAGTTATACGAAAATTCCGAAAATCGCCTTTCAGTACAAAATATCCTACCGAAATACATACAATTTTTCCAAACTCTGCCCAAATGCCGGCGCGTTCGTAAAAGTCCTCTGCAGAAACTTCATCTTTTCGTTGATATTGGCTTTTTAGCTCCCAAAGTGTTTTGGCGGTATCATCCAATTCATCAAAATTTTCGTGCTGCGGAACGGTCTCAATATCCAAAAAAAGGATATGCTCCAGGTTTATTCGCTTAATCATAAATAGAAAATTTCAATCGGGGAGAAAATTAAAGCTACAAAATTTATTGATTTTGACCAAGCATTTTATATGCCTCATCTACATACACATAAAAATCTGAGCTAAAAGGCATCCCGGTTTTACTTCCACGCTGATGTCCCAATCGAACTATTATCAAATCATCCTCTGGAATCACGATTACGTATTGTCCAAGAATACCGCGCATTACAAAAATTTTCTTTTCCACATAATCGCTCAGCCAAAACCCATAACCGTATTCAGGACTGTCGGAAAATCTCGGCGTAATGGATTTTGCCACAAATGCAGAGTCTAAAATTTGTTCGCCATTCCATTTTCCATAATCTTTATACAATTTCCCGAAACGTGCAAAGTCCCGTGCGTTGCTTCCCAAGCAGCAATAAGCCTTTACCAATCTGTTTTTAGCATCATCTACTTGCCAAATGGCTGGATTTACTGCTCCCATCGGCTGCCAAAAACTTTCGTATAAATATGCCGCCAACTGCTTCTTGGTGGCATTTTGAATTACCATCGCTAAAAGCTGGGTATTTCCACTTAAATAGGTGAATTTCACCCCTGGTGTATCCACTACTTTCAATTTTAAGATAATTTCTGCCAAATCATCGTGATAATACGCCCGTGCCGTCATCCCAAACGGATTGAAATACGATTCGTCCCAATTTAGCCCGGAAGCCATGGAGGAAAGATCGCCAACGGTCATTCCCGTTCCGGCATACTGCGGATAAAAATCGCCGACGGGCTGGTCTAAGCTTTTTATATACCCGTCATTTATTGCCTTTCCCAGCAAAGCAGAGGTAATGCTTTTCACCATTGAAAACGAATTGGTCTGAGAATTTTTTCCAAAGCCTTCAAAATACTTTTCATACCAAATACTGTCATTTTTGATAATCAAAAAAGCTACCGTTCCCAGCGTATCGTTCATTTCTGAAAGTGTTTGGGTAGGTTCAACAGTATTGTATTTTTTATGGACAGGCCAAGGTTGTGGAATTGTACTCGCAGGAATTTCTTCAACTTCAAAAAATTCAAAATCGTCAATATAGGCAGTTGTGTGGCCGTGCAGATATACTACCCAAATTCCCTTTAAAATATATCCGTATCCAGTGATATAAAGTCCTACTACCGCTACAATTAGCAGCATTAGAATCCACTTCGAAAACTTTAAAAAATGTTTCATCTAAAACAGGGATTGTTGGGGCGAAGGACTTTCGTGTTCCAGTAACCATTTTTTTCGGTGTAGGCCGCCAGCATAGCCTGTGAGTGAACCATCGCTCCCGATAACCCGATGGCATGGAATAACTATGGAAATCG
Organism: Aequorivita iocasae; assembly: GCF_016757735.1. NCBI lineage: Bacteria > Pseudomonadati > Bacteroidota > Flavobacteriia > Flavobacteriales > Flavobacteriaceae > Aequorivita > Aequorivita iocasae. The sequence continues at coordinate 918,500 of NZ_CP068439.1, forward strand.
GGTTTTTGCCATTGGCCGAGGCAGCCGCGCGGATTACTTTTGGGTCGCCTAGGGTGTTTGCGATTTGTTGGTAACTAACTGTTTTTCCGAAGGGAATATTCAACAGTTCTCTCCAAACTTTTTTCTGAAATTCCGTGCCATGGGGTGAAAGTTTGATGTTGAAATCTTTACGTTTTCCCTCAAAATATTCCTCAAATTGTTTTTTCACCTGCTGAATTTCCTCGCTCCCCAATACGTTGGCTACGGGAAGGGTTATTTCGTCGTCGGTAAAAACTACTGATACGAGTTCAAACTTTTTATTAAAGGAAAGCATTAGCGTACCTATAGGAGTGTCTATATAATCATCATAAATTCTGTTCGTCATCGTCCCGTTCTAGTTCTAAATCTCTGTTAATCTCTATTCCCATGCGTTTTGCGCGGCGTTCCCAGTTTTTTCGTGCCTGAAGCTGCATATCTTCTATGTTGTCGCTCTCGTCCATAATCTCAAGCCCTAGCAGCGTTTCAATTATATCTTCCATGGTTACGACTCCGATGGTATTCCCAAAATCATCTACTACAGAAGCTATGTGTACGCGTTGTTTTATAAAAGTTTCAAAAAGTTCGGGGATTGGCTTTTCTGCAGCGACTACAAAAATTTCCCTTTTTAGGTCACTTAGCAATTTATCTCCCCGGTCTTCCACAATTTCCTCCAGCACATCGTCCCTAAGTACAAAACCCGTAATGTTGTGGGTTTTGTTTTTATACACCGGTATCCTTGAAAACCGAAGACTTTTATGGTTTTGGTGAAATTCATCAAGGCTCTTGCTTTCATCTTCCAAAGTAACAACAGTAAAAGGCGTCATTACATCTTTGGCGTGCACGCTCTTAAAAACAAGTAGGTTTTTTATAACGGTAGTCTCACTTTCTTCAAAAACCCCTTCTTCCTCAGCGGCATCGGTTATGGCCATAAATTCCTCTCGGCTCATCGTGCTTACGTGTGCCGATTTGCCCACCAAGCGAGTAATAAGCATCAATAACCAAAGGATTCCCGTATATTTTAGAGGAAAAATAATGAAGTTCAAAAACATGGCAGTAAAGGGCCCGAGTTTTTTCCAATAGGTTGCGCCAATGGTTTTTGGGATAATTTCAGAAACCACCAAAATAAGCATCGTCATGATAGCAGAAACAATTCCCACGATGTTCATACCCCAAAGTTCAACCTTGTATGGTAGTTTTTCGGCCTGAACACCAACTAAAATAGCTCCCACCGTGTGTGCGATAGTATTCAGCGTTAATATTGCTATTAACGGCTTGTCTATATCTTTTTTAAAATTGGTAAGAGTGGTAGCATACGCTTTTCCAGCTTTGGTCTTCATCCGCAAATATGTGGGCGTAAAGCTGAGCAGTGCGGCTTCCAGTATAGAGCATAAAAAGGAAAAGAATATGGAAAGCAGCGCATAAACAATCAGTAAGGTCATAGTTGGTTTTCGAAATTTTCATCTAAAATAAAGATTTAAAAACTCATTTCTCCGTAACACTTTGTTAATTGCATAAAAAAACCGCCACAAAGGGCGGTTTTCTTAAAAAGTCTATTTACGAAGCCTTCAGTAAGGGTTTCAACGTCCCTTCCCAGCGTTTGGCATCCTGCAGACACACAAACGGATCTTTTGTGAAGCCTTCCTCATCGTTTTCAATATAGAAAGGTATTTCCACTTTTCCTGTTTTTTCAATCAATTCGAGCCCAACCCAATCCAGGGTTTTGTCTGTCTGCTTAATGCTTTTGGCACGACAGTCACGCACCTCAACCATATCAATGATCTTAAAGTCTGCGTTGGGGTTTGTTTTTGAGGAGTACACAAGCTTTTTGGAAGTTTCGTCTACCGCAATTACGCAGTTGCCTATTACCTCAATATTTTTTACGTGTATGCCCATTGTTTGCGACAATTGCGATACGGTTTTTTTTGCCTTTTTATCTTGGCCCGTGGTATTAATGATTAAATAGCCTACTGGCACAAATATCAATAACAATATAATTATCCCTATTAGGGTGGTGTTCATTTCCATAATGAATAATTTTTTAGATGAATAAATTGGAATAAGAAAATGCTTGGAAACTAATCCAAACCAACCGAAGCAAACTCAAAAAATCACCAAAAAAAGTGGAAGGGAAATAAATGCCGGAAGATAAGCTCCCGTTTGTCTTTTTCAGAATAAGAAGAAGTAAATAATGAGGGAACGTTGGAAAAAGAAAAATCTTGGTTGGAATATAAAGTTCCAAACAATCCAAATCCCAAATATTCATTCTGCGAAACCGTCTGTGAAGTCTCGCCAACAGCGATTTCATTAAAAACAAAAGGCTTACCGTGATCGTTGTGTTGTAAAGCCGAAATTTTGGTGGTTTTGCTCTTAACTACCGTCTCTCCAGCAAAAGCCAAATTCCCGAAAACCAACAAAATGGCAAACGAGACCAGCAACCTACCTATATGTTTTTCAACATGTTTCACGCCGCAAATGTATGTGAAAAATGAATTCGGAAAGATAAAATTTTGCTAATTAATCAATTTTACAACATCCTTGGCAAAGTAACTGGCAATAAGTGAAGCGCCTGCCCTTTTAATAGCAGTAATTTGTTCCAACATTACAGCATCGTGGTCCAGCCAACCTTTTTCCGCTGCGGCTTTTAGCATCGCATACTCCCCGCTTACTTGATAAACAGCTACAGGAACATTTACTGTGTCCTCTATTTCGCGAACAATATCCAAATAACAAAGTCCGGGTTTTACCATCACGATATCTGCGCCTTCGTCGATATCCATTAGGGTTTCGCGGATTGCTTCCTCGCGATTTGCGTAATCCATTTGGTAAGTTTTTTTATCCTTCGGAATATCTTTTACATCTACTGGTGCAGAATCCAGAGCATCGCGGAAGGGCCCGTAAAATGCAGAAGCATATTTGGCGCTATACGCCATTATGGCGGTATCTGTGAAACCTTCGTCTTCTAACAAGGTTCTAATTTCAAAAATACGGCCGTCCATCATATCGCTCGGCGCTACCACGTCGGCTCCTGCTTTGGCATGGCTTAAGGCCATTTCTGCCAAAACAGCATTTGTATCGTCATTGATAACTTTTCCTTCGGAAATAATTCCGTCGTGCCCATATACTGAAAAGGGATCCAAGGCCACATCGGTCATCACGATCATTTCGGGAACGGCATCCTTCACCGTTTTAATGGCACGTTGCATCAATCCATCGGTATTTAAAGCTTCCTTTCCGCTGTTGTCCTTCAGTTTATCATCAACTTTTACAAAAAGCAAAACTGATTTTAAACCAAGTTTCCAAAGTTCCTTTACTTCCTTTTGAAGTAAATCCAAGCTCAGTCTATAATAATTCGGCATCGAAGCAATTTCTTCTTTCACGCCTTTTCCTTCCACCACAAAAAGCGGAACGACAAAGTCATTTGGTGAAATAATAGTTTCTCGAACCAGGCTTCGCATACTTTCATTGGTTCGCAATCTTCTGTTTCTTCTTAGTGGGTACATAAGTATAGTTTAAAGTTTACAGCTTAAAGCGAAAAGTTTTAAAGCTGTTTTTTAATTGTTTGAATCAATGCATAAAGCATTTTCTTAATTTCTGAAATTTCAGCTAACACTTTTTTTGATAAATCATTTTCAATAAAGTTAAGTTCTGTTGCTGCATATATTAAATATTCTAATTCGTGAACTTAGCCCGAGGAGATATAAAAAATCGAACCAACTCTTTCTGCGTTTCACGCCCACAACCTTCTACAATGTTTGCTGGCACAGAGAGTGCTGCCCGGTTTATTTGTGATACAAAATTAAACTGTTCGCTTTTTGGAAATAAAGCTGTGGCTTTATATATATCAATCACTAAGCGATGAGATTTTTGCCAAACTAAATAATTTCTATAATCAATCATACTTTAAGCTTTTAACTTTGCAACCAATTTCGTGGATGTTTCAATACTTCTATTAATTTTTCTTCTTCACTTCCAACCTCAGGATGATGATCATATTTCCATTGCACAACCGGAGGCAAGCTCATCAAAATACTTTCAATACGGCCGTTGGTTTTCAAGCCGAAAAGCGTGCCTTTATCGTGCACCAAATTGAATTCAACATAACGCCCACGGCGTATTTCCTGCCAATTTCTGTTTTCTTCGGAATAGGGAATATTATTTCTTTTTTGAACAATAGATAGGTAACTTTCCAAAAAACTATCGCCCACTTCGGTTACAAAGTCATACCAATCCTGCATCGACATTTCGTCGGTTTGTTTCAAATAATCGAAAAATAGGCCACCGATTCCCCTTGCTTCCTCGCGATGGGCGTTCCAAAAATATTCATCGCAACGTTTTTTATATGTTTCATAAAATGAAGAATTGTGCTTGTCGCATGCATTTTTACATATTTGGTGAAAATGTTTGGCATCTTCCTCAAACAAATAATATGGCGTTAAATCCTGCCCGCCGCCAAACCAACTGTCCACAATATTTCCTTCTGCATCATACATTTCAAAGTAGCGCCAATTTGCATGCACCGTAGGCACAAACGGATTTTTAGGGTGAAGGACCAAACTGAGTCCGCAGGCGAAAAAATCGGCATCCCTTACCCCAAAATACTGCTGCATGCTTTCCGGTAATTTTCCGAAAACCTCGCTGATGTTTACGCCGCCTTTTTCGAAAACCGCACCGTTTTCAATCACACGGGTTTGCCCGCCACCACCTTCTTTACGAATCCATTTGTCTTCTTTGAATTTTGCTTTTCCGTCGATGGATTCCAGAGCAGAAGTAATCTCGTTCTGTAAGTTTTTGATATATGCTACAAACTTTTCTTTCATGATATCTTTTTCTGAAGCGATTTTGTACTTTCCAAAACCTTTAAAGTTTCCGTACTTGCTGCGGTGACTGAAAGCGGTAAAACTAAAATAATTCCAACTACCGGAATCAACAGCATCAGCATAAAAACCATGCCGTTGCCGATTGCCAAACCGCGGTTTCTTTTAACAAATTGAATACTTTCCGAATATTTAAAATGCCTTTCCAACGTGTAATCCATATTTCCGAAACCTGCATAATAGCTTTGTACCAAAAATAAAAGTACCGAAGAAATTATTCCTACAACAGGAATAAAACCTATTAAAATTATGGGGATTGTCAGTAATAGTTCCATCACTAAATTCCGAACATTTATTCGTATTCCCCGCCAAAGCTGTTCCGCGTTTGAAGTATTTCTGTGGGAATGATCTGCTCCAAAGAGATGCTTTTCTATTTTTTCTGAAACTGGACTCATAAATGGCGCACTAAGAGCCATCACGATATGCCGATATAGTATTATGCCCAAGGCAATGATTATCAATGCTCCGATGAAATCACTGATAGTTCTGAAAGTTACAGCGCCCCATTCCCAAAACCAGATTTTTGAAATAAAAGCGCCCAGATTATCGCTTAAACCCCAAGCGGAAAAACCAATTAGCGCAGCAGTTAAAAAACTAATGGCCATAGGTATGCCGAAGTACTTCCAAAGCCTGAGTTTACTGATAAGCTTGAAAGTTCCCGCGTATGCTTTTATGCCTTTGAAAATGTGTGCGAGCATTTAAATTGGTTTTTAAAATTTCAATCAGATATGGGATCCGCCCAAATTGCTTTATTCTCAGAGCCCAAAATATAATTTTCCATTTTTCCGTCAATCATAGAATCTTTTGAATAATATATAAGCGGATAGCCAGAAATTTCATTATGCTGTTTTTTATTAGGTATAAACCTTATAGTATCTCCAAGACTTAATTTTATATTTTCTTCAGAAAAAGATAATACAGATAAATTTTCTGGAAGTAATGGGTTACTTGTTTTACCAATAAATAAATTATATCCTACAGCGTTTCCCACCGCTTGATGGTTTAGATAAAATTCACTTATTACTAATTCAAATTCTGATTTATAATCAAACAAATTATATTCAAACTTTTTAGTTTTATTTAATAAAATAGTTTCTTTTTGATTTTTCGTATTCTCATTTGAATTACAAGAAATCATAAAAATTAAAAGCAAAAACAAAATTCTTCTCATATGATTTAAACCTAAAAAATTTTACTAAAGTTTAAGTAACTTCTTCGCTTATATAAACTAATTTATCTTCAAAATTTTCAACTTCATCAGTGGTTAAAATCTTTACCGCTTCGGAAGCTTTTTGTTTTAAGGATGAAACGATTTCAACTTCATTTTTATCTTTTAATTCATCAAAATAAAGAATTCCCATTGCATTATTGTGCAAATCCATTGCGCGTTCCAAAGCTTGGTTGGGCGAAAAATCTTCATGCCAATCTGTAAATTTTTTTGCCCAAGTTTTCGCTTTTTGCTCATTGCTTTGCCACTTTAAAAAGTTTTTTATAATTAAAATAACCCAAAGCGCATGCCGAAATGCATTTGCTGGATTTCCTAAATGATGCTTACTGCCGTACTCCTTATACGCAATGTTCATACAGCGTTTTGTGGCAAAAATAGTGGGAAAGGCATATTTTGGATTTTTAAGAAATAACCACGACAAAGCAAAAAGTTGCTTGAAATCCAGTTTCTTAAAAATCCGCCACAGCATCTATTCCTGTTTGTATTCTTTTACCGCTTCAATAAAAGCAGCTGCGTTCTCCAAAGGAATATTTGGCAGAATTCCGTGACCTAAGTTTACGATATAACGATCTTTTCCAAATTCATCAATCATTTGTTTTACCATCTTTTTTATTTCGGAAGGAGGGCTGAAAAGGCGCGTTGGATCAAAATTTCCTTGCAATGTTATGTTTCCGCCAGTTAAATAACGTGCGTTTTTAGGCGAACAAGTCCAGTCTACACCCAAAGCAGAAGCGCCACTTTTGGCCATAGTATCCAAAGCAAACCAACAACCTTTTCCGAAAGCAATTACGGGTGTTTCGTCTTTAAGTGCATCAATAATCTGCTGCATATATTGCCAGCTAAATTCCTGATAATCGGTTGGCGAAAGCATGCCTCCCCAACTGTCAAAAACCTGAACCGCATTTACGCCAGCCTTTACTTTTTCTTTTAAATATAAAATGGTGGTATCGGTTATTTTTTGAAGAAGTTGGTGAGCCACAACAGGTTGCGTAAAGCAGAATTCCTTTGCTTTATCAAAATTTTTGGAGCCCTGCCCCTGCACGCAATAACAAAGAATGGTCCAGGGGCTTCCGGCAAAGCCAATCAACGGAATTTCATCGTTCAGCTTTTCTTTCGTCATTTTTATGGCTTCCATTACGTAACCGAGTGTTTCATTTATATCTGGCACAATCACACGTTCCAAATCTTTCGCAGAACGGATGGGATCTGGCAGCCATGGTCCCACGCCGGGTTTCATCTCTACGTGAATGTTCATTGCCTGCGGAATTACCAAAATATCGCTGAATAAAATGGCGGCGTCCATTCCGTATCTTCGGATGGGCTGTACGGTAATTTCACTGGCCAGTTCGGGAGTTTGGCAACGCGTGAAAAAATCGTATTTGGCTTTTATTTCCTGAAATTCCGGCAAATATCTTCCGGCTTGACGCATCATCCAAACGGGCGGGCGTTCAACGGTTTCGCCGCGCAGGGCTTTTAAGAATAGGTCGTTTTTAATCATAATTTTTTAAGGTATTAACCGCTTTCGCAATTACGCTTTCAACGGTTGTGGCGTTAGCGATTACCACATTTTTTGTATATATTTTTGCTTCGGAAGCGGTTGTATTTCCGATGCAAATTGCTTTCGAATTATTTATTTTATTTTCTGAAACAAAGCTTCTCACCCCGCTTGGGCTAAAAAAAAGAACCGCATCAAACTGTCGTTCAAATTTCTTTGGGTTTAGCGTTGTTTTATAGACTTCAATTTCTTTAAAATCAATATTGTTTTCTTTCAATTTTGAGGGAATTTCATCGCTTCGGATGTTTCCGCAGAAAAAGTGAAAAGAATCTTTTTTGTAATTTTTTACTAAATAATCCGCCAATTCTGAAGCATATTCGGTCATTTTTACCACATTTTGACCATTTTCTTCCAACATTGATTTTGTTTTTTTGCCTACGCAATAACAATTCTGAATTCTGAATTCTGAATTCTGAATTGCCAAAATCGCATTCTGGCTCGTAAAAATTGCGTTTTCTACAATTTCTGGAATTTCAAAAGGAATCAGTTCAATTTTTATCGCATCATATTCTACTAAAGAAACGCCTGCCTGCAACAATAATGAACGTTGATTCTCCTTAAATTTTTTAGTTGATAAAACCGTGGGCATGGTTCTTTAAATATTTTTTAATGTCAGCATCTTTTCCGAAAACGGCTAAAATATCTCCGCTTTGAAAAACCATATCCGGTTTTGGCAACCCAACAACTTCACGTTTTTCAATAGCTCTTCCCAGTAAATTGGTGTGTTGTTTTTTTCGAATTATGGTAATAATATTCAAATTAAAATTTTTACGAAAGTCTGATTGCTGAAGGGTTTGGCCAACTAAAGATTGGCTTACTTCAACTTCTGAAACCAAATATTCATCATCAATTTCAAAGTTGTCTATGCTTCCTTTTAGATTGATTTTTTTGGTAAAACGCTCTGCATATTCCTGTTCGGGGTGGATAATTTGGTCCACGCCCATGGCTTCCAAAATTGTATCTTCCAAAGCGGAAGAAGAGCGTGAGATGATTTTTGCCTTAGTCAACTTTTTTACGATTGCTGTACTCATTATTGCGGCGCCATTGCGTTCGCCAATAGCTATTATGGCTAGATCGGCGTTATTTAATGGCAGGGAATGGTATGCGTTTTCATTAGTGGCATCTATGGCAACGGCGTGGGCAACCTTGTTTTTTATAAGTTCGATTTTTTCGAGGTCGTGATCGGCAACAATTACCTCATTTCCTGTATTTGAAAGATGAATGGCCAGCGACATTCCAAAATTTCCAAGGCCTATAACTACAATCTTCATACGCTTCTGTTTTAAGTTCCGCTTTTTAGTTAATCAAAATATTTTCTTCAGGATAGGTGTATTCTGTTTTCCCAACGCTTTTCAAAAGACCAATCATTAAGTTCAGCAATCCAATTCTTCCGAAAAACATCAAAAATATGATTACATATTTACTGTATTCAGAGAGTTGTGAAGTAATTCCCAACGAAAGTCCCACGGTGGAAAATGCCGAAAATACTTCGAAAGCAATCTGTATCAACGAAAATTCAGGGTCAAAAATAAGCACTAACAAAATTCCCGTCCCAATACTAGCCAATGAAATTGATATAATTGCGAACGCACGGTGCACAGCCTCTGTTGCTATTCTTCGGGTGCCTATTTCAATATATTTTTTATCCCGTGCAATGGCAAAAATATTAAGCGTTGCGAGGGCAAAAGTAGTAGTTTTTATTCCGCCTCCGGTGGATGCGGGCGAGGCCCCGACCCACATTAAAAAAATCATAAACAAGATGCCGGGAATGGTAAAATTGGACATATCAACGGTGTTAAAACCAGCCGTTCGCGAGGTAACGGAGGAAAACATCGCAGTTGTGAATTTTCCAAAGATAGTTTTGTGGGATAAAAGATTGGTCTGCTGTTCCGAAAAAAGGAAAAAAGCCGCCCCCCCAACTATTAAAATAATGGTAGTGTAAAGTACAATTTTGGTATTCAGATTAATGACCCGCGAAATAAAAACCTGATCATTTTTACTGAACAAATTTGAAATGAATTTTCTGAAATATTGAATGATGTTATATGCAATATGGTACCCCAAACCACCAAAAACAATAAGCGCCATAACAACCCACTGCATATAATAATTGAAGCGCAAACCTGTGTCATAAAGGCCATCTGAAGCTAAAGAAAAACCTGCATTGCAATAAGCCGAAATGGCATGAAAGACCGCAAAAAACCCTCTGCTTTTAAAAGAGTCTATATGTGCTAGCGAATGATAGATGAAAAAGGCACCAATTGCTTCCAAAATTAGTGAGAAAGCGACAATCTGCATTACCGTTCGCATAACGCTGTTCAGCTTTTCGTGGCCCAAAATATCTTTCATATAAAGGCTTTCTTTGAAAGAAGCGCCACTTTTAAAGAAATAGGCGAAGAAAGAAGTAAAAGTGAGCATCCCCAAACCGCCAATTTGGAACAAAATCATAATAATTGTTTGTCCAAAAGGAGTGAAATCTTTTGCGGTGTCAACCACAATCAAGCCTGTAACGGCTGTGGCACTTGTTGCTGTAAATAGCGCATCGGTAAAAGTGATTCCGTGTGTGGTCGCACTTGGGAGCAACAATAAAAATGTTCCCGCAAGGGCAATTATTGCGAAACTGCCCACAAAGAGAATTGCCGGATTAAAATAGAGGCTGTAGATTATTCTGAGTAAAAAAGTAAGACGAATAAAAAAATAGAAGAGGAGGCCGTATTCAATAACATAGCGCGCGTTGAAGAATGTTTCAACCAGCGATGTCTCATAGTTGGCGAGGATCATTATCACTTCCAGCACAATCAACAAAAGCAAAATCAACAGACTTATCCTGCTGCTTCGCGAAACCTCTTTGTCTCTTTTATATGTATGATATTTATAAAAATTAAAGGCTATTAAAGCCAGCAATAATGATGGAAGAACGATGAGTTTATATTGCCGAAAATCTCTGAAATTTTCAAACCCGAAGTCAAAAATTAAAAATGCCAACAAACCAAGGTCTAAAAACCAAACGACGATATTCGTCAGGCTCGTTTTCTTCCAAAGGCTCATTTCATTTCATTTTTTATGGAAATCATCAGCTCAGATCCGCCATTTTGAAGAATAAATTTAGCACATTCTTTTCCAAAGCCTTTGTATTGTGACGTTAAAACTTTCTTTTCAATGTCGATTTTGGTTTTGCCATCAATTGAAAAAAGACATCCCTTAAAATAAATCTCATCGTCAATTATTTCTGCAAAAGCACCAATTGGCGCGGTACAGCCACCTTCCAGAGTGCGTAAAAATTCACGTTCCATATAAGTGCAAATTTCGGAATTGTAATCATTTAACTTTGAAGTGGCTTCTTTACAAAATTCATCTTCTTCCAAGGCCACAACAACCATAGCGCCTTGGGCGGGAGCGGGAAGCATCCAGTTTAAATCTATAAAATCTGCTGGCAAAAGGTTAATTCTCTGCAAACCGGCTTTTGCGAAAATTGCGCCTTGCCAGTCATTATCTTTCAGTTTTTGAAGACGTGTGTTTACGTTTCCGCGTAAATCAACAACCTTATGATTTGGATATCTATGGAGCCATTGTGCTTGCCTACGGAGGCTTCCAGTAGCAATGGTGCACGGGCTTTCAAAATATACTTTGCTTTTTGTCACCAAAATATCTTCGGAAGAAGCGCGTTCCAAAACCGCGGTCTGCACAATGCCATTAGGTAACTGCGTGGGCACGTCTTTCATACTGTGCACAGCAATATCCACGGTTCCGGTTATCATTGCAACATCCAACGTTTTTGTGAAAATTCCGGTAATGCCCATTTCGTAAAGCGGTTTGTCCAAAACCAAATCGCCTTCAGATTTAACGGGGACCAATTGAGTGGTATATCCTAAATTTTCAAGTTTGGATTTTACAGTGTTGGCTTGCCAAAGTGCAAGTTCACTGTCGCGGGTGCCAATTCGGATTGTTTTTTTCAAGATTAGGCAGTTTCAAGTTGAAAAACTCTTCTTATGAGTTCTATACTTTCGGCAGAGCCTTCTTCGCCTTTAAGGTGGTTGGCGAAATGTGTAGTTATTTTTTGAATGAGTCGGTCGCTAATTATTTCAGCTTGCTCTTCATTGAAACCTGCAATTTTTTTGCGTTGATAATCTATTTCGCCGGCTTTAATTTCGGCAAGTTTATTTTTGAGAGCTTTTATGGTTGGCGCAAATTTGCGATTATCTGCCCATTTATTGAATTCTTTTTCTATTTCAGTAATAATCTTTTTAGCAAGAGGAAGTTGTGCCGCACGTTGTTCCAAGGTTTGGTCAGTTACAGCAGACAGATGATCCATATGTACCAAAGTTACCATTTCATTTTTCAAAACATCATCTGAAACATTTTTCGGAATGGAAAGATCTAAAATTAATAAAGGTCTCTTAAGGTACAGCAACTCTTTTGAAATGGTCGGTTGCTGCGCGCCTGTTGCCACGATTAGCACATCGGTCTGGGCTATTTCACTTTGAATATCGGCATAATCCTTAACGATCAAATTGAATTTACCCGCAACTTTTTCAGCTTTTTCCTTGGTACGGTTTATAAGGGTGATATGTTCGTTCTTGGTATGCTTTATAAGGTTTTCGCAGGTGTTTCTACCTATTTTTCCAGTTCCAAAAAGAAGAATGTTCTTTTCGGAAATATAGGGCACGCGCGCCATAATGTATTGTACTGCTGCAAAACTTACTGATGTAGCTCCGGAAGAAATTCCGGTTTCATTCTTGATGCGCTTACTGGCCTGAATAACCGCATTTACAAGCCGCTCCATAAAGGGGTTGATAATGTCGTGCTTTTTAGATTCCCGGAAAGCGTTTCGCAACTGGCTAATAATTTCAAAATCACCTAAAATCTGGCTATCTAACCCCGTTCCCACGTTAAAAAGATGAGAAACTGCATCGTGGTTTTTATAGATATAGGCAACCTTTTCAAATTCCTCCACAGTACCGTTGGTATGCTCGCACAACAATTTTATAAGTTGGTACGGATGCTGTGCAAAACCATAAAGTTCAGTGCGGTTGCAAGTAGAGATGACTGCTAGGGAAGGAATACGCTCGGCTTTGGCTTGAAGCAATATATTTTCTTTTGCGGTATCGCTGATGCTGAAGTGGCCGCGAATTTCTGCATCTGCCTTTTTGTAGTTGAGGCCGATAGCGTAAAAATTGCCTTCGAGCGACTCGCCGGAATATGTCTTTAAGTTTTCCATATAAAACAGGAGCAAATGTAAACGCATTGTTTTTAAAAAAATAACGCAAGCGGTATCTTTTATGTCGGTGGCTGTTAAAAATGGCCAAAATATGACATTTGTCATATTTTTACCCCTAAATTAGCGGTGTCCCATCAAATTTAATAATTTTAATTTAGAACTATTCTAAATAGAAAACATTTCGAAACGCTATGGAACTCCAAAAAAATGTCGCTCAAAGTTTTTACGAAGAAACAACCATTTCCCCAGGTTTTTTTATATTGAAATTCAATAACGAAACCGATGAAAACCAAACCTTTAAACGTGAGGTAAGCTCAACATTCATACAGTTTCATTTTTGTATAAAAGGAGCTGCCGCATTTCTTTTTAATGAGGGCAACTACATCCTTACCATAAAGGAGGAAAATTCTTTGCTCCTTTATAATCCACAGCGTGATTTGCCTATAACGCTTATTCTGGAAAAGCATTCCTGGGTGCTCTCGGTATTGCTTCCTATCCATAAATTTCACAGTCTTTTTTCTACGGAAGCGAATTACATTACCTTTTTGAGCGAAGAAAACAAAGACCGGAAATATTATAAAGAGGGGCATATTTCACCATCCATGGCGGTAGTGCTGAACCAATTGATGAACTACAACCTCCACCCTACCATAAAACCGCTGTATTTTAAGGCGAAAGCCTATGAGTTACTTAGTCTGTACTTCAACCGTCCCGCCGATGCCGATGTGGAACAATGTCCTTTTTTGGCTGATGAAGACAACGTTTCAAAAATAAAAAAAGCAAAACAGATTATGATTGCAAGAATGGCTGAACCACCTACTTTGCAAGAGCTCGCCGACGAAATAAACCTCCCTATAAATCGCTTAAAAGAAGGTTTCAAGCAAGTTTATGGCGACTCTGTGTTCAGTTTTTTGTTTGAGTATAAAATGGAAGTCGCACGGCAACTACTGGCTACGGGCTCCCACAATGTTAATGAGGTAGGTTTAAAAGTGGGCTACAGCACTTCGAGCCACTTTATCGCGGCTTTTAAGAAAAGATTTGGCACTACCCCCAAAAAGTTTTTGATGGGGCTGAACGCATAACTTGAACATACAATCCTGACAACCCTCTAGAAACATCATAAACATAAAGAAAAAATAAAAAAAATTTCCCTTAGTCTGCCTTATTTTTGGATGGTAAAAAAGATTAAATTTAGTCCGTTTTAATCAGCATTATTTACTTTATTATGAAGTGTGCCCTTTTAAGACCTATGGTCATCCTGTTTTTTATAAGTGTATTGTGTACTACAGTTTCTGCCCAAGACGCCAAAAAACCTAGAGCCCGTGATTTGGGAATTCCCTTTTCCGGCACACCGGGAGCCTATAACTCAATTACTGATGTGCCCGGCCTCTTGGTGGGCTATAAAACCTTGATTGCGGGAGAAGGCGCACTCGAGCCCGGCAAAGGCCCAGTACGTACTGGAGTTACGGTTATTTTACCGAAAGGAAAGAGTGAAAAAAGTTATGCTGCGGCCTGGTTTAACCTAAATGGTGATGGAGAAATGACGGGCTTACCCTATGTAGAAGATTACGGCACCAATTCGGGCGCAATAGGAATAACCAACACCAATAGTGTGGGCGTAGTACGCGATGCCATTGGTGAGTGGAATTATAAAAACTTTACGAATAAGGAATTGATTGATTTCTCTTTTGGGCTGCCCGTAGTGGCGGAAACCTGGGATGGTCTTTTAAACGATATTAACGGGTTTCATGTTAAAAAGGAAGACGTATTTAAGGCTCTTGATAGCGCTTCTTCAGGCAGTATAGCCGAAGGTAATGTTGGAGGTGGTACCGGTATGGCACTTTACGGGTTTAAAGGCGGTAGTGGGACAGCCTCACGGATGGTAACCATAAATAACAAAGTCTACACGGTAGGCGTATTTATACAAGCCAATTTTGGGGGCATGAATGAATTGACAATTGCGGGAGTGCCCGTTGGCAAAGAACTCGGAGGGCCTCGACCCATTATCCAAAACCCCAAACGAAAGGACGGTTCTGCCATAGTAATAGTAGCTACCGATGCCCCGCTTTCTCCAAACCAACTAAAGCATTTGGCAAAACGAGTGACGCACGGCATTGCACGTACTGGAACAATATCGCACGACAGTTCTGGAGAAACCTTTATGGCCGTAAGCACCACTACGCCTGAGTACAATGAAGATTATACCGTTGAAAAATGGGAAGTTATACCTAAATAGCTCCTTAACCCTTTATATCAAGCGACCGTTGAGGCCACGGAAGAAGCCATCATTAACACATTGGTTGCCGCAGAAGAAATGAAGGGAATAAACGATAATACCTTTTACCCAATACCACACGACAAACTGCAGGAAGTATTGAGAAAGTATAACCGTTTGGTGGAATTGGATAAATAATAATTTAGATAATTGAATGGGTTCTGAAAGTTAACAATAAAAAGTCGCCCATAAAAATTCACCGGGAGACTTTCATTTAAACTAATTAATACATATAAAAAATATTCCTTCAAAAGACGCTTAGTAATATTATCATTTTTGCCTGACACTCCCTTTTAGGCGGCGGCCCCAATCTGGAATATGCTAGCTTTTGTACTTTAAGCGTAACAGGAATTGGTGCTTGTATCTCGCCCTCCAAACAAAGTGTTTACTACTATAGGGTCAATAAATTTTTACTATAAAAAATCAAAATACCGTTATAACCTTAAATAAGCTTACTTCTTGAAGGTTCAATTATAAAAGCCTAATTTTGCTTTTCTAAAAAATTGCCAATCATGAAGGGAGTTCTCCTCGTAAATCTCGGTTCGCCAGACAGTACCAATCCAAAAGACGTAAAAAAATACCT
This sequence comes from Aequorivita iocasae, assembly GCF_016757735.1. Taxonomy (NCBI): domain Bacteria; kingdom Pseudomonadati; phylum Bacteroidota; class Flavobacteriia; order Flavobacteriales; family Flavobacteriaceae; genus Aequorivita; species Aequorivita iocasae. The sequence continues at coordinate 934,251 of NZ_CP068439.1, forward strand.
CGATGAGTTTTTGATGGACCCACGTGTTATTGATGTTCCATTTTGGCTACGTTCATTTATAGTAAGAGGAATTATTTTGAATACCCGACCAAAAAAATCTGCTGAGGCTTACCAAAAAATCTGGTGGGACGAAGGTTCTCCCCTTATTGTAATCTCAGAAAGACTTCAAAAAAAAATTCAGGAAAAAACCACCGCGCCCGTTGCCCTAGCTATGCGCTACGGTAGTATGACATTAAAAAAAGGCCTGCAGGAATTAGTGGATCAAGGGGTTGATGAAATTTTGACCATTCCTCTTTATCCACAATTTGCAATGGCAACTACTGAAACCATAGATGTAAAGGTAGAAGAACTTAAAAATAAGTTCTTTCCGCAACTTCAAATTACTTCGCTTCCTGCCTTTTACAACAAGCCGCAATATATTGAAGTGCTTTCTAAAAGTATTTCCGAAAAATTGGGAGGGTTGGATTATGAGCATCTATTATTCAGTTATCACGGCGTTCCTGAAAGGCATATTTACAAGCGCGACATCACAAAAAGCCATTGCAAAATAGATGGCAGCTGCTGTATAACGCCCTCCCCGGCTCATGAGTTCTGTTACCGCCACCAATGTTTAAAGACCACAGCTTTAGTTGCAGAAAAACTGAATTTAAAACCCGGTACTTACTCCAATGCCTTTCAATCACGATTAGGCTTTGACCCTTGGTTAAAACCGCCAACTGATAGAACCATTGAGCGATTAGCCCTTGAGGGCACAAAGAAAATGGCGATTGTTACTCCCGCATTTGTAAGTGATTGTCTTGAAACTTTAGAAGAAATAGCTATGGAAGGTGAAGAAATTTTCCACGAAGCAGGCGGAAAGGAATTTACGGTAGTGCCCTGCCTTAACGACCGCGATGATTGGGCCAAAGTATTGACGGGCTGGATTGATACTTGGCGCATTGTAGATGTAAAAACTGCAATAGCCTAATGAAACCCAACCAAAGTGCCGCCCTGGGCACCGAGTCCATAGGAAGCCTGTTAATAAAACAGGCTGTTCCCGCATCTATTGGTATCTTGGTGATGTCGCTGAACATTCTGGTTGATACCATTTTTGTGGGCAATTGGATTGGTTCCATTGCCATTGCGGCTATTAACGTAGTACTCCCTGTTTCTTTTTTTATCGCTGCTTTAGGGATGGCTATTGGAATTGGCGGTTCTTCCATTATTTCGCGCGCTTTAGGAGCAGATAATAAGGAGCGTGCACTAAAAACTTTTGGCAATCAAATTACCTTAACATTATTGCTTACCACAGCAATGGTTGTCTTTGGATTGATATTCATTAATGAACTTATACCCGCTTTCGGAGGCAAGGGCGACATCTTTGAGCCTGCAAAAATCTATTACCGTATCGTGCTTTACGGCGTGCCACTTTTGGCGCTATGTATGATGGGGAATAACGTTATACGCGCCGAGGGCAAGCCTAAGTTCGCAATGATTGCAATGATTATTCCTTCCGTTGGAAATCTGGTTTTAGACTATATTCTCATAAATCTTTTGGATATGGGCATGGAAGGGGCGGCATGGGCTACTACGGTTTCCTATGGCCTGTGTTTTCTTTATGTGCTGTGGTTTTTTCTAAGCGACAAATCGGAACTTAAAATAAATTGGACACACTTTGGACTTAATACTTCCATTATTAAAGAAATGTCGGCACTTGGTTTTGTTACCTTGGCACGACAGGCCGTGGTGAGCGTTACCTACCTTTTAATGAACAATATTCTTTTCAATTTGGGAGGCGAAGCTTCTGTTGCTGCGTATGGAATTATTGGTAGAATGTTGATGTTTGCACTCTTCCCAGTTTTGGGGGTAACGCAAGGTTTTTTACCGATTGCAGGCTATAATTATGGTGCCCATAAATTTTCCCGCGTTCGCGAAAGCATCAACAAAGCCATTTTATATGCTGGCGGTTTGGGCCTACTTATTTTTGCACTGATCATGATTTTCCCGGAGAGCATTGTTTCAGTATTTACAAAAGATGCCGATATTCTTTCTGAAACGCCGCACTATATGCGCTGGGTGTTTGCCGCAACGCCAATTATAGCAATCCAGTTGATTGGCTCCGCCTATTTTCAGGCCATCGGTAAAGCAGTTCCTGCCTTATTACTAACGTTAACCCGACAAGGATTCTTTTTTATTCCGCTTATTTTTATCCTGCCGCTTTTTTTTGGCGAACTTGGCGTATGGATTTCCTTTCCGGCGGCAGATGTACTTTCAACTATAGTGACGGGGTATTTTTTGAATCGGGAAATTCGGAAGACACTTCGCGCTTGATTTTTTTTTTGGTATCTTTCAAATACCAAATATTTTGAATTATGAAAAAAATAGTTCTTTCTTTCGCCCTATTTTTTATAGGAAATTTTGTTATTGCCCAAGTTTCGGAAATTGTACAGCAAACGTGGTATTTAAGAAGTTTAGAAATCAACAACAATTGGCATTATGTTCCCTATGGAGAAATGATGGAGCTTAATTTTGGCGGAAGCAATCCAAATTATACCGCAAACACCAATGGCATAGAGAATACATTTACAGCCAATGTTACTTTTGAAAATGATGAAATTTCTTTTAGTTCAATAGAGGTTTCATCAGCAACATGCACTTCTTCCAATTGCGATTTTGAAGATTTATATTTTTATGAAATTTTGAGCAATCAAAATTTGGATGACAAAACTTTTACCTATTTCTATCAGGTTATAACTAGTGGCAGAAAGACATTTCGCATAACAGATTCAAACGGAAATCGTGCTACTTTCACAGACCAACCTTTGGAAGAAATTGACGAGGTATTGTTTCAAACTTGGTACTTGCATTATATGGAATTCGATTTTGGAGACACAGTTTTTATATCTGAATATAACCCATCAATTTCACCCTCAATTACCATTAACCCGGATTTATCATATACAGGCTTTGGATCTTGTAACGATTTTATGGGAACATTTAATTATAGTGAGATTCCCTCGAGTGGCGCTATTCTTATTCCAAATGATTTTGATGCAACTTTAAGGATTTGTGATTTTCATAGGGATTTTGAGGTCTATTATTTTTCCCAATTTGAAAATAATGGAATATTGTATTTTATCTTTGGTGAAGACCCGACAACAGGAGAAGGATTCTTTTCTTTTGAGAAAGCTCCAGGATTTTTTTTTCATTTTTATAACTATCCATTATCGGTTAAGGATTCCCAGAAAAATTCCTTTTCCGTTTCTCCAAATCCCGCACAGGATATGTTATTTATAAAATCATCTTTAAACAACTTGCAGTCTGCTACTATTACGGATATTAACGGAAGAATCGTAGCGAAGAAAATTTCAGTTTCAAATGAAATTGATGTCTCAAATTTAAAATCGGGCATGTATTTTATAACCATCACTTCTTCCGAAGGAAACATTACGAAGAAATTTATAAAAAATTGAGTTTCAAAAACAATTGCCAACAACCATTATTTTATTTATTAGGTATCTTTACGCCCAAGTTTTAAAAAAACTGAGCTGGTAATGGAACAATACTATCCGTACATAAAATCCCTTCACCTAATATTTATAATCACTTGGTTTGCAGGACTTTTTTATATTGTTCGCCTATTTGTTTACCAAATTGAGGCTTCCGAAAAACCTTCCCCTGAAAGGGAAATTCTGGGAAAGCAACTGAAAATAATGGCTTCGCGCCTTTGGACCATTATTACCTGGCCCAGTATGATATTGGCTGTTTTTTTTGGCATCTGGTTGCTTTTAATGCGCACCTTTTTCTTGGCAGACGCCTGGATGCAAGTGAAATTAGCATTTGTAATCCTCTTGATTATTTACCACCTTAAATGTCACAAAATTTATAAACAGTTGCAAAACGGAGTGGTAAAGCATTCCTCAAACTATATGCGCCTTTTTAATGAAGTGCCCACAATAATATTGTTTGCCGTAGTTTTTTTGGTTATTTTGAAAAGTGCCGTCAACTGGATTTATGGAACCGTTGGCATTATAATCTTTGCTATTTTATTGATGATGGGCTATAAAATTTACAAACGCATTCGGGAGAAAAAAAATTCTGAATTCTGAATTCTGAATTAATACGGTTTAATTATTGCTATCTTTCTTTCTTCAAAACAATGTAAATGTATTTTTACAAAAAATCGCTTCGTACCCGTATCTTTCTTTCTATGTTCCTTTTAGTTTTGGGAGCTTCTGTACTCATCGCTATTGTTACGGTTTTTCAGTACAAAGAAGAGGCGCAGGATTACCACCGCGATCGCCTATTGCGAAAGGAAGCTGCCATTCGGGAAAACATCAACTACATATTAAAAACTACAACCTACCCGGTTGAAACCGCTCAAATTCCACTGATATTTAAGGATAAAATTTATGAAATTAAAGACATCCACAGCCTTGAGATTTTTCTGTATGATTTGGACGGTAATCTTTTAAAATCTTCAAAACCTTCTTTTTTTAAGGATACGGTTTCCCCAAAAATGCCTGAATATGCGCTGGAAATGCTTCAAAATTCGCCCACAAAAAGCTACATAAAGGAGTTCGAGGAAGGCGGGCAAAAGTATCAATCATCTTATACCTACATTACTGATAGTTATTTTAAACCCTTAGCAATTCTAAATTTACCCTATATTGAAGATGATGGTTTCATCACCAAAGAGCTCACCGAATACCTCTACCGGTTGGGAATTGCCTACTTTTTTATGCTAGGAGCGGCTATTGCCATTTCTTATTTTCTTTCAAAATACATCACCCGTTCCTTAAAGGAAATAAGTGAAAAGCTTTCCGAAACGCGATTTGATACCCGAAACAAAAAAATTCACATTAGCGATACGCCCCAAGAGATTTCATTACTCATAAACTCCTACAACGGAATGATCGACGAACTTGAGAACAGTGCCGCACAATTGGCCGCCAGTGAACGGGAAACAGCTTGGCGTGAAATGGCAAAACAAGTAGCTCACGAGATTAAAAATCCGCTTACGCCCATGAGGCTCACCGTACAAAGCTTTCAAAGAAAATTTGATTGCAACGATCCCGATATCGACAAGAAAATGGCAGAATATACGAATACTTTGCTGCAGCAGATTGATACTTTGAGTTCCATTTCATCGGCATTTTCTACTTACGCAAAAATGCCCGCACAGCAAGATGAAACGCTAAATGTGGTAAAAATAAGCAAATTGGCGTTGGATATTTTTAATGAGGACTACATCTATTTCTTTTCGGAAGAAAAGGAAGTACGGGCACGTTTTGACAGAACTCAACTTATACGCGTTGTTACCAATTTGGTGAAAAATAGTATTCAGTCCATAGCACAAAAAAACCCTGAAGAACCCAGGATTAATGTGGTGGTACAGCTTGAAAATACTTTCGTGAATATACTGGTTTCCGATAATGGAATAGGCGTGCCAGACGAAAATAAAAACATAATTTTTGAACCTCAGTTTACTACTAAAACCAGCGGCATGGGCCTTGGGCTGGGAATGGTTAAAAATATTGTAGAAACTTACGGCGGGACAATAACTTTGCATTCTTCAGAAGAAAAAACCACTTTTAAAGTTTCATTTCCGGCCATGCTTTAAGGTTTTTAGTAGCTTTGTGAATGTAGTCACGAATACAACAATATTTTATAGAAGTGTTTGTGTATATGTGGCAAAAAATCCAATAAACCAATAATCACTCAACGATGAAATTTCAAAATATACTTTCCGAAACCGAAAACAGCATCACGACCATTACCATCAATCGTCCTTCAAAACTGAACGCGTTGAATCGTGAGACAATCCAAGAGCTGCACGATGCTTTTGAAGAAGCAGAAAATTCATCAGACACAAAAGTGGTAATTATAACTGGAAGTGGCGAAAAAGCTTTTGTAGCTGGCGCCGATATTAGCGAGTTCGCAGATTTTTCGGTGGAAGAAGGAGGGAATTTAGCTGCAAAAGGACAGGAATTATTGTTCGATTTTGTGGCAAATTTTTCCAAACCTATAATTGCCGCAGTAAACGGTTTTGCACTTGGCGGCGGCTTGGAACTGGCTATGGCGGCACATTTCCGCATTGCTTCCGACAACGCAAAAATGGGGCTTCCCGAAGTATCACTGGGTGTAATACCCGGTTATGGCGGCACGCAACGTTTACCGCAGCTTGTAGGTAAAGGTCGCGCCATGGAAATGATTATGACCGCCGGAATGATTGATGCCAACCAAGCGCTTCAATACGGCCTTGTAAACCACGTAACCACTCCGGATGAGCTAATTGAATTTGCTGAAAAAATAGCTGGAAAGATTATGAAAAATTCTTCGGTTGCTATCGCTTCCGCGATTCGGGCTATTAATGCAAATTATGAGGATGGCGAAAACGGTTTTGAAGTGGAAATTGAGGAATTCGGAAATTGTTTTGGCACTGATGATTTTAAGGAAGGCACCCAAGCCTTTTTACAAAAACGCAAAGCAAATTTTCCGGGAAGATAGCGGTAGCCTTCGTTGAAAAATTGTCATTTTGAAAATGTCAATTTGACATTTTCGATTGTGTAAACTCCTACTGTAAAATTTCCACTTTCTTAAAAAAAATTTAAAAGCGTTCCATAATATTACATTTTTTGGTTTGGCATTTCATTTGCTTAGTAACAACTAAATTAATTGTTTAACTTAAATCTTAATTATTATGAGCACTTTAATAAATGTTCCTAAAAATGGAGGTTTGACACGAACAAATACTGACCGTTCTTCAACCCTCCCCACTTTGTCCTCTTGGATTGAAGACATTTTTAACAGGGATTTACCTTCCGTATTTTCTCAGAACTTCAATACCGGAATGAGCCTTCCAAAAGTAAACATTAAGGAAACCGCAGATGCTTATTTTGTGGAAATGGCTGTCCCTGGGCTTAAAAAATCAGATTTCCAGATAGATTTGGACAATCAGATACTTTCCATCGCTACCGAAGTGGAAGAAGAAAATGAAACAAAAGAGCAAAACTACACCCGTAGGGAATTTGGCTATTCTTCCTTCAAACGAAGTTTCACGCTTCCCGAAACGGTTGATGACGGAAAAATTAAAGCAAACTACAACGAGGGTATTTTAAGTATCCATCTTCCAAAGAAAGAAGAGGCAAAACAAAAACCCCCAAGAAATATCAAAATTTCCTAAGCATTATTTCTTGGCTAAACATTTTAGGGCTCAAATGGGCCCTTTTTTTGGCTTAGCCTATAAAAATTATTTTTGACTTGTACCCTTTAAATCCAATGAATATGATAGGCAGAAAATTTAAACCAGGAGATTGGGTAAAAATTAAAGGCAAAAACGATTCGCCTAAAATGGAAATACTGAAATATATTTCAAAAGAAGACCCCATTACCGGAATAACTAATAATGACAGTGTTGTGGAATGTGTCTATTATAAAAGTGGCGAACGCTTTACACGTTCCATCCACCAAAACCGACTTTTAAAACTGCGCGAAACAGGAGGAATTTATAAAGCATAAATTAAATTTTATGGATTTATTCCAATGAAAAAAGGATTTATTCCAAATAATAATTAACTTTGAAGAAGTCCAATCTTCAAAGTTTTTTTATGTCCACTGATTTTTTAAAAGGCCGTGGCGCCCAGAAAAATATACATAACCGCTTCTTCGAAAACAGCCACGAAGTATTGGATGAATATCTTAATTACTGTGAAGCGGAAGGCGAAGAGGCAGATAAAAACAAAACAAATTATATTGAAGTTTTTCCGAAAACATTTGTAAATAAAGTGGATAGTCCTGACGTTGGAATGGGTTTTTCGGCAAATCCGTACCAAGGTTGCGAGCACGGTTGCGTATATTGTTATGCACGGAACAGCCACGAATATTGGGGTTATGGAGCAGGATTGGATTTTGAGAGAAATATTCTCTTTAAAAGAAATGCACCACAACTTTTGGAAGAAAAAATAACTTCGAAGAATTGGCAGGGAAATACCATCGTTTTTTCGGGAAATACGGATTGTTATCAACCGCTGGAACGGAAACTTGAAATCACCCGAAAATGTCTTGAAGTAATGCTGAAATGGAAACACCCAACAGGAATAATCACCAAAAACTCACTGATACTTCGCGATCTTGATATTTTAAAGGAAATGGCAAAACTGAATATAATTTCAACAAATATTTCAATTACTTCCCTTTCTGAAGATACGCGCCGATTGCTGGAACCTCGAACTGCGAGTATCAAACAACGGCTAAAAACCGTGGAAACACTTTCAGAAAATGGAATTCCCGTTCGCGTGATGATGGCGCCGATTATTCCTTCTTTAAACAGCCATGAAATACTTCCTTTGGTAAAAAAAGTGGCAGAACTCGGCGCAGTTGATGTTGGTTACACAATCGTACGGTTAAACGGTCAAATTGCTGAAATTTTTAAAGATTGGGCACACAAAACCATTCCAGACAAAGCAGATCGTATTTTAAACCAAATTGCGGAATGTCACGGTGGAAAGCTCAACGATAGTAATTGGGGACGACGAATGAAAGGCGAAGGGACAATAAGCGAGCAAGTTAAGAACACGATGACAATAGCCAAAAAAAGGTATTTAAAAGACCGAAAAATTGAGGCTTTGGATGCTTCGCCTTTTCTCCAACTTAAAAACCCGCAGATGAAATTGTTTTAGAATTTTACTTTTCGCCGTTCCACTCTGCATAAAACTGTTTGAGAAAAGTTTCCATAAAAACGTGCCTTTCTGCAGCAATTTTTCTCCCAGTTTCGGTATTCATTCTATCTTTTAAAAGAAGTAATTTTTCGTAAAAATGATTGATTGTTGGTGCATCCGAAACTTTGTATTCCGAAGGCGTCATATTCAAATTCGGTTTAATTTCCGGATCGTAAAGTTTTCGGTTTTTAAAACCTCCGTAGTTGAAAGTGCGCGCAATTCCTATAGCTCCCAGCGCGTCCAGCCTATCGGCATCTTGCACAACTTCCAATTCTTTTGAATGAAATTCCTGGTTTTTATTTCCGCCTTTAAAGGAAACATTTTCAATAATTTTTACAACATGGTCGATTGTTTCTTCGGAAATATTTTGTGATTTTAGAAACTTTCGCGCTTTTTTTGGGCCAACGGTTTCATCGCCATTGTGAAATTTGGAATCGGCTATATCGTGGAGCAATGCGCTGAGCGAAACGATGGTTCTGTCAACTTTTTCACTTTCGGAAATGAGCAAAGCGTTTTTATAAACCCGTTCAATATGGAACCAATCGTGGCCACCTTCGGCGTTTTGCAATTCGTTTTTAACAAAGTTGATAGTTTTCTGAATAATTTCTTCCGAAGAAAATGAAGCCATTATTTATGGATTTTTGAAGTGATGATTTCTTCCACTTTGTCAATTAGCGTTTCCACTTCATAATCTGCAATTTTTATTGCGGGATGCGCGGTCATTTCCAAACGGACGCCCATTTGCATCGGGAACATTCCCCAACGTTGTAGCTTCCAGGAATTATTGAAGGTAACGGGAATAACATAACCATCGGGCACTTTTTTAAAGAGCGTTTGCAATCCGGTTCTTCGAAAAGGCTTGGGCACACCTGTTTTGCTGCGCGTTCCCTCGGGGAAAATAACGCCGCTTCGCTTAAATTTCTGAAGGTATTTTGAAAACTTCACCATTTCAACAATAGCTTGCCTCGGGTTTTTTCTGTCGATCAAAATAGAGCCGCCGTGCCTCAAATTATAGGAAACGGAAGGAATTCCTTTCCCTAATTCCACTTTAGAAATAAACTTGGGATGGTATTTCCGCAAATACCAAGTAATAGGGGAAATATCCCACATACTTTGGTGATTTGAGACAATGATTATGGGAACATTATTCGGGATGCTGGTATTGATATCGATATGGAATGTGGTCCCCAGCACATTTAAACAGCGAAGCAGTGTCCAGTTTAAATAGTCAACACTTTTTTTATGTGCTGTGTACCCAAACCAGTTAAAGCAAATCCATTGTATGGGATGGAAAATAACGATTGTAATACCAAAAAGCAGGTAAAACAATACCGTAAAGGGATAACTTATTATTTTAGAGAATGCCATCATTTCCATTCAAAAGTAAGAAAACCGCCCTTAAAAAGACGGTTTTTCGTGTTCGACTATTTCTGTTTTCAAAATCGAAAAATTAATTTTTCGATTTCAACTTAGATTTCGATTTGTTCTTCAACGTATTTCGGTCTATGTAAATATAATTGTAAACACACAATCCGACAATTAAGAGCCAAAATGCCCTATAAAGCCAATCGTTTATTTCCTTTCCAAATAAATGGGAAACCTTGGGGTCTTCGTAAATATTAAAGGCAAGTGCGCCAAAAGCGAGGATGCCAATAACAACGGTCAAGGGTTTGTTGAGTTGTATCATAACCTGTTTGGTTACTTAACAATATTCGTTATACGCGCCTTTTAGGTTTTCGGCAATCATTTGTGCAGGGCGGCCTTCAATGTGGTGACGCTCGAGCATATGCACCAATTCACCATTTTTGAATAATGCCATAGAAGGTGAGCTTGGTGGAAACGGAACCATGTTGGCTCTTGCCGCATCTACCGCTTCGCGATCAACGCCCGCAAAAACGGTTACCAGATTATCGGGCTTTTTTGAATTGTCTAAAGACATTGCAGCACCGGGACGCGCATTTGCAGCCGCACAACCACAAACGGAGTTTACTACTACCAGGGTGGTTCCTTCTTTCTTCAATGCCTCTTCCACTTCATTTGCTGTATGTAGTTCAGAGAAACCTACTCTTGTTAGGTCTTCGCGCATTGGTTTTACTAGTTCGGGTGGGTACATAATATTTGTATTTTAAAGTGTATCAAATTGTGAATGCAAAGATACTAATTTTGAAAGGGAAAAATTCCAAATAACTAGATAGGAAATTCCAAATTACAAGCTCCAAACTCCAAATAAGTGTTTAACCTCAAATTTCAAAAAATCTTAAACTAATTAAACAGCCCTCTTTTGGTTCCGAAAGCTATCGGGATGGAATTTGAGATTTGGAATTTTAAATAGTTACCTTTGTCGGCTTATAAAAAGAAAAATTACAATTTCATGCTTCGTTGGTTATTGGCCGTTCTAGGTTATTTTGTGTATCGATTTCCGGGTGCTATTGTTGGGTTTATTTTGGGAAGCTTATTGGATAACCTGAGCGTTAAGGGTAGAAGGTTTCAAACTTCCTTTGGCACATCACAACAACAAGTTACTCCAGCAGATTTTGAGTTAAACCTACTTTCCTTAGCTTCCTTGGTTATAAGAGCCGATGGAAATGTAAGCCAGACCGAACTGGATTACGTTCGCCAATATTTTGTGCAGGCCTATGGGCGCGATCGCGCTAATGCTACCTTTCGAATTTTTAATGAGGTAATAAAAAAACGCGAAATATCTGCCCAAAACATTTGTGCACTATTACAACAACGAACCCGTTATGAAAGCCGATTGCAGATTCTTCATTTCCTCTTCAGCATTGCGAATGCGGACGGAAGTGTTTCAACGGCCGAGGTAAACGAGATAAACCGAATTGCAGGCTTTTTGGGAGTTTACGGACGGGATTTTGAAAGTATTAAGGCGATGTTTTTCAAAAATCCCGACAGTGCTTACAAAATCTTGGAAATTGACAGAACAGCAACCGTAGCTGAAATTAAGACCGCGTACAGAACAATGGTAAAAAAATACCATCCCGATAAACTGCAGCATATGGACGAAGCACACCAAAAAGGAGGTGAGGAAAAGTTTAAAAAAGTGCAGGAAGCCTACGAACAACTTCAGAAAGAGCGCGGATTTTAGGCGTTTTCACAAATTAGACTATTCCTTTTTAAAAAATATCACTTAAATAAAAAGCTATTTGTTTCCTTATTTTTAGGCTTAACTAAAAATAAAACATAGCTTAATGTAAAAATATTTTTACCTTTGTGCCTATGTTTACATTAGCCGAAGAAAACTATTTAAAGGCAATATTTCATTTAGAGCATGAAAGTTCAGGTGAAGTAAGTACCAACGCGATTGCGGAAAGTATGGAGACCAAACCCTCTTCCGTGACCGATATGATTCAAAAACTGGCAGAGAAAAAACTGGTAGTTTACAAACGCTACAAAGGTGCCCAATTAACCGAAAAAGGCAAAAAAATTGCGGCAAATGTTATTAGAAAACACCGTTTATGGGAAGTTTTTTTAGTGGAAAAATTAAACTTCCACTGGGATGAAGTCCACGAAATAGCGGAACAGTTGGAGCACATTCAATCGGAAGAATTAATCACCCGCCTCGATAAATTTTTGGGCAGCCCCGATTTTGACCCTCACGGCGACCCTATTCCCGATAAGCACGGAGTTTTAAAACGCACGGAGAAAAAATTACTTTCAGAAATAGAAAAAACCCAAAAGGGCGTTTGTGTAGGTGTAAAGGAAAGCAGCGCTGACTTTCTTCAGTATTTAGATAAGAAAAAAATCAGCATTGGTACAAAAATTACTGTGCTGGGCAAGGAATTTTTTGACGGCTCCATGATAATCCAAGTAGGCAACGAACAGTTTTTTATTTCAAAAACAGTAGCCGAAAATCTCTTTGTGCAAACACTTTAACGCTTTGTGCAATTGTACAGCCCTTACTTTAAAGGGTCTTGATTTAATCCTTATTCAACTAAAAATGAAAGTAAATAAATTTATAATTCTAAGCATACTGGGTCTCTTTTTCAGTTGTAAAAATGCGTCTGAGGACAATGGTAAACTAAAAATTGTTACAACCACAACTATGCTGACAGACTTGGTTTCTGAAATTGGCGGCGAAAACATTTCACTGCAAGGTTTGATGGGTGCAGGCGTAGATCCGCATCTTTATAAAGCTAGTGAGGGTGATGTTACAAAACTTTATGAGGCCGATATTATTTTTTACAGCGGTTTACATTTGGAAGGAAAACTTGTGGATATTTTTGAAAAGATGGAACGCAAAAAAAACACTGTCTCGTTGGGAGATAAATTGCCAAAGAATGAATTGATCCCTTCGGAATATTTCGCTTCAAATTATGATCCACACGTTTGGTTTAATATTCAATTCTTCAAACAGTTTGCACAGCTGGTTACTGACGAATTTTCCAAAGCAGATCCCGCAAATGCAGAAAGTTATTCTGAAAACAACAAAAAATACCAACAAAAACTAGATGCCCTAGAAGCTGAAATCAAATCCACTATAGCAACATTGCCTGAAGAAAAGCGCATTTTGGTGACCGCGCACGATGCATTCAATTATTTCGGAAAAGCGTATGGTTTTCAAGTAGTGGGATTGCAGGGAATTTCCACGGCAACCGAGGCAGGCGTAAAAGACGTGCAAAATCTTTCAGAATTTATAATTAAAAATAACATAAAAGCCATTTTCGTAGAAAGTTCGGTCCCCAGACGTACCATTGAGGCGCTTCAGCAAGCGGTTCTCTCAAAAAACCATAATGTTGAAATCGGCGGTTCACTTTACAGTGATGCACTGGGCGATTCCGGAACCGAGGAAGGCACCTATATTGGGATGTTCAAATACAATGTAAATACAATTGTGAACGCTCTAAAATAAGGAAACAAACAGTATAAAAATGGATAATCAAAAACTTGCCGTACAGATAGACGATCTTACCGTGGCATACAATTATAAGCCTGTATTATGGGACATTGACCTATCTGTGCCAGAAGGGGTTTTAATGGCAATCGTAGGTCCAAATGGTGCGGGAAAATCTACACTCATCAAAACCATTCTGGGTATAATAAAACCCATTGCCGGAACTGTTTCCATATATGGAAAACCCTATTCAAAACAACGAAAATTGGTAGCTTATGTGCCACAAAAAGGAAGTGTAGATTGGGATTTCCCCACCACCGCACTCGATGTGGTTATGATGGGAACTTATGGAAATTTAGGTTGGATAAAACGACCTGGACAGAAAGAGAAAAAAATTGCCTTGGAATCCATGGAAAAAGTGGATATGCTTGCTTATAAAAACAGACAAATAAGCCAATTGAGCGGCGGGCAACAACAACGAGTATTTTTAGCCCGAGCATTAGCACAGGACGCGTCTATCTATTTTATGGACGAACCTTTTCAGGGGGTTGATGCTACTACCGAAATTGCCATCATCAATATTTTAAAGGAATTGCGAAAAGCTGGTAAAACGGTAATTGTGGTTCATCATGACTTACAAACCGTACCAGAATATTTTGATTGGGTAACTTTTTTAAATGTGAAGAAAATAGCAACAGGACCAGTGAAGGATATATTTAATGATGATAATTTAACCAAGACCTATGGAATTAATTACAAAGTTGCTGTAAATAAATAATCAGTAAATAATTTAAAAGTTATAGAAGATTTTTTCAAAATAAAAGATGAATATCCAAGAATACTTTGAACTGGTTTGGACCGATTACACCCTACGCACCATCACGCTGGGAACGGCGGTATTGGGCGCCATTTGTGGTATGTTGGGTAGTTTTGCTGTACTTCGGAAACAAAGCTTGCTGGGTGATGCCATCTCGCACGCGGCCCTTCCCGGCATTGCATTGGCATTTTTGATTACAGGCGCTAAAGATTCCGGAACATTATTATTGGGTGCATTGGTTAGTGGTGTAATAGGAACATTTTGGATTCGGGGAATTACTTCAAACACACATTTAAAAAGTGATACTGCCCTCGGATTAATTCTTTCAATATTTTTCGGTTTTGGAATGCTGCTGCTTACTTTTATTCAAAAGCAGCCCAATGCCAACCAGGCTGGGCTGGATAAATACCTCTTTGGCCAAGCTGCAACACTTATGGAAAGTGATGTACGGTTAATGATTATTGTTACAGGAATTTCACTTTTTGTAATGCTACTTTTTTGGAAGGAATTCAAAATATTGCTTTTTGATGCAGATTACACAAAAACACTTGGCTTCAACACCAAATTTATAGATGTTTTAATAACCTTTTTAATTGTCTTGGCCATTGTTTTAGGCCTTCAAACTGTGGGAGTGGTCTTGATGAGTGCTATCCTTCTTGCTCCTGCAGCCGCAGCCCGTCAATGGACAAACAATCTGGGCACTATGGTGTTATTGGCAGCTGTATTTGGGGCCCTTTCAGGCGTCTTCGGAACAGCCATAAGCGCCAGTCAGAATAACCTTTCTACCGGCCCCGTAATTGTACTTGTTGCTGGAGTATTTGTGCTACTTTCCTTTATATTTTCGCACAAACGGGGACTATTATTTCGCGAAATCCGTTTTCGGAAAAATCGCACCGATTTAAAACTGATGAAAACCCTTCAGTTTATGTACGGCATTGCGCAAGAGCATCAAAATATTTCGCATCCGCACGCTATTCGTATTCTTAATAATTTCCAAGGTTTTACAAAAGGTTCACTTAAAAAATTAGAAAACGAAGGATGGATAGCCATTGAGGGGCAACAATGGGCAATGACCCCAAAAGGTTATAAACAAGCTGAGGAAATGTATAATCAAAAAACCACATGAGTAGTCCGCAGATAGAAATACAGCTTATTGCAGCCATTGTCGCTATGGCTTGCGCCATTCCGGGTGTGTTTTTAGTACTTCGGAAAATGGCTTTGATAAGTGATGCCATAAGCCACTCTATACTTCCGGGTATTGTTATTGGGTTTTTTGTGACGCAAGATTTGAATTCCCCATTACTTATTCTTTTGGCAGCCTTAACGGGTGTTATTACAGTTGTCATGGTAGAATTTATCCAAAAAACCGGCTTGGTTAAGGAAGATACGGCTATCGGCCTTGTTTTTCCGGTTTTATTTAGCATAGGTGTTATACTTATTGCAAAGAATGCAAACGATGTACATCTGGACGTTGACGCCGTTTTATTGGGTGAACTCGCTTTCGCCCCTTTTGACAGATTATTGGTTGGAGGCGCAGATTGGGGTCCAAAATCTCTCTGGGTAATGGGAAGCATTTTATTCATTACAATAAGCTTACTAATATTGTTTTACAAAGAATTAAAAGTTACCACTTTTGATGCCGGACTTTCTTCAGTATTGGGAATATCACCTTTGGTGATGCATTATGGTTTGATGTCAGTTTCTTCAGTTACCGTTGTGGGTGCCTTTGATGCCGTTGGAGCAATTTTGGTCGTGGCTTTAATGATAGCACCGGCAGCCACGGCGTATTTACTTACTGAAGATTTGAAAAAAATGATTTGGCTTTCAGTATCTTTCGGAGTGTTTTCGGCAATTTCAGGGTATTGGGTTGCAAATTTGCTCGATGCGTCCATTTCCGGGTCAATCGCTACTACCCTGGGTGTTATCTTTTTAGCAACATACCTATTTGCACCAAAAAAAGGGCTCATTTCGGTTCTTTATCGCCAAAAGCAGCAACGCATTGAAGTATCGCTCATTACTTTCCTATTACATTTAAACCGCCACGAAGAAAAAAGCGAGAGACATATCAATCATTTGCAAGAACATATTAATTGGCAGGCTATTCGTGCTAGGACTGTGTTGGATTTGGCCGTAAAAAATAATCTTGTTGAAATAGAAGACGATATAGTTTATCTTACTGAAAAAGGATTGGCTTTTACCGAAAAATCCCTTGAATACATCATCAGCAATAAAGATGAAAAGATAGAGCCAATGAAAGAAGATTTCTTTCTTTTCCGGGGATAAAGTATTGCAGGCAAAATTAATTTAGATACTAGATTTTCATAAGTGATTTATAACGCCTGTTTTTTGGCAGTAATTTTTAATGTATCTTTAAATTTGATAAATCATATAAATAATGAAAAACTCACTTTTAGCAATCATAATTCTTTTTTCAACTTTTGGTTTCAGCCAAGAAAATTCTGCGGAAACACCAAAAATAGCTGTAAAAGTTCCCCAAGGGGAAACCATAATTTTAAAAGGCGTTTCCATAAAATTTATGGAAGTTCTGGAGGACTCCCGATGTCCTGAAGGTGTGGATTGCATCTGGGCCGGACGCGCAATTGTTAAGGTAAAAGTGACGGCAAATGGAAAATCTGAGGAAAAACTGTTGATTTTTGGTGAAATAAGACCTGGGGAGGAAAAAAATACAAACCTCTATAGTTCCGCTAATTTTGCCATCAACGGATTGTCCTTAACGCCTTATCCAACTGCTGAGAGTGCAGGTAATATTAATAATTATACTTTATTGGTTTGCGAAGAGAAGAATAACTGATTAATGGCAGCCACAATCTTTTTTTCCGCATTTGGTTTTTCCACCATCAAGCGTGCCACTTGAATTTTGGCGTGATTCAAAAATTGGATTCCACACAAATTTCTTCAGCAAAAAGCCTGAGGCCAACAAAAATGTTATTAAAACTAAAATGGTCTGCATAGTGCAAAGATACTTATTTTACTTCAAAAATTGATATGCCGCCAAAGCCACAATATAAGCGATGGCGCTCATTACGAACAGCTGCCACATAGGCCATTTCCAACTGTTGGTTTCTTTTTTAACAATTGCCAAGGTGCTCATACATTGCATTGCAAAAGCATAAAACAGCAATAATGAAACCCCACTGGCAAAATTGAAGAGCGGACCACCCAAAACTGGGTTTATTTCAGCAGCCATTCTATTTTTAATTGTCTCTTCCTCCTCGCTTCCTACACTGTAAATAGTTGCAAGAGTACCTACAAAAACTTCCCGCGCGGCAAAAGAACTTACAATGGCAATTCCTATTTTCCAATCGTACCCTAATGGTCTAACGGCAGGTTCAATAGCGTGACCTATTCTTCCTATATAGGAATGTTCCAATTTATAGGAATCTATATGCATATCAATTTCATCCTGTGAAAGATTTTGCAAAGCATATTCATTTGTGATAATTTCTTCCGCATTGTTAAAATTTCCCGGGCCATAAGACGCCATTACCCAAAGAATTATCGAAATAGCAAGAATTATTTTTCCTGCTCCAAAAACAAAGGCTTTGGTTTTTTCAACTACGGTAATAATTACGTTTTTAGGCAAGGGAAGTTTATAATTGGGCATTTCGACTACAAAAAAACTTTTGCTCCGTATTTTCAAAATTTTGTCGAGTAAATAGGCTGAAAATATAGCGGCGCCAAACCCTAAAATGTACATAAACATAAGGGTAAGCCCTTGCAGGCTGAAAATACCCAACACACGTGTATCTGGAATTACCAAAGCAATTATTATCAAATAAACAGGCAACCGGGCCGAACAGGTTGTGAAAGGCGTAACCAAAATGGTTATTAAACGTTCTTTCCAGTTTTCAATGTTACGGGTAGCCATAATGGCTGGAATAGCGCAGGCAGTTCCTGCAACAAGCGGCACCACACTTTTTCCGCTGAGCCCAAAGCGCCGCATAATTCGATCCATCAAAAAGACCACACGGCTCATATAACCGGTTTCTTCCAAAATTGAAATAAAAAGAAAAAGAAACGCGATCTGTGGGATAAAAATAACGATTCCGCCAAGGCCGGGAATAATACCTTCAGCTATCAAGTTTGTGAAATCCCCCGGTGGCAGTGTGTTTTTAGTCCATTCGCTTAGAGATGCAAAGGTACTGTCAATAAAATCCATCGGGTAAGCACTCCAATCAAAAATAGCTTGGAAAATAAGTAGTAGAATTCCGAAGAAAATTACATATCCCCAAACTTTGTGTGTCAAAATTCTATCCAAACGGCTTCTTAAGTCTTTAGCATTTGCCGTATCTATGTGAAGTGTACGCTTTAAGGTTTCATTTATAAAATGATAACGCGCAATGGTTTCTTTTTGTTGAAGCCTTTTAAGATTACTAACTGACTCGGTTTGAAAGGAGGCTACCCCCTTCAATTCATTTCGATCCAATTTTCCGAAATTTACATCCTGTGTAATAACTAGCCACAATTTGTAAAGATCTTGGTTTGGAAATGCTTTTCGCAAACGGTCAAAATATTCCGGAGAGATGCTGGAAGCATTCAAGCACGGTTTTGTGGAAAGCTGATTGTAGTTTTCAATCAATTCCTTTAAATAATCAAAACCAAGGTTTTTCCGCGAGCTGATAAGGGCAATCTTGGTTTTTAACTTTTCTTCTAATAATGGTATGTCTAAAGAAATGGCCTTGCGTTTCATTCTGTCAGACATGTTTATTGCAAGAATCGTGGGTATTCCCAAATCCTTTATTTGCGTGAAAAGCAACAGATTCCTTTTAAGGTTTTCAACATCTGCAACCACAATTGCGACATCTGGAAAATCTTTGTCATTTTTATTGAGAAGCAGTTCAATAACCACATTTTCATCAACCGACGAAGCATTTAAACTATAGGTACCCGGTAAATCAAGTATGTGGACTTTACAGGCCCGGCCAAGTTTGCAGGTGCCCTGTTTTTTTTCAACAGTAATTCCGGGGTAGTTCCCCACTTTTTGGTTCAGCCCAGTGAGCCGGTTAAACACAGAGGTTTTTCCAGTGTTTGGATTTCCAATAAGTGCAACATTTATATGCTTCGCCATTATTGATTATATCAATTCAATTTCAATCCTACTAGCTGTTTCTCTCCGAATGGCGAGATGGCTTCCGTTAATATTCAGATACAGTGGGTCGTTGAAGGGAGCCATTTGAACCAGTGCAACCTCATTGCCGGGAAGACAGCCCATCTCCAGAAGCTTCAGGGGAACAACATCTACGGAAAATTCCTTGATGATGCCGCGTTGGCCTTTTTTTAGGGAAGCGATAGTAATAACCATCTATTTATTTAGATTGATTTTAAACAAGGCAAAAGTAAAGGAAAAAAAGGACGTGGGAAAAGACCTTTTGAGATTTTTTAGCCGCGGTTAATTTTTAAGGTGCCAGGAATTAATTTTCCTGTTTTAAGATTGGAATATCTGCCAATAATTTTTCAATGGCCTCGGGATCTGTACCGTCGTAAAAACCGCGAATTCGCTTCTTTTTATCCACAAGCACAAAGTTTTCAGTATGCACCAAGTCGTTATCGGAATAGGGTACATCCTTTGCCGCGAGATACGATTTTCGGGCTAGGTCGTATATCTCCTTTTTATCGCCGGTCACTAAGTTCCATTTGGCATCATCCACACCTTTTTCCATTGCATATTTTTTAAGTTGTGCAACACTATCTATCTCTGGGGTTACGGTATGTGAAAGAAGCAAGACCTCATCATCGTTTTTCAATTCTTCTTGAATTTTCACCATATGGCCTGTCATCATAGGGCAAATGGTCTGGCAGGTAGTGAAGAAAAAATCGGCCACGTAAATTTTATTTTTGTAATCCTCTTGTGTAATTGTATCTCCATTTTGATTGATGAGGCTGAAATCTGCAATGGTATGGTATTTTTTTACATATTGAAGCGTGCTGTCCACCAGCTCGGTTGAAACATCTGCTGGTTGATAAATTTTCAGCATCTCCTTTGGCTTCATTATTTGATAGATTACAGTGATAATTATGACTGATAAAACCAATAAAACCACTGCGAAAAATTTATATTTTTTGAAAAAAGTAAGCATTGCGTTAAATTTTAGACTTAAGGCACATAATTGGCTGCAAAAATAAGTTCTAAAACTATCAAAATGAATACATTTAACATCCTTAATTCCTAATTGAATTTAGGATTTAGATTAACTTCAACTTCGCTTTCTTATGAAACCATTACTACTCCCCTTTTTAATTTCAATTTCTTTTTTATCTTTTTCACAGAATTCTCAAGAAGATATAAGCGAAGCGGAAGCCAAGGCCGCAACAGGCTGGTTTGGCAAACCCGTAAACCTCAACACCGGAAATTACGACCTAAAATACCACCGGTTGGAATTTACCGTGAATCCTGCCCAGGCATTTATTACCGGAACCGTCACTTCGCATTTTGTGGCAAAGGAAAATTTAAATACCGTGACTTTCGAACTTGTGGACAATATGACTGTCTCACAAGTTATGCAACGCGGTACGCCACTTAGTTTTACCCAAAACAACGATGATGAGGTTGTAATTACCCTCCCACAAATGCAGGCGCAGGGCGTTCTGGATTCGCTGTCGGTAAGTTATTCCGGCAACCCCGTAAGTTCAGGTTTTGGTTCCTTTGAAACAGACACCCACAATGGCGATCCCGTTATGTGGACACTTTCAGAACCTTTTGGTGCTAAGGCATGGTGGCCCTGTAAGCAAGATTTGAATGATAAGATTGATATGATTGATATATATATTACCACGCCACGCTTCAATCCTTCTAATGAGGAATACATAGCCGTAGCAAATGGGCTGGAAATAAGCCAAACCATAAACGGAAGCAATAAAACCACGCATTATAGGCACCAATATCCTATTCCCGCTTATTTGATTGCCATTGCTGTAACCAATTACACCGTATATTCACATACGGTAGCAAACAATGGAAATCCCTTTGAAATTGTAAATTATATTTATCCCGAAGATCTTTCATACGCACAATCGCGCACGCCTGTAACCGTGGACATAATGAATTTATATGCAGATCTTTTTGAACCCTATCCCTACGCAAACGAAAAGTACGGACATGCACAGTTTGGCTGGGGTGGGGGCATGGAGCACACAACGGTTTCATTTATGGGCAGCCTAAGCCGTGGGTTGATTGCACACGAACTTGGTCATCAATGGTTCGGCGATAAAGTTACTTGCGGCAGTTGGCAAGATATTTGGCTGAATGAAGGTTTTGCCACATATCTTTCAGGACTCGTTATTGAAGATTTTGATGGTCCATCAGATTTTAGATCATGGAGGCAAGATAAGATAAATTCCATCACAGATTCGCCCGATGGGTCTGTTTATGTTCCAGCGCAGGACACAACTTCGGTCAATCGAATTTTCTGCAGCAGGCTGAGCTATAACAAAGGTTCTATGGTGCTGCATATGCTTCGAAAAAAACTGGGTGATGCAGTTTTCTTTCAAGGGTTAAAAGATTATTTGGCAGACCCTGCTTTATCTTACGGCTATGCTAAAACCCCAGACCTCATCAGAAATATGGAGGCCGCCTCAGGGGGTGAAGATTTGTCAGAGTTTTTTGATGATTGGGTTTATGGCGAAGGTTATCCACGGTACACCGTACAATGGAACCAAGGCAGTGGTCCCGCAACTATCAATCTTAAAATTTCCCAGACCCAAAGCCACCCATCGGTTTCCTTTTTTGAAGCTTCCGTTCCATTACGCATTAACGGCACGCAAGGAGAAACCTTGGATATTGTGTTGGAGAACACTACAAACAACCAGGCATTTCAGTCTGCCGTGGGGTTCACGGTTCAAAGTGTCCAGTTTGATCCCGACTACCATTTAATTTCCCGCAACAATAATGTGGTTTTGGGAACCGAAGATTTTACGTTTGGCCAGCAACTTGTACTTTATCCAAATCCAACTTCGGGATTTATCAATCTTGAAAAGCCAGCTTCTATAAATGTTCAAAACATCAATATTTACAATACTTTAGGACAAATGTTATATTCTGAAAAATATTCGGAATCCATTGATGTTTCAAAATTTTCAAAAGGAGTATTATTTTTCAAAATAGAAACTTCAGAAGGCATTATCAATAAAAGAATAGTAAAAGATTAAAACGTATTACCAAGCAAACGTTCTTCCACAAATTAATAAATAAGCGGGAACATACTCGCTTATTTTTTTTGCACGTTCTAAAAGGTTACTTTTGTGCGATTTTTTGCTGAACCTGATACCGAAAAGCAAAAAAAATTAGGCTCGAGTTTGGCAACGAATGATTAAAAATTGAGTCTTTTAAAAATATATATTTAAAAACTATGAGTCCATTTGCTGTTAAAGCCATACAACTTATTTTAAGTCTGTCGTTATTGATCGTGCTGCACGAGCTGGGGCACTTTATTCCCGCAAAACTTTTTAAAACACGCGTAGAAAAATTCTATCTCTTTTTTGATGTGAAATTTTCACTCTTCAAAAAGAAAATTGGTGAAACCGTTTACGGAATCGGCTGGTTGCCGTTGGGCGGTTACGTGAAAATTTCAGGAATGATAGATGAGAGCATGGATAAGGAGCAGATGGCGCAGCCGCCACAACCGTGGGAATTTAGAAGCAAACCCGCCTGGCAACGATTAATCATTATGCTTGGTGGCGTTACGGTAAATATTATCGTGGGCTTTGTAATTTATATGGGCATCCTGTATTTCTACGGGAGGAATATTACCACCAATGAAGATATTCCACAGGGTTTTGCAGTTACCGAGCAATTTAAGGAATATGGTTTTCGAGACGGCGACCATGTGCTAAGTGTTAATGGTGAACCGCTAGAAGATGTAATGGACATTAACAGATATATATTTCTGCGCGATGTTTCAAAAGTGGAAGTGAAACACAGCGATGGCAATGTTGAAACCATTTCGGTTCCCGAGGATGCTGGCACAAAAATGTTTCAGAATGACACACATTTTCCATTTACACCGCGTCGTTTGGCAATTATAGATACCGTGCTTGCAGATCATCCCGCTGGCAAGGCCGGTTTGCAAAAGAATGATAAAATTATTGCTGTAAATGGAACATCCGTTCAGTATTATGATGAATTTCAAAATCTTACTTTAAAAGATAAAGAAAACACCATCGTTGTCTCCCGGGAAAACCAAATAGACACCTTGCGTGTAACCCCCAACGAAAAAGGGATTATTGGGGTTAATTCATTTGGCAGGGATATTGTTTCCCAAGTAGGGAAGACCGAAATCAAATATTCATTGGGTGAAAGCGTTGTGGGCGGAATCAGTTTCGGCTACAATACCTTAAAAGATTACGTAAAACAATTTAAGTACGTATTTACAGCCAAGGGCGCTACCCAGGTGGGTGGCTTTGGCGCCATTGGCAACCTCTTCCCCGATGCTTGGGACTGGCAAAGCTTTTGGGCAACCACGGCTTTAATATCCATAATTCTTGCGTTTATGAACATTCTGCCCATTCCAGCTTTGGATGGTGGCCACGTAATGTTTTTACTTTATGAAATGGTAACGGGACGCAAGCCTAATGACAAATTTATGGAATATGCCCAAATGGTAGGCTTCTTCATTTTGATAGCCTTGGTACTTTTCGCCAACGGAAACGATATCTATCGTTGGTTGTTTGAATAGAATTGCAGACTATCTCATCTTGTAAATACTTCGGATAATAATCCGAAGTATTTTTTTTATAAATGTGATGACGTTTCGGTTTCTCTTTCGATGTATTTAAAACGGCAAAATTGTTTTTTTGGTTTTTTGTGCAATAATAGGATAAAAGAGTAGTTCATTTCAACGAAAAAAAACAGCTATTTACCTTAAGTTGTTCAAAAATGATATAACGATTACAGATAAATTGTATCTTTCTGTATTGTTTTATAACCAATGCATAAGCATAGCATCCAAAAATTAATTGATTTGCCATTTAATAGCACGGTAGTACTCATCAAAAAAAATGACACTACCACTCTAAAAAAATTATATAAAACCAACTTTGCGAAAGTGAAGCGTTACGTATTAAAAAATAGCGGCGACGAGCACCAGGCAAAAGATGTTTACCAAGAAGCTTTTGTGGCAATGTGGCGAAACATTAAAAACGACAGGTTCTCCGCAGAAAGCGAAACGGCTATTAATGGTTATCTCTTTCAGATTGCGAAGTATAAATGGTTAGACCACGTACGCTCTGCAAAATATAAGAATACCACCTTTATAAATCGAGATATAGAATATGACGAGCCCGAGATTGAGATGGATGATTTAAAAAATAAAAAAATTAAAATACTAATGGAGTGTATTGGCAATCTGGGTGAACGCTGTCAGACGCTACTGAAACTGTTTTATTTTGAAAGAAAACCCTATAAGGAAATCGCGCAAATACTGTCAATGGATGAAGCTTCTGCACGCAACGCAAAATACCGGTGCCAAGAACAATTAAAAAAAATGACCCAAACAATCCCCAATGAACCCAAATAATCAAATAGAAAACAACCAAGAAAATGCAGAACTTATTGATGCATATTTATTGGGTAGCTTAGATTCAGACGAGCTTGCCGAGTTTGAAGAGCGTATGAATCTATTTCCAGATCTTCGCCAATTGGTAAAAGAACAAAAGACACTCATGCAAAGTGTAGAAGAAACTAATTTAAAAGATTCACTTAACGATTTTCATTCAGAAATAAAGCAAGGCCCTGAAAAAAAAGGGATGTCGCGCGGCTGGCTGGCATTAGCAGCTTCTTTTTTGGTTTTAATAAGCGTTAGTATATGGGCTGTTTTAAATAGCGGGAATTCTCCCGAAAAAGTCTTTTCGGCAAATTTTAAACCAGATCCAGGCCTTCCCACAACTATGGGAACTGCTTCGGATTATGAATTTTATTACGGGATGGTAAACTACAAGCGCAAGGAATATGCAGAAGCCATAAATCGGTGGGAATCGTTATATGCTGCCAATCCTGAAAACGATACCGTTGTATATTTTCTGGGAGTTGCAAATTTAGCCAACGGCAATCCACGACAAGCCGAAAAATATTTGAAATTGGCAAAAAAGAAAACCAATAGCGTATTTTACGAAGAAGTAAACTATTATCTGGCCCTTTCCCTTTTAAAAGAAAACAAAATTGAAGAAGCCAAAACAGTTCTGGAAAAAAGCGAATCGTCTGCAAGTAAGGTATTGCTTAAAGAAATAAATGATCTTTAAATTTGTTAATTTCCCAATTCCATTTTAAACATAAAAAAACAAAATTGATAAAGTTTCATTTTTTATTTTGATGGAATTAAAAAATGGGTATATTTGCAACCGCTAACGCAAAATTCCTCCTTAGCTCAGTTGGTTAGAGCATCTGACTGTTAATCAGAGGGTCCTTGGTTCGAGCCCAAGAGGAGGAGCTTAGTTAGAGAAAGCCTTCACAGAAATGTGGAGGCTTTTGTGTTTTTGGCGGGTAAAACATAGGTCAAAAATAAATTTAGACTTCAACCTAAAATTTTACCACCAAGTATAGCTTGACCTATAAATGTAAATTTTGTTTTATTTTTATTTCAAAAAGCTATGTACAAAAGAAAAAGACATGGTAAGGGTTTTACATACAAGTATAAAAATGGCAAAACCATCACTGATCCAGACACACGTAAGTGGATAAAATCGCTTGTAATTCCTCCAGCCTGGACCGAAGTTGAAATAAATGAAGACCCCAATGCAGATCTATTAGTAACGGGGAGAGACGATAAAAATCGTAAACAGTATTTATACCATCCCAAATATACCGAACGCCAAAATGCTAAAAAATTTGACCGTATTGTCGATTTTGCCGACCAATTGGAACATATGAGGCGTGTGACCGGTCAGCATCTTCGCAAAAAAAAATTAACACGGGAAAAAGTACTTGCTACCATGCTTCGGCTATTGGAAGTTGCTTTTTTTAGACCCGGTAGCGAAGCATATGCCAAAGAAAATGATACGTACGGACTTACAACCATGCGAAGCAAACATCTTACCATTAAAGGGGATGAACTTATCTTTTCCTATAACGGAAAATCTGGGCAGGATCAGGAAAAACATATTGTCGACAAAAAGTTAGCAAAAATTGTTCAAGAAATTGATGATATGCCAGGATATGAAATTTTTAAATATGTAGACGAAAATGATCAAATAGTGGATGTAAAAAGTGACGATCTCAATGCCTATATTCACGAGGTAATGGGCGAGGATTTTTCAGCTAAAGATTTTAGAACCTGGGCCGGCACTCTTATTGCCGCAATTGCTTTGGATGAGTTGGGCGTGGTTAAGGAAAAGCATCAAAAAAAATTAGACCAAAATATAAAAGAAGCTGTAAACCAAGTTTCAGAAAAACTTGGAAACACTCCTTCAGTAGCACGAAGTTCCTATATAGACCCACGCATTATTGAGAACTACATGGAAGGCAGGACATTGCAATATTTTGAAAAAGAAATTAGCCGAATGTTACGAAAAGCGGAAAATCTATCCAAAGAAGAAATTGGGGTTTTGTGCATGCTTCGTGAACGCTTCAAGAAAAAATAATAGTTATGCTAAAGTAGGCAAACCTTCAAGCAATAATTCTAAAATAACTAAATTTGCACACTCCTTATTTTGGCCTCATAGTTCAATGGATAGAATAGAAGTTTCCTAAACTTTAGATCCAAGTTCGATTCTTGGTGAGGCTACTAATTTTAGTAATGGCATAGATTAAATAGAATCCTTTCGGCAATCCATAACACCTCTCCACATTTTTTATAATAAATTTAAGGAGCGGCAAACATTATTTCACTAATTTATGTTTTATTCAGAAAAATTATTATGAGAGAAAATAAAATTGCCTTTTTTATAATTATAGGCGTGCTCGCATTTGTGGGGATTCTTTGGTATGCCTTTGAAAACCCAGCACTAAACCCGCGATTGGAAGAAGAAACCTATACAATTATACGCAAGTGGGATATGCCAATTGAATTGAACGAAATAAGCGGGATAAGATGGATTTCCGAAGATAAAATTGCCGCGGTGCAAGACGAAGAGGGAGATATTTTTATATACAACCTTCAAACAAACCTTGTTGAAGAAAAAATAGCCTTCGGAAACTCGGGTGACTATGAAGCAATAACCACAACAGATAGTAGTGCATATGTTATGGAAAGCAGCGGTCGTCTCTTTGAGGTTAAAAATTTTCTAGGCAATAATTTTGAAACCCACGAATATCAAGTTCCCTTTTCAGGCAGAAACAATATGGAATCGATGGTAGCCGATTCGCTAAACAACAGAATACTCTTCGCAGTAAAAGACATAGACCCTAATAGTAAAAAATATAAAGGAATTTATGCTTTTGATATCGAAACCAAAAAATCCAATTCCTTGCCGGTACTGAAAATCCCTCTGGACGACCCCATTTTTAAATCAAAAGATGCCGATGACGATATAGACCTCTTTTCAAATTTTTTCCCTTCAGATATAGCTATACATCCCAAAACGGGACATTTCTATATTTTAGAAGGAAAAAATCCGCAGGTGTTGATAATGGACAGTATTGGCAAACTATTACAATTGCATAAACTATACAAGGAATCTTTTCCACAACCTGAAGGAATTACTTTCGCACCCGATGGAACCCTATATATTTCCAATGAAGGAAAAAACGGGACTGCAAATATTCTGGAAGTAGAATTTGATGAAGAAGAGTAATTTTAATATTTGTCTTTTAAGTTGGTAAGCATAATTTCGGTCATTTCATCTAAAGAAATTTCGCTTTTCCACCCCCAATCTTCCCGTGCTTCACTATCATTAATACTTTGCGGCCAACTGTCTGCAATAGTCTGTCTAAAGTCTGGCTCATAGCTTATTTTAAAACCAGGAATGTGCTTTTGGATGCTTTCGGTAATTTCCTCCGGATTGAAACTCATGGCAGAGAGATTGTACGAGCTTCTTATTTTAATTTTCTCATTTTCTGCCTCCATAATATTAACCGTAGCTTTTATGGCATCATCCATAAACATCATGGGCAAGGTGGTTTCAGCATTTAGAAAGCAGATGTACTTTTTGTGCTTTAATGCTTTGTGATAAATATCCACCGCATAATCTGTAGTGCCGCCACCAGGCAGTGTTTTATAACTGATAAGCCCCGGGTACCGAATGCTGCGCACATCCACACCATAGCGATTGTAATAATATTCACACCAGCGTTCTCCGGTTTGTTTGCTTATTCCGTAAACAGTAGTTGGTTCCATCACCGTGCGCTGTGGCGTGTCTGTTTTTGGAGTGGAAGGCCCAAAAACAGCAATGCTGGAAGGCCAAAATATCTTTTCGATTTTTTTGTCTTTGGCCAAATTCAAGACGTGAAAAAGTGAATTCATATTCAGGTTCCAACCTTTCATGGGAAATTTTTCCGCCGTAGCAGAAAGCATTGCCGCCATTAAATAAACGTCTGTTATCTCGTGACGTATTACCACCTCTTCAACAGCGTTGTAATCCATGGCGTCCAAAATCTCAAACGGGCCACTCTTCATCAACTCTTCATCGCCCTCCCTAATGTCGCTGGCTATAACTTTATGTTTCCCAAATTTATCGCGCAGGTAGATAGTCAATTCCGTGCCTATCTGGCCACAGGCGCCTATAATAAGAATACGTTTTTTCATTCGTTTGTTTTTCAAAAATGAACTGTAAATATACATATTATCAGTTCTTTCAACACTTAAAAATTTTATGTGTCATTTCGTTAATAACCAGTATCTTTGTGCCTTTTGTATTCTTTATGAAGTTTGTTATCCCCCTTTTAGTGCTTGTAGGTATTGTTTTTTCCTGCGGAAATGCTTCCGAAGAAAACCAAGCCCAAAAGCCAACCAATGACGCTTCCATAATTTTTGGTGATAAAGAATATGTCTTTCCCCAACTTTCTGAACCCGCGAAAAAACAAGCGGTGCAGTGGGGTATTTTGGAAGATTTTCTTGCCGAAGCACAAAATGCAAACGGCAGTAATTACCAAGACTTGCGAAACCGTACGGAACGCTTAAGCGAATATGCAGATTCGCTTTTTAAAAACATTCCTGACACACTTGACACAAAACCCATCCACAGCCGCTTGATGGTTCTGAAAACCCGCGCTGCCCTACTTTTTCAGGCTTCGCACCAAGCTACTATTGATTCGTTAAAAGTCCAGCAATCTTTGGAAGAAATGAACGTGGCAGTCAAAAACCTGATTGTACAGCTAAACGAAAAATTTCAGAAAGACCGCATAGATTTTACAAGAAGGGAAGACGAGGAAAATGAACTGAAAAAACAACAGCGATACAAAGATTCAATTTTGAACTTAGAACTTCAGGATAAAAAGAATTAGAAAGTGTAACAAACACCCCTAAAGCACAACTTATACTTTCAGTATAAGTTTTAAATCAATAAATACTTTAATCAAAAACCATAAAATGAAGACTAATTTTTTAACACCCGTTGTGGCCTTTGCAGTTATTGCCGTAGCCGCAACCGCTTGTAAGAAAAAAACCGAAGTGGCCGTTGCAGACAACGAACCACACGGAATTATCCTTGCAAACATGGACACCACTGTAAGTCCAAAAGATGATTTTTACAATTATGTGAACGGAAACTGGATGAAAAATAACGAGATTCCAGACGATGAAACCAGTTGGGCCGGATTCACCATTTTACGCAAAAAAACAAGCAAGGACATGTTGAACATTTTGGCAAAAGCCAAAGAAAGTGGCAAATACGCTCCGGAAACAGACCAAGCCAAGGCCTTAATGATTTATGAATCAAAATTAGACTCGGTTGCAAGAGATAAAGCTGGTATTGAGCCACTAAAGCCTACGCTTGAAAAGATTGCAGCCATGAACAGCATGGAAGATTTTCAAAAATTGATGACGGAAGATGCTGTCGCGGTTTCACAACCATTTTTGGGTCTTGCAGCATTTTCAAACCCCAACAATAGCGCTATTAATTCGGCATACATTACTCCAGGTGGTTTAGGCCTACCCGATCGTGATTTTTATACCAATTCAGATCCTGCTTCGGTAAAAATTCGCGAGCAATATGTAGACCACATTACAAGAATGCTACAGTTTTTGGGCGATACAGAAGAATCTGCCCGTCAGCAGGCTGAAACCATTCTAGCTTTTGAAACTAAACTTGCAACTCCAAGATTGGACAAAGTAGCAAGTCGAGATTTCAGAAATTTTAACAATCCAAAAAGCATTGCTGAATTGCAAAATATGCTTCCGCAAATCCAATGGGAACAGGCATTTGAGCAAATGGGTATCGCCAAAAAGCTGGATACTGTTATCGTGATGCAACCAAAATATATGGAAACTTTAAAGCAAATGTTTTCAAAACCAGATTTTGATACTTGGAGAACCGTTATGCGTTGGTCTACTCTAAACAGTTCTGCGGGTATGTTGACCACAGAAATTGAAAAAGCCAATTTTGATTTTTATTCTACTACATTAAACGGAACCAAAAAGCAAAAACCTGCTGACGAACGTGCACTTGCAACCGTTAACGGAAGTTTAGGCGAAGCATTGGGCAAACTATATGTAGATGAAATGTTTCCGCCAGAAGCAAAGGCTAAAGCAGAATCCATGATTGAAAATGTAATTGCAGCTTACAAAGACAGAATCAATGCTTTGGAATGGATGAGCGATAGTACAAAGGTTAAGGCCATTGAAAAACTTAACAAATTTACCGTAAAAGTAGGTTACCCAGACAAGTGGAAAGATTACTCTTCTATGGAGGTGAAACCAGGCAACACCTATTATGACAATATGGTAGCCGTGCAGACGTGGAACCTTAAAGACAATCTTGAAAAAATAGACGAACCTGTGGATCGCACTGAGTGGGGGATGAGCCCACAAACCGTGAATGCGTATTTCAACCCTTTTAACAACGAAATCGTTTTCCCTGCAGCTATTCTTCAACCACCTTTCTATGATTACAAAGCAGATGAAGCGGTAAACTACGGTGGAATTGGTGCGGTAATCGGTCACGAGATTTCGCACGCTTTTGATGACAGCGGTTCGCGTTTTGACGCTAACGGAAACCTGGTAAATTGGTGGACGGATACCGATCTTAAAAACTTTACCGAGCGCGGCAACAAACTGGCTGAGCAATACAGTAATGTAGAAGTATTGGACAGCGTTTTCATCAATGGCCACTTTACCTTGGGCGAGAACATTGGTGACCTTGGCGGAGTATTAGGTGCCTATGATGGTTTGCAACGTTTTTACAAAGAAAACGGACGTCCTGATAACATAGACGGTCTAACGCCAGAGCAGCGTTTCTTTATGAGTTGGGCCACCGTTTGGCGTACCAAATCTCGTGATGAAGCACTTCGAAACCAGGTAAAAACAGACCCACATTCCCCCGGAAAGGTTCGTGCTACCCAACCGTTGCTTAACGTGGATGCATTTTACGAAGCATTTGATATTAAGGAAGGCGACTCTATGTACCTTGCTCCAGAAGACAGAGTACGTATTTGGTAGTTTTAAAGTATTCTATTGAAATGAAAAGGAGCCGTAACAGGCTCCTTTTTTTATATAGAGGTTTTAAATGTATAATCTAATACCGATTTCAAGTTCTTAGAATCAACCTGTTTAAAAATTTCATCAGAATCTGGTTTTGCGAAACTTGGCAATTCTAAATTTAATTCTTTTGCCTTTTGAATATAGTACACAGATTTTTTAGGATGATTTGGATTTACGGCATTGAAAACCTTTCCGAAAGCATCCTGTTTTAAAATTTCCACTAAAATTGAAATGCAATCATCGCGATGGATTAAGTTTACAGGGGCATTTCCATCAGCTAAATCTTTTCGTCCTGCCAAATATTTTGCCGGACTTCTACTGCCGCCTATCAATCCTCCAAAACGTACCACAGATGTTTGAAACCCTTCAGCATTCATAAATAATTCTTCTACTTGCCTTAATTGTTTTCCGGCAATGGTTTCAGGTTTCGGTTCGTCTGTTTCCGTAACGTTTCCTTGGGAATCATCATACACCGAAGTACTGCTCACCAAAACAACTTTAGGAACCGAAGCATCTGTTATGGCCACAAGCATATGGGCCATTTTCAAAACATAATCTGCGCCCGTATTCTTTCTAAGCCCAGGGGGGATCATAATAATCAAGCAATCTACATTGTTCAGCAGGGCTTGCACTTCACCCACAATTCCATTTTCTGAAATTTCCACGGGATAGGCATCAAAACCGTTTTGTTGTAATAATGTTGCTTTTTCAATAGAAGTTACCGAACCCTTTACAGTATAGCCCAATGTAGCCAGTCGATAGGCCAAAGGTTGCCCTAGCCATCCTAAGCCAGCAATTGCAATGGTTTTATTCATAATTCAACCTATTTTGTGGATTAGTCTGAAATGTATCAGTAACTTTCACTCTTAAGGAATCTATTGAAAAAGTCCGCTTTACCGCAACAGCATCAGTGATTACAAAGGGTTTTGGCATAGTATAATCGGGACGCTTTGCTATGTTGAATTGGTCATCCTGCATCAAATTAAAAGAATATTCCATCACTTTAAAGGTTGCTGGCGTTCCCGCTTCTACGGAAAAATGTACTTTTAGTGAATCATTTGTGGAAACGTAATAATTAATGAGCGCACTGTTTTTTGTGCCTCGATAATTTTTAGAAATACTGGAAGCGGGCATTTCCTTTCCGTTGAAAGTCAAAGTTTGAAATGTGGTGTTTTCGGCATATAGATCAATTTTGTTCACTTTTCGTTTTGGAACGAGGGTAAACTTCACCTCCCGAAGATTTTCAACCAGCGTATCGGCTTCCAAAATCACTTCAAAATCTGGAATGGTTTTTAGCGGGGCTTCCTTCGCAAAGCTAAAATTGGTTCCATATTTATTATAAGATGCTTCCCCTAAAATTTTAGATGCATCTTCAGGGTTTTCGCCCAAGTATTGTTGTGTCCATTCATCAATTTCCTTGTCGTAGGTAAGCCAATAGGTTTTATCAATATCCGCATCTTTATAATAAACGAGGCTGTTTGGTTTTTTTCTTTCTTCGGAAAATTTACTTTTTGTATGGGCTTTTATGAAGAAGAATGCCGCGAGCAATACACATACAATCGAAAGCAGGCCTTTCATTTTATAATATCCAAAAACTGGATAAATTAAAGCGAAAAGCAAAACGGTAAAAACACAACTTATAACCAGCATTTTCAAGCCCAAACCAACGGGGAAAAACTGAATTAGGGGCGTAAATATAAACAAGGCGGGTGCCGCCAAAAGTGCCATTGCCAAAAGATTGGGTCGCTCCTGTCGAAGCATTACAAAAAAGGAAAGTAACCCAAAAAATACCGGAATTATGAAGAATGCAGCTCCTTTTAAAATTATAAAAACTGCCAGATTAATTAAAAGCCAAAATAACAAAGGTGCAATATAATATGAGGGCTCGTTGAATTTTTTACTGAATTTTTTATAAATCGCAAATGTGATTGCCAATGAGAGAAAAACGAAAAACGCAATATACCAATGTCCGTTATAAGTAAAACCTTGCTGGATTTCTAAATACTGCGGATAAATAGCCAAAATCAATTTCCATCCGAAAAACCCCAAAATTCCACAGAGAATAAGAGAAAGCAGGAAAGGAACGAAGCCCGCCGCTATCATTTTTCCGTTCAATCTTTTTTTGTGAATTCCGTAAAAAATCAGGAAGAGAAATAATAAAGCAGCCAAAATAAGCATGGGTAAAATCCATGAAAAGGGGTAGCTTATCATTTTCACCAAAGGAAGGTTTACATAAACATTATCGGTTTCAGATTTTAAATTTGAAAGGTCTGTATTGGCAAAATAATGGATCAGTGGGAGTAAATAACTTCCTTGATGGGCAAGGCTATTTCGACTTAAACTATTAAAAGTATCGTTGGCCGTATGATAGTTGAAATGGCTATCAATAAAGGCAAAGAAAAAACTGGGTATATCGCCATCTTCCCTAAAAACTGTAGAATCAGTATCGTTGGGCAGCATTTTGTAAACGCTGTACATCAATGAAGAGGCTACCGGAAAATCTGGACTGGCCGCTATAAACTCCTTTACCAATTTTGAATTTCCGCCATTGGTTTCCAAAATCATATTACTGGGTCCGCTACTCCCGCGAGCTTCAAAATTAAGTATCAGACCTACATTTTTTGCCCAAGGATGTTCGTTTACAAATAGCTTGGCACCGTCCAGTCCAATTTCCTCTGCATCGGAAAAAAGAATAATAATATCATTTTTGGGTTGTGTTCGGGAAGCCAGATACGCCCGAACGCTTTCTAAAATAGTAACCAAGCCGCTCCCGGCATCACTGGCGCCAAAGGAAGGGACGAGCGCACTATCGTAGTGTGAAAGCAATAAAAGCGCCTTTCTGTCTTCCGAGCCTTTTATGCGGGCAACAATATTTACAGGTTTATTGAGCGTCTTTGACTCCGGATTTACGCTAAACCCTTTTTGAATGTGAGGTTCAAGACCCAATTTACCCAATTCCGAAATTAAAACCCTCCGAACCTCTTCGTGCCCTTCAGAACCTAAATAATGTGGCTTTTTTGAAATTTCTCTTAAAGGATGAAGTGCTCTGTCCACAGAAAATACATCAGCCGGTGCCATATCATCTCCAGTATAGTGCGGTGTCAACCCATAAAAGGAATAATAAACCAATGCAACTATTAGCAGAAGCGAAAGAATGCCACCAAATTTTTTCATGGTTGGAAAGTTTAGGGTGTTAAAAATACGATTTTAATCGGAAGGAATTTTTCTTCGTTATGGATACATTTCTGCGGTTTGATAAAATTGTTTATCTTAGAAGTTCGCAAAAATTTGATATTATGGGAATTAAAAGTTTTATGGGCAAACGGGCAAAGCCCCAAAAAGGTTCTTCGGAAAAAATAAAGGTTTCTGACTATATGACACGCAACCTTACTACTTTTAAACCTGAGCAATCTGTCCTTGAGGTAATTGAAATTCTTCTGAAGAAAAAAATCTCCGGAGGCCCCGTGGTAAACGATAAAAATGAATTGGTCGGAATAATTTCCGAAGGTGACTGTATGAAACAGCTTAGTGACTGCCGCTACCACAACCACCCCATGGAAGATGTAAAAGTGGAACAGCACATGATTAAAAAAGTAGATACCATTGATGGCGAAATGAACGTGCTGGATGCTGCCAATAAGTTTTTGGAATCAAAACACCGACGCTTCCCGATTATTGAAAACGGAAAATTGGTGGGACAGATTAGCCAACGCGATGTACTAACGGCTGCAATG
This sequence comes from Aequorivita iocasae, assembly GCF_016757735.1. Lineage (NCBI taxonomy): Bacteria > Pseudomonadati > Bacteroidota > Flavobacteriia > Flavobacteriales > Flavobacteriaceae > Aequorivita > Aequorivita iocasae. The sequence goes on from NZ_CP068439.1 coordinate 969,935, forward strand.
AAATTGAAAGGCCAAACTTGGTAACTATTCCTTTTCCTTAAAAATAATTTCTATCCTTTTATCGGGAATCAACCACATTAGCGCTACTAAAATATACAGTGCTCCCGCAATCCAAATGCTATAAAACGAAGCTATGATTGCAATTATATAAATTATAGGAGATGCTTTTCCCTTTAAGTCTTTTCCCAAAGCTTTTGCTAAAAGTGAATCTTTTCCTTGCACAGCTAAAATTCTATTTTGAAGAATAAAATAAGCTATTGCCGCCATCAATAAAACGACCCCATATAATGCCACGGGCAGTTCAGCAAAATGATTTTCGCCCATCCAGCCAGTAACAAAAGGAATCAGCGAAAGCCAAAACAGCAGATGCAGGTTTGCCCACAAAACTCCTCCACTCACTTTTTTGACCGCATGTAGCATATGGTGGTGATTGTTCCAATAAATACCCAAGTAAATAAAACTTAGTACATAACTTAAAAACACGGGGAGTAATGGAGTCAAATCATTCCAATCGGTTCCGTGGGGCACTTTCAGTTCCAATACCATAATGGTAATTATTATAGCGAGTACACCATCGCTAAATGCTTCCAATCTGTTACTGTTCATAAATCAATTTTATTAAAATTTCTGTTTTGGTAGTTGAAAGTACAAAAATTTTAATGAGAAACCATCATTCATAAATTCTTGATTTACAAAACTATATCCGTTTTCAAACGTTTACAAACAACTATAAACGAAAGTAAATATGTAACAACCAACTAAAATTTATAAGCCGATGTAAGTTTGTCCTGTCGAATAAAAACAACTTCGATAGTATCAATTGTTTAAAATTAAATTTTAGAAATTATGAGCACGCTTAGAAACAAAGTACAGTTGATTGGAAACTTGGGAAACGATCCCGAAATTATCAACCTGGACGGTGGCCGCAAACTGGCAAAATTCAGTATTGCCACCAATGAAACCTACAAGAACCAAAAAGGTGAAAAAATCACCGACACCCAATGGCATAATATTGTAGCCTGGGGAAAGACAGCCGAAATTATTGAAAACTATGTAACCAAGGGAAAAGAAGTTGCCATAGAAGGTAAATTGACCTCACGATCCTATGATGCCAAAGAAGGGGTAAAGCGATATATTACTGAGGTGGTATGTAACGAGCTAGTCATGCTGGGGAGTAAATAAATGACTAGCTAACAAGCCCCCGCTTTTGGTGGGGGCTTATTTTTTTAAAGTTTGAATCGTTATTTTTACAAAAATGGAAACAACTACCCAGCAAAGCAAATTCGATTTGCTCAAAACGCATTTCGGCTACGAGCAATTTCTTCCAAATCAGGAAGAAATTATAAATAATGTTTTGGACCGAAAAGACACCATTGCCATTATGCCTACGGGCGGTGGTAAATCATTGTGTTTTCAATTGCCGGCTTTGACTTTGGAAGGAACTGCTATTGTTATTTCTCCATTAATTGCTTTGATGAAAGATCAAGTGGATGCATTAAAAGCAAATGGTATTTCCGCAGAATTTTTCAATAGTTCCCAACCTTATGAAGAACAGCAGCAGGTTTTAAAAAATCTCCAAAAGGGAGATTTGAAGCTTTTGTATGTTGCTCCAGAAAGTCTGCCGCAGTTAAACTTTATTCTGAATACAATAAAAATCAGTCTTTTTGCCGTTGACGAAGCACACTGCATTTCCAGTTGGGGCCACGATTTTCGGCCAGCATATACACAACTGAAAAGCTTAAAAGAACAATTTCCAAATGTGCCGTTGATTGCCTTGACCGCAACAGCAGACCGAGCCACTCGTGAAGATATTGCAACACAAGTTTCAGTTCCCGAGGCCAAAACATTTATCGCTTCTTTTGATAGACCCAATTTATATTTAGACGTTCGCCCTGGACAAAATCGTAATAAGCAGATTTTAGATTTTCTGAAAAACCATTCTGATGAAAGCGGAATCATATATTGTTTAAGTAGAAAAAATACAGAAAAACTAGCAGCAACTTTAAAAACCAAAGGTTACAAAGCTGAAGCCTATCACGCTGGCTTGACTTCGGAAGAAAGAAATACGGTTCAAGATAATTTTTTGAACGACCGCACGCCAATTATTGTTGCAACAATTGCTTTTGGGATGGGTATCGACAAAAGTAATGTGCGTTGGGTAATCCACTATAATATGCCCAAAAATATTGATGGCTATTATCAGGAAATTGGCCGGAGCGGACGTGATGGCCTGCCAGCGCATACCATACTTTTTTACAGTTTTGCCGACGTTATTATGCTCAGAAAATTTGCCGAAGGCTCTGAAACAGAAACCTATCAATTGGCAAAATTAGAGCGCATGCAACAATACGCCGAAGCCTTGAGTTGCCGAAGAAAGGCCCTGCTCGGCTATTTTGGCGAACACATCACAGAAGATTGCGGCAATTGCGATATCTGCAAAACGCCACCAAAATATTTTGACGGCACGCTTATCGCCCAAAAAGTTTGTTCCGCGGTAGCGAGATTACAGGAACAGGAAGCGTGGGGGATGGTTTTGGACGTACTTCGCGGTTCACAAAACGCACAAGTTTACGACAAAGGATATCAAAAAATCAAAACCTTCGGCGCGGCAAAAGATATTTCGTGGCGCGATTTACAGCAGTATGTTATCCAACTTTTAAATCAAGGCATCTTACAAATCTATTTTCATGAAAACGGACGATTACTGTTAACACCATTAGCTAAAAAAGTTTTGTTTGAAGGGAAAAAAGTGCGATTAGCCAATCTTCTGCAAGAAAAAGAGCAGGTTGCGGTAGAAAAAGTAAAAAGGAAACGTGCCGAACTTTTCGATAAACTGAGGGAACTTCGCTTGAAGTTGGCACAAGAAATAAACAAACCTGCCTTTGTGGTTTTCAGTGACGCTTCTTTGGAAGATATGGAAAATAAAAAACCTCGAACCCGTGAAGAATTTGCAGAGGTTTCCGGAGTTGGTGAAGCCAAGCTTGAAAAATATGCAGACGATTTCCTAAAAGTTATCAATCGGCATTTGGATGGTCTGGAGAGCAATCTACCAACCCACGAACGCAGTTTTAAAATGTTTGTGGAAGAAAATTTTTCTCCGTCCGAAATTGCAGCTAAACGTGGTCTTTCTGAAGATTCCGTTTATGGACATTTCATAAAAATGCACCAATCGGGAATTGATTTCGACTTTTCACAATTCATTTCTTCCGATGAAATTCAGCAAATAAAAGATGCTGAAAAAACACTTGAAAATCCAGAAGCGCTGAAACCTTATTTTGAATATTTTGAAGAAAAAATGCCTTATTGGAAGATAAAACTCGGATTGTACGTGTAAAATCCATTCACTAAACATTTGGAAATTAGCCAAAAAATTACCGCATATTTACACCACAATGAAAAACACTAATTTACATAGTGCACCCATCGGGCTGATTTGTCACTGTGGTATCCGTGATGTGATTTTGACCGGTGAAATGAAGGCGTGAAGAAACAGCTTCAACTAGAAGCTTGTTGAACACTGCCAAATTGATAGAAGAAAACGAAATGCTTTACAAATTGAAATAGATGGAATTTGTGGAATCTCCGGCAAAATTAGCGAGATCACAGTTTCCAGAAACGAAGGTGTGGCAGTTTAAGGAAATATTTGCCACTGGTAAATAACCGACTAAAAAGGTCGTCCAAATGGGCGGCCTTTCTTTTTAAATACTATGGGTTTGTTCGTTGTGGAAAGATTTTTTCAGCCACAATTTCTTGGAGTAAAAGGTAATTCGAATTCCAAATAAAAGAATAACTCCGCCCAAAATCATCTGTAAACTTACTTCTTCCCCAATAAAAAGCCACGCCAAAATAGTAGTCAAAACTGCCTGTCCCAAAAGACTAACAGAAACCCGTGTTGCCCGCATATGTTTGGTTGCATAGCCCAAAAGTAGCCACGCCAATAATTGGCAAACTACGCCTTGAATCACCAAAACAAACCAGCCCATATTGCTGAAACCAGAAAATGGTTGACCGATAAAATAACTTAAAATCGCCAAGAAAAACGCTGAAGAAAGTGTACTAATCGTGATAAAGGGAAGCACCTCAACTTTATAAAGCACATATTTGCTCAATAACATATAAACGGCATAAAACACTCCCGAAAGTATTGCAAATACAAAGGCCAGGTCAAAATCCATTTCCACAAAAAACCGAAAACCCACCAACATAATCATTCCAAAAATGGCGATAACCGTGCCTATCCAAAAATTGACCGTCGGTTTATTTTTTAAGAAGAAAAACGCGCCAATACCCACCCAAACTGGTGAAAGATTAGTGAGCAGTGTAGCCTGTGTAGCCGTAGATTCTTGGATAGCGATATTCCACACTGCAACATCTCCGGCGAAAATAGCACCACAAAGAACGGTTAGCAAGAAAATCTTTAAAGATGGAATTTTCATTTTTCCACTTAAAACTGTAAAAGGAACCAATAGTGCCGCGGCAATTGCCATTCTATAAAACGCCGAAATTACACCCGGCGACAAACTGAGTTTTACCAAAATGGGGAAAATGGAAATACAAACTATTCCAATGACAAGGGCAATTCTAGGCTTTGTCATAAAAGTGAAATTGAGAAGGTTATAATAAAAGCCGCAAAATTAGGCTTTAAAAGCTATCTATTGATGACTTAAGTCAATATTAAAGAATAATTAACGCGTTTCTAAATGGTGCAGTTTTAGTTGAATGCGTTTTCTTTCCACATCCACATCAAGCACTTTTACAACAATTTGTTGATGCAAATGCACGTGCTCGTTTACATCCTTCACAAAAGAATCTGAAAGATTTGAAACGTGAATCAAGCCACTTTCCTTTATTCCAATATCCACAAAACAGCCGAAATTGGTAATGTTGTTCACGATTCCGGGAAGCAATTGTCCCTCCTGTAAATCGTTTATAGTTTTAATATTTTGGTTGAAAGTGAAGACTTTTGCCTCCTCGCGAATGTCAAGTCCGGGTTTTTCAAGTTCCTTTATAATATCTTTTAAAGTGGGAAGTCCAATTTTTTCTGAAATGTATTTTTCCAGATTTATTTTCTGAAGAAGTGCTTTGTTTCCAATCAATTTCAAAATTTTTATCTTTTCGTCCTTCGCCATTTTTGAAACAACAGCATAACTTTCCGGATGCACCGAAGAATCGTCCAGCGGGTTTTTTCCATTTTTAATACGAAGAAATCCCGCGGCTTGCTCAAAAGCTTTCCCGCCCAAACGAGGTACATTTTTTATTTCGTCCCGAGAATTAAATGCGCCGTTTTCTTCACGATAATTTACTATATTTTCCGCCAGTTTTGGACCGATGCCAGAAACGTAACTCAAAAGCGGAACGCTTGCCGTATTTATATTTACCCCCACGGCGTTCACGCACAGTTCTACCGTTGTATCCAGCGAACGCTTCAACTTGGTTTGGTCTACATCGTGCTGATATTGCCCAACGCCTATGGATTTTGCATCAATTTTTACCAACTCTGCCAATGGATCCTGCAAACGTCGACCGATGGAAACCGCGCCACGAACGGTAACATCGTAATTCGGGAATTCGTCGCGCGCAATTTTTGAAGCCGAATAAATGCTTGCTCCGGCTTCGCTAACTACAAAAACCTGTATTGCATTTTTAAATTGGATTCGTTTTATGAATTGTTCCGTTTGACGCGAAGCGGTTCCGTTGCCAATGGCGATTGCCTCAATTTTATGGGCATCGGCCAGCGAACTTATCTTTTTCATCGCGATTGAAACATCACTTTTTGGCGGATGCGGAAAGATGGTTTCGTTGTGTTGCAAATTTCCCTGTGCATCGAGACAAACCACCTTGCAGCCCGTTCTAAAACCGGGATCAATTGCCAATACCCGCTTTTCTCCCAAAGGAGAGCCCAATAAAAGTTGCTTTAAGTTTTTAGCAAAAACATTGATTGCGGTTTCATCTGCTTTCTCTTTTGCTGCAGAAAGTGCTTCGTTTGAAATCGCTGGAAACAACAGTCGCTTGTAACTGTCTTCAATGGCAAGTTTTATTTGTTGGGAAGCGGCATTATTTGATTTTATGACGCGCTCTTCAATTTTAAAAAGTGCCTTCTCATCATCAATTTCAATTTTTTGGCGAATAAATCCTTCGGAAGTTGCACGTAGAATTGCCAGTAATCTGTGAGATGGAATTCTATTTAAAGCTTCACTCCAATCGAAATAATCTCTGAATTTCTGAGCTTTTTCGTCATCTTCAAACTTCTTTACAACTTTAGTTGAAATCACTGCAAAACGTTCTATTTGATTTCGAAGCATATTCCGAATATCGGTGCGCTCGTTGATCCATTCGGCAATAATGTGGCGGGCGCCTTCCAACGCGTCCTCTTCGGAATTTACATCGCCATTCACATATTTTAAAGCGATTGAAGAAATATCGGAAGCATTCTGCGCCATTATAATTTTCGCCAATGGCTCCAAACCGTTTTCGCGCGCAGTATCAGCTTTTGTTTTTCGCTTCTTTTTGTAAGGTAGATACAAATCTTCCAAGGCGATTAAATCTGTCGTCTCCTCGATTTTTTGCTGAAGTTCTGCGGTCAAAACCTCCTGCTCTTCCAACGATTTTAGGATAGCAGCTTTTCGCTTTTCCAACACTTCAAATTGCTCTTTGAATTTTACGATTTCGGCAATTTGAACCTCATCGAGATTTCCCGTCAATTCCTTTCGGTATCGGGAAATGAAGGGAATGGTACAATCTTCGTTTAAAAGTTTTACGGTGTTTTCAACACTTTTTTGGGGGAGATTGGTGTGGGAGGTTATGTAATAGAGAAGCTTTAGCATCGAAAATTTTATTCTGAAAATTTAAAAAGTTCGTAAGCATCAGTTTCCTCATTATACTTACCGTATACAAAATAATCGTTCATTTTAAATAAATTTTCCGCCCTTGCTTTTGGGTGCCTTAAAGTGTAAATTTTTATTTTATCAAAAATGTTTTGGGGGACCCTGCCTCCGTGGTGAACGAAATTAATATCAAAAAGACATTCTATTCGTATTGACTTATTATGCTTATAGGAATTAAAGGAATAGAATACTGGATTAAAGGAAAATGAGGTTGTCCCCGGTACATTAGGAATTACTCCCCCAAAACCACTCATCATTGGACCTCCGTAGTTATTTGTAATTTCCTTATTACCGCCCATTGTAATTTGATATCCATTGTTGGTGGATATTACCGCCACACCGATATCTTCTGAAGAAATTTTTCTTAAAAATTGTGAAGTTTTATCCAGTTCCCTAAATTCTTCTGAAAAAAATGAAGTGCCTTCTTGTATAATTGGACTATTCTTAAAAGTTATTTCTTCATTTTTAGAAAGGGAAATTTTTTTTATCTCTTCCTTGGTGTCAATATTTTTAACTGTAAAAACCAACGTATCCTTTAATCCACTTATTTGATAAATTTTGTCTTCATACAAATATGAATTGGACGCGGGAGTAAATCCATCTGAAGAGAATTGTTCCTTTTCAACTGCTTTTAAATTAACCGATAAGTCAGGAACTGTAAATTCAAAGATATATGTGTATAGCATCCCGCCATCAATGGTTAGAATAAATTTTTCATTTCTATCATAAATTTTACAAGAATTGCTGGTAATGCTAATATCATTTGGATTCGTTTCTTCTATTTTTACTACCGCACCTTGAGTTACAAATTGTTCTCGCTCAGTCAGAAACTCATCAAGTTTCACACGATTATTTTTTCTATCTCCAAAAAATCTATCATTAAAATCGAACGATTTTTTGTTGAATTTACCTCCGTGATCAAACACATATACATTTAATTGTGAGCTTCTTCTACTTACAGTCAGTATGTAAAATTTATTTTTATTACTATGGGACTGTAGATAAATTTCATGGTCAAGTTTAAAATTATATTCAGTCTCTACGCTTGCATTTCTATCAAAATCAAAAAGAATACTCCCAAAATTTCGGTTGTTTTGATTCTTTAGAAATAGTCTAATTTGGCCATTTTCAAGTGTGTTACCAATGATTTCAGTATAAAGTTTAGGCAATCCATTTGATGCAAATTTTCCCAAAGGCTCTAAATTCTGGGAATATAAATAACCATTTAACGTTTTGTCATCATCGAGAAAAATTGCAAAGGTTTTATTTTCCTCATCAACTACTGCAAACGCCTCATTGGGCGCTTTACGCCTAGTTTTTAAATCATTTTTGATTGAAAGTAATGGTTCCTGTGAAAAAACATTTGCCGAAATTAAAAAGGAGAAAACAATTAATTTTAAATTCATTGAAAATTATTTTATGATTAATTTATCATCGCCCCATTCTCAACCCCTTCCTCTCCAGGGTTTACAAAAACAAGTTTCCCTTCCGCATTTTCAGTCATTAAAATCATGCCTTGGCTTTCCACGCCACGAAGCGCTCGCGGTGCAAGATTTGCCAAAACGGTTACTTTTTTCCCGATGATTTCTTCAGCCTTAAAACTTTCCGCAATACCGGAAACAATCGTTCGTACATCGATTCCCGTGTCAACTTTTAAAACCAAAAGTTTATCAGCTTTTGGCATTTTTTCGGCTTCAATAATGGTGCCCACGCGCATATCAAGTTTTGCGAAATCGTCGTATTGGATGGTTTCTTTTTGAGGCGTTACTTTTTTGTGTGCTGCTTCATTCATTTTTTTACTCGCTTGTAGTTTATCTAATTGTTTTTGAATCTGTTCGTCTTCAATTTTACTGAAAAGTAATTCGGCTTTATTTATTTTATGGCCTTGTTTCAGCAATTCTGATTTTGAAGACACGTCGTTCCACCCTAACGAGGTCTCGACTGCGCTCGACCTGACATTGAGCATATTTTTCAATTTATTTGAAGTAAACGGCAAAAACGGTTCACTCAAAACTGCCAACGCAGAAGTAACCTGCAGCGCAACGTACATCACCGTTTTTGTACGTTCTTCATCAGTTTTTATGGTTTTCCAAGGCTCTTCGTCTGCCAGATACTTATTTCCAAGGCGGGCAACATTCATCAATTCTGCCTGTGCTTCGCGGAAACGGTAGCGTTCCAAGGAACTTGCAATCACCGCGGGATAGGCTTTCAATTCTCTTAAAACCTGTTCGTCAATTTCTGAAAAAGTTGCTGGTTTAGGTACAATTCCTTCGTAATATTTATCGGTCAAAACCATCACTCGGTTTATAAAATTTCCGAAAATAGCAACCAATTCATTATTGTTTCTCGCCTGAAAATCGGCCCAGGTAAAATCGTTATCCTTTGTTTCTGGGGCATTTGCAGTTAAGGCATAACGCAAAACGTCCTGCTGGTCTGGAAAATCCTCCAAATATTCGTGCAACCAAACCGCCCAATTTTTACTGGTTGAAATTTTATTTCCTTCCAAGTTTAAAAATTCATTTGCCGGAACATTGTCCGGCAGAATATAACTTCCTTCAGCCTTCAGCATCGCTGGAAAAATGATGCAATGGAAAACAATATTGTCTTTCCCAATAAAATGAAGGAGTTTGGTGTTTTCATCTTTCCAATAATCTTTCCAATTTTTGCCTTCGCGCTCCGCCCATTCCTTAGTTGAAGAAATATAACCGATTGGCGCATCAAACCAAACGTAAAGCACTTTTCCATCAGCACCTTTTACGGGCACGGGAATTCCCCAATCGAGGTCGCGGGTCACGGCACGTGGGCGTAAACCATCGTCAATCCAGCTTTTGCATTGACCCAACACGTTGGTTTTCCAATCTTTTTTATGGTCAACGAGAATCCATTCCCTTAAAAAATCTTCGTAGCGATCCAAAGGCAAAAACCAATGTTTTGTTTCTTTTAAAACAGGCTTATTACCAGAAATTACACTTCGCGGATTTATCAAATCTGTAGCATTGTGGCTGGTTCCGCAGTTTTCACATTGGTCGCCGTAGGCTTCTTCGTGACCACATTTTGGACAAGTTCCCACAACAAAACGATCTGCCAAAAACTGATTGGCTTCCTCGTCAAACAATTGCTCGGTCACTTCCTCTATAAATTGGCCCGCATCATACATTTTCTTAAAAAATTCAGAGGCGGTTTTATGGTGGATTTCAGCCGAAGTGCGCGAATAATTATCAAATGAAATCCCAAAATCTTCAAAACTTTTTTTGATGATTGCGTGATATTTATCAACCACTTCCTGTGGCGTAATGCCTTCCTTTTTCGCTTTCAACGTAATGGCAACGCCGTGTTCATCGCTTCCGCAGATAAAGGCCACATCCTTCTTTTGAAGTCGCTGAAAACGCGCATAAATATCTGCGGGCACATAAACACCCGCCAAATGGCCAATGTGAACAGGTCCATTCGTATAAGGCAATGCGGCGGTAATAGTATATCTATTCTTGTTCAGATCCATAATTTTTTTTGAAAGCCTGCCAAAATGAGGCAGGCAGGCACAAAAGTACATATAAATGTAGTAATTTGTGGTTTTAATTAGATTCATGATTACACCAAGTAAACTTCAAATTGGCGATTGCATTGGCATCGTTTCCACTGCACGGAAAATTTCAAAAGAAGAATTAAAACCTGCACTTCAATTATTGGAAAAATGGGGATTGCAATATGTTATGGGAAAAACAATTGGTGCCGAAGAAAACCAATTTGCCGGACACGACGATTTGCGTGCGGAAGATTTTCAAAAGATGATGGACGATCCCAAAATAAAAGCTATCTGGTGTGCCAAAGGAGGGTACGGCACAGTTCGGATTTTGGATAAATTGGATTTTTCAACATTAAAAAAATCCCCGAAATGGGTAATTGGCTACAGCGATGTTACCGCTCTGCATTCACACATACACAATCTCGGTATTGAGACGCTGCACGCCCAAATACTTCAAAATCTTGAAAACAAATCAGAAGAAACATCGGCTTCCATTAAAAATATTCTTTTTGGAAATCCATACAAAATAGATATTGAATCCACGGCGAAATTAAATAGGCCAGGAAAAGCCGAAGGAATATTGGTCGGCGGAAATCTTTCACTTTTGTATTCGCTCTGCGGAAGTAATTCAGCATTAAAAACGGAGGGCAAAATTCTTTTTATTGAAGATTTGGATGAATATCTGTACCACGTTGATAGAATGATGATGAATCTGAAACGAAACGGAATGCTACAAAATCTCGCAGGTTTGATTGTAGGCGGAATGACCGATATGCACGATAGCAAAATTCCCTTTGGTAAAAATGCGGAAGAGATTGTTTATGACGCGGTTTCCGAATATAATTACCCCGTGTGTTTTAATTTTCCCGCGGGCCATATTGATGATAATAGAGCATTAATTTTGGGAAGGAAAATTGAATTGGATATTTCAAAAAGGGAAATTACCTTAAGCTTTAAGCTGTAAACTTTTAACTTATAAAATGGCCACCCATAACGAACTCGGAAAAATAGGTGAAGAAATAGCCGCGCAATATTTGCTTAAAAGCGGTTATAAAATCCTTCGCCGTAATTTTTATTTCGACAAAGCTGAGATTGACATCATTGCACAAAAGGAAGAGGATACAATCGTAATGGTTGAAGTAAAAACCCGTAACAGTGCATTTTTTGGTGATCCGCAAGATTTCGTAACAAAAAACAAAATCAAACTTTTGGTAAAAGCCGCCAATGAATATATGGTTTCCAACGACTTAAATGCGGAAGTTCGTTTTGATATTATTGCCGTTCTAAAAAACCAAAAAGAGGAAAAGTTGCAGCACTTTGAGAATGCTTTTTACCATTTTTAATTATCCTTTTACATTTTCCAGCGACTCATTTTTTATAAGGTCCTCTATTTTAAAAAGGAGAATAATCTGTAGAATAGTAGCCGGAATCAAAAAAGTCAACGCCAACCAACCCATAAAAACCATGGTCAGCAATATACCACTCACAACTTGGAAGCCACCGGCGACTTCGGAAATTTTACCAAAGGGCATTTTCAAACGCATTAATCCAAATCCAAAGATAATACCGGCAATTCCATAAAAAATAGATTGGACCATTATAAAATAATCGGTATAAAATGGTTCAAAATAAAGTGAAACCATATCATAGCCATAAAATAAAATGGAGGTTCCAATCAAAAAGAAAGCCCCGATTTTCAATAAATAAATATTGAAAATTTTGCCGCTTAAAACAAAGCCCCATAAAAAATAAATGTCTGCAAGCAGTACTATAAATTTCATACTTATGTAAGCTGCCTTCGGAATAATGAGCTCCCCTTCCTGAAATCTGGCATAATCAATAGCAATTTCCACGAAGCCTGATAGGAAGTAAATGATACCGCAAATCCATGCCAGTTTTATGTAAAAAATAGAAAAGCCAATCTCTTTTAAATTGAAATTTTCAAATGGAGAAGTTTCGGGTTCCTGCAGATTTTCCAAATCTTCGCCCAAGACATTTAAAATTGTTTTTAAGGTAAACGTGCGTGGCATTACTTCGCCAGCTTCAATACGCTGAATGGTCCGCACGTTAATGTTGCATTGTTCAACAAGTTCTTCCTGCGTAAAACCTTTTTGCTTGCGGAGTTCTAAAATTTTCCGACCGAGTTCTGGTTGTTTCATTTTGTAAAAATTTATGAAGCAATAGTACGATGGCAGTAAAGATAGTGCAATATTTTCGACGGAATTTCACCCGACATTTACCCGACATTCCGCGAATTCACCGGCTTATTCAGAAAAAGGCTCCAGTACCCGAAGCGCTTTATCAATCGAAGAAATTCCTTCAAAAGTAAGCAACAATCGCAGTCCGTTTCGGGTTTGTTTTTCCTTCATCGTTACTTTTTGTGGGTGGCTTTGCACGTATTGAAGCACTTTGGTGAAAGCTGCACTTTGGTAAAAGCCACTCTGCTGGTTTGCCACAAAATAGCCCACCATTTTTTTCTGCTTCATCACAACGCGTTCCAAGCCCATGGAAATTGCAATCCATTTTATGCGAACGCTGTTCAGCAAATCCTCAGCTTGTTTTGGCATTTCCCCAAAACGGTCGAGCAATTCTTTTTCAAATTTTTGAAGTTCGATTTCGTTTTTCAGCTCGTTCAGTTTCGTGTAAAGATTGAGCCTTTCGGTAATATTGTTGACGTAATCATCCGGAAACAACAATTCAAAATCGGTATCGATGGTCATTTCCTTCACGAAATTTTTCTTCGGGCCTTCCGTTTCTTCATAAAGACTTTTAAACTCTTTATCTTTCAATTCCTCAATGGCTTCGGCAAGAATTTTTTGATAGGTTTCAAAACCGATTTCATTTATAAATCCGCTTTGTTCCCCACCCAACAAATCGCCCGCCCCGCGGATTTCCAAATCCTTCATCGCAATATTGATCCCGCTTCCCAATTCTGAAAATTGCTCCAAAGCTGTAATTCGTTTTCGGGCTTCATCCGTCATTGCTGAATATTCCGGAGTTATAAAATAACAAAAGGCCTTTTTGTTGCTTCGGCCCACACGACCGCGCATTTGATGCAAATCTGAAAGGCCGAAATTATTAGCATTGTTGATGAAAATAGTATTCGCATTTGGCACATCCAAACCGCTTTCAATAATGGTTGTGGAAACCAAAACGTCGAATTCATTATTCATAAACCGAAGCATCAAATCTTCCAGTTTTTTGCCATCCATTTGCCCGTGGCCGATACCAATTTTCGCATCTGGCACCAACCGTTGGATCATTCCGGCGACTTCTTTTATATTTTCAATTCTGTTGTGAACGAAGAAAACCTGCCCACCGCGCGAGATTTCATACTGAATGGCATCGCGAATGCTCTCTTCCCCAAAACGGATCACATGTGTTTCAACTGGATAGCGATTTGGAGGTGGAGTAGTGATTACCGAAAGATCGCGCGCGGCCATCAAACTGAACTGCAAGGTACGCGGAATAGGCGTTGCAGTGAGTGTAAGCGTATCAACATTTTCTTTGATGGTCTTCAACTTGTCTTTTACGGCTACGCCGAATTTTTGTTCCTCGTCAATAATCAAAAGTCCCAAATCTTTAAATTCAACCGTTTTATTTACCAATTGATGTGTGCCGATAACGACATCCAGCTTGCCGTTTTTCAATTCCTCCAAAACCGTTTTTCGTTCTTTTGCGGTTCTAAAACGGTTGAGATAATCAACTTTTACGGGCATTTCCGAAAGCCGTTCGGAAAAAGTTTTAAAATGCTGAAAGGCCAAAATTGTTGTCGGAACCAAAACCGCTACCTGTTTTCCATTGTCAACCGCTTTAAAAGCCGCCCGAATCGCGACTTCCGTTTTTCCAAAACCTACGTCTCCACAGACCAAACGGTCCATCGGGCGTTCGTTTTCCATATCTTTTTTTACGTCTTCGGTTGCCGTACTTTGGTCTGGGGTATCTTCGTAAATAAAGGACGATTCCAATTCGGCCTGCAAATAACTGTCCGGATCAAAAGCGAAACCTTTCAGCGTGCGGCGTTTCGCGTATAATTCAATTAAATTAAAAGCGATTTCCTTTACGCGGGTTTTGGTTTTTTGCTTCAGTTTTTTCCATGCGTCGCTGCCCAATTTGTAGATTTTGGGTTCCTTTCCATCTTTGCCGTTGTATTTTGAAATCTTGTGCAACGAGTGAATGCTGAGATACAAAATATCGCGCTCACCGTAAAAAAGCTTAATGGCTTCCTGCATTTTTCCCTCAACTTCAATTTTCTGGAGACCGCCAAATTTCCCGATTCCGTGGTCGATGTGCGTTACGTAATCGCCCACTTCCAGATTGGTAATTTCCTTTAGTGTAATTGCCTGCTTTTTGGCGTAGCCATTTTTCAGTTGAAATTTATGGTAACGCTCAAAAATTTGATGATCGGTATAACAGACAATTTTTAAGTCGTCATCAATAAAACCCTGAAACAGCGGAAATACAATGGTTTCAAACTGTTTTACATCCAAATGTGCGTCCTCAAAAATGTCGTGAAAACGCTTTGCCTGCTGTTCACTGCTACAAAAAATGTAGTTTTTATAGCCTTTTTCAGAATTGTCGTTCAAATTTTCAATAAGCAAATTGAATTGTTTGTTGAAGGAAGGCTGAGGTTTGGTATTGAAGGAAATCGAATCTGAACTCGCAATCGAAGAATTTTTTAAATGAACCGTTGTAAATCCATTTAACTGCTGTTTCAACAATTCCGAAGTGCAGAACAATTCCGAAGGTTTTGCGCGTTTTATTTCCGAATCAATTGCATTGAAAGCCTCAGTTGCCTTTTTAAAAAGGTTGTCGATGGCGCTGCTAAAAAGTTCTTCGTTTTTCAGAAAAACCACCGTTTTTGAAGCGATGTATTTCAAAAAACTCTCGCGGCTTTCGTCCACCATTTTGTTTTCCACATTTGGAATTATGGAAACTTTTTTAACCTGTTGCAAAGAAAGCTGGGTTTCCACATCAAAGGTGCGGATGCTATCCACCTCATCGCCAAAAAATTCAATTCGGTACGGTTCGTCATTACTAAAACTGAAAACGTCCAAAATACCCCCACGAACCGAAAATTCGCCCGGTTCGGTTACAAAATCAGTTCTTTTGAAACGATATTCAAATAAAACCTCATTTACAAAATCGATGGAAAGTTGGTCGTTTACGGCAATTTTCAGCGTGTTTCGCTCCAATTCCTTTCGAGTTACAACTTTTTCAAAAAGCGCTTCGGGATAGGTTACGATCAGTGCGGGTTTTTTTCTCGAATTTATTCTGTTTAAAACCTCGCTTCGCAACAAAACGTTGGCGTTATCGGTCTCTTCAATTTGGTACGGCCGCCGATAACTTCCCGGGTAGAAAAGCACATTTTGGTCACCCAACAAATTTTCGAGATCGTTTAAATGATAAGCAGCTTCTTCCTTATCATTAAAAATTAAAAGAAAAGGCAGTTCCGAAGTAGAAAAATTCTCAGAAATTACAAGCGAGAGCGAAGAGCCGACAAGACCCGAAACTTGAATTTTATTTTCGGAAGAAAAAATAGCTTCCCCCAGTTTTCGCGCTTGCGAAGACTGTGAATAAAGCGAAGTAACAAGTTTTTTGCTCATCGAGCGGCAAAGATAGTATGCATTATCAATTTACAAAGAGCAAATTCAAACTTTATCATTTTACTAACACACATAACTTAGCCCTTTCCTTATTTTCGGTTTATGGCAATAAAAGAATATGATGTTTTTGTAATAGGCACCGGCACGGCTGGGAAAAATGTGGCGTACGATTGTGCCGCCGAAGGAATGAAAGTAGCAATTGCCGACAATCGTGAATTTGGAGGAACCTGTCCAAATAGAGGCTGTGACCCAAAAAAGGTAATCTACGGAATTACGGAGGCAATACACCTTTCTGAAAATTTAAAGGGGAAGGGAATTATGTCCGTTCCGGAAATAAATTGGGCGGATTTGCAGAAATTTAAATCAACTTTTACCGATGCCGTGCCCGCTTCCACTGAAAAAAAATTGAAGGAGGCGGGGATTGATATGTTCCACCAATCTCCAAAGTTTTTGGATGAAACTACCCTTTCGGTTGAAGGAAAAACAATAAAGGCGAAGAAAATAGTTATCGCTACCGGTCATAAACCTATGGAGCTGAAAATTCCCGGCAGGGAACATTTGAAAGTGAGCGACGATTTTTTGGAATTGGAAGAACTGCCGGAAAATATTGTATTTGTGGGCGCGGGTTATATCGGGATGGAATTTGCGCATATTGCCGCGCGATGTGGCGCAAAGGTTACGGTAATTGAGTTTGAGGATCGACCCCTTGGGCCTTTTGAAGCCGATATAGTTTCTCATCTCACCAAAGCTTCGGAAGATTTGGGAATTAAATTTATCTTCAATGCAAAGGTTTCCGAAGTTGAAAAACTTCAAAAAAATTACCGAGTTTCATTTCAGAAAAATTCAAAAACCGAAACCATTACCACGCAAATGGTTTTTAACACTACCGGCCGCGTTCCATCTATCGACGAATTAGATTTGGAAAAGGGAAATGTTGCTTTTGAAAAAGGTGGAATTTCGGTGAACGAATTTCTTCAAAATACTACCAATAAAAATGTATATGCTTGTGGCGATGTTTCGGCAAGCGGGGCGCTTCCATTAACGCCAACTTCTTCACAGGAAGCGCGAATTGTCTCATTAAATATCAGAAAAGGAAATCATACAATAATGGATTTTCCGCCGGTACCTTCGGTGGTTTTTACTATTCCGCAGTTGGCATCAATTGGCTTAACTGAAGAAGAAGCAAAGAAAAAAGGCTACGATTGTGTGGTGGAATATAAAAGTGTGCCAAAATGGTTTAACGCCAAACGTATCAATGAAGAAATTTACGCGTATAAAACAATTGTGGATAAAAAGCGAAATATTGTGTTGGGCGCACATATTATTGCTCCGCAAGCGGGAGAAATGATCAATCTATTTGTGCTCGCAATGTGCGGAAAACTCACTACTGAAAACATAAAAGCCATGATTTTTGCCTACCCAACTTGGGGGAATGATATAAAAGGAATGGTCTGATTGATTTTTGATTGTTGATTGACGATTTTAGATTGCTGATTTTTTTGTCCTTTTCTCTTTTTGTCCTTCCGCCATCGGTCTTACTTCTTATGCCTTTTTGAAATATTCCCTGCATTTATTCATCGGATTTGTGTTTCTATTTTTAAATCCATGGTAGCTGCTGCTCACAAATAAAACCGCTGCAACGGCAATGGCAGAGTAGGCTACTGTTTTACTCACATCCCAATTGGCAACCGCAATAGCAGCCAAAGCCCAAACTCCCACCAAGGCAAATTCGCGCATATTTCTTCGCCATGTAACAACAAGGTTTATTATTCCTGCAATAATTATCATAGTTACTGCCCACGAAACTTCACTGTAACCCCAAGCGTCCCAATCAATACTCGTTAAATATGCCGCGACATTGGCAATACTTGCAACGGTAACCCATCCGCTGTAAAAAACAAAGGGCCAACAAAGAAAGGAAATCACCGAAATTGGCGCGTCCCATAGTTCCATCCGGTTGTTCATCACAATTTTTAAAAGTGAAAAAAGAAGAACGAAAATCGCCAAAATAGAATACTCCATAAATCCGTAAAGCCAAAATGTAATCCACATCATATTTGCAAAGCACGAAAGCACAAACCACCAGCCGGTTTTTATTATAAAATCATCATCGCGCACTTTTGTGAAAAGACTTCGGCTTTGGTAAATTATAAATCCCAAAAGCATTAAATATATCAATCCCCAAATGGAAAAAGCATATCCTGCCGGTGTAAAAAGATTTTTTGAGGATTCCGAAATTTCTCCAATGGTAGTATCATTTATTGCGCCGGTATTCGATAAATAATTCACCAAAACCATCGCAATAAACATGACAATATTGGCTATTTGTAGTGTTTTTTTCATAGTTAGTTATTTGTGGAAACGCATATAACTTCACCTTCGACAATGGCAAAAACCTCATCGTTTTTTGAAGGCTTTAAAACATGCTTCCCCGTAAAGTTACCAAAAGCAGGAAGAATTAAACCGTTAACGGATTTATAAAAACAGGCAAATCGCAAATATTGGCGGCCCACTCCCCGCATGCGAATGCCCGGATGCACATGGCCCGAAAAATTGAAAGTTCCCTTTATTTCAGAGGGATGGTGGGTTAAATGAAAGCCTTCCAATAACAATTCATCAAAAACCTTCACCCCCAAATCTTCATACAAATACTGCGGAATTATATCATGGTTGCCCGAAATAAGAATCACTTCAGCTTTTGTGTATTCCACCCATTTTTCAAAATCCTGCCATTCCTCATTAATTTTACTGTGAAAAAGATCCCCCAAAAAACAAATGGTTTTTGGTTCAAAATGATTTGAAATTTCAGTGAGTTTTTCCAGATTTTGAAATGCCGCATTGGCGGGAACGGGCGCGCCGTGCTTTCTGAAATGGGCCACCTTTCCCAAGTGCACATCGGCTATCAGCAGCATTTTTTTTTCTTCCCAAAAAATGGCTCCGCTGGGGTGAAGGGTAAATTGGTGGGAGTTTATTTGTATTTGCTTCATCTGGTTGCAAAGATAAAACAACCCAAAGACTTCAAAAATTCTTAGTTCTTCTCCAATTGCAACGTCATCCTTTTTATTCTATCCGCCAATTTTTCTGAAGAAAGCTTTGCCCGTAATCCGTCGGTAATTATCGGGAAGCTGAAGGGCGTGGCCTTTTCGCACTGTTTCCAAATAATATTTTGTGAATTGATGCGTTCCAAAGCCAACCGCAGCCGACCTTCCTCCAATTGATGCTCAAAAGTTTCGCGATAGGCTTGCAGATACAAAAGATTGTTGGGTTCGTAATCGCGGAACACGTCAAACAAAAGTTGGCTGCTGCTTTGCAAATGTTTCGTTTTGATTATTTTATTTGGATAACCTTGAAAAACCATTCCGCTAATCACCGCGATATCACGAAATTTTCGGCGGGCAAGTTCGGTGTAATTCAAACTTTTTTGAAGATCGTCGTAAAGATATTCCGCTGAAAAAAGGTTATTGTCCAAAACAGTTTGAATGTCCAAATATTGATCGCTCAACAGTTCAAAACCATAATCGTTATAAGCCAACGAAAATGAAATAGGCGACAGCAAACTGATGCGGTACGCCAACAGACTGCTCATTGCCTCGTGCACAAACCGTCCTTCGAATGGATAAAAAAGTGCGTGATAGCCCTCTCGGGTTTTGAAGGTTTCAATCAAAAATTCGTCCTCGCCGGGGACGATGCTTTCCTTTTCCTGTCTGTTAAATATATCGCTCAGCGCCTTTAATTCCGGAGTGTTTCGTTTGTGATCGGCTTCGCTCTGCATTTCTTCCCGAAGAATTTTACTCATTTGTGAAGAAAGTGGCAAACGCCCACCCAAAAAGCTGGCTACTTTTCCAGATTTTTTGGTCGATTTTCGAACCTGTGCCTGCATTTGCCGCAATCGAACCAATTCCAAAGTGCGACCTGCAAATACAAAACTATCGCCGATTTTCAATTTGCTGATAAACCATTCCTCAATGGTGCCGATAAAACCACCCGTTACATATTTTACGTGCATCATTGAGTCGCTCACAATTGTGCCGATACTCAAGCGGTGCATCATTGCAATCTGTCTGCTTTCAACCTTAAAAAGGCCTTCGGGTGTAACCTCCACTTTTTTGTATTCTTCGTAAGCTTGCAAACTTTGGCTTCCGAGAGTGATAAAATTGAGGCACCATTTCCATTGTTCCTCGGTAATTCCCTGAAAACAGAAGGTTTGTTGAATTTCGGGGAAAATGTCCTTCGGGAAAAATCCGTTGCCCACTGCGAGTGTAACCAAATACTGAATAAGCACATCGAAACTGAGCAAATACGGCATTCTATCTTCCACAACTTCTTCTTTTACGGCTCTTTTTAAAGCTGAAGCTTCCAGCAATTCCAGAGCGTGCGTGGGCAAAAAATAAATCACAGATGGTTCGCCGGGCCGGTGGTTGCTACGTCCTGCCCGTTGCAGAAATTTTGCCACGCCTTTCGGTCCACCGATTTGGATAACCGTTTCAACCGGTGCAAAATCGACCCCCAAATCCAAACTAGAAGTGGCAACAACTGCAGTCAACGATTCATTGCGGATGGCCTGCTCCACCCACAGTCGGGTGTCTTTGCCGATGCTGCCGTGGTGCATTGCTATTTCGCCAGCAAATTCTGGATGCTTCTCCAATATTTTCTGAAACCAAACCTCACATTGCCCTCGGGTATTCGTAAAAATAAGAGTGGTTTTACTGGCTTTTATTATGGGAATTATTTCTTCCAAAAGGTGCAAACCCAAATGTCCACGCCAGGGAAAGGTTTCCATTTTCTTCGGAATTATCGAACGTACTTCAATCTTTTTTTTCTGATTGGCCTTAATTAAAACGGCATTTTTTCTGAATTCCGGATCCATTCCCAACAGTACATCCTGCGCCTCTTCGAGATTTCCGATAGTGGCCGAAATACCCCAAATTCTCAAATCTTTTGAAACGGTTTTCAGTCGCGAAAGTGCCAACTCCATTTGTACGCCACGCTTGCTTCCCAAAAGTTCGTGCCATTCGTCTACCACAATAGCCGTGAGGGTTTTGAAGATTTTATCATACCCTTTTGAAGCCAATAAAAGCATCAAGCTCTCGGGGGTTGTAATCAACAAATCGGGCATTTGTCGCTTTTGTTTTGCACGTTCGCTCTGCGGGGTATCTCCGGTACGGATACCAACCGTTAAACCAGTTCCCAAATCATCGGCAAACCGTTGCGCCGCTTGGTGTATTTCAACCGAAAGTGCACGCAGGGGTGTTATCCATATTGCCTTCAGCCCTTTTTGATGTTTCGTTTTGTAATCTGGATTTTCCTTTAAATATTGAAGCACAATCGGCACCCAAAGGGCGTATGTTTTTCCGCTTCCCGTAGGTGCATTTAATAATCCATGCTTGCCATCCAAAAATGCTTTCCAGGTTTGTTTTTGAAATGGAAAAGACTTCCAATTTTTTGATTGAAACCAATCCTCTGCAATTTTAATGAGTTCCGATTGTTTCATTTTGGGATAAGCGCTTTTAAATCCGATAAGGTATTTGCTTCTTCAATCGGCTTATCTTTTCGCCAACGAAGAATCCGCGGAAAACGGGTGGCAATACCACTTTTATGGCGACTACTTTCAGCGATTCCTTCAAAGGCGATTTCAAAAACATGTTGTGGGGTTACGCTTCGCACGGGGCCAAAACGTTCCAAGGTATTTCGTTTTATCCAGGCATCTACCTGCCGGAATTCCGCATCGGTCAATCCGGAATATGCTTTTGCGAATGTGACCAATTCGCCTTCATCCCAAAGCGCAAAGGTGTAATCTGTATAAAGGTTTGCGCGTCTTCCGTGGCCACGCATCGCGTAGGTTAAAACAGCATCAATGGTGAAAGGATCGATTTTCCATTTCCACCAATCCCCTTTTTTTCTTCCTACCAAATAGGGCGAATCCTTTCGTTTCAACATTAAACCTTCGCTTCTTTTTTCACGGGAAAGATCGCGTTCGGCGGCAGCTTCTTCCCATGTTTCAAAATTCATTGTTTCGCTTAAATAGATTCCAACTTCCTCGGAATTTATTTTTTGGATCATTCCGTCCAAAATCTCTCTTCTTTCCGAAAAAGGTTTTTGCCGAATATCCTCTCCTTTCCATTCCAACAAGTCGTATGCATTAAGAATTACCGGTGTTTTTTTCAGAAGTGCTTTGGAAATATTTTTTCTTCCAATCCGGGTTTGAAGGGCATTGAAATTGCCAATTTCCCCTTTTCCAAAGGGAAGAATTTCGCCATCTATAACAGTTCCGTTGGGAATGGCTTTCAGAAAATTTTGAAACTCGGGATATTTATCGGTCACCAATTCCTCGCCGCGGGACCACACGAAAACCTCATCGTTTCTAATAATAACCTGACTTCGGATGCCGTCCCATTTATGCTCAAAACTCCAATCTGAAATCGGGCCCAAATCCTCCTGAAAATTGTCCTCAACCGCATAAGCCAAATAAAACGGATAGGGTTTGCTGAGATAATCTTCATCATTTTGCTCGAGAATCAGCTTTTTATAGGTTGTTTTTTCGGGCGTCCAATCGCCCATTAATTTGTACGCCAAAATATCTTCATCTATTCCCGTAGCTTTTGAAAGTGCGCGGGTCATCAGTTTTTGGCTTACGCCGATTCTAAAACTTCCGGTCAATATTTTGTTGAAAACAAAACGCTCAAAATAATTCAGCGGCAACCAATTGTCGTGCAGATATTTCTTTTTTTCTTCTTCGGGAAGCGTACGCAGTTCAATAATTTCTGAAACAAATTCTGCAAGGGATTTGTCGGAATGTTCTTCCGAAGTGGGCAAAATCAGCGCAATCGTTTCCGCCAAATCACCAACAATGTGATAGCTTTCCTCAAAAAGCCAAAGCGGAATACCGCTGATTTCCGTAGCCCAAAGTCGGAGAAGCGTTGTATTAACGGGACGTTTTGGCCGACGATGTGAAAGGATGGCGATGGTCCAAAGTTTATCGGCTTCATTTGCATTTTGGAAATACTCCGTTAGCGCGGCTACTTTTTCATTGGTTTTATTGGTGCTGTCGAGTTTTTTTATGAGTTGGGCAAAGTCTTTCACGGCTTAATCTTCATTTTCAATTTTCTTTTCAATTTCGGCGCTTTCTTCCTCGTATTGGGTTTTTTCGGTGCGGGCGTCGTAACCTAATTCTTCTCGTAAATATTTCGCGAAAATGTCTGTATAACCGTGTGTTGCGATTACTTTTTCGCAACCCGTGGCATCAATCGCCGAAAGCAAACCTTCCCAATCGGCGTGGTCGCTGAGTACAAATCCGCGGTCAATGGCCCTTCTTCTGCGTGCGCCTCGAAAGGTCATCCACCCGCTGGCGGAAGCGGTCACAAAAGGTACAAATCTTCTAATCCAAGTACTCCCGTGCGCACTCGGTGGCGCCACTATTATATTTCCTTTTATTTCCTCTTTGGGAGTTTCCCTGGTAATTAAAGTAGTTTCGGGCAATTCGTAAAATGGTCGCACCACTTCGGTCATATTTTCAACTGCACCGTGGGTGTATATTCTTCCGATGGAAGTATCGAGATTCTTCAGCAAACGCTGGGCTTTTCCCAAACTATAACCAAATAGAATTGATGTTCGGCCTTCACTTTTATTGGTAGCCCACCAATTATTTATATCCTTAAAAACTTCCGCTTGCGGCTCCCATTTAAAGGCCGGCAAGCCAAAAGTGCATTCCGTGATAAAAGTGTGGCATTTTACGGGTTCATAGATTTCAGCGAGACCGTCATCTTCGGTTTTGAAATCGCCCGTAAAGACCCAGACTTCACCTTTATATTCCACACGAACCTGCGACGAGGCAATAATATGGCCGGCTGGATGGAGCGAAAATTTTACTCCGTTAATGGTGAAAGATTCGTTCCATTCCTTCCCGGTAACTGCAATATCGCCCAACCGATGCTTTATAATGGGAACATTGTTATGGTGCGTTATGTACTTTTTATGCCCCCCCCGGCTATGGTCTGCGTGGCCGTGGGTAACGATGCATTTATCGACCGGACGCCAAGCGTCAATGTAAACGTTGGCCTTTTCGCAATAGATTCCTTTCTCATTAAAAGATAAAAGTGGTTCTCTCATATTTTTAAGTAGTGCTTTAAAAATACTGAAAGCTTGCATTGCTTCATTTATAATTAAGAAAAGTTTAGGGTGAACTGCTTAAAAGAGTAGTAGAAAAAACATGAACATAATACTTCGCTTTGCCCGCAATTCGTTTTATATTTGCACAATAAAATCAAATTATGTCATTTACAGATCTTTTTGAAAGTGGGGAACATTCCCGAAATTTAGGGCATTTTGCTTCTATTGCAAATATTGCTTCAGTTGATGGTGAAATTAATTCCGAAGAGGAAAAAATGTTGAAGCGTTTCGCGCGCAAGTTGGATATTGAACAAGAAGAATATGAAGCAGTGCTTAAAAATCCTTCAAAATACCCGATCAATCCACCTAATGATGCGGAAAGGCGGTTAGAGCGTATCCACGATTTGTTTGAAATGATTTTTGCCGATCATGAAATTGATGACCACGAACGTTTTTTAATTGAAAAGTACGCCATTGGCCTTGGCTATTCTGCTGAAATTGCGCAAGATTTAATTAAAAGATCAATTGCAATATACAGTGGTGGTTTAAGCCTTGAGGATTACCGTTATTTACTTAATAGAAAAGATTAATTCTTTTTTACGAACTTAGAAACCCGTGGTGAAAGCTTCGGGTTTTTTATTTTGCATTTTTCATAAATTCTTCAGCCTTTTCCACCATTTTTTTGCTTCCCGTGAAAAAGGGCACGCGTTGGTGCAGTGTTGTAGGCTGAATATCAAGAATTCTTTCAAAACCATTGCTGGCCTTACCTCCCGCCTGTTCGGCAATCATCGCCATTGGGTTGCATTCATACAATAGCCGCAGTTTTCCGTTTGGATCTTTGGACGTATTGGGATAAATATAGATGCCGCCCTTAATCATATTTCGATGAAAATCTGAAACCAACGATCCTATATAACGAGAAGTGTACGGACGGTCTTCCTCTTCCTTTTGGCAATATTTTATATAATCCTTTACGCCTTGGGGAAAATGGACGTAATTCCCTTCGTTAACCGAATAAATATTTCCGTTTTCCGGAAATTTCATATTTGGGTGGGAAAGATAATACGTACCTATCGCAGGGTTCAGTGTAAAGCCATTTACGCCGTGTCCGGTTGTATAAACAATCATGGTTGAGGTACCGTAAACAATATAACCCGCAGCTACTTGATTGCTTCCGGGCTGAAGAAAATCCTCAATGGTAACGGGTGTTCCCTCGGGTGTGATTCTTCTATAAATTGAAAAAATAGTTCCCACGGAAACGTTTACGTCAATGTTTGAGGAACCGTCCAGTGGGTCCATCAACACCACATATTTATTATCGTTTTTTTCGTTCCGTCCTTTAATAGTTATAAAGTGGTCTTCCTCCTCACTGGCAATTCCACAGACAATCTCACGGTTGGTGAGCGTATTTATAAAAACTTCATTCGCAAAAACATCTAGCTTTTGCTGGTCTTCGCCCTGTACGTTCGTATCGCCAGCGGCACCCAAAATATCTACTAAACCGGCTTTGTTTACCTTGTGATTTACAACTTTTGCTGCTAAACGGATTGAATTTATTAATCGGGAAAGTTCGCCAGAAGAGTATTTGAATTCGCTTTGGTTTTCAATTATAAACTCGCCAAGCGATTGATTTATTTTTGCCATGGGGTTGAAGATATCCTGAATTTGAAGCAAATATCGGGATTTTTAAGAAATTGAACCGATATTTGCAAGGCTAATTAATTTTTGAAATGATGAAAGTAAGAGAAGCCGTAAAAGAAGACATGCCACAAGTATTGGAACTCATAAAAGAGCTTGCTATTTTTGAGAAGGAACCCGATGCAGTTGAAATTTCAGTGGCAGATTTGGAACGCGAAGGTTTTGGCGAAAACCCGCTTTTTACTTGCTTTGTTGCAGAATTTGATGATGAAATTGTTGGCGCGGCCTTGGTATATTTCCGCTTTTCAACTTGGAAAGGCAGGACGCTCCATTTGGAAGATTTAATTGTAAAAGAAGCCCAGCGCGGCAAGGGAATAGGTGAGGCACTCTACAAACAAGTGATGCGGTTTGCTTATGATCGCGGCCTAAAACGCGTAGCATGGGATGTTTTGGATTGGAACAAAGGCGCAATACGTTTTTATGAACGAAGCGGCGCCCATATCGTGAAAGATTGGCGCGTGGTACATATGGATGAAAAGGGCCTGAAAAATTATATAAATTCATAAAATAAATTCTGGATGAAAATCTTCAAATTTGGTGGTGCGTCCACTAAAGATGCCGATAGCGTAAAAAATGTAGTTTCGGTAATTTCCCAAACGGGAGAGAAAAATTTGGTGATCGTGGTTTCCGCCATGGGCAAGACAACCAATGCTTTGGAAGAGGTAATAAAGGAGTACTTTTCGGAATCTGGCGATGTAAAAAATGCTTTACGGACTGTTTACGACTTTCATCACGAAATTTTGAACGGGCTGTTTTCTTCTACTTCACACCCTGCTTTTGTTGATTTGGACAAAACTTTTAAAGAACTGAAGCGCTTTTTGGAAACCAACAAATCCAAAAACCATGCTTTTGTTTACGACCAAGTTGTTTCCTTCGGAGAACTGATTTCTTCAAAAATAGTTTCAGCATACTTTTCCGAAAACGGAATACACACTACGTGGCTCGATGTGCGCCAGTGCATAAAAACTGATGCAAATTACCGCGATGCGAACGTTGATTGGGAGAAAACCCAAGAGAATATTTCTGAAAAAGTCAGCAAAACAGGAATTACCCTAACACAGGGTTTTTTGGGTTCGGAAACCTCGAATAACTTTACCACGACGCTTGGCAGGGAAGGTAGTGATTACACCGCGGCAATTTTTGCCTATTGTTTGAATGCTGAAAGTGTAACTATTTGGAAAGACGTGCCCGGCGTTTTAAATGCTGACCCCCGTTATTTTTCGGAAACTATGCTGCTAAATCACATTAGTTATCGAGAAGCAATTGAGCTTGCTTTTTACGGCGCCTCGGTAATTCACCCCAAAACACTTCAACCATTGCAGCAAAAGGAAATTCCGCTTTTTGTGAAATCATTTTTAAACCCAACTGCTCCCGGAACCTGCGTGGGTAAAGGCGTAACGCTCGACCCACAAACTTCATGTTTTATTCTAAAAAAGGATTTGGTGCTCATTTCACTTTCTTCATTGGACTTTTCTTTTATGATGGAAGACAACATCGGCGACGTTTTTAAATGGCTTCACAAGCACAAAATGAAGGTTGAAATGATACAGAATTCGGCCATCAGTTTTTCGGTGTGTGTGAACGACAAATTCAACAATTTGGAGGCATTGTTGGCTAAGCTTCGCGAAAAATTCAGTGTGAAATGGAACGAAAATGTAACGCTATACACCATTCGCCATTTTAACCCCACTGAAGTAAAAGCACTTGCGGAAAATAAAAATGTGCTTTTGAAGCAGGAAAGCAAGGAGACGGTGCAGTTGGTTATTAAGGAATAGTATCGTTTGCATTCGTTATATTTGTTGAACACAAACAACCAAAACATTTCATGGGATTAGTCAATGCTAAGGAAGTTGCAAAAGCAATAAACGTCGATAAATTTGGCTTTCTGGGCACGTTTATGGGCTGGTCATTGATGAAAGTTTTAAACATTACCACCCTCAACAAAATTTACGACAAAAACAAGCATCTACACGATCTAGAATTCATCAATGCGTTGATTGAAGAATTTGAAATAAAGTTTGAAATACCGGAGGAAGACCTACGAAGAATACCAAAAACAGGGGCTTTCATAACTATTTCCAACCATCCCTTGGGAGGCATAGACGGTATATTGCTACTAAAATTATTGTTAGAGCATCGTCCCGATTTCAAAATTGTCGCCAATTTTCTTTTGCACAGAATTGAACCACTGAAACCTTACGTAATGCCCGTAAATCCTTTTGAGGACAGAAAGGATGTAAAATCGAGTATCATCGGTTTTAAATCTGCGCTGAAACATTTACAGGAAGGCCATCCATTGGGAATTTTTCCCGCAGGAGAGGTTTCAACCTACCGGGACGGAAAATTATTGGTTGATAAGCCTTGGGAAGAAGCTGCAATGAAGTTGGTAAAAAAAGCCGAGGTGCCCGTGGTGCCTATCTATTTTCACGCTAAGAACAGCAAGCTTTTCTATCGCTTGGCCAAAATGAGCGATACGCTTCGCACTGCCAAGTTGCCTTCGGAATTGCTCACGCAAAAAGAACGGTTGATAAAAGTACGGATTGGCAACGCCATTTCTGTGGAAGACCAAAAAGAACACGAGTCGTTGCCCATTTTTACTGAATTTCTTCGGAAGAAAACTTATATGCTTTCCAATGCTTTTCAGAAGAAAAAGTTACTGGACAACATCCCGAAAACGCTGAAATTCCCGAAACCGCCAAAGAAGATCGCTGGACCCATTCCATTAAAAGCCATGGAAGCGGAAATAGAAAAATTGCGCGAAAACGATAAGCGACTGCTTGTAAGCAAAAATTATGAAGTGTTTTTGGCTGAGGCAAATTCAGTTCCGTACATTTTGCAGGAAATAGGGAGGCTACGCGAAATCACCTTCCGCGAAGTGGGCGAAGGCACGAACAACAGCACCGACCTGGATAAATTTGACAGCTACTACCACCACATGTTTTTGTGGGATAACGATGCACGAAAAATGGCGGGAGCTTATAGAATGGGGCTTGGTTCAGAGATTTTTCCACGTTTTGGGATAGACGGTTTCTATCTTCAAGATCTCTTTCGTTTCGAGCCCGAACTGTATGAAATGATGAGCAAATCTATCGAGATGGGTCGCGCTTTCATCATAAAGGAATACCAACTGCGCCCTATGCCGCTTTTCCTTCTTTGGAAAGGAATTGTACACACCACGCTTCGCTATCCCGAACACCGTTATTTAATTGGCGGGGTGAGTATTAGCAACAAGTTTTCGGAATTCTCCAAAAGTTTGATGATTGAGTTTATGAAATCGAATTATTACGATCCGTATGTGGCTCAGTACATCAATCCGAAAAAAGAATACAAAGTAAAATTGAAGGATGCGGACAAGGATTTTATCTTTGACGAGAGCGAGGCAGACCTCAATAAATTCGATAAAATAATTGACGAAGTGGAGCCGGGAAGCCTTCGGTTGCCGGTGCTCATAAAAAAGTACATCAAACAAAATGCTAAGGTGGTAGCTTTCAATGTTGATCCACTTTTTAACAATGCGGTGGATGGTTTAATGTACATCCGCATTGCAGATTTGCCCGAAAGTACGGTAAAGCCTGTGATGGAAGAATTTCAGGCAGAGCTTGAAAAGAAATATTCCGATAAAAATGGTGATAGTGCCGATACGGAAACTTCAAATGAAAAAGTAAATCCTGATTAATTTATTTTAAAATTTGTTCGATATGGCTGCAAAAACTATTGATGAAGTTATAGCACGGTTGGACAATATTATTGACGCCGAATGTGCCAAAAATTCCTGTATGGCATATTTCCCCATACTTTACAGAGAAGTTACTGTTCGCATAAAAGAGGGTATTCTCAACAATGAATTCGAAAACAATCCACGCATGGAAAAGCTGGATGTGCTCTTCGCGAACAGATATATTGAGGCTTACGAATGTTTAGGCAAAAATCAACCTTTTACTAAAAGTTGGAAAAAAGCCTTTGAAGTTGCAAAAAAGGGAAATTTGTTGATTATGCAGCATCTGCTTTTGGGCATCAATGCACACATCAATTTAGACCTCGGGATTGCCGTGGCTGAAACCGTTGGCGATGATGGCGAGTTGATGGATTTTGAAAATGACTTCAATAAAATCAATGAAATTCTTGGTTCAATGATTGCAAATGTGGAATCGAAGATAATTACTGTTTCGCCTTTATTTGGATTATTGGATAAATTTGGAAAAGGCCGCGAGGATAAATTGGTAAATTTCAGTATAAACGTA
The DNA here is from genome assembly GCF_016757735.1 of Aequorivita iocasae. Lineage (NCBI taxonomy): Bacteria > Pseudomonadati > Bacteroidota > Flavobacteriia > Flavobacteriales > Flavobacteriaceae > Aequorivita > Aequorivita iocasae. The sequence goes on from NZ_CP068439.1 coordinate 999,993, forward strand.
GCTCGCGATGGAGCCTGGCTTTTCGCCAACCAGTATCATTTTTCGCACAACAAAGACGAAGAACTAAAAACACGTGATACTATAATTGCAACGCTTGCCGACAAATTGATCCATCAAAAAAGTTGGGTTTTAAAATATTTGGTAAAAACCATTTATTTCTTTGAAAAGAAAGATGTTCCGCAGATAGTGTTGGTACTTAAGCAATAGTTGAAGTGTTTACAAAACACCCATACAATTAATCTACATTGCATTGAATTTTCGCAACCTCTGTATCTAAACCAGAGTTGGGATTATCTCCCGTTATAATAGCTTTATCGTCTTTAAGAACTATCGTTATTTCAGCTGTTTCTTCAATACCTTCTTGCATATACCGATAGGTAGCGGTGATGGTTTTATTTTCTATAGTTCCTTCCAATGTTCCATGACGTTGATCTTTTAATGCAGGTAGCCAATTGTAATTCCCCGTGACCGAATCTCCTTTTATGTGAAGATCAAGATTGAGAACATCAATATTTTCGGTACTATCTGGAAAGGAATATTCATTTCTGAAGCACAACTCCTCGGTAGCCACAGTTTCTTCATTTTCTGAAGATATTTCTTCACTTTTTGGGTTTTTGCAACTTATGCAAAGTAAAAGTGAGGCAAGGATGGCAAGGGTGATTTTCATAGCTTTATTTTTTTAAATTTTACTTTTCTGAAAAAGGATTATAGCTTCCAAAGCTCCAAATATTTCCTTCGGGATCTTTGCAGCTGTAGCCACGGCCACCGTAGTCTTCGTCTTTAATGTCCATTACTATTTCGGCACCATTTGCCTTTGCGTTTTTGTAATGTTCATCAACATTCTCGATTATAAAATAAGGTGTTTGGGTATTGTAGCCTTCAAGGTTTTTGGGAAGGTTGAGCATTTTACCGAAAGCAGTATCGGGATTGAATGGGTTTACCATTATTAAAGCCTTGCCCAATACCAGTTGTGCGTGAAATATTTTGCCGTTGTCGTCTTTATAAACACCGTGTTCCTTAAAACCGAACGCCTTTTTTAAAAATGAAACTGCAGCATTAACATCGCTGTAAATTAAATTGGGTATTGCGCCGTGTTTGCTCATTTTACTTTTTTAAAATTTAACAAAGTAAAAAAGCCCTTGAAAATATCCAAAGGCTCTTAAATTTTAAAACCATCCTTTTTTACCAACTTGATAGGTTTGATAAAATTCCTCATCACTTTTGGTTAGATAAATTATGCCTTCAATTAAACCTATTATACTGCCGATACCGCAGGTTACTACGGTTATAATTATTTGAATTATCCCTTCCTGCGTATATCCTAAAATGAATTTATGAATGCCAAATCCACCTAAAAGAATGGCAAGAATTCCTGCCAAAATCTTTTTGTTTTCTTGATTGTGTTGGGGAGAAGGTTGATTCCAACTTTCGTTAGCGGTATTTCGTGATTGCTGCTGGGTACTGTCATACCCTTGGTTTTGTTGTTCTTCCATAATATTAATTAGTTGATTTTTAACGTATTTTAAATTTATAAAAAATTATAGAAATGCACTATCAACAGGTTCCCAAAGTTCAATTTTATTTCCATCGGGATCGAGTATCCAGCCGAATTTTCCGTAATCATAGGTCTGCATTTCGCCCACAATTGTTACACCTTCTTCTTTTAAAATTTTCAGTAATTCTTCCAGGTTTTCCACACGGTAGTTAACCATAAATTCTTTTTCGCTTGGCAAAAAATAGTTGGTGTCTGCATTAAATGGGCTCCACTGCGTTGAGCATTTGTTGCCCTTTTCGTCTTTCCACCAAAAGGTGCAGCCGTAAGTATCGGTGTTCAGTCCCAAGTGGTTTTTATACCATTCCTTGGTTTTATCGGGATTTTTGGTCTTAAAAAATATGCCGCCAATGCCCGTAACTCTTTTTTTCATTTATTTTATTTTTTGAAATTATCAATTATTTTTTCGGCAATAACCGTTGCCAATTTTTCTTTGCTTTCCACCGTCCATCCGGCAATGTGCGGACTTAAAATTACATTATCCATTGCAAACAGTTCTTTGAGGGAATTGGGGAGATTGTCCGAATCAAAAAGCGTTTCAAAGGAAAGTTTTTCAAATTCCAAAACATCAAGCCCAGCTCCCAATATTTTTCCAGCTTTTAACGCCGAAACCAAATCGGCCGTTACAACACTTTTACCGCGTGCGGTATTTATGAGCCAAAAGGGCTTTGAAAACGAATTGATGAATTCTGAATTCACCATTTTATCCGTCAAAGGAGTCCAAGGCGTGTGAAGGCTTAAAACATCTATTTTTTGTTGAAGTTCTTTTAAAGATACTTGTTTCGCATTTTCATCACCAACATTTTCTTTTATGTCGAAACAAATTACTTCGCAATCAAAACCTTTTAGTTTTTTTGCGAACGCTTTGCCCATATTGCCGTAACCGATGATTCCAACGGTTTTTCCGTCCAGTTCTATCCCGCGGTTGGCTTCGCGGTTCCAAAGGCCATTTTTAACTTCCCTGTCGGCTTTATTTAAGTTGTTAAATAGCGAAAGAAGCATTCCAAGCGCATGTTCACCCACAGCGTTTCTATTGCCTTCGGGGGCAGCAATTAATTTAATTCCGAGTTGTTCTGCATAATCCATATCGATGCTTTCCAAACCGGCACCAACACGGGCTATAAATTTCAGGTTTTTTGCGGCATCGAGAAATTGTTTGTCAATGTTGAAACGGCTTCGGATTACGATTCCATCGTAATTCGAGATAATTTGCTCTATTTCAGATTTTGAAGCTTTGTAATTTTCTTGATTTGAAAACCCTGCGCCCTCAAGCATTTTCAACAATAAGGGATGGTTGCTATCGAGGTGAAGAATTTTCATATATTATATTTTTGGGTATTCGGAAACGGTTTTTTCTGAAGTTACATTGCCGGTGTGTTTTGTGGAAAGTTTTTCAAAAAGAAGCACGTGTACCTCTTCGCCATTCTGCGTTTTTGGGCAATGTTCCACACCTTTTGGAACCACGATTATTTCACCTTCGGAAACAATTTCAACATTATCGCGGAAGTGCATTTCTAAAGTTCCTTTTTGCACAAAAAATAACTCATCTTCCTCTTCGTGCTTGTGCCACACAAATTCGTCCTTCAACTTTGCCAAAAGCACTTGCATATTGTCCACAACGGCTATTTGGTGGGGGTGCCAATGTTTTTTGAATGAAGAAAATTTTTCTTCAAGATTGATAGTTTGCATAACTATTCATGTTGGTTTGGATTCGCCTGCGGATAGGGTATCATTTCCTTTTGTGAAAGGTTTTCAATTTTAAAATAATTTTTCTTTCCACCGAACCAATATTCTAGAACCGCTTGGTTTTCCTCCAACTGAAAAGGAAACGCTTTTGAAAGTGTATTTTGCGCTTCTTTCATTGGGTCTGCATCCATGACAATATCGCGCTGGGTTTCATTTTTAAGATAGCCCACAAATTGTTTTGGTTCGTTTATATTGCCTTTTGCTTCAAGAATATGGTTTCTGAAGTAGATATTTTGAATTACAACATCTGAATTTATTTCGCTGAAAATAATATGGATATTAGTTCCAGAACCACCATCTTTTATACCAGCCACCCAGTTTTGGTAATATGCTTCGGCAATCTTAAACGGAGGATTTTGTACAAATGTTTTATTATCATTCACTTCCTGTGCCCCACCACAGTTGGAAAAGCTGAGCAACAATAAAGGCATCGTCAAAAGAAATACTATGGTTTTTATTTTTTTCATAATTCCTTAAAATTACAAATATTATGCAACAAAAAAGCCTTCCGAAAAACGAAAGGCTCTTTTTAATTGATTTTTATGATATTATCCGGCCAAAGCTTCCGCACCACCAACAATTTCAAGGATTTCGTTAGTAATGGCAGCTTGACGCGCTTTGTTGTATTGAAGTTTCAATGCATCACGAAGTTCAGTAGCATTGTCGGTTGCTTTGTGCATCGCCGTCATACGTGCGCCGTGTTCACTGGCAACACTATCGCGAAGGGCTTTGAACAATTGTGTTTTCAAGCTCTTTGGAATCAAAGCCTCTACAATTTCTTCTTTTGAAGGTTCAAAAATGTAGAAGGTTTCGCTGGATTTTGCTTCCTGTCCCTCAATTTGTTTTGGAGGCAGAATTGGCAAAAACTGCTCGGTCATAACAATTTGCGTAGCAGCATTTTTGAAATTATTGTAAACCAAAATGATCTTATCATATTTTCCTTGGGAAAAAAGATCCATTAATTTTTCAGCAATTTCAGAAGTATTCTCAAAAGAAAGATCGTCAAAAATACCGTTGTTGTTTTCAAGAACAGTTCCTGTTTTTTTCAGAATATCATTCCCTTTTTTTCCAAGGGTCATAAAATCCACTTGCTTTCCAGCGTAAGTATTAGCAGCTAAATTGCGGGCTTCTTTTACAATATTACTGTTGAAAGCTCCCGCCAAACCACGGTTACTGGTTATGGCAACAACTAAAATTTTGTTCGCCTCGCGCTGATCAGAATACTTGCTGCCTGTATCGGCATCAAGTGTAGCGCTTAGGTTTTGCAAAAGTTCGGTAAGCTTTTCAGAATAGGGACGCATCGCGGTAATGGCATCCTGCGCCTTTTTCAATTTTGCAGCAGAAACCATTTTCATGGCACTGGTAATCTGCATCGTTGAACCAACGGATGATATTCTGTTTCTAATTTCCTTAAGATTCGCCATTCTTTTATAGAATTGAGTATTTAGTATTGAGTATCGAGATATATTTTCTCAATACTCAATACAGAAATCTAACTACTTTTTATATTTCGCTGAAAGATCAGCAGCAACTGTTGTCATCACATCAATTGCCTCATCAGTAAGTTTACCAGCTTTAAGATCGTTAAGCGTGTCTCTGTGCTTTACGTTCAACATTTCTAGGTAATCTCTTTCAAATTCTTTTACTTTTTCAACAGGGACGTTACGCATCAAGTTTTTGGAACCTGCGTAGATTACCGCAATTTGATCTTCCACCGTGTACGGATCGTTTTCAGACTGCTTTAATATCTCTACGTTACGCTTTCCTTTTTCAATAACGTTCAAGGTTGCAGCATCCAAATCTGAACCGAATTTTGCAAACGCTTCCAATTCACGGAAAGCAGCCTGATCAAGTTTCAAGGTACCGGCTACCTTTTTCATCGATTTAATCTGAGCGTTACCACCCACACGAGATACCGAAATACCTACGTTAATAGCTGGACGAACACCCGCGTTGAACAAATCTCCATCCAAGAAAATCTGTCCATCGGTAATCGAAATTACGTTTGTTGGAATATACGCCGAAACGTCACCCGCCTGTGTTTCAATAATAGGAAGTGCAGTCAATGAACCCCCACCTTTTACGATTCCTTTCAATGATTCCGGAAGATCGTTCATTTCCTTTGCGATATCATCATCGGCAATCACCTTAGCGGCACGCTCCAACAATCTTGAGTGAAGGAAGAAAACGTCTCCAGGGTAAGCCTCACGTCCCGGTGGACGACGAAGCAAAAGCGACACCTCACGGTATGCTACCGCTTGTTTTGAAAGATCATCATAAACAATCAATGCTGGACGACCGGTATCACGGAAATACTCACCAATTGCTGCACCTGCGAAAGGAGCATATACCTGCATAGGTGCAGGGTCAGATGCATTTGCGGCAACGATGGTGGTATAGGCCAAAGCGCCTTTTTCTTCCAATACTTGTGCAATGTTTGCAACTGTTGAAGCTTTTTGCCCAACAGCAACATATATACAATATACAGGCTGGCCTGCATCGTAAAATTCTTTTTGGTTCAAAATGGTATCGATACAAACGGTAGATTTACCAGTTTGGCGGTCACCAATAACAAGTTCACGCTGACCTCGGCCAACAGGAATCATTGCATCAATAGACTTAATACCAGTTTGAAGTGGCTCAGTTACCGGCTGACGGTAAATTACACCCGGAGCTTTACGCTCCAATGGCATTTCATAAGTTTCACCAGTGATTGGACCTTTACCATCGATAGGCTGACCCAAAGTGTTTACCACACGGCCAACAATGCCTTCACCTACTTTAAGTGAAGCAATACGCTGTGTACGTTTTACGGTTGAACCTTCTTTAATTTCTTTTGAAGGACCTAAAAGTACGATACCTACGTTGTCTTCCTCAAGGTTCAATACAATACCTTCAAGACCGCTTTCAAAAGCTACCAATTCACCGTATTGCGCGTTTGAAAGTCCGTATGCACGAACAATACCGTCACCTACGGTTAATACAGTTCCTACTTCGTCCAGGGAAGCAGTTGCTTCAAAGCCTGTAAGTTGTTGCTTTAATATTGCTGATACTTCAGCTGGTTTTACTTCTGCCATTTTATTTGTATTTATGATTTTACCCTTCGACTGCGCTCAGGATGACACAAAAATTATATTGATTTACTGAATTCTCTTTTTAAATTTCCAAATTGGTTCGCGATGCTCGCGTTATATTGAATATCGCCAACGCGAAGGATAAATCCTCCAATAATTGCTGGGTCAACTTCGTTTTTAAGCGTTACTTTTTCGCTTCCGGTCAATTGCTTTACCTTAGCCATAACCTTACTTTCCAATTCGGAAGAAAGTGGTACTGCCGTTATAACGGTTGCAACTTTTACACCTTGTTCGTCATTATAAAGATCAACATAGCTTTTTGCTACATTTCCTAATAAGGAAGTACGTTTATTGTCAACCAAAATATTGATAAGCGAATGCGTAGTTTCAGATTGCCCGCTAAAAATTTTCAGCAAAGCCTGCTTTTTGTCATTGGCCTTAATTACCGGACTTTGAAGTACGGCTTGCAACTCTCGGCTGCCTTCAATTGTGTTGTAAACAGATTGCATATCGCCAAAAACAACAGCTTCTGTGTTGTTTTCGTTTGCTTTCTGCAAGATTGCTTTTGCGTATCGTATCGCTGCTCTGCTCATTATCTTAGTTTAATTTGGCTTCGCCCAACATTTCATCTACAAGCTTTAATTGCTTGTCTTTATCAGAAAGTTCGTGTTTTACTACTTTCTCGGCAATTTCCAAAGAAAGGCTTGCCACTTGTTGTTTCAACTCTGCAATAGCTGATTTTTTTTCACTTTCAATTGCTGCTTGTGCGTGCGCAACCATTTTGTCTGCTTCGCCTTTGGCTTCTTCTTTTGCGTCGGCAATCATTTTTGCTTTGATTTCACGGGCCTCCTTCAACATTACTTCGCGTTCAGAACGGGCTTCTTGCAAAAGTTTTTCGTTGTCAGCTTGAAGGTTTTGCATTTCCAATTTTGCTTTTTCAGCAGAATCCAATGCATTTTTAATTCCTTCTTCACGCTCATTAACAGCATTCAAAATAGGTTTCCAAGCAAATTTGCGCAGCAACAAAAGCAACAGCACAAAAATGATGATTTGCCAGAAGAAAAGTCCGAATGAAAAGTCGTTAACTAATTTTTCCATATGAATGGTCGCCGTAACGGCTATTTATTTAATTTAAACTGTATGCTCAATTTTAATTTTTAACAAACGGCGGTAACCAACCGTCACAGCCGTTTGCTAGTTTTTTTGATTACCCTGCGAAAATCGCGGCGAAACCAATACCTTCAATAAGCGCCGCTGCAATAAGCATTGCTGTTTGAATTTTTCCATAAGCCTCAGGCTGACGTGCGATAGCTTCCATAGCTTTCCCACCAATCATACCGATACCGATACCGGCACCGATTACTGCTAAACCTGCTCCTACAATAGTTGGAATTGTCATAATATATATATTTAAAAATTAAACACTCTTTATTATAAATGCTGCACTTCGCCTTCGTGTGCTTCGTGCTCTGCGTGCGTTTCGCTTGCAAAACCGAAGTATAAAGCTGCCAACATTGTGAAAATATACGCTTGTAGCAATGCTACCAATAATTCAATAAGTGAAATGGCAAACGAAAGTCCGAAAGACAATGGTCCGCCGATCCAGCTTTTGAAAATAAATATCAACCCGATCAAACTCATCAATACCACGTGACCCGCTGTCATGTTTGCGTACAAACGTATAAGCAGCGCAAAAGGTTTAATGAACAATCCTAAAATTTCTATAGGAACAAGGATGATATAAATCAATATTTTTCCTGCCCATGGCATTCCATCGCCAAGTGGGTCAAAAATGTGTTTCCAGTAATCTTTGGTTCCGGTGAAAGTGGTTATCAAAAATACGATAATTGCCAAAGCAGTTGTAACTGCAATATTGCCAGTAACATTTACCCCGAGTGGGGTTAGGCCGAACATATTCAAAAACCATATAAAGAAAAATACGGTCAATAGGAACGGCATGTATTTTTTGTATTTATTCTCGCCAATGTTTGCGATAGCAATATCATCACGAATGTAAAGCACAATCGGCTCAAAGAAACGACCGATCCCACGAGGAATGCTGCCGTTTTTGGCGTAGCTTTTGGCAAGGCTGCTAAACAACCAAATCAACAAAAGCCCCGTAACCAACATCATTACAACACTTTTGGTAATGGAAAGATCTAACGGACGAACATTGGTAGGGTGGTGCGATTCATCATAATTGATGGTCCCATCGGCATCGGTTCTGTAGATTTTGCTATGGTAAAGTTTGTAGTAATTTCCGTTTGACTCAACCACGTTTTCACCATGATGAAATTCAGAAGACATAAACGTGTGAAGCCCTTCGTCCCAAAGAATTACAGGAAGTGGAAACCCGTAATGGTGGGTTTCGCCCGTCTCATCATCCGTGGATCCAAAAAAATTAAAATCGTGAGAATCCATCAAGTGATGGTTAATGAATTCCTTTATTTCCTCTTTCTTGGTTTTGCCCTCTGGAAGAATTTCTTTTGCCTCCTCCGTGTGCTCGTCTTGGGCTACGGCTGAAAAAGAACCAATAAACAATAAAACTGAAAGTAATCTAACCAATGTTTTTCTTTGCATCTCTGAACAAATAACGGTGTCCTTAAAATCGGTGCAAAAATACATTTCTTTCTTAGAAAGAAAAAACTATTTTTTGTGTTTTTTTCTTTGGAATAAATATGCTAAAAATCCTGATTATTAAGCTGTTTTGAAAGATAGGCCACTTCCAAAATTAAACAAGTAGCGTACGGAACAAAAAACGCAGCAAATTCCGAAGTGGCCATTGTTCCGTCTTCACGGTAAAAAGGATAAAAAATGAAGAAGAAAACTAAGAATTTAAAGCCACTTCCCCCCAAAAAGATAAATCCCGTATGTGAAGATTTCTTGTTAAATTTTGATTGGATGAAGATTAAAATAGTCGCTGCCAATGCATAATTGATTACATATGAAAGCACAATTCTATCGGCAAAAATTGGCAACCCCATATTTTGAAGTATAAATAGGTGTGCAGCAAAAATCACAAGTATTACCAATAAAAGAAGTGCCAAAAATTTAAGAGTAGCTTTTTTCATTAAAGAAATTAGGAATTCAATTTATTGGTTTGTTTAATTACCAAAAATAGCGAAGCGGCCACGCCCACCAGCGTGCAGATTATAAGAAAAGTTTTTCCGCCATCGGAATATTTGCCGTCCAGCCATTGGCCTAATTTCACAAAAAGATAGATGATAACGCCCATCTGGATGCCGATACCGGACAGAATGGCCCAGTGTTTTAATCCATTATCTTTTTTTTCGGCCATTGTATGAAAGTTTAATCGTCTAGATCGGTCTCTACAGTTGCTTTTTTCATGCGCTGTTGACGATCAAATGGATGTGCTTTGGAGTTTTCCGCAGGGGCGTGGTTGGAGGTTGGAGTGCTTTTAGATTTACCGTCCTGCATCACACAAGAGGCATTCATTGTGGCGCCTGGCTCAACAGCCAGTTTGCCAACCGTTACATCGCCTTCAATGATTGCTGTTGCCCTTAAAGAAAGGGTTCCGGATACTTGGAGATTGCCTTCAAATCTGCCTTCAATATCAGCATTCTCACAGGTAAGCGTTCCTATAATAACGCCCGTTTTTCCCAAAACAACTTTTGAAGGGGTTTTTACGTTACCTTCCACCGTACCGTCAATTCTAAAAAATCCTGTAGAGGAAACATCACCTTTTAATTTGGTCCCTTCGTTGATCCTATTTTGGGCAGAACCCGGTTCTGCAGCGATTCGTTTTTCTTTTTTGTCTGAAAACATAGCAGTTGGTTTAAAAGGTTACTATTCTGTTGTTCGGTTTGCTAGTAGGTGTTTATTTAGTTACATCTTGCTGTAAATAATCGTCCAGGTTTTTATGGATTTGGATGATTTTATAATTTGGAGATGAAATTTCAAAAAATGGATGTTTTATTTTAAACTCTTTTCTTTCTTTTAAAACCTCACCCAAACCGCGTGCGCCCATTTTAGTGTTCAGCCCGTGGACAATTACCAGTGTAGTTTGTGGATCGTAATAATCTATGGAAGTTACCATATTTGTGTACCGGAAATCATTTATGGCCTTATCCAGCTTTTCTTTTAATTTTTGTGCTTCTTCTCTTTCTTCAGTGTTGAATTTATAAACCAATTTCCAACTATCGCTTCCTTCTTCGGGCACAAAATCCTTTATTGCAAGCAACGGCAATGTGTTGCTGTAAATAAGCTGTGCCTGTTTGCCCTCATCGGTACTTGGATAGTTAAGTGAAACAAAGTTCAAAGCTTTTTTATAAGCTTCGAAACCCTGTTGGCGGCCAATGGCGGTAGCTTTCAGCAATTCAAATTTTGGAACGATATCGTTGCCGTTATATACCATCATGTATTCATCTGCTTTTTGAATAACTTCGGCATATTTTGAGGCTTCAAATTCTTTGTATAGTTGTTTGTATTTAAATTCAGGGCTGGATTCATCGGTTGGCAATTGTGAGTTGGGATTGCGAAGAATTTCAGCATAGCGAGTGTCGGCATGGTTGGTCAATACATCATTCTTGTATTTATCGGCAGATGAAGGATTTTCTAAGATTTCATAAATCTTCACCAAATTGTATTTTGCGGGTACTACCAATCGTTCTTCGGGATTGTAGGTAAGCAGTTTTTCTAGTCTATTTGCCGCAAGCTTGTATTCCTTGAATTTTTCTTTGTAAATCAGTCCCAATTGATAGTAAGCAAAGTTTCTGTCTTTTGCCAAGCTGTCAAGTATTTTTTGATCAGTTGGAATTTGTGCAATATAGGTTTGAGGTTTATAGAGTTCGTTTTCGGCTATAGGTGCAACGTCGGCTACTTCTTCATCATTATCAATCAAAGAACTTCTTTTGCTCGAGAGTCTCCAGTTGTCCTCTAGATTTCTGTCTCCCCATACTTTTCTGAATTCGCCTTTTCCATAAGCTACCGTGGAAGTATTATAAAAGTAAAATGTGCTTCCTTTATTGGGGCCTGCGGCTGTTTTTCCTTTTTCGTAGAATTCTTTATTGACAATTTTTTGTTCAACTTTAACTGCTTCCAAAGAATCTCTTACCGCCTGTTCCTTCAGCCGTGTTGTATAATCAGTGAAGAAGGCTAGCTGTTCGGCCTCGCTCATTTGTGAAAGTTTCAGGATGCTGTCGTTTGTTGTGGCTATGTCTTCATACTTGATAACATCATCTAGGTTTTCACGCTTTTTGGTAATACGCCTCCAATGGCGGCTTTTCGCCTCAAGAAAAGTAAGCGTACTGTCATAATAAGCTCCTGCAGTTTTATATTTTGCATTGTCAAAGTTGATTTCTGCAAGGGTTTGATAGTTTACAGCCTGAAGAATCCTATCTTGTCTAAAAGCTTTAATAGATTTGTTGTAATATTTTACAGCGGTGTTAATACTGTCACTGTTGCGGTAATAATCACCAAACTGGTTGTAGATTTTATCCAAGAAGGGACGGTTTTCGCGATTTTTTTCAAGGTCTTGCAACAGTTCCAAGAATGCTATTCGGTCGCCTTTTTCGTAGTCAAAGTTTTTCCCTTTTTCCAGATATGCATTGATCATATAAGCCCGAGACGTTTTGCGGTTCATTGCAATAACCTCATCAAAGGCAATATTTGCGCTGTCTTTTTCACCCAAACGGTTGTAAATCTGACCTTTTATAAAAGTATATCTTCCTTTTAACTCTTTGTCATTTACATTTTCAGTTGCCATTTTAATGTATTCCAACGCTGGCTGCAAAGAATCAAGATTGATAAACGCCTGTGCCATCATTGCTGCGCCATCGGCAATTTCTTCTTCTTTCAATTCAGCCTGCTCAAACATTTTTTTGAGGTTTTCAATAGCGTATTCCTCATTTTTCAGCCGAATGTTTGTCTTTGCTTTCCACACCTTCGCAAGATTAATATTATTGCTGGTTGGATAGCGATCCAAAATAAAATTGAAAGCATCCAGTGCAGGAATAAAACGCCCGTCGTAGTAACGTGCTTTTCCTAATAGCATATAGGCTTCGTCAATCTGCGGGTTGTATTCCTTGCCGTCAATGTACATGGAATGCTTCTGGATAGCCTTTGCGGCTTTTTCCTCAGCACGGTTAAAACCTCCGGCCCCTTCGCCTTTAGCGGCACCTGGGGCTTTTACTTCTGCTTCGCGCTCCTCTATTTCAATTCTTTCCACGGGAAGTATTTCCCAAAAATTGTCACGAAATCCATACGCCAATTGCTCTTTGGCATCGGCAAAAGCCATGTCGCCATTGTACAGTGTGTTATATTCGGTGGTTACCGCATGAACGTTACGGTTAAGGAATGTATTTTTTTTGCGAGAACAAGCTGCCAAAAAAATAACAGCGAGAAAAAATAGCGTAATTTTATATGTGCCCTTCAAAATGCTTTCGGTTTATATAATATTCAAACTTAAAAGGTTCTATTTTAGTATGTAGAATCACTAAAGAGCGGTAAAAATACATTTCTTTTTAATATCTGCTTAGGGAAACGCCTAAAAAATGCTTCATATTAAGGGCGCTGAAGCTTTGTTTCCTTGATTTCCTTTGTACTTTTGCAAAAAAAAAATTCAGAATTATGAGCGAATTTCACGCGCTTACCGTTTCCGAAGTAAAAAGAGAAACACCAAACGCCGTTTCCATTACTTTTAGCGTACCAGAAAATCTTAAGAAAACCTTCGCCTTTAAGGCCGGGCAATACATTACCATAAAACATGAAAAGGATGGAAAACAGCTACGCCGGGCGTATTCCTTATGTTCTTCACCAAAAAGTGGCATCCTAAAAGTTGCTGTTAAAAAGGTAGATAAAGGAAGTTTTTCAATCTATGCAAATACAAAATTGCAAGCGGGCGATACCCTGCAAGTAATGCCTCCCACGGGGAAATTCATTTTAGAGCCAAACTTAAAAAACTATGTGGCTTTTGCTGCCGGAAGTGGTATAACGCCAATACTTTCTTTGATTAAATGTACTTTGGAAGAAATGCCGCAGAGTACTTTTCTATTGGTTTTTGGCAATAGAAATCAGGAAGAAACAATGTTTTACAATGAAATTTTAGAGCTTCAGAGACAATTTCCAAATCGTTTTACAGCTGAATTTGTTTTCAGCAGGAAGGAAGAAGAAAATGCTAAATTTGGAAGAATTGATCGCTCTATTGTAAACTTTTTTCTGAAGAATAAATATAAAAATACTACATACGAATCCTTTTACCTATGCGGACCGGAGGAAATGATCGATGAAGTTTCGGCAACGCTGAAGCATAATGGTATTAATTCAAAACAAATTCACCACGAGCTTTTTTCCACCGCCGAAAAAGGACTTTTGGTCGAAAAACACGACGGTAACACAAGCATTATCGTTATGCTGGATGACGAAGAGGAGATCTTTGAAATGCCACAGACTAAATCCATTCTTGAAGCAGCGTTGGACGAAGGTTTGGATCCTCCATATTCTTGCCAAGGCGGAATTTGCAGTACCTGCATTGCCCGTTTAAAAGAAGGAAAAGCCGAAATGCGCAAAAACCAAATTTTAACCGAATCTGAAATTGCGGATGGATTGATACTTACCTGCCAAGCGCATCCCACTTCACCAAAAGTAGTTGTGGATTACGACGATGTGTAGGGCTTAAAAAGTGAGCGTAACCGGTATAATAGACCCTATGAATGTAGGTGTCTGTTCTATATTGAAGATTATTACCGACGATATCATTTGGTAACTATGGAGTATCTATAAAGCATGGTCGGCATGAGGTCGGCATGAGGTCGGCATGAGGTCGGCATGAGGTCGGCATGAGGTCGGCATGAGTCCGAAGGAATATGTTTTTTTGTAATTTATATTTCCTATGGAGGAAAAATAATATAGCTACCCACTAACTGGATAAGAGGTTGACATTTATGCAAATATACAATATTTCTATGCTATTGTCAAGCTTACAATTAAATTGAATCTTTATATTTCGAATTACATTAAAACCTGATTTATTTTTTTTAACACTATTGCTGGAGAAATCGTCTTCATTACTTCCTCATAACCGGTTGGAAACTTGTTGCCGTAAATAGAAGTTGGAATTAATGGATATTTTTCTCTGTCAGCCATTAATTGATTTTTTTCTGGCTGATTAAAAGGTACAAATCCCGCAAATGGGTGCGTCACGCCCCACAATGTAACTACCGGGACACCGTACATAGCCGCTAAATGCCCGTTACCGCTATCCATGGAAAGCATTAAGTCTAGGTTTGAAATTAAAGCAAGTTCTTCTTCAAAAGTAAGTTTTCCGGCAACGTTGGTAACGTTTGCGAAAGGGTTTTCGAGCTTTTTAAGAAGTTCAATTTCTTTCTTTCCGCCGCCGAAAAGAAAGATTCGGTATTTGTCAGATTCATCCAATTTGCGGATTACCTCAGCCATTAAACTTAAAGGATACATTTTGCTTTGGTGGGCAGCAAAAGGAGCGATGCCGATTATTTTTTTCGGCTCAACGCCTATAAGCCCATTAAGTTTTGGACCCAACCTTTTTTGTGGTGGGGGGGTAAATTGTTTTAAATCAATAGTAAAACCGAGCTTTTCAAAAACATCGGCGTAGCGCTGGTGTGTGCTTTTTAATTGAGAAATATTTTCGCCTTTGGCAGCTATCAATGCTTTCTTCTCAGCTCTGCCTTTATCAATAGTGGCCGTTTTAATTCCTTTAAACTTTAAATATTTCGTAATTATTTTGGAACGGATTACATTGTGAAGATCTGCTACGGCATCAATTCCCAAATCTTTGGCTTCGTTAGCCAGTTTAACCAAGCCGAAACCTCTGTGTTCCCCATACACATCAGCTTCCAAAAAATCTAGATTGGGGATTTCTTCAAAAAAAGGTTTAAAAAAGGGTCGGGAAAGTACAGTGATTTTTACGTTTGGATAGGTTTGCGCCAAAACGCTAAGTACGGGCACGGTCATAGCTACATCGCCCATTGCGGAGAGGCGGATTACCAATATGTGGGTGGGTTTTTCCATATTTTTTTGTCAAAAACCCTTTCGGCTGCCCTTCGGATTCGTTCAGGACGGGCTGCTCAGGGGGACAACCCTTCGACTGCGCTCAGGGTGACAAAATATTATTTTTTACCGCGAAGCACTGGATTTAGCTCGTCGTCGTTGTACATTTTCATCTGCTTATAAACTTTCATATACTTTCTCCCGTGGGCAATATCGTCCAGCAATTGATTAATGGCGGTGCTTAAATCTACACGTTGTTCCAGCAAAATATTCAACTTTGCTTTGCAAGCCATCAAATGTTCCTGGGAAGCATCTATACGAGTAGCTTCCTCGTTCATATGATATACTTTTAAAGCTAAAATGGAAAGTCTATCAATTCCCCACGCAGGACTTTCGGTGTTGATGGTCGCGTTATCCTTCACCTTTACGTGTTTAAATTTTTCGAGGAAATAACTGTCAATATATTCCACCATATCGGTACGATCCTGATTGGAAGCGTCTATTTGGCGCTTCAATTTTAAGGCTGCAACGGGATCAATATTCGGGTCGCGGATTATGTCTTCATAATGCCATTGCACCGTGTCTATCCAGCATTTTCGGTATAACAAGTGTTCAATCAATTGGCTGTCCTTATCGTATGGATTGCTGAAAGGTTGGTCCACGGTGTTTATCTCGTGGTACTTATTTATGACTTCTGCGAAGATTTTGTTGGCTTTGTCGCTAAACATAATTTATTGTTTTTCTAAAATGTGTAAATATTCAAAAGTTTCGGAGGCTTTATGATTTCGATTTTCGGTTTTATCTGCTTTGAAACGTTGGTATTTTTTGGTTTTCAACGTATATTTTCCGAAGCGTTCCATCACCGTTTGCACTTCCTTTTGGCCCATCAATCCTTCGTTGTTGTAACTCAGAAAAATGTATGGAAACTCAGCATTTTCAATCAATTCCTCAAAACTTTTAAGGACTTCCCCGGTCCTGCACCAGTCACTTTTATAATAATCGCGCAGGCCCGTTTTTCCCTTAGGCACAAAGGTATCATATTTTGCGATAGTATTCAGCAAATGATAGTTGGCGCCATATTGGCGCGCGTTGTACGGCGGATCCAGATAGAGAATATCGCCTTTAATTTTCTTTATAAGCTCATTGCTGTCCTGCTGAAATACTTGATGCGAATTTTCGGATTGTTGAAAAATAGCAGGCTTTATGACAAGTTTTTTTGATGCTGAAGTTTTTATGTGCTTTAAATATGCGCCATAAACCGAAGCAGTGTTGGCAACCTTATCAGCGCTTTCCAAAAGGGAGGTTAGAAGAAAGAAATATTGTTCTTCCGAAATTTGGGAGGCTTTTTTCCAAACTTCAATCTGAAGCCGAACTGCATCAATCTTTTGCCCATTTTCTGCAGTAAAATAATTTCTTCCAGCTTTACCATTTTCAGAATAGTTCTCAAAAATGAAGCCTTTTTTCCCTTTTAGATTATTCAATTCAATTATAAATTCATCATAATCAAAGAGGGTTTGGTTACCAATGTAATTTCTGTTCAGCACAAAACTGTAATACTCTACATCATTTGCTATAACTTGTTTTACGTGTGGTTTGAAGTTTCGGCCCACAATGCCCGTTCCCGCAAAAAGATCGCAGAAAGTTTTGTTTGATAGCTCTTTTCCGCAGACGTCGCTAACCGTTTCAAAAATAAAGCTGGAGAGTTTGTGTTTGGAGCCTATATAGTTCATTTGGAAACCCAGATAATATCACTCAATGTTTGTTGTCCATCAGCAAAAGTAAATGAATGTAACTGTTCCCGCCGAAAAGATGCCGCATATTTTTGAATAGACTTTTTAAGAAGGGAAATTTCAGCCTTCAATTTCCAGTGTTCGCCATTTTCAGCATAAACAACTATGAAGAGTCGGTTTTTGAAGTGATGCCGCTTTTGGGTGCTTTGGTTTTTGTAAAGCCACTCAATCAGGTCGCTTTTGTGGGTTTGGGCATATGCAAAGGTTTTGTTGAATTGCTTCGGAAAAACCGAGGTTTTATGGTCAAAAGGAATTCCGAAGAGATAAAAGTCCTTTTCGGAATCTTTTGTTTCAGCTACGGGTTCAATGCCGTCAATCTCAGTAAAAATCTGTTCCACGGCCTGGGCGCTCCAGAAATTGTACCATCGGTTGGCGGCGTATTGAAAAAATTGCTGTTTGTCAAAATCATGCATTTCTACCACAATCGCAATTTTACGAATAAGTGTGTCCCAACTTGAGGTTTGGTAAATAAAATTTGTATAATTATCCCAAGCATCGTTCTGCTTTCGGTACCATTTATAGGAATATTGGTGCCTGCGCTTTAACTCATTTTCAATATTTTCGAGGATTAAAGTCATAACAAAAGAAAAATGAAAGGCAATACCACTACTACCCAAAGCATAATTTCCTTAAACCAAAATTCAGCAGCATCTTTTTCGCGGTAATTTTTCTCCCCTGAGCTTTCAATATAATTGGCGCTAATAATAGCAACCGGCGCCAATATAAAAAGCAGCTCGGCACCTGTTTTTTCGGGTGCTCCCAATGCTATGAAAAAGGTGGTTATACTAACATACAACAATAAAAGATGACTGGGCTTTTCTTTTAAAGGAAGTTTTGAAATTTTCAAAATTCGATAAATTGCAGTCCAAATGTAAAAAGCTAAAAGAATGGTTACAGGAACCAAAATTGAGGCCGAGTTATAAACTGAAAACTCAAAACTTGTGTCCTTTTTCCAACTTAAAAACCATAAAAAAGTATCATTCACAAGCAATTGATACGCAGTATTTATAACAATAACCGCCAAAAAGCCTGTAAAAGGAATGAGCATTTGTTTGTAGTTTGAATTGGGTTTTTGCAATATTGCAATCCAAAGAGGGATGAATAATAGTAAGCTCCAAAAATGGAAGAGTGAGGCCACGCTAATCCAAAAGCTTGCATCGAGTATTTTTTTTTCTGAATTCTTATCGCTCCGCAAACTCATTATTCTTCGCAGTGCCAATAGAAGAAAAACATTTGCCAACAGGATTTGGTGTTGCAGAAAAATAATTGGCAGCATTACAAGAAAACATGTAAAAAAAAGAATTGCAAAAGTATTGTTTTTGGTAAGCTGGTTTTTTCTAATAATAAAATCCAACAGCAACATAGTCAGCACACTGACAATTATAAAAAGTGAATGGATTAGCAATAAGGAAGGCGTAATAAAAACTTCACTTTGTGAAATTGCTCCCAGTAAATAACCTGCAACAATGAAAACAGCGAGAATTAAATAGTTTATCGGGTTAGATTTTCCAAAAAAGCTTGTTAACATACGGGCTATTTTTATATTTTTGCCATCTAAAGATTAAAGATATGACTTGGAAAGGTTTTTGGGAAGGAATAGCTTCCCTTTTTGAAGATTTTCTTTTTATCCCTTACGATGCCTTGATGAAGCTTGAGCTAGATAGCTGGTGGCTTGCAAACATTGTTTCATGGATATTTTTGCTTATAGGTGCTGTTGCCTTTATTTATTGGTTGGGCAAGCTCAAGGATTTCAACGAAAACACTGAGAGCACTTATACTTTTGACGAAAATCCTTGATTTTCTAAAGGTCAAAACCTATATCACTACGATACTGCATCCTGTCAAAAGATAGTTTTTCTATATTTTGGTAGGATTTTTTTAGCGCCTTTCTGAAATCATCATCCAACGAAGTTATTGCCAAAACACGTCCGCCATTGGTAAGAGTTTTATCGTTTTCAAGCTTTGTGCCCGCGTGAAATACAATGGAGCCTTCCACACTTTCCAAACCTGAAATTTCCTTTCCTTTTTCGTAATCTTCTGGATAGCCTCCGGAAACCAGCATTACGGTAGTTGCGGCCCGACCGTCAATTTCAATGTTGAAATTGCCCAAGTTTTGATGGTAGGTAGCTTCCAATAAATCAACTAAATCGGTTTTAATGCGCGGCAAAACAACCTCGGTTTCGGGATCGCCCATCCGCACATTGTATTCTATCACGTAGGGTTCGTTATCCACTTTTATCAAACCTATAAAAACAAAGCCTTTATAATCTATTTTTTCTTCGGAAAGACCGTCCACGGTTGGTTTCACGATTCGGTCCTCAATTTTTTTCATCAAAATATCATCTGCAAATGGTACAGGGGAAATGGCGCCCATACCACCCGTATTTAAACCGGTGTCACCTTCGCCTATTCGTTTGTAATCTTTTGCTGTGGGAAGAATTTTGTAGTTTTTACCGTCAGTAAGCACAAAAACGCTGAGCTCAATTCCGTCCAAAAATTCCTCAATAACCACTTTGGAACTCGCTTCCCCAAACTTGCTGTGGGTAAGCATGTTTTCGAGTTCTTGTTTGGCTTCGTTTAAATCCTTCAAAATCAAAACACCCTTGCCGGCAGCCAATCCATCAGCTTTTAAGACATAGGGCGGTTTCAATTTTTCCAAAAAAGCTTTTCCAGCTTCCAAGGATTTCGCTGTAAAACTCTCATATGCAGCCGTAGGGATGTTGTGCTGCATCATAAATTCCTTTGCGCGTTGTTTGCTGCCTTCCAGCAAAGCGCCACGTTTAGAAGGGCCTATGAGCATTGTATTTTTCAGTTCCGAGGTTTCGGCAAAATAATCGGCAATGCCGTGTACCAATGGATCTTCGGGGCCAACAATCACCATTTCAATATTATTTTCGAGAACGCATTTTTTCACCGCTTCAAAATCGGTTACCTTTAGTTCCACATTTGTCGCAATGGATGCAGTTCCGGCATTTCCGGGTGCTACAAAAAGTTCTTCACAACGTTTGCTTTCTGCTATTTTGTATGCAAAAGTATGTTCGCGGCCACCGGAACCAAGGATAAAAATGTTCATTTTTGAAATGTTTTGTTTCGGTGTCAAAAATAATTGTTTGTACCTTGAACCGCTAATTTATTTGAAGCGAATTTAGGTTAGTAAAATTTTAGGTTTCAATTTAAATTGAAAAACATCTTTTGAGACTATTCGATATTTCCCTTTTTCTTAAACGTTTCCCTATTAAAAGGGCAAAGGAAGAATTGCTTGAAATCTCTGAAATAAAGGAAGCGGATTACGAAGCATTCCTGAATTCGAAAAAGGCTGAAATCGTCAATTATCATTTAAAAAACAACTCATTTTATCGGAATAAAGTGAAGGATGGTTTTTCAACTTGGGAATCGCTGCCTATTTTGAAAAAAGTAGATTACCAAATTCCTTTGAAAGAAAGACTTTCAAAAGGGTTTTCCGAAAAAAATAGTTACACAAACAAAACCTCGGGCTCCAGCGGCAATCCCATTCGTTTTGCAAAAGATAAATACAGCCACGCCATTACCTGGGCTTACCACATGGAACGCTTTGGGTGGTACGGCATAAATTTCAACAGCTCGTTGCAGGCGCGGTATTATGGAATTCCTTTGGATACTGTTGAAAACAAGACCGTTCGACTGAAGGATTTTCTGGCCAAGCGATATCGGTTTTCAATAAACGACCTTTCAGAAAAAGCACTCGATGAAATGTTGAAGGTTTATAAACAAAAACCTTTTGAGTATATAAACGGCTACACTAGCAGTATTGTGCTTTTTGCGAAATATTTGAGGGAAAAAAATATCGTTTTAAAAAATATTTGTCCTACGCTTAAGGTGTGCATCGTTACATCCGAAATGCTTTTTGAGGCTGATAAAATTCTGCTTGAAAACCGATTGGGCGTTCCTATTGTGAATGAATATGGCTGTTCGGAAGCCGGAGTAATTGCCTTTACCAACCCTCACGGCGAATGGGAAGTGGATTCCAAAACACTTTTTATTGAGATTTTGGATGAAAACGACCAGCCAGTTCCATTGGGCGAAGAAGGTCGAATTGTGATAACTTCGCTGCACAACAAAGCGCATCCATTTATTCGTTATGAAATTGGTGATTATGGTGCATTGAGTGAAGAAAGTACTTTTAAAAAACCAATTCTAAAAAAACTTACCGGAAGAACAAATGATTTTGCGACACTTCCCAGTGGAAAGAAAGCTGCTGGAATGACTTTTTATGTGATTACCAAAAAGATAATGGAAGAGAGCGGAAACATACAGGAATTTAAAGTGATTCAAACAAAGATTGATACTTTTGAAATAAACTATGTAAGCAAAGAAGAATTAACGGAAGAAAAAAAGCAATCTATAACAGAAACAATTGAACAATTTTTAGAGCCTGGATTGACATTTAACTTCCACAGAAAAGCACAGCTGGATAGATCTGCAAGCGGAAAGTTGAAGCAGTTTGTTTCGTTGGTTGAAAATTAAAATATTATCTATGAAAATTACTATTGTTGCAGGTGCGAGACCTAATTTTATGAAAATCTCTCCAATAATTCGTGCAATAGAAAAACTTCAAACTCCCAAAAGTCAAATAAGTTACCGGTTAATTCATACAGGGCAACATTATGATGCCAATTTAAGTGATACTTTTTTTGAGGAACTCCAAATACCCCAACCAAATAAAAATTTAAACATAAAAAGCGGTTCACAGGCAGAGCAAACAGCCGGTATTATGATAGCTTTTGAGGAAGAATTAATAGAAAACAGACCTGATTTTGTACTAGTCGTGGGAGATGTAACCTCAACAATGGCTTGCGCAATCACCGCTAAAAAAGCAAGTATTTCATTAATTCATGTGGAGGCCGGAATACGAAGCGGAGACTTGACTATGCCAGAAGAAATAAATAGAATGGTAACCGATAGCATTACCGATTATTTTTTTACTACATCGGACATTGCAACCCAAAATCTAATCAAAGCTGGGCATTCCAAAGAAAACGTTTTTTTTGTGGGTAATGTGATGATTGACACGCTTCTGCAAAATTTAAATCGTATAAAAAAACCAGCATTTTGGGATGATTTCGATTTAGCACCCAACCAATATTATTTATTGACAATCCATCGACCTTCTAATGTAGACGAAGTCAACTCATTCATAGAATTATTAATGGAAATTTCAGCACATGTTGAAGAGATGCCCATTGTCTTTCCTGTGCACCCCCGAACCCAACAAATTTTGCTTGAAACCAAAAAAGACTTTCCAAATTTTCATTTTGTTGAACCCCAGGGTTATCTAAGTTTTATATACTTATTGAAAAATTCCAAAGCGATTCTCACTGATTCTGGTGGCATTACCGAAGAAGCCTCAATATTGGATGTGCCATGTATAACCTTTAGATCTACAACGGAGCGTCCCGAAACCTGTGATCTCGGTACCAATGTGCTGGTAGGAAATGATAAGAAAAAAATTTCGGAGGCATTTCAAAAACTAAAAAACAATCAATGGGAAAAGGTTAAAAATATCCCTCTCTGGGATGGAAAAGCTTCTGAGCGAATTGTTGAGCAATTACTGAGAATTAATTATGGATAAGGAGATTCTGATAATAACTAACTACTTTCCCCCAGAAAAAGGCGCGGCATCCAACCGCATTTACGGCGTAGCAGAAGGTTTGGGAGATGCAGGATTTAATGTAAAAGTAGTGTGCCCATTCCCCAATTACCCCACAGGAAAAGTTTTTAAAGATTTTAGAGGAAGCATTTCCACCACAGAGAAAACTTCCTTTGGAAAAATAAAAAGATTATGGATTTGGCCCAGCAATTCTGCAAATAAATTTGTGAGGTTGCTGTCCATGCTATCTTTTTCATTTAGTATGGTTTTATTTTTTCTTTTTTCAAAAACTCCAAAAAAGCTTTTTATTCAATACTCCCCAATTTTTGTTGGGTTTACAGCGGTATTACTTGGCCGATTGTTCTCAAAGAAAATTATTTTGAATGTTTCAGATCTCTGGCCGCTTGCAGGTTTGGAAATGGGGCTTTTCCATAAGGGGAGCTACTATTCCTTTCTTTTGAAAATGGAAAAATTTTGTTATCGAAATTCTGATTTAATAATTGGGCAGTCCGAAGAAATTATTGAACACATATTAGTATTTAACCAAAAAAAGAAAACTTTTCTATACCGAAATATTCCAAATTTCGATGCTCCCCACATCAAAAAAATACAATCTTCTAGCGAAATAAAACTTGTATATGGCGGTTTATTGGGCGTTGCACAAGGTATTTTCGAACTCTGCCAAAAAATTTCGTTTCCAAAAAATATAAGTCTACACATTTATGGTGCAGGTCCTGAATCGGAGAAAATTAAAAAGGTGGAGAAAAGAAATATATATTTTTACGGCGAATTGAAAAGAGATGAATTGCATATTGAGCTGCAAAAATATGACATTGCATTTATTACATTGAAAAAAAGAATTTATGGATCTGTTCCCTCAAAAATATTTGAGTTTACTCGTTTGGGAATTCCCGTGCTTTATTTTGCAGGTGGAGAAGGAGGAGAAATTGTAGAAAAGAATTCCTTAGGATGGGTTGTACCGGTAAATGATTTTAAGGCGCTACAAGAGTTTATAAATACCTTATCTGAAGATAACTTAAAACAGTTTCCGAGAAAAATGATTCAGAAAAATTCTGTTTCAGCTTTTAATTTTCATAAACAATTTGAGGAATTCACCGCTATTATAGAGCGAATTTAATACGCCTTTTCTTCACCTCTAAGGGCATTATAGATAGTTTGGAATACAATTTTAATATCAAGGAAGAGACTCCAATTTTCGAGATAAAAGATATCGTATTTTACCCTATTGATAATATGGTTATCGTCTTCAACCTCACCTCTAAAACCGCTAACCTGTGCCAAGCCCGTAATACCTGGTTTGATAAAATGGCGCACCATAAATTTATCAATGCGTTCTGCATACATATGCGTATGACTTACCATATGCGGTCTTGGGCCTACAACGGACATTTCACCTTTTAGCACATTGATAAACTGTGGCAGTTCATCAATACTCGTTTTTCTAATTATTTTTCCTACCCGCGTTACGCGTTCATCGCCTTTTCTTATTTGTTCCAAATGTGCCATGGGGTTAGGCTTCATGGATCGGAATTTATAGCAATAAAATTCTTTATAATCAAGTCCGTTACGTTTTTGCTTAAAAAACACTGGCCCCTTTGATTCTAACTTTATTAATAGGCCCAGCAAAGGTGTGAGCCAGGACAATAAGCCTATTATTACCAATAATGAAAGTAAAATATCAAAGCTCCGTTTTAAGAATTTATTGAAAGGTTCGTCAATGGGAATTTTCCTCATAGATAGAATTGGAAGCACTCCGTAATAGGTGAAGTCAAGTTTTTTAGTGTAAATTTCTTTATTGTCCGGCAGAAATTTTAAAATCTTGAGATTGTTGTCCACAAAATCCATTAGTTTAAGAAGATCCTTGTTTCCAATTTCCGCAACAGAGGAGTAAACTTCATCTATTTCTTCTTTCATAATATAATCCATGCATTCCTCTATACTAACCTTGTTAGGCCCCTTTATATCAAAAGTTTTGTACAGTTTATAACCATATACCGGATTGGTTAAGAAAAACTTGCGTAATTGATCTGTTTTTTGATTTAATCCAATAATTACAACTTTACGCATATTACCCCCCAAGTGTAGCCGATATCTTTTTAGAAGAAAATAAACTCCAAATTTTATAATAGTAATGCACAGCATTACCAAAAGGAAATACTTTAGAATTATTGAAGCAGATGTTGTCAATTCGTTATAAAACCCAAAAAATGAAAAAACAATCAATAAAAAAATAAGGCCCTGCTTGCCTATAAGCGACATGATTTTTGATAGATGAGTAAAGCGATATATTTCATAAAAACCTGAACTTAAAGAAAGTACCAGCCAAGCAATTGTTACAAATACAACGTAGTTAAAAAAGGGAAAGGGTTGGTTAAAAAATTCAAAAGCAAAAAAATGGATAAAGAACAGATCTATTCCATATGAAATAGGTCTAAGTAATCCTGAATATCTTCCGCTTCTAAACATTTAATTATTACCTGTTGTTATGCTTTGAAAAGTCTTTATGTTCGCTTTTAAAAAGTTCTTCTTTTGAAAGATTTTTAAAATATTGAAATGCTTTTTTCATGCCTTCCTCTCTTGATATTTTAGGCTCCCACCCCAAGATCTCCCTAGCTTTGGAAATATCAGGCTCACGTTGCATTGGATCATCCTGAGGTAGCGGCTTAAACACAATTTTTTGTTCGGTTCCAGTCAGTTTTACAATTTCCTTTGCAAAATCTAGAATGGTTATTTCCTCAGGATTTCCAATATTGACAGGAAATGGATAATCGCTCATCAATAAGCGGTAAAGCCCTTCCACTTCATCATCTACATAGCAGAAGGAACGCGTTTGCATACCATCTCCAAAAACAGTTAAATCCTCACCTCGTAAAGCTTGGCCTATAAAAGCAGGAATTACACGGCCATCGTTAAGGCGCATACGTGGTCCGTAGGTATTAAAAATTCGAGCAATTCGAGTTTCCAATCCATGAAATCTATGATAGGCCATGGTTATAGATTCCTGAAAACGCTTTGCTTCATCATAAACCCCACGGGGGCCTATGGTGTTTACGTTTCCGAAATATTCTTCCGTCTGCGGATGTATCTGCGGGTCACCATAAACTTCAGATGTTGAAGCAATAAGAATTCGTGCCTTTTTCTCCCTTGCCAATCCAAGAAGATTGTGAGTTCCCAATGAACCTACCTTTAAAGTTTGGATGGGTATTTTTAAATAATCTATTGGGCTTGCTGGAGAAGCAAAATGAAGAATATAATCTACTTTTCCTGGAACGTGTACAAATTTGGTAACATCATGGTGGTAAAACTCAAAAGCTTCCAGTTTAAAAAGATGTGCAATATTTTTTAGATCACCAGTAATAAGGTTATCCATCCCGATAACGTGAAAATCTTCGGCAATAAATTTATCGCAGAGGTGCGAGCCTAAAAATCCAGCAGCTCCGGTTATTAGGACACGTTTTTTCATCTGTATAAAATATTTGAGAAATAGGAAGATGGAATGCCTAAGGCTGCACCTTCTTTCAATTTATAATTTGCTATTGGGCATTTCATAAATTTACGGTCTTTCTACCTACAGAAACATAGGTAAACCCTTCTGTTTCCATATCATTTACGTTATATAAATTTCTACCATCAAAAACAACCGGATTTTTCAACAATTGTTTTAATCTACCATAATCAGGAGTTCTGAATATGCTCCATTCGGTGCAAATTAAAAGTGCATCGGCATTGTCCAACGCTGCATACATAGATTCGCAATAATTTAATTTATCTCCAAAGCGTTTTTCAATATTTGGTATCGCCTCGGGGTCAAAAACTTTAAGCTTTGCTCCTTTATCCAGTAAAGCATCCATCATATCAATAGATGGGGCTTCACGAATGTCATCTGTCTCTGGTTTGAAGGCCAGCCCCCAAATGGCAATCGTTTTCCCTTTTAAATCATTTTTGAAATAGTTCTCGATTTTAGGAAGCAAAATCGTTTTTTGGGATGAATTGATTTCAATTACAGAACTTAAAATTTTGAAATCATAATTTTCGTCTTTTCCTGCCTTTTGAAGCGCTTTTACATCTTTTGGGAAGCAAGAACCCCCATAGCCAATTCCTGGGAAAAGGAAACGCTTGCCAATACGGCTATCGGTACCCATTCCGGCACGTACCATATCTACATCGGCACCAACTTTTTCGCAATAGTTGGCTATTTCGTTCATAAAGGTAATCTTGGTTGCCAAAAATGAATTTGCTGCATACTTTGTAAGCTCTGCAGATTTTTCGTCCATGACGATTATTGGGTTTCCAGAGCGTACAAAGGGATTGTAGAGCTTTTTCATTAATGCCGTAGCTCTTTCACTACTCGAGCCTACGACAATGCGTTCAGGTTTAAGAAAATCATCTACTGCGAAGCCTTCGCGCAGGAACTCTGGGTTTGAAACCACATCAAATTCACAAGAGGCATTTTTAGCGATTACTTTGTGAACTTTTTCTGCGGTGCCGACCGGTACGGTACTTTTATCAACGATGACTTTATATTCCTTTATTTTCTTACCTATCTCTTCAGAAACGTTCAAAACATACGAAAGATCTGCAGAACCGTCTTCATCTTCCGGAGTTGGGAGCGCTAAAAAAATAATATCGCCATGCGCTAAACCTTCATCTAGTGAAGTAGTAAACTTTAAACGGTTTGCCTTGATGTTTCTTTCAAACAGTACGTCAAGGTGTGGCTCATAAATAGGTACAATGCCATTGCGCATTTTTTCTACTTTGCTTTCGTCTATGTCTACACAAATTACTTCATTCCCTGTTTCTGCCAAACAGGTTCCCGTTACAAGGCCTACATAACCAGTTCCTATTACTGAAATTTTCATTTATCTTTATTCTATCTTTTAAAAACTGAAAAGGTTCCTAAATATTTTTAAAGCGCAAAAGTACAATTTGCAATTCTTTTTATAAGTTTTTTATGCTGTTGTTTTCTGATGTTTTGCCACTTGTAATTAGCACAATTAATATAAAACCTACATAATAGGCTCCCATCTGCCGATGAAATACATTTTCAACAAAACAATACATTATAAGAATTGCCAGCATTGCCGTTGGCAAAAACTGTTTCCTGTTTGCGATAAAACTTGTGATTATAAAGGTTAGGAAAATTAATAGCGCTATAAAGCCCGCGCTTAAATAAAAGTCAAAAAATTGATTATGGGTATTGTATCTTTCCGAAACAAATTTATCTCTTTTGGCTTCGTTGGTCAGTTGCGAGGCGTAACAGGAAACAAGTTCGTCTTTTGTTTTATCAAAGCCTAAACCCGTCAGCATAAAACTTTCTTCGTGAATAATGTTTTGGGCACATTGCCAGACTATCGAGCGTAATTCATACGTCAATGAATTTTCAATAAATGCCGGTGGACTTTTATGTGTTTCTGTCTGGTTGTGCTGAAAGCCTTTTTCAGATTTAAGAAGAAAAAATAATCCTAAAACCGCTGTAATAGTAAATGCTGCAATAGCAACCTTCCATATTCTGCGGTGGCCGTAAAATTGTTTTATTGACACCAAGACCAAAAGACATATGAGCGCTATCTTTGAGTTTATAAGGACGATGAAGAGCAAGTTCACAAAAATATTGACCAAATAATAATTATTGTTGGGGTGGTATTTCTTTTTAATTTCCTGAAAGGAAATTAAAATACTGAAAGTGCTCAGAAGGCCCAAGTACAACCTATCTATCAATAGCGATTCCACTACTTGAGGAGAATCGCCCAAAGAAAAACTTCCGGTAGCATCAGTGATTAAAACAAAATTATATATTGAAAAAATAATTGCTGCCAGCGAGGAAAATATTATTGCGCTATTGATCTTTTTTACATCGGCTACTGGAATGTAAAGAATGACAAGGCCTACGGCAATCATCACTTTTTTTATGATATTAAAATCCTCTGGGAATCTTCCGCTAAAAAACGAGTCTATAAAGAGATAGGCGAGAAGACCTACAAATAGTATAACTGGAAGTGATTTTAATTTTTTAAAATCTTCCTTTTTTACAATAAACGGAAAAGCAACCATCAAAATCGCCAAAAGAATATTAGGGAGCGCCCTAATATAATTATCAAAAGGAATGATGAGATAAAGCAGCAAAAATGCATAGGGGTATATGGCTGACAGCAGTATCCTCATTATTATAAGTTCTGATTTCTAAATATTAGGGGAAGATAAAAAACTATCCATTAATAAACTTATCCCTTCGCTATTTAGTTTTTAAAAAATCGATAAGTTAAGATTTTTTCTCCGCTTCAGTTTTATATATGCTTTCCAGGTTGTGAATTGTATTTTCAATGTTGAAGTGCTCATTGAAAAGTTTTAGTGAGTTTGCTTCAAATTGTTGACGCCTATTTTCATCCTCCAACAATTCTAAAATTGCATTTGAAAACTCATTAGTGTTATCTTCTTTAATAATTAATCCATTTTGATTATTGACAATCAAATCTCGGTTACCATCAACGTCGGTTACTATACATGCCTTTCTTAAAGCCATTGCTTCTATTACTGAGTAAGGCAACCCTTCGTAACGTGCTGAGGAAATATACAATCTTGATTTCAGTATAATATGAAAAACATCTTTTCTCTCGGTCCATTCCAATAGAGTTATGTTTTTTTCTAAATTATAAGCAGATATCTTCGCCTTAACACTTTCTAAATTGGGAGAATGAAATCCTACTCCCATTAGTACAAGATGCACATTTGGCTTTTCTAAAGTAACCCGTTTTATTACCTCCACCATAAATTCTATATTTTTTTGATAAGAGGGCCTGCCGACTGAACAAATGTATTCATCGGGCCATGTTTGTGGAATCGACAGCTCTTTAATATCAGATATTTCGTTGATGCAATTATTAAACACTATCACTTTTTTAGGAGAATAGTGAACATCTACTATAGCTCGATTTTTTTCTGATTCGGAAGTGGCTAGGATTTTATTGTTAAACTTTGAAAAAAGTCTTTCAATGCTTAAAAAAAAACTTCTTTTTATTTTATTAGAAGTACTTAGGTAAGAGAAGGCATGGGGCGTGTAAAACACAGAAGTGTTTGTGGCTACACCAACCAGCCTTCCAATGATGCCAGCTTTGGCACTGTGTGCATGTATTAAATCGGGCTTTTCATTTTTTACAATGGAAATTGTCTGAAATATTGCTTTAGTATCTTTCCAAGGATGAAGATTCCGATCAATAGCTATTTTATATTCTTTTAATGGTTTGTTCTCTTTATTTAAAAAAACTTTATTTGTGTCAGTAAAGCCATGTATAATTACAATATCAAACAAATTAGGGTTTAAATTTGCTAAAACTAATCGTAGCCACACATCAACGCCGCCCACAGAATGGCTAATAAATAATATTTTAGGTTTTTTACCCATGTTTGTATTTTGAGTTTGCATTTTTTTTCATTAGAGATTATCCTCTTTGATTAATACGCCTTTTTGGTATTGCCAGTAACTGAGCAAACAAACAAAAATACAATAGTAAAATAACCCTTGTTGGATTTCCAGATAGCTTTCCGTTATCATAGATCCTGCCATTACCAAAATAATTAAATTCATTACTCTGTTGCTTTGTTTAACACCATTATATAAGAGTATCCCGAAAACACCAAGAATTGCGAAAAAACCTAAAAAACCCAACTGTACAGTTGAAGACAAAAATTGATTATGGGCATTATACCTGGGAATGGAATAGCCTCTTGTTTTATAAATATTGGCAAGTTCCTCTCTTTCAGCACCTGCTCCGTATCCCAAGATTGGTCGGTTTTGAATTAATTCAATTGAAGCACTCCACATTTTCTCTCGTAAGAATATATTGTGATATTTCTCACCTGTTTCTGAAACTCTATCTTTTGTCCCTAAGCCAATTTTATCAAGAGTATCGTAAAACTTATCATTTACATAACGGCTGTTTTCTATTAAGAAAAAACATAATAAAACTGTAAATATCCCCACCATAGCAGACTTTATGGAAAACAAAACTTTCCAGTTAAGTATGAAATAATATGCGAAAATCAATAAGTAAATAAATAATCCAAGCCTTACGCCAAATAAAACAATAACTATAAGAAAAAGGAATGCGCAAAAAAGTTTAAAATATTTTTTAAATGATCCAAATAATACTAGTACCAAACCAGTATTTAAGAACATGGCATCTTCAGGAATATATTTATGATACATCGATGCCTGTACGAAGTTGTACCAATGGCTTATTTCATAATCAACGATATAATGGTAAATTAATTTTCCCAAAGAAAACAAACAGAAAAACATAAGTGAAATAATGAATGTTTTTTTAGCTAGTTTTATTAAACCTAGAGAAGGATTTACAATAAAAAATGCAATTGGCATAAGAACAAAAACAATGATTCTTCCAAGTTTTGTAACTGTCTCATCAAATTGTGTGCTGTATGTTAAACTTAGAATCGCCATAAGGAAATACAAAAACAATATAAGTATGGCCTTTTGAGTTTTCAATCGTGAAAAAAAACCTTTTTGGTTTTTGAAAAATAATCCTGTTAAAATTGTAATTACAAGTACTACAGGGGAAAGAAAATCTAAAAATGGCAAAACAGCAAACATGCTTAAAAAGCTGTAGTCGGCAATCAGTTCTTTCTTATTCATATATTAAATTTCTTTTTTTTCTGAAATAAATATATATACCATATAAAAGCATAAAGAAAATCGCGAAGTACATTTTATAAAAATACCCCATTACAAATGCATATATAATCCAATTAAATAACTGGTAGGCAATTATTGAAAGTACATAGGCATGCCCTACCATTAACTCTTTTAAAACCCATCCCATGAGCGCAAGAAAAATAATAACCAAAAAAGTATGTAAGACCAAAGAAAGAGAAAGAGGAAAGATTTCGAATAAAATACCCGGATAAGCATTGGTAAAATTATATCCTCCTTCAGCATTGGCAGCTAGAACATCTTTTTTGTTTTTTGCAAATTCTTCCATCATAATTGGCATTCCATAAAGCAGGTCTGCCGGGTTGAAAGATTTAGGAGCTTCATTACCTATCAAATACCGTTCAGTAGCTCCCCAAAACAAATGCCCTTGCAAGCCAAATATTCTATAAACTATCGCTTCATTAGGATTATAAATCTTAATGTCTGCAAATGGATTAGTCTCTTCATATTTATTATAAGTAATCGTGTACATAATTGCGGTAAGAACACCTACGACAATGAACAATGGTAATAAGGCCCGTTTTATATAAACTTTTAGATTGTTTCTATAATAAAAAACCAAAGGCAATAAAAAAGAATAGGAGCCCTGTAGAATTGGTGAAAATTTTTGGCCAATCATAAAATTATAACCAAAAAAAACAAACAGCATAAATACAGAAAATTTCTTGAATTTTGGGAACATCAAGCCGATGGCAAAGGGAACAAACATAGCTGTGTTTCCAAAAAGACTATTCAAAAATGGAAAACGAGAAGTGGACCAATAGGTAAAGCGTGTTACGGAAGAGTCCAAAATAGGTAATGGCGACAATACCGCATTAATTAGAAGTAGAATAAGCGGTACAATTATCATTGCCATTACTATAAGTAGCTCCACATTTTTCCCCTTATAATTAAATTGGAACACCGGCAACCTTGTTTTATTGAATGTTTTAAAAGCCATGGCAATGATTGAGAATGTGAAAATAAAGTAGAGCACGCAAACTATCGTTGCGCCTGTGAAAAAACTAAACCTTCCCTGCTCGTTAATGAATATTCCCTGCTCAATATAGATAAGTGATGGAATTACACTAAACGCCTGAAAAAATACAAGCCCATATAAAAAGGACAATAAGAAACTTTTTTTTACATAATAATACGTAAAGAACACAAACAGGAACGCAAACAACAAGTTGATAAAAAGGCCCATAGTTATAACTTGTCTTTATTTAAAAATTGAAATTCTAAGTTCTTAAAAAGTGGGACCAGTTCATCATTTTTTAAAGGATTTACAAAAAAAGACACGTTTTTCTTTTCTTGATCTTCAATTTTAGAATATATATTAATAAGCGTGCTAGAATCAAACCCTGCAATATATTGAGAATGTAATCTTTCAAAATATAAGTTTTCTGAGGTTTGTTCCGTAAGTAAAAAAACCACTTCTTTATCTGAAAAAATAGCTTTAAAAAATGCTTCAGACAATTGTTTTCCGTTACGATGGGGTTTATAGTAAATGGTTTTTATCTTTTTATAAAAAGACTGTTTTTTTAATTGTTCCAAAAATTGTTTTAGCGCATTTTCAAAAAAATTCTGGCCAAGTAGTGTGCCGTAAGATTCTTGTCCAATTATATAAAGTGAATTGGTGTAATTTGGTAAAGATATTTTCTCTAAAGGGAGTTGTTTTGCGTTTTTCTTTATATAAGCGTGTGTTGGAAGCGTTAAAAACTGAGAAATTACATGATCATATTCAGCTCCAGAGGAATGACCTTGGTATTTTTTAAATGGAATGCCGTGAGTTTGGGAAATTATTTGTTTTAATAGAAATTTTAATCTTGAAATATTTTTTAGGGAATGGTCATAATAATTCAAGGTGCCATCCTCTACAATAACTGCCTTTAGGTTTTTGCCAAAGCTCAAAAAAAGATAATTTGTTAAAACATCTTCTATATAACAAACGTATAAAGTAATGGGGCCATTTTTTAAAGAAGATATATGGCTCAACATCTCTTTGTAGGAACGTATTTTAGAATTTATGGCTGCTACTTGGCTAAATGCGGAATCTGCATTGTTATTAAAAGATTGCTCTGCCATTATAACCCTATCCCATTTTAAGGAATTATAAATTAAACCTGATCCCGCTATAAGAATTCGCTCACCTTCCACTACCAAATTGTTTTCAATAAGGTTTTCAAAATTTTGAACATGGTGCTGCCCAAGGGCCACAAATAAATTCTTCATTTTTTATATCTTCTTTTTTACAGCGCGTTTCCTTAATGCAAATATTATAATTCCTGTGATTAAAAATGCTATTCCGGCACCTATAATCCCAAACAAATAACTGAACATAAAGGTGGATACCACATTAATCACACTGGAAATTAATACAATTTGCAATAATTTTTTTTCTTGGTGCTTAATATATAAATAAGAATGGTATATGAGTGACACGTTCATTAAAAACGTTGCTGCATTCAATAATATTATTAACGGCCAAAATTGTGCAAAGGAAGCTTTTCCTTGCCACAAAAGAATTGGGTATATTAAAACGATCACAGCTAAAAATGCAAATCCAGAATGACGTATTAGCAAGTTTTTGAACCGGAGTAGTTTTGCATCAAACGTATCATTGGTAGAGCTCTCTATTAAATCTGGCAACTCATATGAAACTACGACGGTGCTTATGTAAATTCCTATCACCATGGAAATATTTGAATAAAATGAAAAGATACCGGCTGAAGCTTCGTCCAAGACTCCTTCCACTATGTATCGGTTTGAATACTCTATTACTTTTAGTGCGAGGGTTGCCATATAAAAAATTAAACTTACCCGTAATCCATTTCTTAGCCAGTCTTTGTTAATTTGAATTGTTGAAATATGCCTTCGTATTGATTGACTGAACCAAAGTGCGGTAACAAATAGTATGGCCAAATTGAAAAAAAGCCAAGTATAAAGTATATATTCTAATGAGATGGCTTTTTTTAAAACAATTATTTGAAATAACACCCAAATTGTCCAACCAGCCACCCTTAAGAATAAAAACCAATTCGCGACCAAAACTTTTTTAAAAGCCAATAGCAAGCGATATATTTCTTGATTTAAATGTTCTGAAATAGAAATAAAAATTATGAGTGTAGCGTATTTGGAAAGATAATCTACTTGATCAAAAATCAAATGTCCTATAAGGATAAAAAACAAATAGATAAACAGATAAAAAACAAAGGATGTCGCAACCTTTGATGCTCTATCATTTGGTTTAAGCAATATATCACGAATCGCATAATTGTAAAAATCAAAGCCCAATACAAATATGGCAATGGTAACTGTAGTTGATAATAGTGAGTAAACACCATAAACCGATTCGGTAAAGTATTTTGATAAATATGTAAATATCAAAAACTTCGAGCCCATGGCGGACATCCTAAGGAAAAGGGAACCAGCTTTATTTAATGGCAATTTTGAAAAAGTCGCTTGCATTAAATATTACTTTTTAGTGTTTTACGTCCGCTTTCCTTAATTTTTTGGCAAGAGTAATTTCAAAAAAATTATTGTGGCACTTTTTTTAAGTTCTGGTAAAGCAAAATTGTTTCTTCCATTTTATTATTTTCTATCAAAATGAATTCAACAAATTCTCTAAATACCCCTTCTCCGCCTTTCTTCTGAATAACGATATCAGCCAATTTTTTGATATATGTGGGAGCAGATATTGGAGCCCCTGAAAAACCAACATTTTTTAAGAGTTCAATATCGTTAAGATCGTCACCTAAATAAGCAACATCACCCATTGAAATATTTAATTGTTTACAAAGCGATGAAACAATTTCCAATTTTTTTTGAGCGCCTTGGTAAAGAAAATCTACTTTAAGTTTTTTAGCTCTATTTTCAACAATTTTAGTAGTCTCTCCGGTAATAATACCAACTGGAATATTATTTAATTTACAAAATAATACTCCCGCACTATCGTAGGTATGAAACTTTTTTAATTCGTTCCCAGTTTGATCGTAATACATACCGCCATCGGTCCATACACCATCAATATCTGTAAGTACAAGTTTGGGAAGTTTATCAATTTTTTTCAACATTCTCGGGATATATTATTTCATTTTTTGGAATAGCGTTTATTACTCTAGCCCCTATAATAATTTCTTTATCAATCCATTTTATTCCATCTCCAGGGCTAAGCAGATGAATGTCTTCTGGCTTTATTATTTCCCCTACATTTAAATCTCTCTTTGAAGCTATGGATCTTTCAAGTTTTACACGTGCAGCTTGAACGCTCGGTTCTATGAAAAAATCTTCTTCACCCATCCAGCGTTCTGCAATGCGTATATCCCTAACCATTCTCATAACACCTTCAGGGCCCAAGGAGCCTGCTTGATCGGTTCCTTTCATACTACGGTCTATGGTAACATGCTTCTCGATTATCTCTGCTCCCATCCCTACGGCAACCACTGGTGCGGATATTCCTATCGTATGGTCAGAGAAACCTATTCTATAATTTGGATAATGCTTTTTTAAATATTTAATAGTGTTTAGATTTAAATGGTCTGGATGGGTTGGATATTCGGAAACACAATGGAGTATAGAAATGTCAGTGTGCTTTTTCGTTATAATATTTAAAGCTTCATCTAGCTCTTTTTTACTGGCCATTCCAGTAGAAAGTATGATAGGAATTTTTGTTTCAGAAATTGTTTCAAGCAATGGAATATTGGTAAGGTCTCTACTTGCGACTTTTAAAAAATCGGGTTCAAAATATCGAAGTAAAGAGGTGCAGCCCGGCGAACATAAGGTTTCCACAAAATCCAAGCCTAGAGATTTCGCATGTTTATAAACCTCAAAGTGCTCTTCATCTGAAAGTTCCAAGACTGCTCTGTGCTCTCCATAAGTTTTTCCAAATGAATTAGGAGAGTTATATAAACCTGACATTTGACTTGCAGAGAGCTCTTCGTTTAAATCACGCTTTGTCAACTTTACAGCATTCATTGGCTTTAAGTCTAGGCCGAAGAGATTTTCTTTTACAGGTTTTGTAACTAATTCTGTAATAAGCTTAGCAATATCCACAGAGCCATTATGGTTTTGGCCTATTTCGCCAATTATATAGGTTTCTTTTTTCATTTAATATTTTTTA
Organism: Aequorivita iocasae; assembly: GCF_016757735.1. Taxonomy (NCBI): domain Bacteria; kingdom Pseudomonadati; phylum Bacteroidota; class Flavobacteriia; order Flavobacteriales; family Flavobacteriaceae; genus Aequorivita; species Aequorivita iocasae. Next base: position 1,036,610 of record NZ_CP068439.1, read on the forward strand.
ATGTTTCCGCTTTCATGATTGTTAGCCATTGCGGATTTTCTTTTACTGTTTTTGAAATCTCAATAGCAGAAAATTCTATGTTTTTTGATTTTAGCACATCATAAATTTCTTTTAACAGCTCAAAATCGGATTTTGTATCTACCGTTAGCCTTAACTCTGAAACATCTTCAATGCTTTGATTTATTTTTTCAAAATGGATATTAAATATATTTGGATGGGTATAAATATAATTTGTTACGTGTTCTTGATAAATAGAATCATCAGTTAAAGAAGCTATTTTTTTAAGTGTACCCAGTGTTACCATCTCTGTCCAAAAGCCAAAGCCGGTTTTTATTGTAGGTGTATAATTATTGGTAGAATAGCACCAATAATCATATTTGTTTTTAAAATTATTTATTTGATCCTCCACTGCGTTTAGATCAACAAATGGATTATCAGCACAAAGTCTAATAATATTATCAATTTTGAAGTGTTCCGCAGTTTCAATAAACCGATTTAAAACATTTTCTTCACTTCCAGTATAATAGCTAAAACCATATTTCTTAGCAATTTCAATCAATTGGTTGTCTGACTTATTTTGAGTCGTGGCAAGAATTATAGGAATCGAAATATTACTTTCTTTTAGCCGATGCAAAATAATTTCAAATATTCCTTTATTCTCATAAAAAGGCAAAAGCATCTTGTTGGGTAATCTGGTAGACCCTGTTCTTGCTTGAATTACTATCCCCGATTTTGTCATTAGCCGTGTACTATTCTTGAGCGATACGCTTTAATCCCAAATAAACAAATCTTAAAAAAAAGATAAATGAAAATAAAAGGAATAGAAGCATCGGTATCTTAATAGTGTTTTTTAATGTCGCAAATCCCCCTTCTAAAATATTATAGTTTATACTTACTGGTTTAATAATAGCCACCTCATCTTTGCTTTTTTTAAGCAATTCCAATTTATCCTTTAGCAAAACATCCTTATACCTATAAATACTATAAAAGTCATTGTTAAAACTTGCATAAACTGGAGGGTTTGTAATTGATCCTCCCGTTGCGTTAACTATTGAATTAATAACAGAATCTGATTGCTTTATCATCTTTTCTGTTTCTAACAATCTCTCTGTTGTGTTTTCAACATATGCTTCTTTATATTGAGTAAAGTGCATATTTTCATTGTAAAATTTTATTAAATCAGCCAATGGTTTTTCTGATTCTTTTCCAAGAATAAAGACCTTGAGCTTTTGATATTTGTATTGCTTACTTGTTGTCATATCGTCAACAAATTCTTTCATATCTTGATTTTCAAAAAGTATTCTGAATACATCAATATTTTCTCTAGACTTTGTAGTAAAATTATAAATATCAACAATAGGCTCAATTTCTATTTTTCTAACCACTTTATAATTTTCTCCAAATATCGTCTTCAAATAGAGTGAGTCACCAGATTGTATTTTAAAATTGAGTTCGTCAGTCTTGTCATACAGATATTCTACACTTTCAAAATTTGGAATTACAATCAATCTATTTTCATAAACTTTTACAGAATTTCTATCAAGAAAATATCCCAAAATAATTCCAACGATAATTACTCCAATAATCAATAAGAAATATTTTCTAAAAAAACCTAAAACTAGAAAAAGCAATTTTACTAAACTTATGAAAACACTTCCAATAGATTTAAACAAATACCCCAAATCAACCTCCTCAGATGAATTTTGCTGTGCCATAAAACTAATATTATAAATTAATGACTGTCTTTTTTATTACAGATTGTAAGCTTTCCTGCCAATCTATATATTTTAATTTCAATGTATTCTGCGCCTTTGTATTATCCAAAACACTATACTCCGGGCGTGCGGCAAAAGTACGGTAATGGTTTGTTTTTGCAAGGTCTGCTTCTTTTAATTTTTCGCTTTGCTTAAGTATCTCCTCGGCAAAGCCAAACCAAGTGGTTTCGCCGCTGTTGCTATAGTGGTAAACGCCATAACCTGTTGAATCTTGTGCAATTATCTGCAACAGGGCTTTCGCCAAATCATTTGCATTTGTAGGAGTTCCCGTTTGTTCGGTTGTAATGGTAAGGGTTTTTCCCGCTTCAGCGTATTTCAAAATGGTCTTCAAAAAATTATGCCCGTATTGCGAATACAACCACGAAGTCCTTAAAATAAAGTGTTTTTCAGTGATTTTCTGTATGTATTGCTCTCCCTCTAGCTTTGACGCCCCGTAAACATTGATGGGGTTTGTAGCGTCAGTTTCCAAATAAGGTGATTTCTTTTTTCCATCAAAAACGTAATCTGTGGAAACGTGTAACAAAACAACATCATTCTTATTACAAGTTGAAGCCAAGTTTTTCACGGCTTGCGCATTTATTGCAAATGCTTTTTCTTCTTCACTTTCTGCTTGCTCAACATTTGTGTAGGCAGCAGTATTTATACAATGTGTAAAATTATTTCTTCTGAAATAATCCGTTACTAAATCAGCCTTTTCAATATCAATATCTTCCTTTGAAACAAAGACAAATTCAACATCGGGATAACCGGCGGCCGCATCTTTTATGCATCTTCCCAATTGTCCGTTCGCACCTGTAACCAGTATTTTTTTCATGAAACCGCTTCCTCAAAAGTGGGAAGTTCCAAATCTTTTGCTGAAATAATAAATTCTTCCTTCGGAAGATACCAATCCAACGCTAAGGTTGCGTCATTGTAGATGATTCCGCTTTCGGAAGCTTTATCGTAATAATTATCACATTTATAGGAAAAAATGGATTGTTCCGAAAGTGTGATAAAGCCATGAGCAAAACCCCGCGGCACAAATAATTGTAAATTTTCAACATCGTCCAGCATAATGGAAAATGATTTTCCGAATGTTTCCGAGTCTTTCCGTATATCAACTACAATGTCCAAAACCTTGCCTTTTACTACTCGGACTAATTTGGCTTGTGACATTTTACCATTTTGAAAATGAAGCCCGCGCAACACGCCTTTGGAAGAAATGGATTGGTTATCCTGAACAAAATCTATCGAAAATCCTGCTACCTTCTCAAACATTTTTTGGTTGTAAGTTTCATAAAAAAGTCCGCGTTCGTCCTGAAACACTTTCGGCTTCAGAACAAAGCAATCTTTTAGTGATGTGTGTTGTAATTCCAAATCTAGTCTAGTTGAAGTAAGTGTTTACCGTAGCCGCTTTTCAAGAGCGGTTCTGCTAAAGCCACTAATTGTTCTTTTGAAATATAGCCCATTTCATAAGCTGCTTCTTCAATGGCGCCAATTTTTAAGCCTTGTCTTTCCTCAATAACTTCAACAAACTGGGCGGCCTGCATAAGTGATGCAAATGTTCCGGTATCCAACCAAGCGGTACCTTTATCGAGAATGCTGACGCTCAGTTTGCCCTGTTTTAAATATTCATTGTTTATGTCGGTTATTTCCAGTTCACCGCGGGCACTGGGTTTTATATTTGCTGCAATTCCCACAACGCTGTTGTCGTAAAAATAAATTCCCGGAACTGCATAATTTGACTTTGGAGATTTAGGCTTTTCTTCAATAGAAAGAGCTTTTCCACTTTTATCAAATTCCACAACGCCATATCTTTCGGGGTCTAAAACGTGGTATGCGTAAATTACACCGCCATCTGGATTGTTGTTTGATTGCAGCAATTCTTTCAAGCCCGAGCCGTAAAAAATATTATCGCCAAGTATCAATGCTACCTTATCATTTCCGATGAAATCCTTACCAATAATAAATGCTTCCGCAAGACCATTGGGGTTTGCTTGTTCGGCATATTGAAAATTGCATCCTAACTTTTTACCATCACCCAAAAGTTGTTTGAAAAGCGGGAGATCCTGCGGTGTAGAAATAATCAATATATCCTTAATCCCTGCGTACATAAGTGTTGACAGCGGATAGTAAATCATCGGTTTGTCATATACAGGCATCAATTGCTTGCTCACCGCCAGTGTGATGGGATGCAAACGGGTGCCCGAACCTCCTGCTAAAATTATTCCCTTCATAATCTATCTCTGTTTTCCAAGTACCACAAAATGGTTTTTTTGATACCTGTTTCAAAATTCTCTTTGGCCTTCCAGCCTAATTCGTTTTCTATTTTTGAAGCGTCAATTGCGTATCTAAAATCGTGGCCGGGACGGTCTTTTACAAAAGATATCTGTTCTTTATAGGAAGTTTTCTTCGGAAGCATTTCATCCAGCAATTCACAGATAACATTTGCAATATAGAGATTTTCGCGTTCATTGCGTCCGCCGATGTTATAGGTTTCGCCAAGCTTTCCTTTTTCTAAAGCTAGATAAATTCCGCTGCAATGGTCCATCACGTAAAGCCAATCGCGCACGTTTTTTCCATCGCCATAAATTGGAATAGGTTCGCCTGAAATTGCTTTACGGATTATAGTAGGAATTAACTTTTCCTTATGCTGATTTGGGCCATAGTTATTTGAACAATTTGTAGTTACAACTGGCAAACCATAGGTATGAAAATAACTGCGCACAATAAAATCTGATGACGCTTTTGAAGCACTGTACGGACTGTTCGGCGCATAAGGGGTTTCTTCCGTAAAAAGACCCGTTTCGCCCAAAGTGCCGTAAACTTCATCTGTGGAAATATGCAGAAAACGTGCATTTTTGAATTCATCTTTCAAATCATTCGGACCGCTCATCCAAGTTTTATAGGCGCATTGGAGCAAGTTGAATGTTCCGACAATGTTAGTTTGAATAAATTCCGAAGGTCCCGAAATGGAATTGTCCACATGGCTTTCCGCAGCAAAATGAACCACTTTTTTAAATTGGTGGTCTGTGAATAGTTTTTGAATAAATTCCAAATCACAAATATCACCTTTTATGAAGTTTATTTTATCTGAAACTGCTTCCAGATTCTGCAAATTTCCGGCATAAGTAAGTTTGTCCAGTATGAATATTTCATCTTCTGAATTTTTAAGCGCATATTCCACATAATTGGAACCTATAAATCCTGCACCTCCGGTAATCAGTACTTTATCGTTTTTCAAAATTAATTTTTAGAAGTGTCTAAAATCTGTTTTAACATCTTTTCGGTAATCAAATAGGTGGGTTTTACACCTGTAGTTCCCAAGCCGCCCGAAGCCAAAGTGCTGCCTGTTTCCAAAGGATTATCTGAGGCGTAATACGCATACCTTACTTTTACTTTTGGGCTAATGCTGCGCCTAATTTTGGAAGCCGCCTGAATCGCTTTTTGATAATGCGCGCCTTCCATTTCCAGCCCAATCACATTCCACGTGGAATTGTGAAAGAATTTCAGCACATCCCTATTTTGAAGTGAAGTGCCCAACACCGAAATCATTGTACCGGTACAAACTTTAACGTCATCATCCTTAAAAAGTGATTTGTCAAGTTTATTTTTGAAGGGATAGTTGTCTGCAGTACCTTCAAAAACGTGGGCAGACGGTATCATAATATCGCCCTTTCCACCTTCCAAAATACCTGCTTTTCCCATAATTGAAACAGAAACTACATTTAAGAAATGTCGTACTTTATTGGCATCCACAAAGGGTTTTAAAAGCTCGTCCATAGTTTCATAGGCCTGCTCACCAAAAGCATAATCCATCACAACAATAACGGGCTTTTTTGAGACTTCAAGCTCCTTTAATCTTTCAATATAGGGGCTTTGTTTTATTTTAGCGGTATCGATTATCTGTACGTCAATATTGGTCCCGCTCTGGTCTTCAATAAATATCATGCCTTCCGACAAAGCGGTTTTGGTCACTTTTTCACGAAGTTTCACATTAGAAGCAATGCTGAGCGCCTCAAAAACCTCCATGGGTTTTTTCTTTGAAAATTCTGCTGAAAGTGCCTTCGGGCCATATAGACTGTTCATTACACTGTGCATATTGGCGCTTATAATATGCAATGGACGTTCCAACAAACCATTATCTTGAAGCGTTTGCTTTATAGCATAAGCCCACAGTTCACCGTGAATGTGGTGCCCTAAACGCTCGCGTAATACGGGACTGAAAGTGATTATACGTTTATTGTCTGCAATAACCTCATCGATGGCAAGTTTTCCCAAAAAGTATATAATATTGAAAAAGCGGTTCTCGTTCTTTTCACTTGCGAAAAAAGGATATACGCTCTTTACTTCCTCAAAAGTTCTTCCCAGAAAATTTGCGGTGTGCGTAAGCGCCACTTCTTTTTCTTCTTGTGAAAGTTTTCCTTTTTTGAGCACAGCTTGTTCTAGCTTTTTCCAATCGCGGATCACTTCGCCGTTTTCGTTTATGAGCACTTGCTTCATAATTTTGTGCGATTCAATAAAAAGAAAGGTTAAGTGTGTGAGAATATCATAGATTTCCGAACGGCCACGGGTTATTTCGATATTCATTTGTTCCGAATCGATTCGGTAACAATTTCTTCGGCGTTTTAATGGAATTATGGGTTCAAAATGAGAGTTTTTGTAGCCTTCATCACTCGTTAAATTGATGAAACTGCATTCCTCAATTCCGTAAGGCAAACGGTCCATAACATACAATAAGCCCTGCAGCTCAATTTTGTCTTCTTTTATAGAGCCATAGATTTCTGGACGAAGCGTTAATAATGATTCTCGAAGGGTTTCACCAGAAACCCCCATAGGCTTATAGAACCCTCGGTTAAAAAGGTGGCGCATTGTGATATACAACCGCTCTATTGCCTGCGTGCTTTCCTGTGCACGGGTGCGTGTATGTGATCTTTGTTTAGTCATTGGGCGCAAAGATAATACTAATTTTGTGGCTGAATTTCAAGTAGGGTATCAGCAATTTTACGATCGTTTGAAAGGCGCGGCACCTTGTTTTGGCCGCCCAGTTTCCCCTGTGATTTCATATATTGTTGAAAGCTATCCCGTTTAAGTGATGAAATCTTTAAGGGCTGAAGTACTTTGCCTTCAATTAAATCAAAATAATATGAATTTTGCTTTTGCATTTCGGCATCTAAAAACTTGGCAACTTCTTTAAGGTCTGCTGGCGCCTTTTCAAATTCCACAAGCCATTCGTGATAGGGTAAGTTTTCCTCGCTAGGCGTTATCTGGGGCGCAACGGTGAATTCGGTAATTGAAAAATTAAACTTTGAAATGGCTTTGTTCATAGCCTCTTCCACCTCTTTTCCAATCACATGTTCGCCAAAGGCGGAAATGAAATGTTTTATTCTTCCCGAAACTATTACTCGATATGGTTTTGTGGAAGTAAATTGCACGGTATCGCCCAAATTATATGCCCAAAGGCCTGCATTTGTTGAAATTATCATTACATAATTAACGCATATTTCAACTTCGCCGATGGTCAATCTTTTTGGGTTTTCGTCAAAAAAAGTGTTTACTTCCACAAATTCATAAAAAATACCGGAGTTTAAAAGTAACAACATTCCTTTTTCCTTTTGGCTATCCTGAAAAGCGAAAAAGCCTTCGCTAGCTGGAAAAAGTTCAATACTGTCAACCTTTCTTCCTATTAAATTTTCAAATTTTGCGCGATAGGGCTCAAAGTTTACTCCACCGTAAATGAACAGGTTAAAATTTTTGAAAAGGTCACCGACGTTCTTCCCCGTTTTTTGCTGAAGTTTTTCAAAATACATCTGTACCCACGAGGGAATGCCGCTGATAACAGTCATATTTTCATCTTTGGTTTCCGCTACAATAGCGTCTACTTTGGTTTCCCAATCTTCGATGCAGTTAGTTTCCCAACTCGGTAAGCGGTTTTTTTGAAGATATGCAGGAACGTAATGTGCAACGATGCCAGAAAGCCGGCCTACTTTAATTCCGTTCTTCTCCTGCATTTCTGGACTTCCCTGTAGGAAAATCATTTTGCCATTTACAAATTTGGCGTTACCAGTTTCATTAATGTAACATAAGATTACGTTGCGGGCGGCTTCAATGTGATATGGCATAGATTCCTTGGTAAGTGGAATGTATTTCGCTCCTGACGTTGTACCCGAAGTCTTTGCAAAATAAAGCGGTTTTCCAGGCCAAAGAATATTTTCTTCACCAGAGACCACGCGCTCAACGTAAGGTTTCAATTCTTCATAATCGCGAATTGGAACCTTTGTGGCGAAATCCTCAAAAGAAGTTATATTTTCAAAATCGTGGTCTTTTCCGAAGGCAGTATTCTTGGCTTGAGATATAAGATTTTCAAAAACTTTTTGCTGAGTTGCAACAGGCTTAGTAGCCCATCTTTGGATTTTTTTTACTACAGTTTTGGCAAATATTTTTGCGCTGAGGGATTTTATGGACATAGGCTATCAATCAAAATCGATGAAACTTGTAGGATTAACTGGGAAGCCGTCACGCCAGAGTTCAAAATGCAAATGTGGGCCGGTTGTAAGTTCTCCAGTATTACCTACCGTGCCTATCACTTCACCAGCCTTAACAATTTCACCCTGTTCCTTGGTAAGCATGGCATTGTGCTTATAGGCTGAAATTAGGTTGTTATCGTGTTTCAAAATAATAACGTAACCGGTAGCGGCGGTCCATTCAGCAAATATAACAGTACCATCTGCTACAGCCTTTACGGGTGAATCTTTGGTTGTTACCACATCTACTGCATAGTGTTTTGTTTTTGAATCATAGGTTTCTGAAATAGCACCTTTTACTGGGGCAAAGAGCGCATATTGTTGAGCTTGGGGTGTAATTAAAGGATTGTATTTGTCCTCCTTTGCAACCGCTTCCCGGAGTAAAGAGTCTTTCCTGGAAGTGCGTATTAAAACCGAAGGGTCTGTTTTAGCTACCTCAATGAGTGAATCTTTGTTGAAATTTACCGTTTTAACATCGCCAGTAAGCACTTTTTTGATTGAAGCTAGGTATTGCTCATTTACATTTAAAATTTGCTGCAATGAATCCGTTTTGTAGGTTAACTGGGTAGCCTTCTTTTTTAATGTTGTAGAAGAATACCCTGGAATATATTCACGAAGCGGGGTAAATGCTATAATGTAGGTAGTCGCCAAAATTAGGAATAGTGCAAAAAGGGTGCTGAAAACAAACACATTCAACCTGTTTAACTTAAATGAAAATCGTTCTTCAAACGTTTCTTCATTAAGAATTACCATTCGGTATTTGTGTAAAAGCTTTTTTTTGAGCTTTTTGCCTCTTTTTTCTTTTTGGGTCATAATCTGCAATTGCTTTTTACAAATATAAAATAAACTGAAGCGCCATACGCTAAAGTTAACCTCAAAACGTTGTATCTAAACATTTCTTGTTACCTTTGCGTAATTAAATTTTCAAAATTATGAGTGCATTGTTTTTTCCTTTAGGTGTTATTGGCCCTTGGCAAATAGTATTGATTGTGGTGATTGTGTTATTGCTTTTCGGGGGAAAGAAAATTCCGGAGCTTATGCGCGGTTTAGGTAGTGGCCTTAAAGAATTCAAGGATGCTTCTAAAGAAGAACCAACAGATAAAAAGATAGACGACAACAAATAAACTTTTCTTTCATCTTAAAAAAGAGCCTTTCAGTTTAAACTGAAAGGCTCTTTTTTTTAATGTATTATGGGTTCTACTCGATTTTGGCAGAATTCAATATCGATTCCAACTCAAATTGCAAGTCTCTTTTTGACACTGCTGGTGCATATGTAAAGCCTTCGAGAATTAAATAACGATTGTTTTTCTCATCACGCACTGCGTAATTTACAAAAGGGCCGCCCATCCAATCGTCTTTTACTTCCCAGGTGCCCTTGGTTTCATAAGCAAATTTTCCGTCAATTTTAGTTGTGAAAAGATACGGGGCATACGCATCCTCGGTAATAAACTGTCCGTCATCCTCCACGGGCAACAGTCTGCTTCCTATGGAATCACGGATTTTAATGATGTCGCCAACCGCAGTGCTATCATTCGTGATCATATTTAAAGGAACTTCATAAACAAGAATGTTTGTTGTGCCATCCTTTAAGTCTTTTCGCATCCAAAAAAAACTGTCTGTCGCCTTGGCTATTCGGTAAGCGCTTGGAATTTGCATACTAACGCCCATTGCCTTTTTGAGTGAATCCGTTTTCATTAACGAAATAGCTGTTCTGCGTTGACGTTCCTTTATTTCAGAATTGTGAAATTTTTCAATTATTTGTGCCGCATTTTTATTGATAAGCTCAACCAGTTTTTCTTCAGAAGTTGCTTTTATTATGGCTCCCGCCTGAGGTTTGGCATATTCATCAGTGGCTATGGTAACTTTGTCTTCTTCACTCAAAACTACATATAAAAAAAGCCTGTTGCTACGGGCAAAACCCGTAAAAGCTTCAGGCGGCATTTGGTTCATTGAGAAAAGGGGTTCGTCTTGCGGAAGGCCATCGGTAGGTGCAGCAAAATTATTGCGGATGGCTTCACCCACAACACCGTTCCACAGGTCGTTGGGTGTAATAATTTGTAAGGCGTTTATATTTCCTACTGAATTGGGAACGAGTGATTTGTCTCTTTTACCCCCATCGTTACAAGAAGAAGTAAGTACGACAAAAAAAGAAACCAATAAAATATAGAGTACTTTCATTAAAAGGATGTTTTTTTGGAACTATCCTTTATAAATTTTTAGTTTAGTTCCGGGCTTTAGGTTATTGCCACTAATATCGTTCCAATTTTTGATATTTTGGACTGAAACTCCAGGAAATTTTTGCGAAATACTCCACAATGAGTCTCCATTACGGACAGTATAGGTTTTTTCTGAGGTGTTATTTTGAACAGGTGCATTGCTAGCTATGTCTTGTGAGCTCTTATTTGGGTATATAATTAAGTTTTGCCCAACCTTTACGGTATTACTTCGCATTCCGTTCCAACTTTTTATTTGGCTAACACCCACGCCATATCTTTCGGCAATTCTACCTAAATAATCGCCTCTTTTAACCCGGTAACGTATCTTTTCGGGTTGTTCATAGAGTTCAGGCATAGGTTTTTCTGCCTCTTCCACTTCTTCCTGTGCAAATGCATAAATAGCAGCTTCATTAGTAACAAATGTACCCACTGCAGTTAAAGGAAGCCGCAACATATAATTCTCATCTTTAATTACCGGGATAATTCCCAACTTATAAGAGGGATTTAAAAATTCAAGTTCTTCCCGGTCTAAGTTGGTAAGTTTGGCTATTTGATCTAATGTTAGTTGTTGCTTGATTTTTATAGTATCAGTTGCAATGTAAGGAATACGTGGGCCTTGTTTTTTAAAGCCATGTTCCTGTGCATATTCAAAAATATACATTGTTGCCAAGAATGCAGGTACATAACCCGCAGTTTCACGTGGAAGGTAATTGCGAAGACTCCAGTAGTTTGTCTTTCCGCCGGAACGACGTATTGCTTTTGAAACATTGCCAGGACCCGAATTGTATGCTGCAAGGGCCAAATCCCAATCGTTGAAACTGTTGTTCAAGCTCTTTAAATATTTGCAGGCAGCCTCTGTAGCCATAATAGGATCTGAGCGTTCATCTACATATGAACTTACGTCCAAGCCAAACATTTTGCCTGTTGGATACATAAATTGCCACAGCCCCGTTGCACCTACTCTGGATTGGGCGCGAGGATTCAGCGCTGATTCTATAACCGCTAAATATTTTAATTCTAAAGGTAAATTGTGCCTGTCAAGTTCTTCTTCAAACATTGGGAAGTAATATTCACTAAGCCCCATAAGTCGCTCCAAAGTTCCACGGCGGTTCTTTAGGTATTGTTTTATTACACTTTCTAAGGATGCATTGTACTCTACCTTAAAGGGCGTGCGGGCATCCAGATCTTTTAAGCGTTGTTTGAGTACTTCCGTGGGCAGTTCATCATAATCAACCACACCATAATCCTGATCGGTAATACTGTTATATATATCTTCAAAAAGATCAGATTTGTAGAGTTCCTTTAACCAAAGACTGTCTTTTTTGCGGGCAAGGGCCATATCTTTTAGATCAAATACAGTGCTGTCCTTTAGAGATGTAGCTAGAACGGTGGAAGGCAATTCTTCAGCAATTTTTGAAACCTTGATAGAATCAACAACCTGAACTTTTTTAGTGTTCAGCTTCTTGCTTTGCTTTTTACCTTGCTGGGCAAAACTCATGCTGAAGGCTAGCAACAACACAAGGGGGAGAATTTTGTTTAGTTTCATCAGCTTTTTATTGTGTTTTGGGGATTTTAACAAACTCGCTTGATTAATACCTTTTTAGGGTTACCTGTTTATATTGTAAAAAATAACGCCTTTTTAAATAAAAAATTTTATCAAAAATAATGATTTCGCGAAATTACACAAATTTTAAACGCAAACACCTAATATTGTGTTATTTAACTTTTGCTATATACAGCTTTAATGCCTGGTAATGTTTTGCCTTCGAGCATTTCTAACATTGCACCACCCCCCGTAGACACATAGCTCACCTTATCTGAAAGGTTAAATTTTTGTACCGCAGCAACAGAATCGCCCCCGCCTACAAGTGAGAAAGCGCCATTTTGTGTTGCCTTAGCTATATTTTGTCCTAATATCTTTGTTCCTTCGGCAAATTTTTCCAATTCAAAAACTCCTACGGGCCCATTCCATAAAATGGTGTTGGACTTGGCTAGAACTTCTGCAAAAATTTCGTTTGTATTTGGTCCTACGTCAAGCCCCATCCAACCATCAGGAATATTATCTACTGAAGAAATCTTCGTATTTGCAGCTTCTGAAAAAGCATCGGCAATTATTGCATCTACTGGCAAATGAACTGCTACGCCTTTATTTTTAGCGATTTTTAAAATTTCCAGAGCAAGGTCCTGTTTGTCTTCTTCAACCAAAGAGCTTCCTATTTTTCCGCCCTGTGCTTTAATAAATGTGAAAGCCATTCCTCCGCCAATGATAAGGTGGTCGATCTTATCGAGGATATTCTCAATAATTGTAATTTTTGAAGAAACTTTTGCGCCACCAATAATAGCAGTGACGGGCTTTTCATTGGATTCCAACACTTTTTTTACATTTTCAATTTCTGAAGCAAGCAAAAGACCGAAACATTTATTCTCGGGAAAAAAATCTGCAATAATTGCTGTTGAAGCATGGGCACGATGCGCCGTACCAAAGGCATCGTTTACATATACATCTCCAAATTTTGAAAGCTTTTCGGCAAAATCTCGGTCGCCTTTGGTTTCCTCTTCATAAAAACGTAAATTTTCCAATAAAAGAATCTCTCCAGATTCTAAATTGGCAACTGCTTCTTCAACTTTAGGGCCTATGGAGTCGGGAACAAAAATCACTTGTACACCAATAGCATCAGATAGTGTTTTCACGATATGCTGAAGCGAAAACTCTTGCTCCTTATTTTTTGGCCTTCCCAAGTGTGACATTAAAACACAACTACCGCCGTCCTCCAAAATTTTCAGAATAGTGGGCTTTGCGGCTTGGATACGGGTATCATCAGTAACGTTGTGATTATCGTCAAGAGGTACATTGAAATCTACGCGGATAAGTGCTTTTTTATCTTTAAAATCTATGTCATTTACAGTTTTCATCTTTCCAAATTTATCTTGCAAATATAGTTTTTTGGTATTTATCCACCTGCCTAAGTTTCGATCAAAAAGAAAGTTGAAAATTTCTTAGATTTGCGGATGGATTTTTCAGAAGTAATAGGCCACCAACACATAAAATCACACCTTTCAGCAACTATTGAAAACGGCCGAATTCCACACGCACAGCTATTTGCGGGGGTTAACGGGAGTGGTTTGTTGCCTATGGCCATTGCTTACGCTTCAGAGCTTCTTTGCAGCCAATTTGAAAAAGGAAGTCCCGAATCTATTTCTTGTAAAAACAAAGTTTCAAAATTGGCCCATCCAGATTTGCATTTTGTTTATCCCGTAAATACAAGTGATATTGCAAAAAAAAATGCCATATCAGATAATTACGCCGAAGGGTGGCGCAGTTTTGTATTGAACAATCCTTACGCCTCGCTTTTTGAATGGCTTCAAAGTATTGGAATTGAAAAAAAACAAGGAAATATTAGCAAATACGAAGCGGAGAATATTTCAAAAAAACTGTCATTAAAAGCTTTTGAAGGTGGCTACAAGGTTATGATTATCTGGATGGCCGATAATATGAACAGTGAATGTGCCAATAAAATTCTTAAATTAGTTGAAGAGCCTACGGAAAAAACAGTGCTATTGCTTTTGACCGAAAGAGAGGAGCAAATTATTACCACCATACGTTCACGTTGTCAAAAGTTAACTTTCCCGTTACTTTCTGAAGCCGATATTTCCGAAAATTTGGTTCAAAAATTACAGATCAACGAATCTCTTGCCCTTCAAACTGCGCGTAGATCGCGCGGTGATTTTAACAAGGCGTTACAATTATTGGAAGAAACGGGTGAAGACGAAATTTTTGAGAAATGGTTCATCAGTTGGGTGCGGACTGCTTTTAGAGCAAAAGGAAACAAAGGAGCTATCAATAATTTGCTTGATTGGAGTGATGAACTTGCCGGACAAGGCCGCGAAACGCAAAAAAAATTTCTTGCCTATTGTATTGAGGTTTTTAGACAGGCGCTTTTGAAAAATTATAATGCAGATTCCCTCTTGTTTTTTAAAGCAAATGATTCATCTTTTTCCCTTCCAAAATTTGCACCTTTTGTTCATCAAAATAATATTTTTGAAATCAATTCAGCGTTGGAAGATGCTTCTTATCACATTGAACGAAATGGTAATGCTAAAATTATTTTTACTGATCTCTCAATCAAATTAACCCGATTAATTCACCAAGCAGAGTTGTCATAATCACAATCTATGTTTATATTTTTAAAATAGATTTTGGTTATAAAAATTAAGCCCGTTATCTTCATTTTAAGCTCAAAAGCTTTTGGTGGCATACATAATCAATGTATTTTTCCAAATATCGTCTAAAAAAGGCTTAAAATCCAAAATTAAACTTTTTTGAAACAATATATATGCGAAGAATACTCCTTTGACTGTTTGGCTTTCAAATTAGATTTCAACCCGATATAAAAAGCTTTCAAAGAAATTTTATTGCCGGTTTTATATTTTTCAGAAAGAAGACTTACGTAAAAAGAATCAAAAATCATTGGTTCAATTTTTTTAAGTTTAAAATTTTTGGCAAAAAGATTTTCCATTGCTTCTTTGGAAAAATGCCATAGATGTCGAGGAACATCATAAGCGGCCCAATACTTTCCATAATATTTAGCGTCAAAACTTTTAAAATTTGGGACTGCAATTATGAGCACACCTTTCGGTTTCACTAAGCTTGATAATTCTGATATGGTTTTTTCCAAATTTGGTATATGCTCAAGAACATGCCAAAGTGTGATAACATCAAATTGCTTTCCGGCAAAATCTTTTAAAGAGGTACCTAATTTAATCCCCTTTTCACTTGCCAGTTTTGAAGCATTTGGATTCGGCTCCGTTCCATAAACTTCCCAGCCTTTCTTTTTAGCTACCTTTAAAAAATCTCCAGTTCCGGCACCGACATCCAATAAAGAGCCAATGCCATTATTTTGATTGTAAATTAATTTAGTTTTTTTCTGAAGTGACCATTTTTTAACCAATTGATATAAACGGGAGAGAAAACCGCGTTTTTCGTCAGTATGTGAAATGTAATCTTGGCTTTCGTAATATTTTGGAAGCTCTTCAATATTTGGAACAGGAAAAGTTTTAAGCAGATCCAAATCTTTTGAATAAATCAAATCAAAAGTTTCTCCGGAAACCAAAAAATCTTTAACCGATAAATATATATGTTCTGATTTCTTCAATTTATTAATGTTTCACGTGAAACAATCGTCTAACGCCCCATATATACTAACAGTACCGAAATATCGTTTGGGGAAACACCACTAATTCGGGAAGCTTGGGAAACGGTTGCGGGTTTAATTTTTGAAAGTTTTTCCCGTGCTTCATAAGAGAGTGATTTTAATTTTGAATAATCAAAAGAAATAGGAATCTTTAAACCTTCCAGCCTATTTAATTTATCTGCATTGTTTTTTTCTTTTTCAATGTACCCTGAATATTTTACTTGGATTTCTGCCTGTTCAATCATTTCTGAGTCCAAATAGTTTTCCGCAATATAATTTTTTACAGAAGTAATTGTTTTCATGTCTGCCATAGTCACTTCCGGACGGGAGAAGAATTTAAACATTTTGTCACTTTGGTTTACGAGGGCAGAATTGCGCGCTAAGAATATCTCATTTATTTCTTCCGGCGAGACGCTGGTGTCTTTAAAAAACTGCACAAAAGCTTCAGATTTAATTTTCTTTTCTTCCATTTTGCGCATACGTTTTTCACTGGCCAAACCAATTTCAAACGCTTTAGGAGTCAATCTGAAGTCTGCATTATCTTGACGCAAAAGTGTTCTGTATTCTGCGCGAGAAGTAAACATTCTGTAAGGTTCTTCTGTTCCTTTTGTTATAAGATCGTCTATTAAAACACCAATATAAGCTTCATTTCGTTGAAGCATAAAAGGCTCTTTTTCCTGAACTTTCAGATGGGCATTTATCCCTGCCATTAAACCTTGGGAGGCAGCCTCTTCATAACCGGTAGTTCCGTTGATTTGTCCTGCAAAATAAAGACCTGAAACCAATTTTGTTTCCAAAGTGTGTTTTAATTGGGTGGGCGGGAAATAATCATATTCTATTGCATAACCAGGGCGGAAGAATTTTACATTTTCAAAACCGGCAACCTGACGCAATGCCTTAAATTGAACATCCTCGGGCAACGAAGTAGAAAAACCATTGATGTAATATTCTACCGTATCCCATCCTTCTGGCTCAACAAAAAGCTGGTGTCTATCTTTATCAGCAAATCGATTGATTTTATCTTCTATTGAAGGGCAATATCGAGGGCCGATACTTTTGATTGCGCCATTAAACATTGGCGATCTGTCAAAACCTTCCCGAAGAATGTCATGAACATCTAAACTAGTATAGCTCATATGGCATGAGCGCTGTTGTTTTAAAGGTTTTGTTTCGTCCGAAAAAGAGAATTTTTCGGGAACATCATCTCCAGGCTGTTCAATCATTTTAGAAAAATCCAATGACCGTCCATCTACTCTCGGGGGTGTGCCAGTTTTCATTCTTCCAGCTTCAAAGCCTAAATTTATTAGATCCTGAGTTATTCCAGTAGATGCTTTTTCGCCTGCACGACCACCACCGAACTGCTTATCGCCAATATGAATCAAACCATTTAAAAAAGTGCCGTTTGTGAGCACAACACTTTTAGCTTTAATTTCTAAACCCAATGAAGTTCTCACCCCTATTATCTTTCCGTTTTGAACTATGATACCCGAAATCATTTCTTGATAAAAGTCCAGATTTGGGGTTTGCTCAAGCATATTTCTCCAAGTTTCGGCAAAACGCATGCGGTCGCTTTGTACCCGGGGACTCCACATAGCAGGTCCTTTAGATTTGTTGAGCATTTTGAATTGTATCGCAGTTTTATCAGACACAATCCCGCTATATCCGCCAAGAGCATCAATTTCTCGAACAATCTGACCTTTTGCTATACCTCCCATAGCTGGGTTGCAGCTCATTTGAGCAATTGTTTGCAAATTCATTGTCACCAATAGTGTTTTCGAGCCCATATTGGCTGCTGCGGCAGCGGCTTCAGAACCTGCGTGGCCAGCGCCTACAACAATTACATCATATTCTTCAGAAAACATATTTAAATAAAATTGTTCCACGTGGAACATTAATAATCTTAATTTTTTAGGGGGTGCAAAATTACAATAATTATTAGCTTTTAAACGAATTATACAGCATTATAATATAGACTGTTTTGATAGGGCAAGAAGCGCTTCATCTTCCTTTTTCCGCATCAGTAATTTTTCGTCCTTACTTTTGTCTTTATATCCGCAGAAGTGTAGAATTCCGTGAATTATTACTCTATTCAATTCGGTTTTAAAATCTGTATTAAAGTCTTTTGCGTTATCGGCGACCCGTTCAATTGAAATATATATCTCTCCATTAACTTGTTTGCCCAATCCATAATCAAAACTAATAATATCGGTAAGTGTATCGTGATTTAGATACACCTTATTTAAATTATATAGATAATCATCATCACAGAAAATATAAACTATTTCACCTACTTCAAAATCTTCACTTGTAATAACATTCAAAATCCAATCCTGTGTATTAGATTCATTCTCCAACCTGAAATCGGTTAAATAATTAAATTCAATCATTTTTTTCTTTAAAATATTCCTGAACTTTATTCTTATAATCTTGTTGCAAAGGTAGTGCCTCGCGATTCAAAATCTCAGTAGTATTGAAGTATTTTTTAATATCCTCTGGTGAAAGTTGGACGTTGTTCTGAAAATTTTTTTTATTGGTTTGTGATTCTCTTCTAGTTTCCTGACCTTGTTCAAGGTCAGCCTTATCGAGTTTCAATAACTCATACTTTAAATTGAGCATTTGCTGAAGCGTATTCTGGTTAAAACCTTTGTCCAATAATTGTTGCTCTATGCCCTCCATTTTCTTTAGTAAGTCGCCTCCATTTCCATTTAAGCTCTCCTTGCTTAATCTGTTCTGAAGTTGATTTCGAAGGTCTTGTTGTTGTTTAAAAATTTCAAAAAGTTCGCCATTCATGTCTTCACTGTTCCCTTTACCTTCTTTGTTGTTGCCTTTTTCATTTCCATTTTTTCCATCATTTCCGTCTTCCCCATTCTCACCATTGCCATCACCACTGCCATCACCATCTCCTTCGCCCTTACCATCGCCTTTTGATCCCTTTTTCCCTTTATTAATTCCTTCTTTCATTTTCTCACTTAAACTCTCTTGTTTCTTTATAATATCCGGAAGTTGGAATCCCCCACTACTTCCAGAACCAGGGCTGGGTGTACCCTTGCCTGAGCCTGAGCCCATAGACATAGACATCTGCATTTGCATATTTCCTAATATATCACTTAATAATACGGCTAAATCATTTGCGCCTGTGGTGGTATATTGTTGATTTCCAATACCTTGTCTGGTTTGATTTTCAGCTAATCTTTCTAATGATTTATCGATATTATACTGAATTTCTGTAAGAGTAGTATTTATTTGGGTTCCGATAAGTGGCTGACGTAGTGAAAGTTCAAATATACTATCGTCAATATGTTCAAAATTTGTTTTTAGATCATTTTGAATGTTGAGTTTTTTTCCGAAAATAGGGTTTCCATATTCAATTTTTTTGAACACCTCCATCAAATCTTCTTGTTGAAAAGAGAATACTACCAAATTATCCACAATCTGTCGAAGCATTTTTACATCCTCCTCAATAGACTCCCCTTGACCTGCATTCATTTGCATCTGCATGCCCTTACTCATCTGCTTCATTTTTTGGCCTGAATTTTTCTGATTTTTCCCAGCATCGCTAGGCTTTTGTTGTTCTAATTTATCAGTTGCCTTTTGCTGCTCTTCATCTATTTGTTGCTCTGTTGGTTTATCTTCGGGGATATCGAAAGGCTTTTTTAAAGCTTCATTTTCCTTCTGAAGCTTCTCCATCTCTTTCTTATAGTTATCAAATTTTTTATTGAGTTCTTCTTGGGCTTCCTTGGTGTTTTCATTAGCAGGTTTGTCTGCAAGTTTCTCCTGCTCTTCCCCTAGTTCAAAAAGCTCTTCTGCTAATTTCTCTGCTTTCTTTTCAACGTAGTATCGCTTGGTAAGTTCCAGTAATTGTTCAAGGTTTTTTTCTTGATTTTTATTTTGTTTTGAAAGTTTTTCAAGCTTCTCTGTCAATTCTTCCTTGGCTATCTTATCCTGCAATTTCTCAAGCTCCTCCAGTAGTTTTTCATTTTCTTTTATACGCTCCTCATTTTCATCTAAGCGTTTTTCGAGTTCTTCCTTAAAAGGATCTTTTTCTTGGTTTTCAGGCTGAAAATTCTGAAGTTCTTCTTTCATTTCTTTTGAAAAATTCTTCATCATTTCCTCTTGTTGCCTTTGGCGTTGTAGAAAGTTTTCTAATTTCTTTTTATCGTTGTAATTAAGCTCGTTCTTCTCTTTTTGGGTGCGTGAAAGTTCTTCTAGGGCTTGCTTTTGGTCTTTAAATTCCTCTAAAGATTTGTCTAGCCCCTTTATGGCGTTTTGCTGGTTTTGAAGCTGTTCATCCTCCAATTCATCTTTTGTAAGTTTTCTGTAGGAATATATTCCAGATTTCGAGGATTTGTAATTGTGAAGGGCGTCATTATCAAAAACCTCAAAATAATATTCATAGGAAATGCCCTCGGTCAAAGATAGGTTGCCGGGAAAAACATACGTGAATTGATCAAAATTGGTCTTATTAAGCGGTAAAGCCTGTATTTTTGCCTGATTTTCATCACCTTCGGGAAAATATACCAATCGAAGTTTTGTAAGCCCATAATCATCTGAAATTTGCCCCAAAAAGAAAATTCTTTGTGTGTTGGTGCTATCCTGTTTTGACTGTACCTCAATTTCGGGAAATTGATCCTTAACAACATTCAGCGTAAAAGCAAGGTTTTCGTAATCCTTCAGTTTATCATTTGATGTAGTGATAGCGTAATCCATTTTACTATAAATTCCTTTTTCAAAATTGAAGTTTTCCCCTTTTGAAGCAAACGAAAAAGAAGTATCCGCGATCTTCAAAGTAACCTTTTTTGTGTTTTTTGTTGCAACATTCCACTTAACTCTCGTTCCTTCGGGAATGGTAGCGTTTCCGGTACTTTTTATGGTTTCGTCCCTTTTCCCTGTATAAGAGGGATAGTCCAAAATCATTTCAAAATTGAGCAAAGTAGGAGTTTTTACAACCTCTAAGGTGTATTCACGGGAAGTCACTTTATTTGCCTTTAAGCTAAAATCGATAGATTCCACGGGTTGTTGAAACGTATATTCAAAAAATCCCGGCGCGGTTTGTTGCAAATAGTAGTTTTCTCCATTGTAATTAATACTTGCATTTTCAGGAATCGCGGTGCCTTCAGTTCTAATTTTTAAGTTGAAAGGTTTGTTTTCTACTGCATTCAAATCGTCGTTCATCACGATAAAAGAAAAAGGCGCGGGCGGCTCAAAGGCAGTGTCATAATGCACGACGCGCTTGTAACTACTTGAAAAAATATCCATTCCGCCCAAAGCGCTGAAAAGTAAAAACACTAACACTGGAATGGCAGCATATTTCAAATATTTGGCATTTTTTTTAAAATTTACCGCACTTTTGAAGGGAACGGGTTGCAGTTCGGTAGCCTTTTGATCGATACTCGCGGCGAGCAATTCACTTTCACGTTGTTTCTGGTTCAGCTGAATAACGTTCAGCAATTTATCATTTACCTGCGGAAAATGGTTGCCGATAATTTTGGAAGCCTGGGTATAATCTATCCCTTTTTGGAGTTTGAAAAGTTTCGCAAGCGGAAAGGCGATAAACCGAACAAATAAGCCCAATTCCACAATTACAAACGCCCAAAACAAAATGCGTCTTCCCAACGGATTGAGCCACAAAAAATATTCAACGAGCAGTGTAATCAATAAATACAAAAGTCCAATGGCGAAAAAAAGGATAGCTCCCTTTATAAGCTCATTGGTGTAGTATTTCTTGATAAATTCCTCCAGTTTTTGCTGGATGATGCTAAAAGTGCTCATAGTTTTGATTCCCTCTTTTGAAAACTTCTAAAATACAATAATATTTCGTGCTAACCACGCCACAAATATTGCTCCAAAAAAAGAAAAAACCGCGCGCCCCAATAACTTTAAAATGCGCGTTCAGAATTGTACCTTTGCCCCTTTATAAAAAAAATGCAGATTATGTCTCAAAAAGTTAGGGTTCGTTTTGCCCCCAGTCCCACAGGTCCTTTACACATAGGTGGTGTTCGCACGGCTTTGTTCAATTATTTATTCGCAAAAAAACATAAAGGCGATTTTCTATTACGAATTGAAGATACCGACCAGACCCGTTACGTGGAAGGTGCCGAGGCATACATTATTGAAGCCCTAAACTGGTTAAATATTCCGTACGACGAAGGCCCTGGAAAAGAAAAAGATTGCGGGCCGTACCGCCAAAGCGAACGCAAACATCTGTATAAGCAATATGCTGATGCATTGATTGAGTCGGGAAATGCCTACTACGCTTTCGACACTTCCAAAGAACTTGACGCCCACCGAAAAGATCACGATGAAAAAGGAAAAACCTTTATCTATAATTGGCACAATCGCTTAAAACTTAAAAATTCGTTGGTTATTTCTGCGGAAGAAACTCAACAGAAAATAGCAAATGGAGAAGAATACGTAATTCGTTTTAAATCCCCCGAAGATGAAACCCTTCAATTAAACGATATCATCCGCGGTGAAATGCAGGTGGAAACAAGTATTCTCGACGATAAGGTTCTCTTCAAAAGCGATGGAATGCCCACCTACCATTTGGCAAATATTGTGGACGACCATTTAATGAAAATAACGCACGTTATCCGTGGGGAGGAATGGTTGCCTTCGTTGGCATTGCACGTATTATTGTATCGCGCTTTTGGCTGGGAAGCGCCTAAATTTGCGCATTTGCCGTTGATTTTAAAACCAACCGGCAACGGAAAACTCAGCAAGCGCGATGGCGATAAAATGGGTTTTCCCGTATTTCCTTTGGAATGGAAAACTGTTGAAGGAGATCTTTTCTCAGGCTATCGCGAAGATGGTTATCTGCCCGAAGCTGTTGTAAATATGCTCGCCTTTTTAGGCTGGAACCCCGGAACGGAGCAGGAAATTTTCAGTTTGGAAGAATTGATTTCCGCTTTTGAATTGGAAAGAGTTCATAAAGCAGGAGCAAAATTCGATCCCGAAAAAACAAAATGGTTTCAGCATCAATATTTGCAAGAAGTTGATGATGCAAAACTTGCGGCAGATTTTTTACAATTATTGAAAGAAAAAGGAGTTTCAAGCAACCTTAATTTGACAAAAATTGTTTCGCTTTTAAAAGAGCGAGCAACCTTCGTAAGCGACCTTTGGGACCAGGGAAGTTTCTTTTTTGAAGCACCTGATAGTTACGATGCAAAAGCGTCTGATAAAGCTTTTAAGGCAGAAACCCCAGAATTGCTTCAAAAAGTGGTTTCAATTTTAAATGCTACGGAAGACTTTTCGGCAGAAAACCTTTCAGAAAAAGTAAAAGGATGGATTACTTCAGAAAATATCGGCTTTGGAAAAGTGATGATGCCTCTAAGATTGGCCCTCGTGGGAGAAATGAAAGGTCCGGATGTTTTTGATATTTTTTCAATTTTAGGAAAAGAAGAAAGCATTTCCCGTATTGAAAAGGCGATAAGTTATATAGGTTAAAAATAGATTACTGCCGCCAAAACAATTGTGGAACTGTTTCCCTTAAAATCTTCGTTTTCCAAACCTTTATCGTTCAAACTGCCCAGCATATTGGTTACTCCGTACTGATATTGCGCGCTTACACGAAAGTGTTCCAAACCAGCTGTAAGCCCCCCGGCAAGACGGACATTGAATTTTGAAATATCCTGAATATCTGCTGCGGTAAGTGTATTATAGCCAGTTAATATATAATCTTCATACTTATCATCTTCCAGTTTCATCTTTCCATTTATGTCGAAAATAGGACCAAATTCTAGACTTAAATGCTTAACGATAATGTTATAACTTCCCAAAAAATTAAGCTGTACACCTTGAATGGTGTAGCCTATGTTTTCGGTATTGCCCAACAGTCCTCGCCCTTCCACGCCCACGGAAGCGCTTTGAAAACTAAGCCCATAAATTAAGTCGAAATCATTTCTGAAAGCACCCCGTGTTGTAAAACCAGCTGTAAATCCTTCTTTTTGCTGAGTTACCAAATCGTCTGTTATAATATCAAAAAAAGTAATTCCGCCCTGTATTCCAAGAAAATTGTAACCATCATAATTGCGTTGGGCAAATGATTGTTGGATTGAAAAAAGAAAAAGTGTAGCAAAAATTAATTTTTTTAGACTCATAGCTGGGGATATGTTTTAGGGGCGTGAAAATAGCTTTAATTTTGTATCTTCCACAAGATATAATCATTAAATATTTTAAAAATTATGGGCGGATTTATTTTAGTGCCAGTGCTGATTGTTGGTTTATTCATATTATTGGCAAGTTTTTTTACCGTAAAGCAGCAGACTGCGGCAATAGTAGAACGTTTTGGAAAGTTTCAAAGTATACGAAATTCGGGTTTACAGTTGAAAATACCCCTGATTGACCGTATTGCAGGGCGAATTAACTTAAAAATCCAGCAACTGGATGTAATTGTTGAAACTAAAACCAAAGACGATGTTTTTGTGCGCTTAAAAATTTCGGTACAATTCCAGGTTTTAAAATTGAAGGTTTACGATGCTTTTTACAAATTGGAAAATCCGCACGACCAGATAACCTCCTATGTTTTTGATGTGGTAAGGGCCGAAGTTCCAAAGATGAAACTGGACGATGTGTTTGAAAGAAAAGACGATATTGCCATAGCCGTCAAAGCTGAATTGAATGAAGCGATGAGCGAATATGGTTATGATATTATCAAAACACTTGTAACGGATATTGATCCCGATATTCAAGTGAAAGCAGCAATGAACCGAATAAACGCTGCAGAAAGAGAAAAAGTAGCTGCTGAATACGAAGCAGAAGCTGAACGAATTAAAATTGTAGCAAAAGCCCGTGCAGAAGCTGAAAGCAAACGTTTACAGGGGCAGGGTATTGCAGACCAGCGTCGTGAAATTGCCCGCGGTCTCGAAGAAAGTGTTGATGTATTGAACAATGTGGGTATCAACTCACAGGAAGCCTCGGCTTTGATTGTAGTTACGCAACATTATGATACGCTGCAATCCATCGGCGAAGAAACAAATACTAATCTTATTCTTTTACCAAATTCCCCACAGGCAGGCAGTGATATGCTGAACAATATGATAGCTTCCTTTGTGGCCAGTAACCAAATTGGCGAACAAATGAAAAAGCAAAACGAAGAGAAAGGAATCGTCCCAAAAAAGAGGCCGAAACGACAAGCACCGCCACGCCCAGAAGAAGGTGATGATTTGAATTATTAATACCTAAGAGCATAAAAAAAGCCACCTCCCAAATTGGGAGGTGGCTTTTTTTATTTTGAAATTTACAATCTAAATGTTCTCGTCATCCTCATAATTCTTTTCCTTCACAGGCTTAATTCCAATAAGTTTATCAACGACTTTTAACACAAATGCTTTTTTTAATATTGAGCCTACAGTGCTAGCAATCAAATTTATAGGAGAAAAGGTTTCACTGAGATTTTCCTTACTTTGGTTTAAGCCGAGTTTTACTTCTTCAAGATCTATCTGCGACTTAAGCCGAAGATATTTTAAATCTCTATCAATTTCTTCAAAAGTAGTATATCGCTTCATAAACCTTAATTTGAAATTTTTTCGTCTGGAAGCTTTTCCTCAAACAGTGTTTCTTGATACTCGTTTAATTCTTTTTCAGCTGCAATTTTAGGATCCAAATCATTTTCGTCATACAACAGTCCTGAAAATTTATGCAACATATTGCGCTCAATAATTTTTCTACCGAATATAAACATGAATATAAGTATGATTCCATAAAACGCACCTATCAATAGGAATCCAACATATATATGTTCAAAAAAAGTTCCAAGCCAATAGGCTGCACCTACTGAAAGAAAAAGCATTACAAATAATGAAAGACTACCATAAACCAAAAGGTTTACCAGAGATATAGCGCCTTTCATTGTAGATTTAAACAGGCGGAGTTTATAATACTCCGCCATGCTTACACTATAATCTTCTATTCTATCAGTTACTCGATGGAGACTCTCTTTTAGGCTACTAAATGCCATATTACGAAGTTACTTTTTTTGCTGTGGCTTGCGCTTTATTGGTTTGGGCGTCTATTTGTAATTTAGCATTTTGTTTTCTCAAAGCTTCCAGTTTATCTTCCATTGCCAAAAGAATATCATCGGCTTTGTAACTTGCAGAAGATAGGGTTTCATTTAGTTTTTGTTCAAAACTAATTTTTGCCCGCTGTGCTCTGTCGCTAAGCGTACTGCTTGTTTCTTGAATTTGTTTGTTCAGTTTCTTTTGGGCCTTTTTTGCTTCTTTGCTAAGTTTATCTCTAGTTTTTGAACCTTTGTCCGGCGCATAGAGAATTCCTATTCCAGCTCCAATAGCTGCTCCAGTTAATAATGCTAGTAACGTTTGACCTGTATTTGATGCCATTATTCTATGTTTTATTGGTTAATAATATCAAAGGTACGTATACAGGTTCCGCATTGCTGTTAACAACCGGTTAATAGTTATTTTTCAATCTATAAAATTGTCTTAAAAAGATGAAATTATAGCCAATTTCTCTTAAAAAAAGAAATATCTTTTAAAGTAAATGTTAATTATTCGGCTAATTTAGCCCAAGAGTCGCGTAATGGAACCGTACGGTTAAACACAATTTTATCTGAAGTAGAATCCCTATCCACTACGAAATATCCCAAACGCTGAAACTGAAACTTATCTTCGGGGTTTGCTTCTTTAATACTCGGTTCAGCATATCCTGTTATTATCTCCAAAGAATTGGGGTTAATGAATTCCATAAAATCCTTTTCTTTGTTGGTATCTGGTGAAGCTTCTGTAAAAAGACGGTCGTAAAGACGAACTTCCACAGGCAATGCGTGCGCTGCAGATACCCAATGAAGTGTTCCCTTTACTTTTCGTAATGATGCTTCTGAGCCACTACCGCTTTTACTATCGGGATCGTAGGTACAGTGAATTTCAGTAATATTTCCTTCGGAATCTTTTACCACGCTTTCGCCTTTAATAATATAGGCATTCTTTAAACGAACCTCTTTTCCAAGTGTTAAACGGAAAAACTTACGATTTGCTTCCTCAAGAAAATCATCCCTTTCAATTAAAAGTTCTTTTGAAAAAGGAACTTCGCGACTTCCGGCAGTTTCATCTTCAGGATTGTTTTCTGCTTCCAGCCATTCGGTATTACCTTCAGGATAATTATCAATAATCAATTTTACAGGATCCAAAACCACCATGATTCGTGGAGCTTTTTTGTTGAGATCTTCACGGACGTTGAATTCCAAATGAGAAACGTCAATTAAATTTTCACGTTTTCCAACGCCAATACTTTCAGCAAAATTTTTAATGGAATCTGGCGTATAACCTCTTCGGCGCAATCCGGAAATGGTAGGCATACGCGGATCGTCCCAACCTGTAACAACGCCGCTACTTACCAATTGTGCAAGTTTTCGTTTGCTGACTACGGTATGGCTTAGGTTTCTACGGGCAAATTCGCGCTGTTTGGGGCGTAATTTTTCAGAATCATACACTTGGTCCAAAAACCAATCGTAAAGCTCTCTGTGTGGCAGGAATTCAAGCGTGCAGAAAGAATGTGATACTTGCTCAATATAATCACTCTCCCCGTGGGTCCAATCGTACATTGGGAATATTTTCCAATCAGTTCCCGTACGGTGGTGATGTTTGTTGATGGTTCTGTACATTACTGGATCGCGCATCAACATGTTCGGCGATTCCATATTAATTTTTGCACGAAGCACGTGTTCGCCTTCTTTGGTCTCGCCGTTTTTCATTTTTTCAAGTAAATCCAAATTCTCCTCAACCGAACGGTTTCTAAAAGGGCTTGGCTTTCCGGGCGTGTTCGGCGTTCCTTTTTGTTCTGCAATGGCTTCCGAAGTTTGGGAATCAACATACGCTTTTCCATCCTTCACCATTTCCACGGCCCAATCGTACAACTGCTGAAAATAATCAGAGGCATAGCATTCCGTAGCCCATTCATAGCCCAGCCAGGAAATATCGCGCTTTATGGCGTCCACAAATTCCTGTTCTTCCTTTGCAGGATTCGTATCATCAAAACGAAGGTTTACCGGGGCATTGTAACGCTCGCCCAAACCAAAATTCAAACAAATTGAAGAGGCGTGGCCAATGTGAAGATAGCCGTTCGGCTCTGGTGGAAAACGGAAACACAACTGTTCCTTTGTATAGCCTTTTGATAAGTCTTCTTCAATGATGTGTTCTATAAAATTCAGCGGCGTGGCTTCGTTACTCATATAAATATTTTTTATGAAGTGCAAAGGTAACCAATTAACTGAAAAAGCTATCTTCCAAAAAAAGGTTTCGACTGCGCTCAACCGGACATTCTAACATATATTTGCTTAAATTATTTTTATGGGCACCATTCGTTTAAAAAATATAAAGATTTACGCCTTTCACGGCTGTTTGATCGAGGAAGGACAGATAGGCTCTGATTATTTGGTAAACCTTTCGGTGAAGGCAGATTTAAAGAATCCTTCCGAAACCGATGAACTTGCCGATACCGTAGATTATGTGATTCTTCAAAAAATTGTGAGGGAAGAAATGGCGGTGCGCGCCAAGCTTTTGGAACACGTTGCAAAACGGATTATCGATTCAATTTTATTAAAGGTTGAAATGGTGAACGAAGTGAAAGTTACCGTAGCCAAACGGAATCCACCCATTGGGGGCGATGTGGCAGAAGTGAGTGTAACGATGAAAAGGAAACGGTAATTTGTTTTTTAATAGGATTTTTAAGTTTAATTTTTTTACATTTGCAAGCCTAACAGGGTATCGTGGCCGAGTGGCTAGGCTCAGCTCTGCAAAAGCTGCTACAGCGGTTCGAATCCGCTCGATACCTCTAAAAACCTTCAACGTTTTGTTGAAGGTTTTTTTAATATTCAAAATTCTAAGAATGCGTAAATTAGCTATACTCTCAATAATTTGTTCTTTATTTATTGCCTGCACAACATATACAATTCCGGTAGAAAGTTTTCGGGAGCAAATGATGAAGGAAACTTCAGAAACCATGAAACAGGTGAAGATTGATAATCCTCTGTTTTATAGAAATATAAAATACAACTCCAACAACATTAAACGCATCATTGTTACCGAAAAAGATGGTAAACGTACTTATTTAGACAATTCCCCCTCAATAGAAATGCGGGTTACACACGTTAATGGTAAAAAATATCATTTTTATTTTGACACCGTTATTCTGGAAAATGATACTTTAAAAGGCAGCCGTGCGCGGTTGGCAAAAGGTTTGGACCGTGAAATTCCGTTGGACAGTATTGTAACTATTGAAGTTCAGGATGGTGGAAAAAATTATAAATACAAATAGTTTTATAAAGGTTCCTCTACGGGCGGAATAGGTTTTTCCGTATGTTCTTGCTGTCCCGGTATTCTTTCAAGGCCTGCCTCTACTCCTTTAGGGAAAATCCCTTGGATAAGTAGTAAAATTCCAAAACATAAAATTAAAATGCTTACCCATTTTTTTGTTTTGAAAATGAAACGAGGGGTCATTTTGTTTTTAAGTTTTTTGGCCAATACCATTTTCAAAAGATCCGTGAGGAAAAAAGTGGCCAATACTGTTGAAATAAAAAGAAAAACGCCGTTATCTGAAGTTGTAAGCGCATTTGCCATAATTAAAGTTCCGATCCAACCCGCCAAAACGCCGAAGTTTACAAAATTTAAAAGAAAGCCTTTCAGGAATAATCCGCCTAGGTTTTTTTTCACTTTTACGGCGTAGTGCTCCCTTACAATCTTAAAAACCGATCTGTTGGTGCGGATGTACGAAATGATTCCGTAAGCAATAAGAATTGCACCGCCAAAAATAAGAAGTCCCGGATCGTGTTTTACTTTTTCAAGTATTCTGCTAGTACTGAAAAAAGCTATTACAATGAAAATTATATCGGCAAAAATAGCCCCGAGATCAAAAAAAATTGCTGCTTTAATACCTTTGGTAATTGCAGTTTCAATCAATGTGAAAAAGACAGGACCGACGGCAAATGCCAATAGAAATCCGTAAAATGCAGCGTAGGGTAATCCGTCAAACATAGTGAGGTAAAAATACAAATTACTTTTACCTATTACTGTAAAAAATTAAATTTTGCCTTTTACAATTTCAATTTTTCCCCCGGCAAATTTCTTTTTCTTCACGTCTTTCGGATTTCCGAAAACTTTTATATTTCCACCGGCCGTAACTTTGGCTTCAATTTTTTCGGAACAGTAGATTGTTACTGCACCGCCGGCTGTTACGGTAACGTAAGCTTCTTTTGAAAGAAGCTCTTCAGCATCATAAACTCCTCCAGAATTGATGTTAATATCTTGATTTTCTGAAGTTCCCTTCGCCTTAACCACCGCTCCCGAAACTGATTTAATTTCGAGATTTTCGGTAGCAATTATCACATTTATTTTTCCCCCTTCCTGGGCTCTAAGTTCTAGTGAAGATTCTTTTATTTCGGTTTCAGAATAAATTTCAGAACCTTCGTTTGCGTCAATAATAGAAATATTTTTAAAGTAAAGCGTTACGGTTGTAGCATCTCCATCAAAACGTTCCTCAAGCTCCATTCTAACCTTTAAAACTCCATTATCATTGATGGTTTTTACAAATTCTGTATTCTCACCTTCTACAACTACTTTATTTTCGTCGGAAGGAACAAGTTTCACGGTAATAAGATCGTAAACTTTTAATTCATTGAAATCTCCCACGTCCGTTGTTTGTTGCGAAAATGCAATAGCAGAAACACAAAGTATCGCAATAAAAAATAGATTTTTCATCTTCAGAAATTTTTAGTTTTTATATTCTTTCCGATGCCCAAGCATTGTAAAATCGAGATGTTTCTTCACTAAATCTGCATTCTTCACTTTTACATAAACTTCATCGCCAAGCTGATACACATTCTTGGTACGTTGGCCAATGACGGCAAATTCCTCCCTGTCAAATTCATAACGATCATCATTCAAATCCTGCAAACGAACCATGCCCTCGCATTTGTTAGAAATAATTTCTACATAAATTCCCCATTCGGTAACTCCTGAAATTACTCCTAAAAATTCTTGATCCTGATGATCCTGCATATATTTTACCTGCATATATTTTATGCTATCGCGTTCTGCATTTGTGGCAAGATTTTCCATGTCGCTGCTGTGGCCGCATTTTTCTTCGTATTCTTCTTCTTTTGCAGATTTTCCGCCATCCAAATAATGCTGAAGAAGTCTGTGAACCATCACATCGGGATAACGACGAATGGGTGAAGTGAAATGTGTGTAATAATCAAACGCTAAACCGTAATGGCCAATGTTATGGGTTGTGTACATTGCTTTACTCATACTTCTAATAGCAAGCGTATCAATCAAATTCTGCTCTTTTTTGCCCTGAACATCTTTTAAAAGTTTATTCATGGATTGGGCTGTGGAATGACGGTCTTTGGTGTTCAGTTTGTAACCGAAGCGTTTAATTATATTTTCCAAAGCCGCTATTTTTTCATCATCCGGTTCGTCGTGCACGCGATAAACAAAAGTCTTTTTAGGCTCCTTTTTTCCTATGAATTCAGCCACACTTCTGTTTGCCAAAAGCATAAATTCCTCAATCAGTTTGTTCGCATCTTTGCTTTCCTTGAAATAAACTCCTTCGGGATTGTTATTTTCATCGAGTATGAATTTTACTTCTACTTTATCGAAAGAAATAGCACCGGCACGCATACGTTTTGTTCGCAATGTTTTTGCGAGACGGTCCATTTCCAAAATTGCATCAGCAATTTCTGGTTTTACTGTATATTCTTTATCAGTAATTGAAATTTTTGAGGGAATGGTATGTGTTTCATCCTTCGGATTTTCAATAATGTGCTGCGCTTCTTCATAAGCAAACCGGGCATCACTATAAGTAACTGTTCTTCCAAACCACTGTTTTACAACTTCAGCTTTTTGGTTCATTTCAAACACTGCGGAAAAAGTATATTTTTCCTCATTCGGCCGAAGGGAACACGCGTTGTTTGAAAGAATTTCAGGAAGCATCGGTACTACCCTATCAACCAAATAGACCGAAGTTGCACGCTCGTAAGCTTCATCGTCCAATTCAGTTCCAGCTTTAAGATAATGTGAAACATCTGCAATATGGATTCCTATTTCATAATTTCCATTCTCGAGTTTTTCAAAAGAAAGCGCATCATCAAAATCCTTTGCATCTTTTGGATCTATCGTAAAAGTCAAAACATCGCGCATATCGCGGCGGTTTTTAATTTCCGAAGCTTTTATTGAAGTATCAATTTTATTGGCATAGTCTTCCACTTCCTGCGGAAATTCATAGGGAAGTCCGTATTGGGCCAGAATGGAATGGATTTCAGTATTATGTTCGCCGGGCATTCCCAGAACTTTAATAATCCTTCCGAAAGGAGAATCGGCTTTTTCGGGCCAATCTTCCATGGCTACCAATACTTTTTCACCGTTCTTTGCACCATTAATTTTATTCTTTGGCACAAAAATATCTGTGTACATTTTATAATCGGTAACGTCAACAAAGGCAAAATTTTCCTGCACTTGAATGGTACCAACGAATTCCGTCCGTTTTCTTTCTAAAATTTTTGTTACCTCTCCTTCTGTCTTGCCGCCTTTTTTTCGCTTAAAAACATACACTTCAACAATATCACCATTTAAGGCTTTGTTTAGGTTTTTGCTTTTTACGTAAATATCGTCCTCTAAATCCTCAACGATAATATAACCTTGGCCACGGCCTGCTATATCTACTTTTCCTGTGTAATAATTCTGGGAAGGGGTAAGTATGTATTTGCCGCGTTCTATTTCCTGAATGCTCCCCTTGCCCTGCAGATCCTTTAGTTTTTTTACTATTTGGTTTCTGCTGCTGGGGTCGTCAAGTTGCAGTTTTGCAGCAATTTGTTTGTAGTTGAAAGCTTGTGAATGATCTTTCCGAAGTATGTTCAGTATGGTTTGGGAAAGATTTTCAATTTTATTGTTTTTCTTTTTTTGTTTATGTCTAGGCATAGTTGTTTTTGTAATTAGCGTAAAAGTACTACTTCTCAAAGAATGACGTGTTTACATTAGGAAAGATTTAGTACCTTAGGAAGGCTGACTTAATTTTTATAAAAGTCTAAAATGAAGCACTTTAAAACAATTGCTATTTTTCAATATCCTGCAGAATATGCGGTGCTTCAACTTTTGTTTGATCAGGCAGCGATTCGGTATATTTTTCAAAATGAAACCATGATCAGCGTTTTTCCGTTCTATTCCAACGCTATTGGTGGCATTCGTCTTCAAGTCCATATAGAGGATATGGCGCAGGCTGAGTAAATTATCAAAAACTTGGACACTCCTTCCAATCTGAAGATAGTTTAAGAAAACTCCAAAAATTTATTTCAGTGAAATTTATTGTTATCAACATATAATTATACATCATTTCTTTTTTTGAAATTTTTAAAATAAAAAATGGTGATGATGATAGGGTGTTAATATGTACAATAACTTTTTAATATTTTGTTTTGAAATCAATTTATTCCCTTTTAATAAAAGGTTGTTAACATAAATTTAAGATTTAAAGGCCTTGGAAATAATGGAATAGCAGAAATAGTTAACAACGGTGAATAACCTATTTTGACAACTAAAATCTTATAAGTTTTTATTGAAATCTTGTTTGAAACGAAAGAAATGCTGCTAATAAATTACACGTAAAAAATGAATTAAATTTTTGGTGTTCTGCAAATTTTAAACCTATTGTAAATAATCCGCGAACGTGCAATTTTAATTGTCGTAATTCCGCAAACAAATATCAACAATGTTGTTAACCAAATAATGACGTTAGCGTTAAGAAATCGTTATCAATTGAAAATCAATAGGTAATGAACACGATTGTTGGGATAATTAATTATAAATGTATTTCTACTTAAATAAATACACGATGTTTTATCTTTGAAAAAAATATAGTTATGAAAATTTCCATCGGCAACGACCACGCAGGCACAGAGTATAAATTTGAAATCGTTTCCTTTCTTGAAAAAGAAGGCCATACAGTTATTAACCACGGAACCGACAGCGAAGCAAGTGTGGATTATCCAGATTTTGTACATCCAGTTGCAAACGATGTTGAAAACGGAAATGTAGATTTTGGAATTATAATCTGCGGCAGCGGAAACGGGGCAAATATGACCGCCAACAAACACCAAAAAGTGCGTTCCGCACTTTGCTGGACCAAGGAAATTACCGAGCTGGCGCGTCAACACAACGATGCCAATATTTTAAGCATTCCCGCACGTTTCACCAGCAAACCTCAAGCTGTTGAAATGGTAAAAACCTTTCTAAAAACCGAATTTGAGGGTGGCCGCCATCAAAACCGGGTTGAAAAAATAGCCTGCTCATAACTTAATAAAATGGCGCATAACCACGCACATTCCCATAACGATTCGCATGGGCATTCGCATCCTGATTTAAAGGGAAGGAAGCTTTTGCTTTCCATTCTTTTGAATATTGCTATTACCGTTGCACAAGTTATCGGGGGTTTGATTTCCGGTAGCTTATCGCTGCTATCTGATGCGCTTCACAATTTCAGCGATGTACTTTCTTTAATTGTAAGTTACATTGCCGACAGATATTCAAAAAAAGATGCTTCAGTAACCAAAACTTTCGGTTACAAACGTGCTGAAATAATAGCAGCATTCGTGAATTCGGCTACTTTAATCGTGGTTGCAATCTATCTTATTTACGAAGCAATCCTTCGCTTTATGGATCCGCATACCATTGAAAGTGGATTGGTAATTTGGTTAGCGATTTTAGGAATTGTTTTCAACGGTTTCAGTGTTTTGCTTCTTTTTAAAGATTCAAAAAGCAATATGAATATGCGCTCTGCCTATTTACATTTGCTGACGGATATGGCAGCTTCCGTCGCTGTTTTGATTGGCGGGTTGTTGATGAAATATTTTGAATGGTTTTGGGTGGACAGCCTACTCACATTACTTATTGCCCTATATTTAATAGTTATGGGTTATGGTTTATTGAAAAGCTCATTCAAGGTTTTGATGCTTTTTACTCCGGATGACTTAAATTTGGAAGTGATTCATGATGCGGTTTGTACCATTCCAGGAATAAAAAACATACACCATATTCATATTTGGCAACTAAACGAACAGGAAACCCATTTGGAAGCTCATGTAGATTTTTATGAAGATGTCACGCTTTCAGAATTTGATGCTGTGTTAACAAAAATGGAAGAATTACTGTATCACGATTTCGGAATAAACCACGTAACCATCCAACCCGAACATCAAAAAGATGATCCAAAGGATATTATTGTTCAGGATTGATTTATTTAAAATGCTATGGAAATTGAAGTAAAGAATTTTGGAGAATTGACCACAAAACAATTGTATGGTATTTTACAATTGCGAAGCGAGGTGTTTGTGGTGGAACAGGATTGCGTTTATCAAGATATTGATGGAAAGGATGAACGCGCCTTGCACATTATGGGTTGGGAAGACGGTAATTTAGTTGCCTACGCGCGCTGCTTCCAGGCAGGCGATTATTTTGATGAAGCGTCCATAGGAAGGGTTTTGGTACGCGAAAACTACCGAAAAATGGGTTATGGCCACGCAATCACCAAAGCGGCTATAGAAGCCATTAAAACAAACTATAAAGCCGATAAAATAAAGATATCGGCTCAAGTGTATTTAGTTATTTTTTACGAAAGCCACGGGTTTAAAACCTATGGAGATCGTTACATGGAAGATGGCATTCCGCACATTGCGATGATTAGAGCTTAATAAGGTTTTTCTCTAAATTAAGGTCTTTTAGCATTTCATCAGTAAACTTATAATGCCCACGACGGGTAATGATTTTAAAGCGCTGGTTCCGCATACGCGTGAGTGTGTCCAAAAACTGCCATTTAGATTTTAACAATCTTGGTTTCTCAGATTTTAAACTGATTTCAAAATAATGCTTAATTCCCGCGCGATCTGCTACTATGTCTGGCGTGATTACCACATCACTATCCTTTTTGTAATAGGATTTTGGAGTTTCATAACCTTCCACATCGGCCTGGATGTGTTCAAAACCCCGGTTCTCTAAATAGGCCACAGATTCCTTTAGAATCTCCTTGTTTTCATTTCTTTCTGATTGTACCATAACTGCTAAGATACAATATCATTGATAAACAGTCAGTTAAGGTTATGTTAAGCGAAAAAATTAGCTGTTAAATTAATTTTTATAGCGAATTGATTTGTCAAATGGAAGTTTCAATTGTTGTAAAATATTTTCATCATCGCGATGATCGGCAATGTCCAATCCGTATTTAATTTCCGAAGTATTCGAA
Organism: Aequorivita iocasae; assembly: GCF_016757735.1. Classification (NCBI taxonomy): domain Bacteria; kingdom Pseudomonadati; phylum Bacteroidota; class Flavobacteriia; order Flavobacteriales; family Flavobacteriaceae; genus Aequorivita; species Aequorivita iocasae. The sequence continues at coordinate 1,072,534 of NZ_CP068439.1, forward strand.
TACACAAAAGTGCCAAACAATCGATCCCAAATGGAAAGTATATTTCCAAAATTACTGTCCGTCCACGGCATTTGGTAATGATGGTGGAATTTGTGCATATTCGGAGTTACGATTACGTAACTCAACACTTTGTCCAATTGCTTTGGAAGCGATATATTGGCGTGTGTGAAATAGGTAAAAAGCACGCTTAATATTCTATAAAAAAGATAGAAAGCAATCGGCATTCCCATCATTACAACGGCAATCAAAGCGAAAGTTTCCCGGATAATAAAGTCGAAAGGATGATGGCGTGTGCCCGTGGTAACATCTACATTCTTATCGGAATGGTGTACTGTGTGCAGCCGCCACATCCACTTTACTTTGTGAAGCAGATAATGCACAAAATACTGCGCAAACAAATCTAAAACCATAATTGAAAGCAGTAATTTAACCCAAACCGGAGCATCAAATAGTGGAAGCAATCCAAAATTCGAATTGTTTAACCACAGAAAAATCCCAACGGTTGCAATCCCGAAAACTACGTTTATCAACATCACAAAAGCCAGTAGAATAAAATTAGTTTTTGCGTGCCGCCATTTGTTGTATTTGGTAAAAACGAGTTTGTAATACCCTTCGAAAATCCAGAAAATAGTAAGCACAAAAAACACCCAACCGGCTTTCATCCAAACAGGCATGGTTTCGAAGAAGGTTAGGAAGGAGTTCACTCTATTTTCGTTTTATATTCTGCCAAACCAATTACGTCATCTCTAATTTCTTTTAGCCATTCTTTTCCGTAATTTTCTGTTAGAAAATCTAAAACTTTCATATTATAACTTATCGAAATTTCTTTATTTAATGGCTCACAACCAAAATTTATCATTGAAACACCATACTTAGATTTAAAATCAAAGTCAGATGCATAAATCACTGGAACAATTCCTCCAGGAACAATTAGAAATAGAGAATTATTTTTAATGTCTTCCTTAGCAAATACTTCTGCATCAGAAATATTGTCTGCGCTTATAACTTTTGAAACATAACTATTTTCAAAGTTGCTAGAATCAACAGATTCAATTTCTTCTTGACCAAAAGCTGAAATAGATAGAATTATTGAAATTGTAAATAGAGTTTTTTTCATAGTTTCTTTCATCTATAACAAATTTGAATAGTCAATTTTTTTAAAATTTACTTCAAAATCTTCCCATACCGCCCAGCATCATTCAAAACAGCAACTGCCTCTAAAATCTCGGGATTGTGCTCAATTTGGTAATTATATAAACCTTCGCGGTAAAAATAACGCTTCAAAATTTCATCGGTCAACAACGATTCTATTTCCACTTTTTTGTCCACAATCGCTTTGTCTTTAGCTTTGTCAATTGCAACCATAAGTTGGTTATAACTTGCTGAAATATCCTTGCTCATATCGTCATCTTCAGAGATTTTTAAACCTTCGGCAAATTTCTTTTCGGTCTCGGTTTCGTATTCAAAATTGTTGTCTTTTAAAAACTTCAGAAAATCCTGAAAATCGGCTTCAGTAAATTTGAAGTTTTTCCAGTCGGTCATTTGATGACTGTAATAATATTTAGTTGCATAATCAAAAATGGCGTTGTCCTTCAGCAAAGCCGTGGTTATAGGGCTAAAAACCGCAGATTTCAATTCCACATCGGGCAAGATTCCGCCGCCATCGTAAACCGTTCTGCCACCTTTGGTTTTAAAAGCATTGTATTCTTTGACATCTTTTCTGATTGGATCTCCGTTTTCATCACGATGCCAGTAATCAAGTGCTTGAATACAGCGACCGCTGGGTGTATAGTAGCGCGAAATAGTTACTTTTAATTGTGTGCCATACGTCAACTTTTTTGGCCTTTGAACCAATCCTTTTCCGAAACTTCGGGCGCCAACCACCACGGCACGATCCAAATCCTGCAAGCCGCCCGAAACAATTTCACTGGCGGAAGCGCTTCTACCATTCACCAAAACAACCAATGGAATTTCTTTATCTATAGGTTCAAATTGGGTTTTATATACTTGGTTGTATTTCTCAATAACCGATTTTGTGGTTGTTATAACTTCACCTTTATCCACAAAAAGGTTTACAACGTTTATGGCTTCATTTAGCAAGCCGCCCGGGTTTCCGCGTAAATCCAAAATAATTTTTTTAGCTCCCTGTGACTTCAAATCAACTAGTGCAGCTTTGGTTTCAGCAGTGGTTTTTCGGTTGAACTGTGAAAGCACGATGTAACCAATGTCGTTATTTATTAATTTATAAAAAGGAACGGCTTTAAGGTCTACCGCACCGCGGGTTATGGTTGCAGTGGCTGTTTTTCCTTGTCTTTTGTAAGTTACATCAACGGTTGAACCTGGTGCTCCTTTTAACAATTCTCCAGCATCATCTTCCAAATCGGCAATATTTATATTACCAATTTTTACGATTTCGTCCCCAGCTTTCAACCCTGCTTTATCGGCCGGATAACCTTGGTATGGTTCCACAATTATGATTTTATCTTTTCTGCTTTGTGCGGTTGCACCAATACCCGTATAAATACCGGAATTGTTGATTTTGGCGTCCTCTACTTGCTGTTCGTTCCAATAAACGGTGTACGGATCCAAATCTTCCAACATGCCTTTAATGGCTTTGTCCATAAGCGTTGCGGGCGTTACTTCGTCCACGTAGTTCATGTTCAATTCCTTGAAAAGTGTGGTGAAGATTTCAATCTGTTTGGCTATTTCAAAAAAGTCACTTTTGAAACTTACGGTAGTAAAAAATATACCGACAGCGATGATGGGAACTATTATTCTTTTTTTCATTTTATGAAATTTTAATGTGTTTTCTTTCTCTTCTTCAGAAATATACGAAGAATGATAACAACTATTATTGCAACGAGGAATAAAGGCCAAAGGTATAAAATGCCCAAGAAAAATACCGAAATGCCGTTCCAACCGCCTTGCAGCGCGTTTTTCATTTTCTGGCCGTAAGATTGTGTAATACCAGTTTCCGCAGTGGTTTTGTAAAATTCAATGTTTACGGTGCTCATTGAAACTTGACTTTGCAGATACTGCAATCGACCTTGTTTGGCTTCAATTTCCTCACGAATGTTGGAAAGTTCGCGCTCTATTTGCAACATTTCCTCAACTTTATTCGCTTTTTTAAGCAGTTCAAGATAGCGTTCCTCAAGCACACGCTTTGCTTTTAAACGCGCTTCCAAATCCACAAACTCTTCCGAAACATCCTGTCGGGAAATATCACGTTGATCAAAATAATCAACACCTTCGGAAATACCATCAATAAACTTTTGAAAATTTTCGGTAGGAATGCGAACGGTTAAGCTTTTATAAATTCGATTGTAGTCTTTTCCGCTGTTGTCGTTTTGGACCAATCCTTTGTTTTGCGAGGCAAGCTGAAGTATTTTTTTGTGCGTTGCTTCTACATCTTTTGTTTCAAAAGCGAGACGGGCAGTTTTAATTATTTTTTGCTCAATTTCATTAGATAAAGGTTGTGGAACAAGTTGATGTCTAACTAGGGCTTCTTCAGCCATATCCATCTCAGCCATCGCAGAACCTGCTTCATAATTTTTGTTGGAATTTCCGTTTGAACACCCCAAAACAAACAATAAAAGTAAAGTGCTAATTGTTTTCATCGCGTAATTTTTTAAGTAGCCTTACCATTGCTTTGTCAAGTTCGGCGTACTGCGGTTTAACTTTTCCTAAAAAAAGAAAGAGCATCACAAATTTCTTGCCGTGAATTTCATCAAATAAGTGTTTGTTAAGCCGATAGGCTTCGCGAAGCTGTCTTTTCACTCGGTTTCGCTCCACTGCCAATTTAAAATTCCGTTTCGGAACGGCGAAAGCAGCGAGATGGTTTTCCAAGTTTTCCTTCGGAAGAAAAAATACTTTTATTGGAAATTTGGAATGTGTTTTCCTTTCCAAAAACAAATTTTCAATTGTCTTGGTGCTTTTTAATTTTTCGTTTTTGGGAAATTTTTGACTCACTCTGTAAATATATAAAAAGACCCCGCAGTATTTAGCACTTGCGAGGTCTGTTTGAAAAAAGGAAAGTAAAGATTATTGTTTTTCGTAAAGATTGTTTTCTTGATTGATATCTGCCATTCTTCGGGTGGCGTCAATCATCATATTTTTTACTTTTTTTCCGTTTTTAATTTCAAAGATATATGTAGGATATGCCCAAGCCCAATCTTCTAAAACAGTACGATTTAAATCGGTAAAAGGGTTTGGTTTTTCGCCCCACATCATTCGCAATGGAATGTAAAATAATTCTTGTGTGCCGTCTTCATAAGTTACGTAAAGATCTATTGGCATTGGCATCAACCCAATTCTCTCCAAAGTTACCTTTGTGTTTTCTCCTTGGCTTTCTACAGATTTTATTCCGTAATCGATAGTATTGGTAGTTTGTGCCCAATCCGTAAGGTACCAATCCAATTCAAACCCAGAAACTTTTTCCGCAGTGCGTATAAAATCATTTGGCGTTGGGTGCTTAAACTTAAAATCTGAGTAATAACGCTTTAAGGTTTTTGAAAGATTTTCTGGCCCGATAATATATCCAAGCTGCGTTAAAAAAACCGAGCCCTTACTGTACGCATTTATACCATAGGAGCGGTTGCTGGCGTACCTATCTGCGTGGGTAGTGAGGGGTTGCTCTGCACCACTTGTAGCCATATACAAATAACTTCTGTAAGAACCGGCGTGCGGATTTGGCTTATTTTCCTTCATTACATAATTCATGGCCTCATCTGAAATATACGAAGTAAAACCTTCATCCATCCACTCGTGCTTACTTTCGTTTGTGGCCAAAACAAACTGAAACCACGAATGCGCAAGCTCGTGTGCTGTTACGCCCACAAGGCTTCCAAACTCACGTTTTCCAGTAATCATCGTGCTCATAGCATATTCCATACCGCCATCACCACCTTGAATTACAGAATATTGCTCATAAGGATATTGCCCAATTTGCTCATTGAAAAACTCCATTAATTCAGCAGTTTTGGGTTGAAGATTTTTCCAATTTTCTGCAATTTCAGGATCATTTTTGTAGAAAAAATGTAGCGTTACTCCGTTTGGACCTGGATAAGTATCGTGAATATATTCATTATCTGCAGCCCAAGCAAAATCGTGGACATCTGGCGCTAAAAAGTGCCAAGTGTATTTTCCCTTTTTGGGCTTCATCCACTTTTGTCCCGGTAGTGTATAGCCGTGACCCACTTCTGCGGGATTTTGAAGATAACCTGTTCCGCCAATTGTATAATCGGCATCAATAGTTATGGTTACGTCAAAATCGCCCCAAACGCCATGAAATTCACGTGCAATGTACGGATCTGCGTGCCATCCCTCAAAATCGTATTCTGCTAATTTTGGATACCATTGCGTCATGGTTAGGGCAACGTTTTCAGAGCTATCGCGGCCCGAACGGCGAATCTGTAAAGGAACCTGTGCGTCCCATTCCATATTGAAAACAGTACTTTCACCCGGCAAAATAGGGTTGTTCAACATAACCTGCATCACCGTACCTTTTATGGTATAATTTGCAGCAACGCCATCTTGTGTGAAGAGCGTGGGCTTTATATATCCAATTTCCGAAGGGGATAATTTTGAAATCCGATCCATCACGCGACTATCAGGATCTTCAATGGTACGTGAACGCACATCCATTTCACTACCCGGCTGAAAAGCATTAAAGTAAAGATGATAGAAAACTTTGTTCAGAGTATCGGGAGAATTGTTTGTATACTTCAACTCTTGCGTGCCTTTGTACTGAAAGGTTTTAACGTCCATTTGAACGTTCATTTTATAATCTACTTCCTGCTGCCAATAGCCGTTATTGTTTTGCGCAAATGATGAAAAGAATATACCCGTTAGGAATAATACGTTAAAAAAATACTTCATTATTGTGACATTTTATCGGCCATAATCAGGGCATTATACATATTCACTATTTTCCCAGATTTTGAAATATTGGAGAAAGGCTCAGTGTTCGAAGCCTCTCCGCCCAAAACAACCTGTGTATTAATTGAAAGGCCGCTATCCATCAAAATTTGTTTTACTTGTGCTGCGGAAAGCTTTGGATAATAGGAGCGAATCATTGCGGCAACGCCTGCAACTTCGGGTGCGGCCATTGAAGTTCCCTGAAGAAATTCATAGGTGTTTAAAGGTGTGGTTGCCCAAATTTTGACTCCTGGCGCAAAAACATCTACGTTGGTTTTACCGTAGTTTGAAAAGTTTGCAACCATTTCGCTTCCATATTCGTAATTAAGAGCCCCAACAGTCAAAAACGAATTTGCCATCTCGGAACCGTTGTCAAATTGATCGTTTGGATAAACGTTTACGGTATCTAAATCGAAACCGTCATTTCCGGCTGCATTTACAATTAAAACATCTTTTGAAGCTGCGTATTTAATGGCGTCATAAACCCAATCTGCTTGTGGCGAATAATATTTTCCGAAACTGGTGTTAAGTACTTTTGCACCATTATCAACGGCATAACGAATAGCCAGTGCAATATCTTTATCATATTCATCGCCATCGGGTACTGCGCGAATCGCCATAATTTTCACATTGTTTGCGACACCGTCCATTCCGATACCGTTATTGCGCTCTGCTGCAATAATTCCTGCCACGTGGGTTCCGTGTTTTACGTTTTCTTTTGTGGGATCTGGCCCGGCCACGTTATTGTCGCCGTAAATATTATCTGCAAAATCTTCAGGATTATCGCCTAAAACACCACGGAAATCTTTCGTCATATTGAAATTGTTATCCAATCTACCGCTAAAATATTCAATGCCTCCCTCCAGTTCTTCCAAAACTTCCGGAACCGAATCTGCAAAATTCAGCATTTGGGTTAGCATTGCAATTTGCTGTTGTTCTTGGGGCGATGGATTATTTATTGCTGCAAGATCTTCTTTGGTGTAATCTGCTTTTCCAAGTTTTTTTGCCATGGCCTCGTGTGTAGGCTTTAATTGTGAAAGGATCTGCTCGTAACGTAATTTGTTTGCGGTAACTTCTGAAGATTCCTTCTCATATTCTGCTTTTGCTTTTTGGTAAATAGCAAAGTCTTTTCTGTCAGCAGCACTTATTGATGCTTCACTTTTTCCCTCAAATTTTGGTTTGAACTTTCTGATAATACGTACATATTCCATGTTTTCATCAGTAATATTACCGAGAAAATTCCAGCCGTGAATATCATCAATAAAACCATTTTTATCGTCGTCTATACCATTTCCGGCTATTTCATCGGGGTTGGTCCACACTACACTTTTAAGATCTTCGTGGTCAATATCCACGCCACTGTCTATTACCCCCACAATTACTGTTTCGCCTTTGCGCTTTTTTATAATTTCGCTGTAGGCTTTGTCCACACTCATTCCAGGAACGGTATCTTTTACTAAATCCATGGCTGGCCAGTGTTTTAACTGTTCGTCAGTAAGAGGTGTAATTTTTAATGGGTTTGAATCTATATTTTGGATAGGAGTAGCAACTATGGGAGCTCCGCTTCCGCAGCTTGCTAGAGCTGTTGACAATGCAACCGCAAATAGGGTAATCTTAAATAGTTTCATTTTAGAAATTATATGTTAATTAAAAAATTCGTTGAGAGTTAATGTTTCGTTTAGACGGACGCCCTTATCAGTATTTTGAACTGTTATTATTGGGTTGTGGGCATCATGTTCTAAGAAAAGATAGTAGTTATTTTCTGCTGCATTATTTAGAAATTTCTCCTTTTCGGGAAGTGTCAACAACGGGCGAGTATCGTAGCCCATCACAAAAGGAAGCGGCAAATGACCTGCTGTAGGAAGCAAATCTGCCATAAAAACCAAGGTTTTTTCTTTATAATTTATATGCGGGATCATTTGTTTGTCTGTATGCCCGTCAACAAAAAGAATTCCAAAATCAAGCTCGTTGGCGTCAGCAAAATCTGCTTTTGGCTGCGCAACAAATTTCAACTGTCCGCTTTCCTGCATCGGCAAAATGTTTTCCTTTAAAAAAGAAGCTTGCTCCCTTCGGTTTGGCTCGGTTGCCCATTGCCAATGGTCTTTATTGCTCCAGAAAGTAGCATTTTTAAAAGCTGGCTCATAGCCTGTGCGATCTTTGTTCCACTGAACACTTCCACCGCAATGGTCAAAGTGTAGGTGTGTCATAAAAACATCTGTAATATCATTGCGATGGAAACCATGTTTTTTAAGAGAGTCATCTATATTAAAATCGCCCCATCGGTAATAATATCCAAAGAATTTTTCACTTTGTTTATCGCCCATACCGGTGTCTATTAGCGTTAACCGATTTCCATTTTCAATAAGCAGACAGCGCGCGGCAATGTCTATCATATTATTTTGGTCTGCTGGGTTGGTTCTATTCCACAGGGTTTTTGGAACAACGCCAAACATGGCGCCACCATCAAGTTTAAAATTGCCAGCTTCAATAGGGAATAATTGCATAATATGAAGAAATGAGTCGCAAATTAATAAAAGCGTTACAGACCAAACCCCGAAGAATTAATTAATTATGCTATTTTTAACAAATCATTATTAATCCGGCGGAATTAAATATGCTTAAATTCGCCCAAAACCCAACCATATGGTAGAACTTGCCGGAATAATTATTTTAGGAATATTGGCCCAGTGGGTTGCCTGGAAATTCAAGATACCCGCTATTTTACCATTAATTTTGATTGGTCTTTTTGTAGGACCAATTTCTACACTTATTTCGGAGGATGGCACCCAATGGATCCAACCCATTTTTGAAAATGGTAAAGGACTTTTTCCGGGTGAAAACCTTTTTTATTTTGTTTCATTAGCCATTGGAATCATTTTATTTGAAGGTGGTTTAACGCTTAGGCGAGGCGAAATTTCAAAAGTTGGGCCAGTAATTGTCAAGCTTATTAGCCTGGGTTCAATTATCACCTTTTTTGGAGCGGGCGTTGCCGCCTATTATGTTTTCGGCTTGAGCTGGAAAATTTCGTTTCTTTTTGCGGCATTGATAATTGTAACAGGCCCTACGGTAATTACTCCTATTTTGAGAAATATTCCATTAAAGAAAGATGTGTCGGCAGTGTTAAAATGGGAAGGAATATTGATAGACCCAATTGGTGCATTGGTAGCTGTATTGGTGTTTGAATTTATTAGCGTAGAACACGACAGCGGCTATACCAAACAAGCTATTATTGAATTTGGCAAAATCTTATTAATAGGTTTTGCCTTTGGGATCTCGGGGGGATATGCCCTTTATTTTGCAATTAAAAAGAAATTGATTCCCCATTACTTATTAAATGTAGTTTCCCTATCAGTAGTGTTATTAATATTTGTGGAGAGCGATCTTTTTGCGCACGAATCCGGCCTGCTGTCGGTCGTAGTAATGGGAATGTTTTTGGGCAATAGTGATCTGCCCAGTTTAAAAGAGTTGCTATATTTTAAAGAATCACTTAGTGTATTGTTGATCTCAATTTTATTCATTCTTTTGGCTGCAAACATAAGCTTGGATGACCTACTGCTGGTTTACAACTGGAAAACGGCCATTTTAATGGCAATCGTAATATTTGTTTTAAGGCCCTTGGGGGTATTTCTCAGCACCGTCAATTCCTCACTTAAAACCAATGAAAAAATATTTATAAGCTGGGTGGGCCCAAGGGGTATTGTAGCTGCCGGTATTGCCTCTCTTTTTGGAACTAAGCTTGTATTAAAGGGCGAGCCGGGTGCAGAATATATTACTCCGTTAGTGTTTGCCGTAGTTTTGGTAACGGTATTGCTCAACGCCACAACCGCAAGACCTTTTGCGTCCATGGTTGGCGTATTTCTTAAAAAATCTGATGGAATTTTGATTGTGGGTGCTTCAAAGGTTTCAAGACTCATTGCCTCCTATCTTCAGAAAAGTGGCAGGCATGTAGTTTTGCTGGATTCAAACAGATTAAATGTGAATAAGGCCAAAGAGCTTGGGCTTGATGCAATTACTGCCAATATTTACTCAGATGAACTTACAGACAATATAGAACTAAACGATATGGGCTATTTGCTGGCCATGACGGGCAATGATGAAATTAATAAACATGCCATCAACCGATTTGGAAAATATTTTGGCGAAAATGGAACCTTTCGTTTGATGACTTCTGAAGAAATGCGGGAGCGTCACCATCTTTCCGCACGGGAATTGTTTTCATATACGCACGACTATACACGTTTTACTGAAGTGGCCCACGATTTTCCTTCTATTCAAGAAATTCCTGTGGGAAGCGAAAGCCAATTTTTACGGGTACTAAATATTATTGGTGAAAACGAAAATGCCATTCCGCTGTTTCTTAAACGCCCCAATGGATTTTTGGACTTGATAACCGCACCCGATGAACTGGAAATTGAAGAAGGAAGTGCATTAGTCTATCTGGGCAAGCCTATGGATTTTGAAGATGTGGCAAATGCCACCAAAACCAAAAAAGAGGTTACAACCCAAAAATAATTACTGTTTCAGACCGTTTTCAACAAAACCTTTCCAATGAAAAAACTTTTGTTTATTATCGCTATAATCTCAGGATTCACTGTGTTTTCCTGTAAAAAAGATGACGGTGGTGGCTGTACTACATGTTCTTCTCCCGAAACCACAAGTTTTCAAGTATGTGAGGAAAGTGATGGCAATGCTTCAGTTAATGGCCAAAACACGGGAACGCCTTATGATGTCTATGTTTCTGGTTTAGTGGAAGCTGGGGCAAGCTGTAATAATTGAGCTTATTAATCATTAAGCTTTAATACAGCCATAAAGGCTTCCTGCGGAATTTCTACATTACCCACTTGACGCATACGTTTTTTCCCTTTTTTCTGCTTTTCCAAAAGTTTTCGCTTACGCGAAATATCGCCACCGTAACATTTTGCGGTAACGTCTTTTCTGAGAGCTTTCACGGTTTCTCGTGCAATGATTTTTGCACCGATGGCAGCTTGAATTGGAATGTCAAACTGTTGCCTTGGAATTAATTGCCGCAATTTTTCGCACATCTTCTTTCCAATGTCATAGGCATTGTCGCGGTGTAGCAGTGCTGAAAGTGCATCTACGGTATTTCCGTTGAGCAGCACATCTACTTTTACCAGATGGGAAGCGCGCATTCCAATTGGGGAATAATCAAAAGACGCATACCCTTTGGAAACCGTTTTCAACCTATCATAAAAGTCGAAAACAATTTCTGCCAAAGGCATGTCAAAAGTAAGTTCAACTCTTTCTGTCGTTAAATAGGTTTGGTTAGTGATTTCACCTCTTTTTTCAATACAAAGTGACATTACCGAACCCACAAAGTCTGATTTTGTAATGATTGTGGCCTTAATATAAGGTTCCTCAACACGGTTTAACTTTGAAGGATCGGGAAGGTCTGAAGGATTATTAACCAAGATTGGTGTTTCAGGTTCTTTGTTTGTGTATGCGTGATAAGATACGTTTGGAACGGTGGTAATAACCGTCATGTCAAACTCTCTTTCCAGTCTTTCCTGAATAATTTCAAGGTGAAGCATTCCCAAAAACCCACAACGGAAACCGAACCCAAGTGCAGCCGAACTTTCCGGAATAAAAACCAATGAAGCATCGTTCAATTGCAATTTTTCCATGGAATTTCGCAATTCTTCGTAATCTTCAGTATCTACGGGATATATTCCCGCAAAAACCATGGGTTTTACATCCTCAAAACCTTCAATCATATTGACGGTTGGATTTTTGGAATCGGTAATGGTATCTCCTACTTTTACTTCTTTCGCTTCTTTTATTCCTGTAATAAGATAGCCAACATCGCCTGTTTTTACTACATCTTTTGGCTGTTGTTTCAGTTTTAGCGTACCCACTTCATCGGCAAAATAACTTTTCCCGGTAGCCATAAATTTGATGTGCTGTCCTTTTTTTATTTCACCATTGAGAACCCTGAAGTAGGTTTCAACACCTCGAAAAGGATTGTAAACAGAATCAAAAATCAATGCTTGTAAAGACTCCTGGGGATTACCCTTTGGTGGAGGAATACGCTCAATAATAGCGCTTAAAATTTCATCAATGCCCAATCCAGTTTTGGCGCTTGCAGGGATTACTTCTTCCGGTTTGCAACCCAAAAGATCCACGATATCATCTGTTACCTCTTCAATGTTTGCAGAAGGAAGATCTACTTTGTTCAACACTGGAATTATTTCCAAATCATTCTCCAAAGCCAAATACAGGTTGGAAATAGTCTGTGCCTGTATACTTTGTGCAGCATCTACAATAAGTAAAGCGCCTTCACAAGCTGCGATGGAACGCGAAACTTCATATGAAAAATCTACGTGCCCGGGAGTATCAATTAAATTTAGGGTATATTTTTCGCCTTTATAAACATAATCCATTTGTATGGCGTGACTTTTAATGGTAATGCCGCGTTCGCGCTCCAAGTCCATATTATCAAGCAACTGTGCTTGTTTTTCACGGTCGGTCACGGTACCGGTGGCGTCCAAAAGCCGGTCTGCCAAGGTGCTTTTTCCGTGGTCAATGTGGGCGATGATGCAAAAATTGCGAATGTTCTTCATAAAAATTCCTTCTCGTACTACAAGTTGCAAATATAGATTAAAAGAGTGATTATATGTGCTATGATTAAAACACTTAAAATAATTGTGTGGAGATTGTTTTTATTTAATAAATTTTTAACATATTTGTATTGTAAAGCTGTATTTCAGCGATATATTTTTTTCTCCCCAGATAAGGAATCATAGTAACGGGTGTCGCCCCAGATATCTACTTATGTTATGACAAGATTTATTATGTTTTTTTTCTGCCTTCAAGCAGGAGTTTTGATGGCACAGGACTTTTCTGTCTCTGGGAGTGTATTGGATACAAAGAATGCCCCACTATCATTTGTGAATGTTTTGGTTTATGAAAATGAGGGAGAAAATCCATTAATTGGAACTACCACTGATGAAGACGGTTCTTTTGTTCTGAAAAATTTAGAAGCAGGAACCTATATTATAAACTTCAGTTATATTGGTTTTGAAGATAAACAACAAACCATTCAACTTTCTTCAAATAAAAATTTAGGCAACTTAGTATTACAGGAAAACCAACAAATGCTAGACGAAACGGTAGTTGTTGCAAAACTGCCAACCATACGTAAGACCCCTGGCAAACTTGTTTTTGAAGTGGAGAACACTTCACTTTCCACGGGCAGTGCCGTAGATCTTTTAAAGAAAACACCGGGCGTTATCGTTGCAAACGAAAATATCCAAATAAAACTATCTACTCCGGTTATTTATATCAATGGCAAGCGGGTGTATCTTTCAGCAGAAGAAGTATATTCACTATTGCAGAATACCGATGCGGCGGCCATTAAATCTGTGGAGGTAATTACAAATCCATCCTCAAAATACGATGCTGACGCAGGAACGGTACTGAATATTATTACTTCCAAAGCGATTTCCATTGGTTATAAAGGCTCTGTATATGCGAACTACGAGCAAGGAATTTACCCAAAATATAATTTTGGGACTTCGCATTTTTATAAAAATAATTGGGTAAACATGTATGCGAGCTATTCTTATGCAGATAAAAAAGAATATAAAGAAGATGAAAACTATATTCGTTATTTTCAACCCGACGAGGCTTCCACTAAATCTATTTGGGAAACCGACTTTAACCGAACTACGGAGCGCAGCAATCACAACGGAAATGTTGTTTTGGACTTTACGCTAAACGATAAAAACACAATCAGCCTTACTTCAAACGTTTCACTTACGCCTGAAGTTAAATACCATAACAATGGCCACTCTTTAATTTTTAGCCCACAGCGTCAGTTAGATTCCACAATCACTACCTTAAGTTATGTGGATTACGAAAAGCAAAATTTGACATTTGCCTTGGACTATAACCGTGCTTTAAATGAAAATGGCGCAACATTGGCAATATCAGCTAATTATATTTATTACGACAACATCCAAAACCAAAGCGTGAGTTCCGATTATTTATTGCCGAATGGCAATCTTTTGAGAAACAACAGTTTTTACACAGATTCTGAACAAACAAGCGACATTTTTACGGGGCAGGCCGATGTTTCTTCGGAATTGTGGGGTGGAACCTTTGAAGCAGGGTTCAAATTCAGCAGTATTGACACTGAAAGCAAATTAGACTTCTTTGATGTATTGAGCAACACAACCACTTTCAACAATTCACTTTCAGATAATTTCAACTATAGAGAGAATATTTTTGCGGAATATATAAATTTTGAAAAAGATTGGGAAAAATGGAGCGTTGCTGCTGGTCTTCGTGGGGAATATACAGACATTGATGCCATTTCCCATTCTTTAGGGCAGGTGAACAACAAGCAGTATTTCGATCTTTTTCCCTCAGCATCTTTTCATTATATTATAAATGATAACAACGGGATTGGACTAAGTTACAGCCGCAGTGTAGAAAGACCCCGCTATCAAAGTTTAAACCCTTTTAAATATTTTATTACAGAACGAAACTTCAATGGGGGTAACCCCAAACTGGTTCCTGCAATTGAAGATAAAATCACACTTACTTTTGGTCACAAAGGCAAACTATTTTTTGAGCTCTATTATCAAAATGTTGAGAATAGTCTAGACATATTGGTACTTCAAAACAACACAAACAGCACGCTTAGCAGTATAGATGCCAATATGATCAAAAGCTATCAATACGCTTTTGATATAACGTATTTTAGTTCGCTCAACCCTTGGTGGTGGCTTCATTTAAATACCTCTTCCTTTTATTTGGCCAATGAATTTTACGCGCTGCAAAGCTCACCAGAAACCTACACTAATGATACTTTTGGACAATATATTTTTCTCACCAATCACTTTACTCTTTCCAAGGATCGTTCCTTTACGGCTGATTTAACTGGAGTTTACATTTCAAACTTCGTGTTTGGTAACCGTTTTTTTGAAAACCAAAGCTACGTAAACGTATTAATTAGAAAAGATATTTGGGATAAGAATGCAAGTTTGACCGTGGGGGTTGATGATCTTTTTAACACCCTCAATAATACCGCTTCAGTTTCAAATTATTACAACCAAGACAACTATTATTATGCAAATATTGAAAGCAGATTGCTACGTCTAGGTTTTAAATACAACTTCGGAAATTCCCGACTTCGTGATAATAGCAAAAAAATAGAGACTGACGAAGGTGATAGGCTGGAAGGAGAGTAAACAATTTTCTTCAACAACAATCTTTTAAAATTTCATATTCTTGATATTTACTACTTTTGCAGTTCCAAAACGAAATAATTGCCAAAAATAGGAAACATACAATTGCCAGATTTTCCATTGCTGCTTGCGCCAATGGAAGATGTTAGCGACCCGCCTTTTCGCGCACTTTGCAAAGAGCAGGGCGCCGATGTGGTTTTTACTGAATTTATCTCCTCTGAAGGGCTAATTCGCGACGCCGCCAAAAGCGTGATGAAGCTGGATATTTATGAAAAGGAACGACCCGTGGGCATCCAAATCTTTGGTGCCGTTTTGGATTCCATGCTTCAAAGTGTTGAAATAGTTGAAGCCAGCGGACCAGATATGATTGACATCAACTTTGGCTGTCCTGTAAAAAAAGTTGTTTCAAAAGGTGCCGGCGCGGGAATTTTGAAAGATATAGACCTTATGGTAAGTCTTACTGAAGCCATGGTAAAGCACACAAAACTTCCAATTACCGTAAAAACACGCTTGGGCTGGGACCATGATTCAATAAAAATTGTTGAAGTTGCCGAGCGTTTGCAGGATGTGGGCTGCCAGGCACTTTCCATCCATGGCCGAACGCGGGCGCAAATGTATAAAGGCGATGCCGATTGGAAACCCATTGCGGAAGTAAAAAACAACCCGCGAATGCATATTCCCATCTTCGGAAACGGCGATGTTGACACGCCCGAAAAAGCGATGGAAATGCGCGACAAATACGGGCTCGATGGCGCAATGATTGGCCGTGCCAGTATTGGTTATCCGTGGTTTTTTAAAGAAGTGAAACACTATTTTAAAACTGGCGAACATTTGCCCCCACCTACGATGCAAGAACGCGTGGAAGCAGCCAAACGCCACCTACAAATGGCCATAGACTGGAAAGGCGAAACTTTGGGCGTTTTTGAAACCCGCCGTCATTATACCAACTATTTTAAGGGAATTCCAAACTTTAAGGAATACCGAATGAAAATGGTAACGAGCGATGATTCCGCATCAGTCTTTGAAGCTTTTGAAGAAGTTTTGGAAGCGTTTGGGGATTATGAATTTGCTTAAACCAAAAGTTTTTCCCGAACCCTGCTCGAAGCAATTTTTGAAGCGATAATTCCCAAAATACTTATTGTTACAAAAACAATTATAATATTGAGTAGCTCCAATTTTACGGGATAGGGCAGGGTACTTGTTATTGCTACAAATTCAAATTTCAGTTGTGCAAGTACTGCTAAAATTCCCAGAAAAATTCCCAGTAAACCGCCAAGCACGGTCATTAGCGTGCCCTGCAGGAAAAAGATGCGGCGTATTTCGGGCAGCGAAGCACCCAAATTGTAAAGCGTTTTAATATTTTTCCGCTTGTCCAAAACCATCATTATTATTGAGCCAATAACGTTGAAAAGGGCAATTATCATTACCAAAGTAAAGATTAAATAAACCGCAATATTTTCAGTATTCAGCATTTTGTAAAGCGCATCGTTTTGCTGAATTCTATTTTTAATTAATATTTTTTTAGCAAAGATATTTTCAATTTCTTCGCGCACATTTTCTTCGGAAGCTGTGGACGCCAATTTAATTTCAAGGGAAGAGATTTTTGTACTGTCTAGTGATAGCATATTTCTGGCGAATTCTAAATCTGTAAAAACATATTTTGCATCAAGATCTTCATTCACTTGATACACGCCAGAAACAACCACATTTTCCTTACTAAACGCATCTGATGGATCAAGCGCGTTTATTTGACCGGTTCCAGGCTTGGGAACATAAATTTCCAAAGGTGCACCATAATCACGAACACCCATAGATAGTTTCGCAATTGTTGAAAGGCCTACTACCACTTCGTTTTGGTTTTCAACAAACCAATCTCCGTAATACATTATGCTGTCCAGTTGGGTAACTTTGCCATAAAGGGAATCCACACCTTTTATATAGGCAATGTGGTTTTTGCCTTTGTAATGAAGAAAAACGCGCTCCTCAATTATTTTTGATACGGTTTCAACTTCGGCTATAGCATTTAATTGCTCTTTTTGTGCTTCGGAAAATGATATGGTTTTTCCGCTTGCAGGCAGAATTTTGAGATCGCTGTCAAAAATATTGGTGAACTGAAGGCTAAAATCCTTCAAACCAGAAAATCCCGAAAGCACGATGAATAATGACATTGCGCCCACCACAACACCCACTGCCGCAATGCCTGTTATAATATTGATGGCATTGTTGCTGCTTTTTGAAAACAAATAGCGCTTGGCGATGTAGAGCGAAAAATTCAAGCTATGATTTTTTTCGTTTCGGAAGTAAATCTGGATTTTTCAAAGGATTTTCTTCGCCTTTTACGGCTTTGTCAATCTTTTCAATGTACTCTAAGGAATCATCGTTATAAAATGAAAGATCGGGCATTTTGCGAAGTTGGTGCTTGGTCAATTGGGCAATTTGATGTTTTATGCCCGGCTTCAGTTTATTGAGTTCTTTTACAATATTTTCTGCCTTGTCCGCCGGAAAAACACTAACGTAGACCTTCGCAATGGAAAGATCTGTCGTCACACTTACTTTGCTTACTGAAATAATTATGCCCATTTGTCCGGCTTCGCGAAGCATATTCTGAAGCACATTTGCAAGGTCGCTCTGTAGTACGCCTGCTATTTTCTTTTGTCTGTTACTTTCTTCCATACTGCAAAAATAGAACATAAAACCGTACCGAATGTTAATGAAGCCACAAGCTTCATGAAATTCAATGCTATTAAGTTTGTATTTTTGAGCAATCAACTTATTAATATGGAAAAAATAGAACACATAGGCATTGCGGTAAAAAGTATTGTTGAAGCCAATAAAATTTATGAAGCTTTATTGGGAAGCGCACCCTACAAAAGTGAAAAGGTGGAAAGCGAAGGGGTTGAAACTTCTTTTTTTCGCTGTGGTGAAAGTAA
This sequence comes from Aequorivita iocasae, assembly GCF_016757735.1. Classification (NCBI taxonomy): domain Bacteria; kingdom Pseudomonadati; phylum Bacteroidota; class Flavobacteriia; order Flavobacteriales; family Flavobacteriaceae; genus Aequorivita; species Aequorivita iocasae. Next base: position 1,090,589 of record NZ_CP068439.1, read on the forward strand.
AATTGAACTATTGGAAGCTTCAAACCCTGAAAGTCCGATTGCAAAATTTATTGAGAAAAATGGGGAGGGAATTCATCATTTTGCATTTGCGGTTTCAGATATTTTATCCGAAATGGAACGTCTTAAAAATGAAGGTTTTATACTGCTGAATGAAGAACCAAAAAAAGGTGCCGACAATAAGCTGGTGGCGTTTCTTCACCCTAAATCTGCAAATGGTGTATTGGTAGAGCTTTGTCAAGAAATTGAGAATAACTAAAAATAGTTTTGCTGTATTTATAAAGTGTTTTACATTTGCAAACTATTATCGGGTCCCATAGCTCAGCTGGTTAGAGCACCTGACTCATAATCAGGGGGTCCATGGTTCGAGCCCATGTGGGACCACTTTTTTTCAAAAGGCTTATAATGAGCCACATTAAAACCTAAATAGAAGGCAATTTTCACACTAAAAATGAGTTATTAATCATTCGATAACTCATTTTTTTATTTAGGATAAAAAAAAATTATTACTTTAGGCACATAAATACGATCCCCAAATCGTTAATGAACAACCATGGTATCACTTATTTATAGTTTTATAATGCTTGCTATTCAGTCGGCTTCAGCTGGCCAGGGACCGCCGCCGCCTTCCCAAAATCGAGGCGGACAGTTGCCCATAGATGATCATTTATGGATTTTGATTGTTTTGGGTATTCTATTTGGAGCTTACATACTTTTTAAAAGAAACCGATCTACAAATAAGGCTTCATAATATTTTTAACATACTTCCCAATAATGTCAAATTCAAGATTTACTTCGGTACCTACTTCTATTCTATTAAAATTTGTGTTCTCAAAAGTGTAGGGGATAATTGCAACACTAAATGCCCCGTTTTTAGAATCAACTACTGTAAGACTTACACCATTTACCGTAATAGATCCTTTTTCCACAGTGCTGAATTCTGAATTATCATATTCAAATGTAAAAACCCAGCTGCCATTTAAATCTTCCACCTTTTTACAAATAGCAGTCCCGTCCACATGCCCCTGGACTAAATGGCCGTCCAGCCTATCCCCCAATTTCATGGCCCTTTCCAAATTCACCAAAGAACCTTTTTTTATTGTTTTTAGATTTGTTTTATCTAAAGTTTCTTGAATAGCAGTAACCACATAAGACGCATCTTTTGCTTCCACCACAGTTAAACAAACCCCATTGTGGGAAACGCTTTGGTCTATTTTCAATTCCTTTGCCAACGGGTTCTTAATTTCTATATGAAGATTTTCACCTTCTTGGGTGAGTTGCTTTATTTCGCCAACGGTTTCAATAATTCCTGTAAACATTGTAGTATTTGGTTACATTTGTACTGCAAAAGTAACAATTAAAAAAGCCAAACATAATGAGCAGAGAGGATAAAATAGTAGTCGGTATTTCCATCGGCGATATTAATGGGATTGGAAGCGAAATTATACTGAAAACGTTTGAGGATTCGCGTATGCTAGAGTTTTGTACGCCCGTTATTTTTGCGTCAGTAAAATTGATGTCTTTTTTCAAAAAACACTTTGAAGTGGACATCAATTTCCACGGAATTGATAAAATAGAAGATATTGTTCCGAAGAAAATAAACGTGCTGAATGTGTGGAAAGAACATGTTGATGTTTCGTTTGGTGAAGAAAATCCAACAGGAGGCGAGTATGCTATAAAATCCTTGAAAGCTGCGGTATCGGCATTAAAAAATAAAAGGATTGATGCTCTTGTTACGGCACCAATTAACAAATCAAACATTCAATCTGAAAGTTTTAATTTTCCCGGGCATACCGATTATTTGGCACAGGAACTTGAGGGCGAAAGCTTAATGCTTTTAATTTCTGAAAATTTGCGTGTTGGACTTTTAACGGACCACGTAGCCGTAAAAGACGTAGTGAAAAACATTACAAGGGAACGCATCGATAAAAAAATCAATACAATTTACCATACCTTAATTGAGGACTTCGGAATTGAAAAACCAAAAATTGCCGTCTTGGGAATCAATCCACATACGGGCGATAATGGTGTAATTGGTGATGAAGATGACACACTTTTACGTCCCGCGTTAGATAACATTCGTAAAAACGGCAAATTGGTCTTCGGGCCATATGCCGCAGATAGTTTTTTTGGCTCGGGTAATTATAAAAACTTTGACGCGATAATAGCCTCCTATCACGATCAAGGATTGATTCCTTTTAAAACATTGGCTTTTGGGAAAGGTGTAAATTTCACGGCAGGACTTAACCGCATTCGCACCTCGCCGGATCACGGAACCGCTTTCGATTTGGCCGGAAAAAATGAGGCGAATTTTGAATCCTTTCGTGAAGCAGTATTCAGTGCGGTTTCTATTTTTGAAACGCGTGAAGAGTACACGGAAATTTCTAAAAATCCACTACAAACAAGCAGAAAAAGAGGCTTCTCAAAAAAGAAATAGAAAAATTAATTGCTATTCAAATAATTTTTTATCTTTGCACCCGCCTTATCCGTAAGGTTAAGGTCTTAAATAGGTGTGAAAATGAAGGATTTGAAAGAGTTTACCATCCCTTTCGTAGGGCTGAAATTAGGAAAGCACCAGTTTAACTTTGAATTAAAAAAAGCGTTCTTTGAGCATTTTGAGTATGACGAATTTAATGACGCTGCCATTAATCTCGACGTACAGCTGGAAAAAATGAGCACGTTATTAGAGTTCACATTAACATTTAATGGAACCGTAAACGTTGCTTGCGATATTACAAATGAGCCTTTTGATCAAGAGATCTCGGGGACATATCATTTTGTGGTGAAATTCGGTGAGGAGTATAATGATGAAAATGAAGATTTGCTCATTTTGCCCCACGGAAGTTATGAAGTAAACATTCAGCAATACGTTTATGAATCTATAGTGCTGGCCATGCCATCGCGAAGAATTCATCCCGGAGTAAAAGACGGCACATTAAAAAGTGATATACTCGACAAACTTGAAGAACTAAGTCCGAAAGCGATAGATGAAGAAGCTGCGCCCGAAGATGAAAATACGGATCCCCGATGGGATTCATTAAAAAAACTATTAACGGATAAATAATAAATAGCAATGGCACATCCTAAGAGAAAAATCTCGAAAACAAGAAGAGATAAGAGAAGAACGCATTACAAAGCTACTGCCCCTACACTTGCAACAGACCCAACAACTGGTGAGTCGCACCTTTTCCACAGAGCACACTGGCACGAAGGAAAAATGTACTACCGTGGACAAGTTGTAATTGATGCAACTGAGCAAGTAGAGGCTTAATTCTATATACTTTATTAAAAAACTCTCACAGTAACGTGAGGGTTTTTTTGTTTTTTAACTTTGCAAAAAGTCAAAAACAACTTAATTAGTGCCGAATTTCAAGTAAAATTTAGTAATTTTCACTCTTTTTAAAAGATTTTTGGTCTTTTTTGTGAATTTTAATTCAGCTTTATGAATACTATCACGGCAGCTATTACCGCTGTAGGAAGTTACGTGCCAGATTACGTTTTATCAAACAAAGTGCTGGAAACAATGGTAGATACCAACGACGATTGGATTACCAGCAGAACCGGAATTAAGGAGCGAAGAATATTAAAGGATAAAGACAAAGGCACCTCTTATTTGGCCATACAGGCTGCAAAAGATCTTCTCCAAAAAAGCAATACCGATCCCGCTGAAATAGACATGGTTATCATGGCTACAGCAACACCAGATATGCCAGTGGCAGCCACGGGTGTTTACGTAGCTACGCAAATAGGTGCTGTAAATGCATTTTCTTATGATTTGGTCGCAGCCTGTTCCAGTTTTCTATTCGGAATGTCAACCGCAGCTCGATATATAGAATCTGGCAAATACAAAAAAGTTTTACTTATTGGCGCAGATAAAATGTCGTCAATTATTGATTATACCGATCGAACCACCTGTATCATTTTTGGTGATGGGGGCGGCGCGGTGTTGTTCGAACCAAATACTGAAGGTCTGGGAGTGAAAGATGAATATTTGCGGACAGACGGCGTAGGCAGGCCATTTTTAAAAATAGACGCGGGAGGTTCTTTACTACCGGCTTCCATTGAAACCGTTACCAAGAAGCAACATTATGTTTTTCAGGAAGGAAAGACTGTTTTCAAATTTGCCGTTTCAAACATGGCCGATGTTTGCGAGAAAGTCATGAAGAACAGCAATCTTTCAGGTGAAGAGGTAGATTGGTTGGTGCCACATCAAGCCAATAAACGAATTATAGATGCAGCTGCATCCAGAATGAAACTGCCAGATGAAAAAGTAATGATAAACATCCACAAATACGGCAACACAACTTCTGCAACCTTGCCGCTTTGCTTGGCCGATTATGAAAAACAACTCAAAAAAGGAGATAATTTGATCTTTGCTTCCTTCGGTGGAGGTTTTACTTGGGGTGCCGTTTATTTAAAATGGGCCTATGATTCAAAATAATTTTAACAACCCAAAAGACTAAAATTTCTAAATATGGATTTAAAAGACATTCAAAACTTGATCAAGTTTGTGGCAAAAAGTGGAGCCAGCGAAGTAAAACTTGAAATGGAAGACATTAAGATTACTATAAAAACTGGGGGTGATGAAGGTAAAGGGGAAACCACTTACATTCAGCAATTACCAGCCATGTCTCAACCGCAAATGCAAATGCAGCCACAGACTGCAGCACCCCAACAGGCCGCACCTACAACTGACGCGCCTGCTGAAACTGCTGATTCTAAACTGATAACCATAAAATCTCCAATTATTGGAACTTTCTACAGAAAACCATCACCAGACAAACCAGTTTTTGTTGAGGTAGGAAGTACAATCAACACAGGCGATGTGCTTTGCGTAATTGAAGCAATGAAACTTTTTAACGAAATTGAAAGTGAAGTTTCAGGTAAAATCGTAAAAGTATTAGTGGATGATTCGTCTCCTGTAGAGTTTGACCAGCCACTATTTTTGGTAGACCCATCATAAGTATAAATCTCAAATATTAAAGTCCAAGTCCCAACTTTGGAATTTGAGACTTGTAATTTGTAATTTCAAAACATTATGTTTAAAAAAATATTGATTGCAAATAGGGGCGAAATAGCACTGCGAATTATCCGCACCTGCCGTGAGATGGGTATTAAAACCGTAGCGGTTTATTCAAAGGCTGATGAAGAAAGCCTTCACGTTCGCTTTGCAGATGAAGCCGTATGTATTGGCCCACCGCCCAGCAACTTGAGCTACCTGAAAATGTCCAGTATTATTGCTGCCGCTGAAATAACCAATGCAGACGCAATTCATCCTGGGTACGGCTTTCTCTCTGAAAACGCAAAGTTTTCAAAAATCTGCCAAGAACATGGTATAAAATTTATTGGCGCCTCTCCAGAAATGATTGAACGGATGGGCGATAAAGCTTCTGCAAAGGCCACAATGAAGGCAGCAGGAGTTCCCACAGTTCCCGGAAGTGACGGCATTATAGAATCATACGAAAAATGTGAAAAACTGGCTGAAGAAGTAGGCTATCCCGTGATGTTGAAAGCCACTGCAGGTGGTGGAGGAAAAGGAATGCGCGCCGTTTGGAAAAAAGAAGACCTTAAAAAAGCGTGGGAAAGTGCCCGTCAGGAAGCTTCCGCTGCCTTTGGTAATGATGGAATGTATATGGAAAAGCTTATTGAAGAGCCACGCCATATTGAAATACAAATTGTGGGCGATAGCACCGGAAGAGCGTGCCATTTAAGTGAGCGCGACTGTTCCATTCAGCGTCGCCACCAAAAGCTTACCGAAGAGACCCCAAGTCCGTTTATGACTAAGAAGCTGCGTACAGATATGGGGAACGCTGCCGTAAAGGCCTCAGAATATATTAAATACGAAGGAGCAGGAACCATAGAATTTTTGGTAGATAAACACCGAAATTTCTACTTTATGGAAATGAACACCCGTATTCAAGTGGAACACCCCATTACCGAGCAGGTAATTGATTATGATCTTATCCGTGAACAAATCTTGGTAGCAGCTGGAGTACCAATTTCAGGCAAAAATTATACTCCGCAATTACATTCCATAGAATGTAGAATCAATGCTGAAGATCCGTACAACGATTTCCGTCCTTCACCAGGTAAAATAACTGTTTTGCACGCACCGGGAGGGCACGGCGTGCGCTTGGACACTCACGTATACGCAGGCTATACCATTCCACCGAACTATGATTCAATGATTGCGAAGCTTATTACCACCGCGCAAACTCGTGAGGAAGCTATCAATAAAATGAAACGAGCGTTAGATGAATTCGTGATAGAAGGTATAAAAACAACAATCCCGTTTCACCGTCAATTGATGGACGAACCGGATTATGTGGCCGGAAATTACACTACAGCGTTTATGAATACGTTTAAAATGAACGAACCAGAGGAAGAATAGTCCTTTTAAAACTATAAAAGAAGAGCATCGAAGGCCAAGAATATTTCTTTGGAATTTGGTGCTTTTTTGGTTTAGTAATATTTATATTGATTTATAATTTCTTTTTAAATGAATTTGAGTTTTTGGGAACATAAAACTTGGCTCTCAAATATCGATTTCGCAATAATAGGCAGTGGAATCGTAGGTTTGAACTGTGCTATGGAACTTCGCAGGAAGCATCCGAAAAGTAAAATCGTAGTTTTTGAACGCGGAATGCTACCCAGTGGCGCAAGCACGAAAAATGCAGGTTTTGCCTGCTTTGGAAGTATTTCTGAAATATTGGAAGATCTAAAAAACCATTCCGAGGAAGATGTTGTTCAGCTTGTAAAAAATAGAAACGAAGGTTTAAATTTATTACGAAGCACACTCGGCGATAAACAATTGGATTATCAGGAATACGGTGGCTACGAACTATTTATTAACGAAGATGCGGAGCTTTTTGAAATTTGTAAATCGAAAATTGGATATGTGAATGAATTGCTGAAACCTGTTTTCAATGCTCCGGTTTTTTCAGAAAAAGAAAACCATTTTGGTTTTAAAAACATTCAAACAAAGCTTATTTACAGTGCATTTGAAGGACAGATTGACACCGGAAAAATGATGCTCGGGCTCATCAAAAAAGCATCGGAAGAAAACATTTTAATACTGAATTCTTCAGAAATTACAAGTATTGCAGACAAGGGCGAAAGTGTTTTACTTCAACTAAATTCTTCCGAGGAAATTTCAGCAAAAAAAGTTTTTATTGCTACCAACGGTTTCGCGAAACAATTTTTGGATGAAGATGTAAAGCCAGCGAGAGCACAAGTTTTGGTTACTAAACCCATTGAAAATCTTCAAATTAAAGGCACATTCCATTTGGATAAAGGTTATTATTATTTTAGAAATATTGAAAATAGAATCCTTTTTGGAGGAGGCCGAAATCTCGATTTTAAAACCGAGGAAACTACCGAAATACAATTGACGGAATTAGTCCAAAACAAGTTGGAGCAATTGCTTAAAACCGTAATTTTACCTAACCAATCTTTCGAAATTGAACATCGCTGGAGTGGAATTATGGGAATGGGAAATCAAAAAAAACCTATTGTCAAATCTGTTTCAAAGAATATTTTTTGTGGTGTGCGATTGGGGGGAATGGGCGTAGCAATTGGCAGTACTATCGGGAAACAATTAGCAAATCTGTATGATTAAAAAACTATTCAAATTTATATTTAAATTTTTCCTTTGGTTTATTGGGCTCACCGTCCTGTGGGTGCTTATCTACAAATTTGTTCCCGTGCCTTACACCCCGTTGATGGCAATTCGTTCTATTGAAGGCGATGAGAAATACCAAACCCGCCACGACTGGGTTCCTATAGAAGAGATTTCACCTTATCTGCAGCTTGCGGTTATCTGCGCCGAGGATCAAACCTTTTTAAGCCATAACGGGTTCGACAGAAAAGCAATTGAAAAAGCTTTGGAAAACAACGAAAAGGGTAAGAAACTGCGCGGCGGAAGTACCATTTCGCAACAAACGGCAAAAAATGCTTTTCTCTGGCCTGGACGCACTTGGTTTCGCAAAGGGTTGGAGGCTTATTTTACATTATTAATTGAAACACTCTGGAGCAAAGAGCGTATTTTGGAAGTATATCTCAACAGTATTGAAATGGGCGATGGCGTATTTGGGGCTGAAGCTGCTTCGCAATATTGGTTCAAAAAATCCGCAAAAAACCTACGGACTGAAAATGCCGCAGCTATTGCCGCAATCTTACCGAGTCCACAGCGTTATAGGGCAAACCCACCGGGACCCTACGTAGCGCGTAGAACACAGTGGATTGTAAGGCAGATGCGATATTATGGCCCTTTTACCTTAAAAAAGCAGGAACCGAAAGAAGAAAAAAGAAAACGAAAAAGTAATAATGAACGCAGTAGAACTTAAAACTGAATTGCTGCAACACTGTCAAAAACAGGTTGACAACCGTTATTCAAAAATTAAACAAACCATTGTCGATATTGAGGAGTCTTTATTGGAAGAATCCAAGAGCAGTAGTGGTGACAAACACGAAACCGGCAGGGCAATGCTTCAAATTGACCGTGAAAATGCCGGAAGACAAATGCAGGAAATTGAGAAAATTCTTCAACTTCTCAAAAAGATTGATGTGAACGCAACTTCAGATTATGCGCGTTTGGGGAGCTTGGTTTATACTGATAAGTTCACCTATTTTATTAGTATTTCAATAGGCAATGTTACTATTGGCAAATCAGCTTATCTTTGTGTGTCCTTAAACTCTCCTGTGGGTTTGCTGCTTTCAGGAAAGAAAAAAGGCGATGAATTCAGTTTTAACGGAAACATATATAAAATCACGAGTGTGAAGTAACTGAAATCCATTCTTTTTCTGGTTTTGTGGCGTCCAGAATATCCAGATCCAGTACAGTTGCTATATGTTTGGCTACAGAAAATGCGTCCTTCATTTCGTCGCTAACATAAGCTTCAATATGTTGATTTCTGTTGTAAAACATATTTACTTTAAAAACTTCAAAACCCAATGTAGCTTCTGCAGCGATTACGCGACTTCTACTATTTTTAATGGTTTTGAAAATGGAAAGATATTCAATCTCCGGCAATTTTTTCCAAAATCCAAAATTGATCGCAAAAATTGAATATACGTTTCGATATTTTTTTTCCTCTAAATTTAATTCAAAACCCTCTCTTAGTGAGAGTTTTAATGCGGCCCCAAGTAAAACAATACCGAACAATGTTCCTGCAAAAAGCAGATAAACAGAAAACAAAGAAAGAATTATGGCAAAAATTATTTTTATGTTAGCAACAGGTTGAAGATGGCGGATATTTTTGTGCATAGACTTATGAAATAGTTTCAAATATAAAATTATTAAAACTTTGTCTCCCTTAAAAGTTTCGGCATTTTTTCACTCATCGCCAAAAGCCATTTCAACTGCTCCCGCACTAAATGTGCCTCTTCAATTTTTGAATGAAAACCTTCAGATTTTGAACTTTTTTCTTCTTCGGAAAAACTAATATTTTTCCCAAAAGTTGCATCAAAAACATCTTCAGACTCATATATTTCACCATCGTTTTCTGAAATAATTTCTTCCTTTAGGACAGCTTCGGCATCTGAAAGATTTCTGACTATTTTTTCGGAAACCTTATTGAAATTTTTGGAAGCGGGTGTAGTAGGATTTGATAAAATATAGGTGCTTAATGATGCTAATGATGAGAGAAATGTATGGTTAAGCACGGTTATTTCATAAACCTTGTCGAGGTTTTTCTGTTTCGATTTGGGTTCCTGCGTCATCCGTTGAAAAGCTGCACTGAGGTTGGACATCTCCAAAAATGCCTTTTTACGCGCTACTTTATATTTGGATGGAATTATGCCTTTTTGATTGTAATAACCGATGATTTCTTCCAGATAAAGTCTGTTGGCTTTCAAAGTTTCCAATAGGGTTTTTTGCATTCCCTGGATTTCCCAAGCGGGCCAAAGCAATAAATTTCCAAGGGTAGCAAGTCCAGCACCAATCAAAGTATCCATTACCCGATACTGAATTACATTAAAAATATCAGGCCGCAAAAGTGCATAGATAAAAACCACGCTTAGGGTAATAAAAGTAGCGGCTGCCTTGTAATTTCGCTGTACCATGGAAAATGCTATTACGAGCGAAACGATAGCTAAGATGCCATATACTGTTGTGTTTTGCGTAATTAAAACAATGCCCACAGCCAGTGCACCACCAATCAAGGTGCCGATGGTTCGTTCTTTGGAACGTGTTTTAGTAAGGCCAAACGTAGGTCGCATAATTACAATTAGCGTAAGCAATATCCAATACGGATTTTGCACTGAAAACATCATTCCCACTCCATAACCAATCATTGTCATTACGGCAAGCCGCAACGAATGTTTAAAAATAGGGGAGCGCATATTGAAATTTTCCACCAACACTTCAAAATCATAATTCTGTTTGGTAAGAAACCTTCGGGAATCTTCTTTATTTAACAAGGAAAGGTCGCGCTGCGCAGGGTTTTTGAGCAACCATTCTATTTTTTGAATTTTTCTAATTTGTTCTTTTTGATATTTAAAAAGATTTTTGAGAAGCAATAAACTTTCATCAAAAGTTTCATTGGAGGCCGAAGAATATTCAGCAATATCGCGCTTGATCTTTTTTTGAAATTCTTCTATATTATTATTTTTCTGAAGCTTTTTGGGATTGGAAATATTTGCGGCTATAGCATTCATTCTATTGCTCATCGCAAATAACAGCCCTTGAAAATCTGCCAATTGCTCAGGTTTCCTTTTAAAAAAATCGTCGGTTTTTGAATAATTCACTGGATTTGCCATTGCCAGTTCAAGCATATCTACAAGCTGTACAAATATAAGTAGGCGTTTTCCTTCATAATCACTTTTCCCCGAACCTGTTCTACTTTCAATTAAAATATCACGCAAGGTTTCGTGAATGGCCGTAAGCTCTGTTTGTATGCTTAATAATTTCTTTAAAAGAGTGGTTCTATCTGTGGTTTCTGCTACCAATTCGCCCCGTGATTTTAAATAGTCTGCGGTTAGTTTTATCGTTTTTGAAAGATAATATTCCGTTGGTGCTTTTGGAAAAATATAGTGCCACAATAAAACCAGTAAAACATACCAAAGCCCGCCGAGACCAATAAGCAGTACTCTATTATAAGGCTCCATTCCTCCGGAAACATTAGAGAAACTTAGCACCAGTGCAAAAAGCCCCGAAAAACTGATAAGCGAGGCCCGAAAACCATAAATTGAGATATAGGAAATACCAAACATTAATACCCCTAGAACGGGAAAAAGCAACCAAAGGGAAAGGTGAAGATAACCTCCTATTAAACTAACAACCATCGCCAAAAGCGTAGCGAATAAAGTAGCTGTTATTTTATGGCGAATACTACCGCTTACATCACTGGGAGAGGCGAGCAGCGCTCCCACAGTAATGGTAATGCCAATTTGAAGTGCTTCTAACTTTACGCCTGCAATAATGGGAAGCGTGAGCGCAATTCCCAAAAGGATAGCCTTCGAAAAATCGGTGCTTTTAAAATATTCCGATAGATCTTTAAAAATTTCTGTGATACTGTTTTTTGAAAACTTCAAGAGCAATTGGTTTCAGGTACTGCAAAGATATTGTGCTGAAAAGCTAAGGTCGTTAATCTTATCAGAAATGTAAGTCTGTTATACTTTTATTAAATTAAGAAAGGTATAGTGGGTATTGCATTTTTATGTTTTAATTTTATAAGACTGACATAAAAAAGAGCTCCCATGAACAAAGTAATTCTCTTAAAAAACCGCCCTAAAGGAAGACCTTCACTTGAAGATTTTGAATTTACAGAAGAAGAAAAACCAAAGCCAAACGAGGGCGAGATACTGTTGAAAACTAAATATGTTTCAGTAGATCCATATTTGCGCGGACGGATGCGCGATGAAAAATCATATATAGCGCCTTTTGAAGTTGGGAAGCCATTGGAATCAGGCATTATTGCTGAAGTTTTGGAAAGTAACAATAAAAATTTCCACAAGGGTGATTTTGTAAATGGAATGCTACAATGGAAAGAATTTCAAACTTCAAACGGAAATGGATTGAATAAAGTAGATGGCGAAAAAGCGCCTCTTAAGGTTTATTTGGGTGTTTTGGGACTAACCGGAATTACCGCATATTTAGGATTGGAGAAAATAGGGAAACCGAAAAAAGGTGAAACGCTTTTAGTTTCTGGCGCTGCCGGGGCTGTGGGAAGCGTGGTAGGGCAAATAGGCAAAATAAAAGGCTGCCGTGTGGTGGGCATTGCAGGAAGTGATGAAAAAATTGACCGCATTCAAGAGAAGTTTGGCTTTGATGCAGGAATCAATTACAGAACCACTGATAATATGAAAAAAGCTATCGCAGCAGCCTGTCCCGACGGGGTTGATGTGTATTTTGACAATGTGGGCGGCGAAATACTGGATGCCGCTTTGGCAAATATGAATAAATACGGACGGGTGGTAAACTGCGGTGCTATTTCGCTTTATAATAAAAAAGAAACCCCTACAGGCCCGCGAGTAGAAACCACACTCATTAAAAAGAGTATTTTGATGCAAGGCTTTACCGTGCGCGATTTTGTTAAAGATTTTGGCCCTGCCCAAAACCAATTGGCCAAGTGGATGGAGCAGGATAAACTGAGCTATTTGGAAACGGTGGTTGAAGGTTTTGAAAATATTCCGCAGGCGTTCATTGACTTGTTTGACGGAAAAAATAAAGGGAAAATGATAGTTATGGCTTAATCTCTTTCCAGAATTTTCAAATAGTATAGTTCATCTTTTTTTAAAGGAAAAGAGCTGTTGAAAAAAATGGTTTTTCCTTTATAATCCGCTTCCATTAAATAATGGCTTCCTTTAAAATAGCTTTTATTTACGGTTACCTCAAGGCTTGTTTTTTCTTCCGAAATTTTTAGTTGGTGTGGGAAAACGATAATTTCTTCCGAAGAATTGGTAGAAGAAAAAAAACTTTTCGGAAGCAGGTTTGCTTCGCCAAAAAATCCTGCCTGATATTCGGTTGCAACAATTTTATAAATAAATTCCGGCGTACCGAATAATTCTTCGGCGCCATTTTTCAACATTAAAATTTGGTCAGAATATGCCAATGCCTCCTCGCTGTCGTGGGTTGCGGTAATGCAGCTTATATTGTTTTTTTTGAGATAATTGAAAATTTTACGCTGTAGTTTATTTTTTCTGAAAACATCAATACTGCTGAAAGGCTCGTCGAGCAAAAGGATTTCGGGTTCGTTTGCCAATGCCTTTGCCAAAGCTACGCGCTGCTTTTGCCCGCCGCTGAGGTTTTTTACCAATGTGTTTTTAAAAGCTTCCATTTCAACTACTTCCAATAGTTCGTCGATACGTTTTTTATCTTTTTCTTCCTCCAATCCAGAGAGGTGGGAACCCAAATTTTCTGCAACGGTGGTGAATGGCATAATATTGAATTCCTGCGCCACGAGTTTCATAAAAGGTTCTCCGGGGATAAGGGTTTTGGTTGGGCCGAGCAGTTTTTTTTCTTTGTAGAAAATTGAACCGTTTTCCAAATGGAGCAAACCGTAAACTAGATGTAAAAGTGTAGATTTTCCACAACCACTTTCGCCTAGAATACTGAGGTGTTCTCCGGGTTTCAGCGTAAAGGAAACGTTTTTTAAAATGGTTTTTTCGGAATAGGCAAAGGAATTGATTTCAACTTTTAGCATCACAGATGGTTATTTCGCTAAAATCCCTTCACTTCCCAAAACGGGAATTGGAGTTACATTTTCCTCTGAAATGCTATTGGGTTCAAAAGTGAATTTTCGCTCAAAGAGTTTGTTTTCGGCAAAAAATGTAACCAAATATTCATTGGTAAAACCCAAAACCTCTGTCGGAATAAATTCAACTTTAGCCGAAGTTTTTGGCTTCATATTTCCCAAACCGTGACGCAGGGTTGAGGTTTTCCTATCTTCACTTTTTCCGCGGGACATTACCAAAACGGTTTCAATTACATCCTCTCGGTTATTGACCAAATAAATATACCACTGTTGCTCGGTAAAATCTTTGTCCCATTCCTTTACGGCAACAATATGCACGTTTTCAGCTTTTGGTATTTCAATATCCTTTCGCATAATCAATCGTCAAGTTTCCACATAATCCAAACCGCCAAAAGGGCAATGGCAGATACGCCAAGTAATATGGCACCAATTACAATTTTAATGGCCGCAATTACAAAAGTAAGGTAGGCTATTGCAATGGCAACGATTACCAAAAGGGCAATAACAAGATATTTTTTCATAGCATTTTTGTCTTAAATCTTATGTCTTTTAGCACAGCGGTCTTTTGTCTTTTTACAGCACACTTTTAAACTGTTCCAGAAAGCGAACGTCATTCTCGCTGAACATTCTGATGTCTGGAATTTGGTGCAAAAGCATCGCAATTCTATCAATACCTACGCCAAAGGCAAAACCGGAATATTCCTCGGGATCAATGCCGCAGTTTTTAAGCACGTTCGGGTCCACCATTCCGCAGCCGCCAATTTCCAGCCAGCCGGTTCCTTTGGTGATTCGGTGGTCTGCTTCGGTTTCCAGCCCCCAATACACATCAACTTCGGCGCTTGGTTCCGTAAACGGGAAATAGGAGGGACGCAAACGGATTTTAGACTTTCCGAACATTTCCGTAGTGAAATATTGCAGCGTTTGCTTTAAATCTGCAAAGCTTACATCTTTGTCCACATACAAACCTTCCACTTGGTGGAAAAAGCAGTGTGAGCGCGCTGAAATAGCTTCGTTTCTATACACTCGTCCCGGCGAAATGGTACGGATGGGCGGTTTGTTATTTTCCATATAGCGTACCTGTACGGACGAGGTGTGCGTACGCAACAAAACATCGGGGTTGGTTTGAATGAAAAACGTATCCTGCATATCGCGCGCCGGGTGATACTCGGGAAGGTTCAATGCGGTAAAGTTGTGCCAGTCGTCCTCAATTTCAGGCCCTTCGGAAACGTTGAAGCCAATACGCAAAAAGATGTCGATAATTTTATTTTTTACGATGGAAATAGGATGGCGCGAGCCCAACGGAATCACTTCGCCGGGACGGGAAAGGTCGCCGTAAACGCCTTTGGATTCTGAGTTGTTTTCAATAGCATCCTTAAGCGAATCTACTTTTTCCTGCGCTGCGTTTTTAAGTTTGTTTATAACCTGTCCAAACTCTTTTTTCTGTTCGTTAGGCACGTTTTTGAATTCTGCGAAAAAGTCGTTCAGCAATCCTTTTTTACCCAGATATTTTATGCGGAAGTTTTCAATTTCTTCTTTATTGGTGGAAGAAAAAGCCTGTACTTCGGCTATGTGTTTTTTTATGGTTTCTATCATTACTAAATTTTCTCTAAAAATTTTTTTAGTTTATCAATTCCCGCTCCCAAAAATACTGCACGATAGCCTCTTTCATCAAAACGCTCTGCTCGCCTGCTTTTAAGGGTGGCAATTGTTCTAAAACAGTATAATGCGGCCAGCCTTCCTCGTCGTAATAATCAAACTGATAATACCCATAAGGTTCCAAAAGGCGACAGATGGCAATATGCATCAAGTTCAGCTTTTCGTCTTTTTTAAACTTGCGGTGCAGTTGGCCTAGCTCTTGGATTCCTATTAAATAAATAATGGCATCCAAATCTAAAACCTGCCCATCGGCAAAACGGTCGCCCAGCATTTTTACTACTGCTTCCCATCGTTCCTTTAATTGTTCATCGCGCGCCATTCTTTCAAGAATTAATTGTCTGCAAAGATACATTTTACAATTCTGAAATCTTAAGACAGAATATAGAAATTAGAAAGTGCTATATTTAGGAAAATTTTCAGTGTATGAATACTATAGACATTGTTCTCGGGATTATTTTTATCATCGCATTTTTTCTGGGGTTTAAAAAGGGATTACTGAGATCCTTAGCTTCTTTAATCGGTCTTGTGGTTGGAGTGTATTGCGCTATGTTTTTTTCAGATTACGTTCGCGTTTATCTTGAAAAATGGTTTGATTGGAGTGATGATCTGGTTTCCATTGCATCGTTTTTGATTACTTTTTTCATCATAATGTTTCTCTTTGGTCTGTTGGGAAGACTTTTAACCAAAGTCGCCGATTTTGCAATGTTGGGTATTTTCAACAAGATTTTCGGCGGAATTTTTAATGTACTAAAATACGCTTTCTTGTTGAGCGTGGTGTTTATGTTTGTAAACGCATCAGAAAATTATAGAATTCTTACGCAAGAAAAACGTGAAGCATCCACCTTATATACACCAGTGGCGGCAATTGCACCTGCAGTTTTGCCCACAATAATGAAAGAAGTGGATAATTTAAATATGGAAGACTCTGAAATTACTCCAGAAGAAAGCCCCGATGAAACGAGGCCTCCAACTGAATAAAGAAAAATTAAGTTACACTACATCTTTTATATTATCGCGTGCGTATTTCACCGCTTCTTTAAAGTCGCTGAAAATAAGCTCCTGAGGAACCAAATCTGGAATAATATCAATTTTTTCCATCATAACGCGGGGCTGTGCCTGAAGATCTTCAAATATAGGAGTAATGCCCTTTTTTGTGATGTTCATTAAAACCTCTTCCATGGCATAAAGACCAGATTGATCTATGTACGGAGTTTTTCCCATTCGGATAATTACATGTGTGGCGGTATCTGGAATTTGATTTGCCAATTGTTGAAAATCAGAAGTATATCCAAAAAACAAGGGTCCTTCCAAACGTTTTATAAATACTTCTTCTTTCAGTCTTTCTGGGAAATTAACTTCGTCACTCCACGCCAGCGCTAACTCGTCGGCATTTTTAAGCGGAACTACTTTTGATTGGTCGGCAGTAAGGTCTCCAATTTTCTTCATAAAAATGATGGAAGCCAATACCAGACCGATTCCCACTGCGTAAACAAGGTTCCAAAAAACTGAAAGTAATAATACAACAATCATAATGGTAACTTCGGCCTTTTGCATTTTTGGGATTGCCTTCAAACCTTTGTAATCCATTACTCCAATACCAACGGTTATCAAAATTCCTGCAAGAACGGCTGCGGGAATTTGTGATGCAACAGGCCCTAACGCCAATAATATTACTAGCAATAAAACTGCGGCAATCATACCCGAAAGTCTCGTTGTTCCCCCTGATTTTATGTTTACCACCGTACGGATAGTTGCACCAGCTCCGGGAATACCGCCAAAAATTGCTGCAATACTGTTACCAATACCTTGGCCCATAAGCTCTTTGTTAGGGTTGTGTTTGGTTTTTGTCATATTATCTGCCACCACCGATGTAAGCAAGGAGTCAATCGCTCCCAAAAACGCTAACGTTAGAGCCGTAAAAATGTAGGGTGAAATCTGCCCAAATTGGAACTCGGTAAAAATATTCAAATTCGGAATCGGGAAACCACCCGGTATTTGATCGATTGGTTGATAATCCAACTTTAGAAAATAAGCACCTACCGATACAACCAACAACGCTACCAATGTACTGGGAACTACAGTAGTAATTCGCTTGAAACCGTAAATTATAAAAATGGTAAGCGATGCTAAAATAAATTCCAACCAATTAATACTTGCGATTGCGCGTGGAAGCGCTTTTATAGCACCGGCGACACCAGAATTTTCTGCTTTCGCCAGCACCCTTGCTTCCTGAAGAATATCTTCTTCTGAAATTTGTTCAGACCGGCTTATGGTTTCCTTAAAATCCTCGAGTACCAAAATTCCCTCATCAGCTTCGTCGTGCAGGATATTTGTCATGATTGCTTCTTCGGCCCGGGGTTTAAATGTTTCTATAAAAGCTGTATCATCTTCTGTATAATAACCCAAAACGGGCAAAAGCTGTGTGATTAAAATGATAACCCCGATTGCTGTCATAAAACCTGAAACTACTGGGTAAGGAATATATTTTATATATTTTCCGACACCGGTAACTCCTAATAAAATCTGCATAAGTCCGGCCAGTAGAAAAACCAATAAAATATATGGCAAAGCCTCTTCAACGCTACCATTGTGGGTTGCAATAATGCCCGCAATAACAACCATGGAAACTGCCGTCATAGGTGCAGTTGGGCCAGAAATTTGGGTATTTGTTCCGCCAAAAAGCGAAGCAAAGAAACCAATGAAAATTGCGCCGTAAAGACCAGCATCGGGTCCAAGTCCAGACTGAACTCCAAAGGCTAATGCTAGTGGTAGGGCTACAATTCCGGCAGTAATACCACCAAATAGATTTCCTCTAAAATTTGAGAATATACTTTTGCTCATAATTATATTTTTTAAGGTTAGACTTCTACACATAACCGATAACGTCAACAGCAATGCTAACGCTATCGGTATTAATTTTTAGGCTTTAACTTATACAGCAAATACCTTTTTATTCAAAAAAAGTAACCGCTCCCGAGTTGATATCATACATTGCGCCTACAATGTCAATTTCATTTTTATCTTCCATTTCTTTTAAGATTGGACTTAAGCTTCTAATTTTATCAATGGCGAGCTTCACATTTTTTTCTGAAACAGCATCTACAAATTCTAGGTTTTTAGAGTTTCTTAAGCTTTGGTCCTCTGGAGTTTTCACCGCGTCAACTGCGGGTTTAATTTTTGCAAGCATGCCTGTTAAATTACCCATTTTGGCATCATCGCAAGCTCCTTTTACTGCGCCACAACTGGTATGGCCCAACACGACCAATAATTTTGTTCCAGCTAATTTGCAGGCAAATTCCATGCTTCCCAGAATATCTTCGTTAATAAAATTGCCGGCAATTCTTACACTGAATATGTCGCCCAATCCTTGGTCGAATACCAATTCGGCAGACACCCTTGAATCTATACAACTTAAAATTGTTGCAAAAGGAAATTGCCCATCGCTTGTGTCATTAACCTGTTCCAATAAGTTTCTATTGGCTTTTAGGTTGTTTTGAAATCTTTGGTTTCCTTCTTTTAAATATTGTAATGACTTTTCAGGTGTCATTGTTGCCTGTGTTTCTCTAGTATGTGCTTTCATAATAAATTTAGTTTTTAATAATATTTGTGTTTTTTATGCCGTTTTAGGTCTTAATTTGAAAAATTCTATAAAGCTTTCAGGGTTTTCAAAGACTCCCCGTTCAGAAATTAATTTAATATCAATGTCTCGCTCTTTGGCTTTAAATGCGAAATCGTCCAATATTTCAATAATATCATAATCCAAAAATCTTGTTTTGGTAACATCTAATTCTAAATAGGTATTTCTTGGCAATCTATCCAATTCCTTCAAAATAGCACCTTTATTAATAAATGTAACTTCTTCTGCAAGGGTCATTTTAATTTTATGTTTTCCATTGCTTTTATCTTCAATATGAAGAAAGTGTGAGTTTTGATAACTTTTGATTACAATAACAACAATGCCGACTCCTAATCCTAAGCCAATGCCTACCAACAAATCGGTAAAAACAATTCCAAGTACCGTTACTATAAACGGGACCCACTGTTTCCAACCAAGATTGTACATTATTTTGAATAAGGACGGTTTTGCCAACTTGTATCCCACTATTAATAATATTGCCGCCAATACAGACAGCGGAATCATATTGAGCAAACGCGGAATGAGAATTACCGATATTAATAGAAAAAATCCATGCAAAATAGTGGATAACTTAGTCTTTCCGCCAGATTGTACGTTTGCGGAACTTCTAACAATAACTTGTGTAATGGGCAAGCCACCTATTAATCCAGAAATTATGTTTCCGGTTCCTTGAGCCAATAACTCCCTATTGGTGGGTGTTACATTTTTATCGGGGTCAATTTTATCGGAAGCTTCCACGCACAAAAGTGTTTCCAAACTGGCCACCAGCGCAAGGGTAAAAGCCACGACCCAAACCTCTAGATTGGTTATAGCTGCAAAATTTGGAAAGCTGAATTGCCCCAAAAATGAAGTGATATCTTGTGGAACTGGAACTTCAACCAAATGTTTGCCCCCAAGGGAAAGATAATTATTTCCTAGCGTAAGTAAGTAAAAGACGATGCCTAAAACTACAACCACAAAAGGACCTTGAATAATCTTAAAGATCTTACTTTTTTTACTTAATACCTTTTCCCAAAATATCAATAGCATCAAGCTAATAATACCGATTAAAGCCGCACCTGGCGTAACATTTCCGATGATAGAAAATATTTCTGAAAATGTATTGCCGCCATTGATCTCAAAAAATTCAAGATCCCACGCTGATTCTTCATCATAGCCAAAAAAGTTGGGGATTTGCTTTAAAATAATAATAATCCCAATACCAGTAAGCATTCCTTTTATAACAGATGAAGGAAAATAATAGCCAATGATACCGGCTTTTAAAATGCCGAAAACTAATTGAATAATACCCCCTAGCACAACGGCAACAAGAAAATTTTCATAGCCGCCCAAGGTTCCAATGGCCGTTAAAACAATTGCGGCCAATCCTGCAGCTGGTCCACTTACACCAACTTTAGAGCCACTCAAAGAGCCCACAACGATACCCCCAATTATTCCGGCAATAAGTCCTGAAAATAGTGGAGCGCCACTTGCTAATGCAATTCCCAAACATAGCGGGAGTGCAACAAAAAAGACCACCAGACTGGCCGGTAAATCTTTATTCAAATATTTAAACATATGAATTTATACAAATGTGTTAGAGTTACAGAAATCTGCAACTTGAATTTTTAAATCATTTTTTGGAATATTTCCGAGGTCTTTTCGGAAAGGAATCAAAACAATTTATCCTTTCAGTGAAGAATGTTAATTGTTATAAATACTTATGCAATTTTGGGAGGGGGAGATACTACTTCCAAAAAAACCATCTTGTAGTTGTTTAGATAGTGTTGGAATAAATTCTTTTGTTTCTTAAGAAATTGAATTGCGGATAAACTAGATTTGGAATCATTTATTTGATATTCCACCATCAGTTTGGGAAGTTTAATAGAGTTTTCTTCTTCATTCATTGAAAAAAAAGTAGAAACATCTGCTTGATTTCCAGAAAGGCTTATAATAGCAGGCGTTACAAGAAAACTTGTAAAGATGAGCAACAATAATACACTGGTTATCCGCAAGCGCTTTTTTTTAAAGAATTTCAAAAATAATGGATTGAACTTAAAATCCTGTTAACTAAATATTAAAACTACAGTTGTTTTAAATCTGAAGCAGGAATCCACCCGTCTTTTCCATCGGCCAACGTGATACGAAACCAATTTCCGTCCTGTGCAGAAATTTGAACTTTCGTTCCTTCGTGGAGCGTGAAGGCTACATTGCTGCCCATGGTGGGTTCCGTTTTAACTTCTATTTCGCTGGCAAAAATAATAGCAGGTTGGTTTTTTGAATAATCACCGTAAGTGAAAAAAGCCATAGTCAACGAAGCGATTAATAAAAAACCTGCGAACATGGAGCCCACAAAAAGCAAGCGTTTTCTTCTTTCAGAAAAAGCAAAGTAATAAAAGAGGAACAGCCCAACAAAGAAAATTGAAAAAATAATTGCTGCTATTGCCCAGCCATCAAATGTAAAAACCTCAGCAATGCTCTTATACCATTTTGAAAAAACCGCCTGCGGTAATGGTTCAATGGAATCGATCTTCGCATTTTCAGCAAATGCAAGGTTGTTTTTTATGTCTTCGTCATTGGGTGAAAGTTGCAGCGCCTTTTCATAATAATAAATACTAGGGCCAATATGGTTTAGTTTATACTGCGCATTACCCAGATTGAAATACAGCTCGGCAGAATGTTCGCCATTGTCCAAAATTTTCATCCAAGAAGTGATGGCCTGTTGGTATTTTCCGTTTTTGTAGTGTTCCTTTCCTTGCTCAAAAAGCGTTTCATTTTGTGCAATTCCGGAGAAAGAAATCAATAAAATAAGTATGTACAGTAGCTTTTTCATCGTCATCAATTTTTACTGTATTTGTTTATCAATGTTTGAAATCACTTCCACCGCCTTGCTGTAATCCTGTTGTACGGATGCCGTGGAAGACGAAGCATATCGGGCAAATTCGCAGCTTTTCAACAAACTAATAAACCTTTCCACCGTAGGTGCTTCCACATTTCTTTCAAGCAGCATTTTGGAAATAAGACCCTTTTCCATTTCCGAAGTTTCTATATTCAACTTCGCTTTTAGATAATTGTGAAGCGCCCGCTCCAATGCTTCATAAAAAGCAGCTGGGTTTTGAATGTTCCGTTTTGCTTCCGAAAGGTATTTTTTGGCAAGTTTGTTCGCGCGGCGCAATTTGTTTCCTTCCACATCATTTAAGCGCTCTTTACGTTTTTTACCTGCAAGGATGAATAGGGGAATCAGCAAGAACGGCCCGCCCAAAAGCGACCAAAACAGTGGTGATTTAAAAAAACTTTTCTGTGCAATCGGCTCTAGGTTGGCATCTAATTTTATGTATTTGAAATTGTCCTTTGAAAGTACAACTTGCTTTTTCGCATCGTTGGAATTGGTATTGGCAGTAGCCGAACTTATTGGCCCATTTTCCACTTCAATGGTAAATTCTTTTGAAGTAATGGTTCTATATTTTTCGGTCTTCGGATCAAAAAAAGAAAAGGTAATGGGGTTCACAGGATAGGTTCCCTTGAATTGAGGAACCACAGTATAAGAATCCATAACGGAGCCAGACATTCCGCCGATGCTTGTGTTTACGCTTTCGCTGTGTTCGGGCTCATAAACTTCTAAGGTATTGGGAAGTTTTACCGTGGGAAGGGTGAACAATTTTAAATTGCCTTTACCCGAAACTTTCACGTCCAATTGAAGTGATTCGTTAGCGTTTAGTTGGGTTTTATTGGTGTTTACATCAAAAGTGAAATCGCCCACGGCACCGTTGAAACCATCCGGCTTGCCTTCTAGGGGAAGCGGTTTCACATTAATGGTACGTTTTCCTGCCGAAATGGTTTTATTTACACGTTCCATCAGCCTGCGGCCAAAGATGTCGCGGCGGTTCCCCTGTACGTCAATGGGAATATCCAGCGTAAGTGGTTCTATTTCCAACTCGCCTGTTTTCTGTGGATAAAGTACCGTAGTTCTTAACACAACGTATCGATAATTCTCGCCATTGTACTTGCCTTCATAAACCTTAAAATTGTTTTGATTGTCAATATTCTGGCTCCAGAAATCGGCGTATTTTGGGGTGTCAATCTCACGCCATTGACTGGTAATACTTACATCGTGCGAAACATAAAGTTTGTAGGTAACAGTAAGTGCTTCATTTAAGTATGGATTGGAATTTGAAACTTCCGCAACCAAATGTACATTCTCACTGGCTACATAATCGGCATTGTTACCGTCTTTTGGCACTTCCACAGCGGCAGTCACTTCCACTTCAACAGGAAGGGTTTTATAGGTTTCGCCTTCTATTTCAATGGTTGCTTGTGCAATGGTAATTTTTCCGCGGGTTTGCGGAGACAAAAAATAAGAATATGTTTTTGAAAAACTTCGCTTGCCATTTATCCAAGAATTGCTAATGGATTGGTTGGGCCCACCAACTACGCGGAAACCATCAAAACTTGGCGGTCTAAAATTATCGCCATCTTGGTTCATTTCAAAATCTATTCGTAAACGCTCGTTTATTCCAAGTTTTTTTTTGCTAACCTTGGCATCAAACTGAACCTGTGCCGTAACCGTGATACTGCACAGTACAAATCCTAAAAGGAATAAAATACTCTTCATCTTCATAGTCTACCAATCTTTATCCGTTCTCACTTTTGCGCCTTTTTGTTTTTCGGCATTTATCTTATCCTGTGTTTTTTTCTCTTCGTTGTTCATTGCTTCCAAAAGACTTTTAACTTGCTGGGGGGAAAGTTGTCCGGGCACTGGTTGCTGTTGTTGAGGCTTGTCGCCCTCCTCATCTTTTGGCTTGTCGGGCTTGCCTTGGTCCTTGTCTTCATCGCCTTCTTTCTTATCTTCGTTTTGGTCACCCTTGTCCTTTTCGTCTTTCTCGTCGCCTTTGTCGCCCTCGTTATTTTTATTGTCTTGGTTTTGTTGGTCTTTTTTATCCTGGTCTTGGTTATCCTTGTTTTGCTCTTTATCGTCCTTATTATCGTCTTGGGGTGGTGGCGGATTTTTTTCTAACATATCCTTCGCCAATGCTAAATTATACCGCGTTTCGTCATCGTTGGGGTTGTTGCGAAGCGCATTTTTATAAGCTTCCACAGCTTCGGTATATTTTTTCTCATTCATATACGTATTTCCTAAATTGTGGAAAGCTTTGTGCTTTTCAGGCTTTGTAGTTGCAGTGGTGGCGGCTTGTTTAAAACGAAGCATAGCCTCGGCATTTTTTTCTTTTCCGTAATAAGCAGTTCCCAGATTGTATTTTGCGGTTTCGCTTTGTGGGTTGAGCGAAATGGCTTTTCTGTAATCTGCCTCGGCAACAGGAAATTTATCCTTTTGAAGCGCTTGCTGGGCTTCACTTAAATAATTCTGGGCAGCCTTCAGTTCTTTTTCTTGTTCCTTATTTTGAGGCTGTGCAAATAAATTCAATGAGAAAATGGCAGCACAAAGGACCATTGCAATTCTTCGCGCACTTTTATTCTGAAAAAACATTCTATCTACAAACATCATTTTATTGCTTTTCCCTTTCGTTAAACAAATTCAACTTTTTGAGCCACGCTGTTTGGCGTTCCAAAAGGAATACATCCAGAACCAACAAAAATAATGCCCCAGCCAAAAACCACTGAAACTGGTCCTTAAAATCAGTAAATTGCTTAGCTTCAAACTCCTTTTTATCCATTCCATTTAGAATGGCTTTTACTTGGTCAACAACCACTTTTGTGTTTGTGCCGTCAATATAATCACCATTAGCGGTATTAGCAATCTCTTTAAGAGTTTCTTCACTTAAACGGGTGATTACCTGCTCGTTATTTTGGTCGCGTTTGTAATATTGAAGCACGCCATTTTCTTTGATAGGAATGGGTCCACCTTCCAAAGTTCCCACGCCAATGGTAAAAATACGGATGCCTTTTTCGGCAGCCTCTTCGGCATATTCTGAAACATTGCCTTCGTGGTCCTCTCCGTCTGAAATGATGAAAAGCACGCGATTGGTCTGCTCTTCATCGTCATAAAAAGTTTGTGCCATTTCGATGGCTTGGGTAATGGCGGTTCCTTGAGAAGAAACCATATCAGTATTCATACCGTTCAAAAATAGTTTTGCAGATGAAAAATCTGATGTAATTGGAACCTGTGGGAAAGCACTTCCAGCGTAACCAATTATACCAATTCTATCTCCGGCAAGCCCGTTGATTACTTGAATGATAAGCTGTTTTGCTTTTTCCAAACGGTTGGGCGCAATGTCTTCCGCCAACATACTTTTTGAAACGTCTAAAGCAAAAACAATATCCACCCCTTCGCGTTTTACGGTTTCCAGCTTGGTCCCTATTTTAGGATTTACCAATGCAAAGCTCAAACAGGCAACGGCCAAACAGAGCAGCAAAACTTTTAAAACAGATTTGAAAAGTGAACGGTTAGGGCTTAATTTTTTCAAAAGTTCTTTGTCAACAAAACGCTTTTGAACTTTCCTTTTCCAAACC
Organism: Aequorivita iocasae; assembly: GCF_016757735.1. Classification (NCBI taxonomy): domain Bacteria; kingdom Pseudomonadati; phylum Bacteroidota; class Flavobacteriia; order Flavobacteriales; family Flavobacteriaceae; genus Aequorivita; species Aequorivita iocasae. The sequence goes on from NZ_CP068439.1 coordinate 1,116,020, forward strand.
AAAAGCAATAGAAAAACAACCACAATCACCGGTATGGCGAAGAGAATGTAGAAGTATATGGGTTGCTCTAATTGATACATTTCTTATAAAAATCCTTTAAATAGTGTTGTTCGCAACAAAAACTCAAACGCAATTAATATCAATGCGAAAATGGCCCAGGAACGGAACATTTCGTTATAATTTGTGTATTTGAATTCTTCAATATCTGTTTTTTCAAGTTTGTTGATTTCTTCGTAAATCTGCTCCAGTTTGGTATTGCTAGTTGCCCGAAAATACTGGCCGCCAGTTTTTTCAGCAATTTCTTTCAGCAGGGCTTCGTCAATTTCAACTTGTACATTTCCATATTGAAATCCACCGTCTGGACGAATGCCTATGGGTGACATTGCCATACCATTGCTTCCCAAACCAATGGTATATACCTTTATCCCAAATTCCACCGCAAGTTCACTCGCTATTTTGGGGTCGATGAATCCTGAATTGTTTACGCCGTCCGTCAATAAAATAATCACTTTGCTTTTTGCACGGCTTTCCTTTAAACGGTTTACCGCTGTTGCCAAACCAGAACCAATTGCAGTTCCGCCTTCAATGGTGGTATTGTAGATTATATTCTTCAAGGAAGAAAGCACGATGCTTTTATCGCTGGTTAACGGCGTGCGGGTGTAACTCTCACCAGCATATTCTACCAATCCAATTCTGTCATTTGGGCGACCATTGATAAAACGCGCAGCTACTGTTTTCAAAGCTTCCAAACGGTTTGGTTTTAAATCGCGTGCCAGCATACTTGCCGAAACGTCTATTGCCATCACGATATCAATCCCGCGGGTAGTTTTTGTTTTTGTAGATTCGTCAACGGTGCGAGGGCGTGCCAAGGCCACAATCAATGCAGAAAGGGCTAAAAGGCGAAGTGCAAAAAGTAAAGGTTTTAAACGCGCCAACCAATTTTTTCCAGATTTGAAACCGCTGATGCTGGAGATTTTTAGTGAAGCGGTTTGCTGTTTCCGTTTCCATAAATACCATAACACGAGCACTGGAAGTATGAGGAACAACCAGAAAAACTGCGGATTTACAAATTCGAAATTACTGCCCATCTTTCTCTGAAATTTCAAGCTCTATGGAAGCTTCAATTCGTTTTAATATTTCTTCGGCGTATTTTCCATCGTCCTGATACACAATCAACACTTCCTGCAAGCCATTTTGCTGTGCGAAAAGTAACAATTCGTAGGTGCTTTTCTGCTTCAATACTTTGTTTTCTGAAACCTGCACATTGAATTCGCCGTAGGCTTTTAAACCTTTTATGCCTTTTTCGGTTTCAAAATCATCGCGTTTTACGATCATATTTTTGGCGCCACTCTGTTCCAGGTCGTCCAAAACTGCATCTAGTGCCGTTTCCAAGGCAATGTCCTGTTTTTGGCTGAATTGCGTCGTAGAAACCATAATGTAAAGCGGGGAATTCATTTCGCCATAGGTGAAAAAGTCTTTGCCAATCACCGCACTTTTATCGGCATTGGTTATCGGTGCTTCTGCGCGAACAAGTACTTCTGGCGTTTCCAAAATTACTGCCGGATTGCCGTATTCGCTCTTTATCCATCTGCCTTCGGTGAGCTCGCGGAGGTCATTGCCCAAAACCTTATCTTTTAAATTATCGAAACCCGAAACGGCTCCGTAAATAACCCCTGCCAAAACCACTGCTGCGAGAACGCCCGATATTCCCAAAATCCACTTTCTGCGCTGGCGTTTTTTCTGAAGTTTTTCAAGGTATTCCTGATTGGCCAAAAGCTCTTCTTCAGTAGGCTCGGGAACGGCTTCGTGGGTTTCGTTGATGATTTCCTCAATTGTTTTTCTATCCACTTCGGCTTGCCCGGACTCTTGGTTCATTTTGGCAAATTTCACCAAATCGGCACGTTTAAAAATTGCCTCCAGCTTGCGGATGGTTTCTAAATCAAAGTCGAAATTCCCCGCGTCTTTGTGCATCATCAGGCGTGTGATAAGCTCATCGCTGGTGCTTTCCAAAGCGGCTTCATCAACTTCGCGGTCTAAATATCGTTTTACGATTTCGGTGAGGCTGCTGTAATATTCCTTGCTTTTGTTTTCTTTTAGAAGTTGGCTGTTGTCCAAAGATTTTAATGCGACGATTGCTTCTTCATAGGGCGGCAATTGCTTTTCGGCGGCTTCTTTTCGTTTTTTTCTTCGGAAGAGATAAATGGCAATCCCAACAATCAGTAAAATAGGAACCAACCAATACAAAAGCGACAACCAATCAAACGGCGGGCTTTTCACTTCCACCGCTGGTTTTATGTCGAACATTTTTTGTTTGGTCGTATCAACGGGAACATCAGCCACTTCCACCTTTATGGAATCGGTCAAAAATGGTTTGTTGTTGATGAAAATGCGCTGCGGGGGAATGGTGTAATGGCCGCTGTCAAATTGCGTTAACCCATATTTTTTGATTAGGCGTAGTTTTGAAGCTTCAAAAGTAGTGTCCGTTTTATAGGATTCAATCATTTCCAAAGGTGCAAACGTTTGCTCTTCTGGAAAGACCACAACATCGGTTGAGTCTGCCTGTACGTTTATGGTGTAAAGTATTTCCTCGCCAATCTTAATTTTTGTGGAATCGATGGATGAGGTTACTTGAGCATGGGATAAGAAGGAAAAGAGAAAAAAGAATGTAGAAAAAAGAAAATAGCTGTTTCCTTGAAATTTAAAATTTCGGTTTTTGTAATTACTATTTTGTCTAAAGTCTATCATCTCAAATCTCACGTCTAAAATCTAACGTCTCTTAAAATACCCCAACAATTTTTTTACATAACTTTCGTCAACCCTTGTACTCAAAGCGCCTGCGCCACTTTTTGTAAACGATTCGGTGAAATAATCCACCCTTTCGCGATGGTAACTGTAATATTGGTTGCGCACACTTTTTGACCCTGTGTTTACCAGTAAAAGTTCTCCGGTCTCTTGGTCTTGCATTTGCACCATTCCCAGATTTGGTATGTTTTCCTCGGCTTTGTCGTAAATTCTGATTCCCGTAACATCGTGCTTTTTGGCGGCGATTTTTAAAGTGTCGCGGTAATTATCTGCAATAAAATCTGAAAGCACAAAAACAATGGCTTTCTTCTTCATTACACTGCTTAAAAATTTTAAGGCGTTGGCGATATCGGTTTTGTTGCTTTTGGGTTTAAACTCAATTAATTCGCGAATAATCCTAAGCACGTGCGACTTGCCTTTTTTCGGGGGAATGTAAAGTTCTATTTCATCTGAAAAAAGAATCAGTCCCGTTTTGTCGTTGTTCTGCATTGCTGAAAAAGCTAGTGTGGCGGCAATTTCAGTAATAATTTCATTTTTGAACTGTTCCTGCGTTCCAAAGAACTCGGAACCGCTGATATCTACCATCAACATCAACGTAAGCTCGCGCTCTTCCTCAAAAACTTTTACAAAGGGTTCGTTGTAGCGTGCGGTAACGTTCCAGTCAATATTACGCACATCGTCGCCAAATTGATATTGGCGTACTTCGCTGAACGTCATCCCGCGTCCCTTAAAAGTACTGTGATATTCGCCACCAAACACGTGATCGCTCAACCGACGTGTTTTGATCTCGATTTTACGTACTTTTTTAAGAAGTTCCTTTGTATCCATTGTTCCAGTAGTCAGTGTTCAGTGATTAGCATTCAGCAAAAGTTTAAAATTTTATACCGGATACTACGACTGCATACTTTTTACGGTACTTCAATTACATTAACAATCTTGTTAATGATTTCCTCGGAAGTAATATTTTCGGCTTCGGCTTCGTAAGTGATGCCAATTCTGTGGCGAAGTACATCGTGTACTACAGCGCGAACATCCTCTGGCACTACATAACCGCGACGGCGGATAAATGCGTAACATTTTGCGGCAATGGCGAGGTTGATACTTCCGCGTGGGGAAGCCCCAAAATTGATAAGTGGTTTTAAATCTGCTAAGCCAAACTTCTCAGGGCTTCTTGTAGCGAATATGATATCGAGGATATATTTTTCAATCTTTTCATCCATATATACCTCACGAACAGCAGCTTGAGCCCTCAGTATTTGGTCTATGGTGGCAACCGGATTAATCTGTTCGTAAGCGCCTTTTAAATTTTGACGGATAATGAGTTGCTCTTCAGCTAGTTGTGGGTATTTTATAACCGTCTTTAGCATAAAACGGTCAACCTGTGCTTCTGGCAATGGGTAGGTTCCCTCTTGCTCAATTGGGTTTTGGGTTGCCATTACCAAAAATGGTTTGTCGAGGGTAAAAGTGGTTTCGCCAATGGTAACCTGTTTTTCCTGCATTGCCTCTAAAAGTGCGGATTGTACTTTTGCGGGAGCACGGTTAATCTCGTCAGCAAGGACGAAATTGGCGAAAATAGGTCCTTTTTTTATACTGAAATCGTTTACTTTCATATTGTAAATAAGCGTTCCCACAACATCGGCAGGAAGCAAATCTGGCGTAAACTGAATTCGGCTAAAGGTGCCGTGAACTGCTTTTGCAAGTGTGTTGATTGCGAGGGTTTTTGCAAGTCCTGGTACACCTTCAAGCAGAATGTGCCCTTGGCCCAAAAGCCCTATCATAAGCCGTTCCACCATGTGTTTCTGGCCTACAATTACTTTGTTCATTTCCATAGAAAGCACGTCCACAAAAGCACTTTCCCGTTCAATTTTTTCGTTTAATGCCCCAATGTCAAAGGTCGAATTTGTATTTTCCATACCGTATTTAGATTCAATGTAGAATGCTTTTATTAAAAGACGGTGCAAATTGAAAATTTATTGCAGAAAACCCTGTTAATGATTGGTTAAAATAAAGAAAGAGGAAAAGTTTATTTTTCCTCTTTTTTTTAATAGGTATGTTTTCGAATTTTATGGCTCCAAATTAATTTCGCCTATCGCGGTAACCTCGCCTTGAACAACGGTTACATTTTCAATTACTACCGGTGGAATTCCCAAATTTACATCTGCTTGGGCAGTAACTGTATAAGTTCCATCTGGAACGCCACTTAACAAAAATTCACCTAAAGGGTTTGCGTAAGTTGAAATTTCTGTAGTTCCACTAACCGCAGTGATCATTGTTACAATTCCGGGAGGAACAATAGTGCCTGAAATTGCGCCGCTTTCAGCAACCGTTGTTGCTCTAATAACCGGTTTTAGACTGTAATCTCCGTTACCTTGTGATACGATTGATTTATCTACATCAAAATCGAGCATAAACTCATATAAAATTCCTGCCTCAAGTGTTTCATTTACCTGAATTTTTAATCCGGATTGTTGTGCACTTGGAGTTGCTAGCGGCAATGTTTGCCCATCTACGACAATGTTATTTTGTTCTCCCAGAACTAGACGTATTTGGCTGATACTACCTGCGGGAACTTCATCATTAAATAGTAATACATTAACACCGGCGGTTAATTCCAAAAGATCATAAATGCCTGCGTTTATTCCTAAATTCAGGTCTTCTTGGCCATTGTTGTATTTAATAACAACCTCTTGAACATCTACAAATACGTTCTCATAATCACCAGGAGCATCTGTCAACCTTATTGACAATTTGGCTTTACCTTCATTCGTATTGGAATCATCATCGCTACTGCAGGATGCAAAACCAATAAATAAAAATGCAATTAAACTTAATTTTAATAGGGATTTCATATTGATTGTTTTAGAATTAGATTTACAAACGTATTGTATGACAAATAGGTTTTTAAATCTATTAGGAATTTTTAACTATTGATTTAACCTATTTTAACCTAAAAAATTTATCAGCAATGTAATTTTAAAAATGTGTAATATGAAAAACCAAACAGCATTAATAACCGGAGCAACTTCCGGAATAGGGATGGCAACAGCAATGCTTTTCGCCCAAAATGGGGTGAGATTAATTCTTTGCGGAAGAAGAGAAAACCGGTTGAAAAAACTTTTGGAAGATCTTTTTACATTAACAGAAGTATATACTTTGTGTTTTGACGTTCGAAATAAAGAAGAAGTTTTTAAAGCCATAGGATCACTTCCCAACAGCTTTTCTGAAATAAATATTTTAATAAATAACGCCGGCAACGCCCACGGCATGGATACCATTGACGAAGGGAATACGGATGACTGGGACGCAATGTTGGATATAAATGTGAAAGGGTTACTGTATGTTAGCAAAGCAATTATTCCAAAAATGATTGAAAAGAAAAGCGGCCACATTATAAATATTGGCAGCACTGCGGGCAAAGAAGTTTATCCAAAAGGCAACGTTTATTGCGCGAGTAAACATGCCGTGGACGCGATAAACCAAGGCATGCGATTAGATTTGAACGGCAAAGGAATAAAAGTGGGCGCAATAAACCCCGGATTGGTTGAAACGGAATTTAGTAAGGTACGATTTAAAGGTGATTCTGAAAGAGCTGAAAAAGTCTATAAAGGTTATAAACCATTAAAACCTGAGGATATTGCAGACATTATTTGGTTTGCCATAACCCGTCCCCCACACGTAAATATTGCAGATTTGACGGTTATGTGTCTCGATCAGGCATCTTCTACAATTGTGAATAAGTCATGATCAACAAACGTCTTTTAATCAAAAACCTGCTCGCCCATAATGACGAGAGCAGTTTCTATGATAAAAAGCGAAAAATTGACCTCGGCACGAAAGAAGGAAAAGCAAAATTCCTGAAACACATTTGCGCGCTCAGCAATAGCAATCCGGCAAATAATTCCTTTATCGTTATTGGCGTTGAGGATGAAACCAACGAGATTCGGGGTGTGGATTTTTTTGACGACAGCAAAATCCAAAACCTCGTAAATGCGTATCTTACCAATGCGCCACTGATTATTTATGAAAACGTCGCATTTCCAAATCTGCCTTCAGATAAAGTGGTGGGCTTGGTAACCATTCGGCCCAACGGGAAAATAACTTCGCTTCGCAAAAACATTTGGAAATATTGGGGTGGCTCCATTTTTCTTCGCGATGGCAGTATTTCGATGCCGAAGGATTTCGACATCGAGATAAAAGATGTGAATTCAGAAATCGTAAGATCCATTGAAAATGCCGCCAAGAATAATATTGAACTCACTCTGGACGGGGTGATGGATTTCATTAACCATCGCCACAAAGATTTGGAAAGCCACTACAAGGTTTTTAAGGAACAATTTGTGGTCTGTTGGGCTGGAACTCCAAAAAAGCTGAAAGACAAAACCTATTATTCACGGGTGGACATCGAATTGATAAACGAACAGGTTCGACTTTTTTATTCGGCTTTGGATGAAATAAGCATTACATATAATGATGATTATTTTAAAACCGTAGAGTATGTTCATTTGGGATTGAATGAACAATTTAAATATTATCCTTTGGAAGAAGTGACCATTCATTTCAAAGAAAACGGTTCGTATAATATGGATTCCAAACTCATTTTTGAGCCTCCGCAATTCAATAAAAAGACACTTTTTCACATTTATAATGCGAACAATGCAATTTTGGAAAAGCTGAAAAAGAATATTCCGCTGAACGCTTCCGAAGAAAAAGATTTGCGAAATCTACCCTCAACCTACCTAATCTGTTATTTAAACGATTTTGATGATGCGAAGGAAAAATTGCAGGATGCTAAAGAGTTTTTAAGAGATTATGATATGGAAGCGTACCAACTTTTAAAAGAATCGTTGCGCATTTTGAGAAAAGTTAGTTATAATTAAATTATGAAAACAGTTGTAATTGGTGATATTCATGGAGGTTTTAGAGCTCTAAAACAAGTATTGGAAACAACAAATCTTCCGAAGAATACAAGGTATATTTTCGTGGGCGATTATGTGGACGGCTGGAGCGAATCTGCCGAAGTGGTTTCTTATTTAATTGATTTTTCGAAAAAAAATGATTGCATTTTCATTCGCGGAAATCACGACGAATTGCTTTATAAATTTTTAAAATTCGGTGAAAGAAACCCGATGTGGCTCAGTCAGGGAGGGGAGAGTAGCGTGGAAAGCTATTCGAAAATTTCCGAAAAGGAAAAGAAAAAGCATCTCAAATTTTTTGAAAATTTGGTGAACTATCACGTAGATTCCGAAAACAGACTTTTCGTCCATGCAGGTTTTACCAATCAGCATGGGCCACAAAGTGAGTATTACCCAAACATGGTCTATTGGGACCGAACCCTTTGGGAAATGGTCTGCTCGATGGACCCCTCCATTTCCGGAGAAGACGATAAATACCCAAAACGGCTAAAACTTTTTAAAGAAATTTATATTGGGCACACACCAGTAACCCGTATAGGGTTTGAGAAACCCGCTAATTTCGCCAATGTTTGGAATGTGGATACGGGCGCTGCTTTCAAAGGGAAAATTTCGATGCTTGATGTGGATTCAAATGAAATTTGGCAGAGCGAACCTGTTTTTAAGCTGTATCCAAATGAAAATGGCAGGAATTAATACTTCTTTATAATAAATTCCGCTGTACAGTCCCTATCTTTGTGGTTACCTGTAAAAAAATACCATGGCACTCAAAAATATCCGTTTGGAAGTAATGCAAACTGTTGAAAAGAAAATTGACAGTTATATTGACCAATATTTAATTCCCGTTGATGAAATATGGCAACCCACCGATCTATTACCTAATTTCCAAAAGGAAAATTATATGGATGAGGTTATCCAAATCCGCGAAGAGGCCAAAGAATTGGGCTACGATTTCTGGATCGTTTTGGTGGGCGATATGGTTACGGAAGAAGCACTGCCAACTTACGAAAGTTGGTTGATGGATATGGAAGGTGTGGACCAGCACGGCCGAAACGGCTGGAGCAAATGGATACGCCATTGGACCGGCGAGGAAAACCGGCACGGAGACGCACTCAATAAATATCTTTATTTATCCGGAAGGGTAAATATGAAGGAAGTTGAAAAAACCACCCAACATTTAATTAACGACGGTTTTGAAGTGGGGACGGGTCGCGATCCCTACCGAAATTTTATTTATACCAGTTTTCAAGAATTGGCGACGAATATTTCGCACAATCGCGTTGGAAAAATTGCAAAAAAGAAAGGCAATAAAATGCTTGCGAAAATGTGCAATATTATTGCCGGTGATGAAATGCGACACCATTTGGCCTATCGTGAATTCGTAAAAACCATTTTTGAATATGACGCTAGCGAAATGATGATTGCGTTTCAGGATATGATGCAGAAAAAAATAATTATGCCTGCCCAAAATCTTCGCCAAAGCGGTGGGAAAATGGCTTCAGCATTTGATGATTTCAGTAACGCAGCACAGCGTTTGGGCGTTTACACCACTTTTGATTATATCGATATTCTTGAAAAATTGAATGCGCATTGGGAAATTTCAAAAATAAATGGCTTGACCGATGAAGCTGAAAAGGCACGTGATTATCTTCTAAAATTGCCCTCGCGAATGATGCGTATTGCCGAACGAATAAAAATTCCTCAGGATGCCAACCGCTTTAAATGGGTTGAACCGAATGGGATTGTATAAAACTAAAAAAGCCGCTTCAATTGAAGCGGCTTTTTCTTTCATTTAAATTTATGGCTACAAATCAAACTTAATTCCCTGAGCCAATGGAAGCTCAGTGGTATAGTTTATTGTATTTGTCTGTCTGCGCATATATACTTTCCAGGCATCGCTTCCGCTTTCGCGGCCGCCACCTGTTTCCTTTTCACCGCCAAAAGCACCGCCAATTTCAGCACCGCTGGTTCCGATGTTTACGTTTGCAATTCCACAATCGCTACCAGCGTGCGAAAGAAAACGTTCTGCTTCGCGAAGGTTGTTGGTCATAATTGCAGAGGATAATCCTTGAACCACTCCATTTTGAAGTTCGATTGCATTTTCAACCTCGCCGCTGTATTTCATTAAATATAAAACAGGAGCGAAAGTTTCGTGCTGTACAATTTCAAAACTGTTTTCTGCTTCGGCAATTGCTGGTTTTACATAGCAACCACTTTCATAACCTTCACCTTCCAGTACGCCGCCTTCAACAATAATATTTCCGCCTTCGGCAACGACTTTTTCAAGCGCTTGATTGTACATTTTTACCGCATCTTTGTCAATAAGTGGACCAACATGATTCTTTTCGTCCAATGGATTTCCGATGCGAAGTTGCTTATAGGCATCAACCACGGCATCTTTCACTTTGTCATAAATACTATCGTGAATTATCAATCTTCGGGTTGAGGTACAACGTTGTCCTGCAGTTCCCACAGCACCAAAAACAGCGCCGATAACGGTCATTTTTATATCTGCATCCGGAGTTACGATAATGGCATTGTTTCCTCCAAGTTCTAGCAATGATTTTCCTAAACGTCCCGCAACGGCTTGGGCAACAATTTTCCCCATTCTGATGGAACCCGTTGCTGATACCAAAGGTACACGCTTATCATTCGTCATCATTTCACCAACTTTATAATCGCCATTGATTAGACATGAAATACCTTCAGGCAAATTGTTATCAGCAAATACTTTTGCAGCTATTTTTTGGCAAGCTATTCCACAAAGTGGAGTTTTTTCCGAAGGCTTCCAAACACACACATCACCGCAAATCCACGCCAGGGCAGTGTTCCAAGCCCAAACGGCTACCGGAAAGTTAAAGGCTGAAATAATTCCAACCACGCCAAGCGGATGATATTGCTCATACATTCTGTGGCCGGGGCGTTCGCTGTGCATCGTCAAGCCGTGAAGTTGGCGGGAGAGACCTACTGCAAAGTCGCATATATCAATCATTTCCTGCACTTCACCGAGACCTTCTTGATAGCTTTTCCCCATTTCATAAGAAACTAATTTTCCAAGTGGTTCTTTTAGTCTTCGCAACTCCTCCCCGAATTGGCGTACAATTTCACCACGCTGAGGAGCTGGTTTGAGTCTCCAGTCTTTAAATGCTGAAGTTGCACTTTGCATTACTTTTTCGTAATCTTCTTTGGAAGTGGTACTCACTTTTGCAATGAGTTGGCCATCAACGGGTGAAAAAGATGAAATTTCCTCACCGTTTGAAAACCATTCGTTTCCAGTGGAAGTTCCCTGGTTTACATCCTTAATTCCTAATTGTTCCAATGCTTCTTCGATACCGAAGGAAGTGGTTGTTGCTTGCATATAATTATGATTTTTTATTCTGAAATTTATGAAGCGCAAAGGTACACAATGCGCTGAAGAAAGTAAAATGAAACAGTATCTGTTTGGGAAATACGGTGTTAATCTTGTGTGAAACGAGGGTCGGCTTCCATCACCGTTCCGCATTTGTCACAAGTTCGCAACTCTTTGCTTCCGTAGAAATGCTTGAAGTGTTTTAGAAAATCAGTTTCAATATTGCTTAGCGGGAAGTAAACTTCATATAATTTATTGTTGCAATTGTCGCAAAACCAGAGCAAGCCGTCTTTTCCTTCAAGGTCTGTGCGTTTCCTTTCAATGACCAAACCGATTGAGCCAGCACTTCTGCCGGGCGAATGCGGAACTTTTGCGGGATGGAGATACATATCGCCAGGACCAAGTTCCATCACTTTTTTCTCGCCATTTTCCTGTATTGCAACCTGAATATTTCCTTCAAGTTGATAAAAAAGCTCCTCGGTTTCGTTGTAGTGATAATCCTTTCGGGCATTGGGACCTGCGACTATCATTACGATATAATCGTCAGATTCAACGTATAAATTCTTATTGCCCACTGGTGGTTTCAGCAGGTCGCGGTTTTCCTCAATCCATTTATTGAGGTTGAAAGGTTTCTTAATAGCCATTGCCGTATCTTTAACTGTTACGTAAAAATACGGCAAAATGCGCTAATAGAAAAAGGGATGTGAGGTTACTTTCTATAAAATAGCTGAGTGAAGTAGCTTCGGCCTTTGGCACATTTCATTACTCCAAATCCGGTATGTGTATAATTACCTTCTATGATTGCTTTGTGCCCTGGGCTGTTTAGCCAGGCATTTACAACGGCTTCAGCAGTATCGTAGCCATAAGCTACGTTTTCCCCTACCACTTCGGCATTGTCATGATATTTAATTCCTTCTGAACGGTACCCGAAATTGTCGTGATTTATCTGTTCTTTTTCAATCATATATTCAGTATGATCTACAGCGAATGCAGAAGCGTATTGGGAGTCCATTTTGAGCACAGAAAGGCCTAAGGACGCACGATGATCATTTACTAAACTTAAGATTTCAGCTGACATTTGGCTGTCATTTCTTTGAGCCAAAGTTAAATCAATGTCGTATTTAGTGGCTTCAACTTCAACAGAATCCTCTTTTGAACAAGAGGTAATCACTAGGCATAACAATGCCATTGCAAGTAGGTTGCTTTTTAGTAGGTTCATAATTTGGGGGACACCAGATTTGGGGCTTGATGTCGATTCAAATATATAAAAAAAATGATACGAAAATGCTTTTAATCGAAAAAATGTTGCACTTTATCGGATAAAAGATATTTTTTTTAAAACAAGAGATACTTTAAAATTTTGTTGAAGTACTATAAACATTGTATTTTTACTTTATCTTCGTAATAAATCAAAAAGTAAATATGGTAAAAAATTTAACATTTTTAATCGCTATTTTTTTGTGTTTTGGATGCAAAAACGAAGAAAAACATAGTTCAGCTGCCATACATACTTCTAAAAATACAATAATAAATGAAGAAAACTTCGGAATCGTCATTCATGGGGGAGCCGGAACCATTCTTAAAGAAAATATGAGCGATTCCTTGGAAACAGCATATAAAGCGAAACTTAAGGAAGCTATTTCCACTGGTTATGACATCTTGAAAAACGGCGGAACTTCTTTAGAGGCCGTTACCCATACTATTAATATAATGGAAAACTCACCTTTATTCAACGCGGGAAAGGGCGCGGTCTTTACACATGATGAGTCGAATGAGCTGGATGCCTCAATAATGGATGGCGCTACCTTGAATGCTGGAGCTGTCGCAGGAGTAAAACACATTAAAAACCCAATAGATTTAGCCCGGGATGTAATGCAAAAAAGCGAACATGTAATGCTGTATGGTGCCGGTGCGGAAGCATTTGCTCAAAGTTTGAATTATAAAATGATGGATACCTCCTATTTCTACACCCAGAACAGATATGAGTCGCTACAAAGAGTTTTGGAAAGGGAAATAGCCCAAAATGAAAACAAGATTTCTTTTGAAGATTCTTATTTAAAAAACTCAAAATTCGGGACCGTGGGTTGTGCAGCCTTGGACAAACATGGAAATCTGGCAGCAGGAACCTCAACTGGAGGAATGACAAACAAACGCTGGAACCGCATTGGCGATGCACCAATTATTGGTGCTGGAACCTATGCTAATAACGCAACATGTGCAGTTTCTTCAACGGGTTGGGGAGAATATTTTATCAGATCTGTTGTGGCCTATGATATTTCAGCTTTGATGGAATATAAAGGAATGAGTTTGCAAGATGCTGCAAGAGAAGTCATTCAGAAAAAAGTACCTGAACTTGGCGGCGATGGCGGTATTGTTGCCATAGACAAGGACGGAAATGTGGCAATGGAATTCAACACTGCGGGAATGTATCGCGCCACTATGAATTCAAAAGGTGAGTTGATTATTAAAATCTACAAAGAAGAATAAATGGAACCTTATTACGCCGTAATCTTTACTTCACGTCAAACCAAAAATATTGAAGGTTATTCTGAAATGTCAGATTTAATGGAAACTTTGGCAAAACAACAACCCGGATTTTTAGGTATGGAAAGTGCGCGAAACGAAGTTGGCATTACCGTAAGCTATTGGCAAAACCTTGAAAACATTAAAAACTGGAAAGCGAATCTTGATCATTTAACTGCGCAGCAAAAAGGTCGGAAACAATGGTATTCTTATTATAAAGTGCGGATTTGTAAAGTAGAAAGGGAGTATGAGTTTGAACGTTGACAGCCAATAAATTGCTGCCATTCTGTTAATTCTCTCCCAAATGTTAAATCCTAAAATACGATTTGAAAACAACCCCACGTTACCAATTTAATCTCCCACCCAAAAAAGTATTTAAGTAATTATTTCCAAAACAAAACGAATCGGTTTTTGCTTTGCAGCACAATCATTTTGCCTTATTTTTAAATGCTTTTAACCATCGCTTATGAAAACTCATCTCAAGTTTCTGCCTGTTCTTTTATTGCTATTCGTTTTTTCCTGCAAAGACAAGGACAAACATTCCGAAACCGACAACCTTTTTAAATTCAAAGAATATATTTCCTATAATACTTACGGAAACCAATCCATCACTACAGATATTCGGGTGGAACTTGTAAAACCGTTGGAACAATTTGACCTAACACAGGAACTTGCTGCCGATGAATATTTAAAAATTTCATCTGCTACAAAAGGTAAACTGATTGTTGAAAATGGCAAAACGTTAATTTTTCAACCTTTCGAATATTTAAATCCTGATACTGAATACACCGTTACCGTAAAACTGGATAAATTTTACGAAGACATTTCAAAAGAATTCAAATCTTATACCTTCAGTTTTCATACCATTACCCCAAATTTTAAAGTTGATTTGGGAAAACTTCAAAGCTACAGCAAACAATGGCAGTATGTAGAAGCATCCGTTGAAGCCTCGGATGTTATTTCTTTGGAAAAAGCGAAGCAATTGGTTTCTGCCTCCCAAGATGGAAAAAAATTGAAACTGAAATGGCCGTCGGAGGAAAAAGAAGCGCGCTATTTTAACTTTACAATTGATAGCATCAGCCGAAAAATAGACGATTCCGAAATACTAATAAAATGGGACGGCAAACCAATCGGCGCTGAAAACAAAGGTGAAAATACCTTTGCAATTCCAGGCCAAAACAATTTTACAATCGTTGACATCAGCAGCACCTTGGCGCCAGCAGCATTGCTGAGTATCAACTTTTCAGATCCTTTGCTGGAAAATCAGGATTTTGCAGGTTTGGTTACCATTGAAAATATACAGGATCTGCGCTATGAAGTCAACGGAAATGTTCTAAACGTTTACCCGTCCAACCGCGTTGTGGGCAATGTAAAAGTCACCGTTTTTACGGGAATCAAAAATACCGAAGGTTTCGGTTTAAAAAAGGAATTTTCAGAATTGATTTCCTTTGAACAGTTGAAACCCGCCGTAAGGATGATTTCAAAAGGCGTAATTCTTCCGAATTCCGCTTCAACGCCCGTTTATTTTGAGGCAGTAAATCTTTCAAAAGTTGACGTTCGAGTGATTAAAATTTACGAGAACAACGTCCTTCAATTTCTTCAAAGTTATAATTTGAACGATAACAACACCTACGACATCAAACGAGTTGGAAGAAGAATTGCCAAAAAAACCATCGAACTTAAAAATACCGATTTGGGCGATAATGGTAGCTGGAAAGCGTATGCCATAAACCTTTCGGAATATTTTAAGGCAGATCCCGGCGCCATTTATCAATTGGAACTCAGCTTCAAAAAAGATTATATCACTTATGATTGTAGCGAAACCACTTCCGAAGAAATTTCAGATGAAAATGCTGAGGAAGGCGATGAATATTACGATGATTACTACGAAGAAGATTCATATTACACGCACGATTCCTCCGAAGATGAAGAACTTCGCGAAGAGCGCTATTGGGATAACGAAATTTACCGCTGGCGGAATTATACCTACAATTGGGAACAGCAAGACAATCCCTGCCATCCCGCATATTATAACGAAGAGCGAGTAGTTACCGCAAATATTCTAGGCTCAGATTTGGGCTTGATTGTGAAAAAAGGAAACAATCGTTCGTATCATTTCATTGCCACAAATTTGATAACCGCAAAGCCGGAAGGTGGCGTAAAAGTGAAGCTTTTCAATTATCAGCAGCAACTTATTGAGACCGTAACTACGGAAGGCGATGGAATGACGCTTTATGACGGTTCAAAAAATGCAGCTTTCGCCGTGGCCCAAAAAGGAAACAATTTCGCTTACGTAAAATTGGAGGATGGCAATGCACTTTCCATGAGTAATTTCGATATTTCTGGGAAGGAACTGCAAAAGGGTTTGAAAGGATATACGTATACCGAACGCGGTGTTTACCGCCCCGGCGATAGTATTCACCTTACGTTTGTGTTGAACGATAACGCAAACCCACTGCCTAAAAATCATCCCGTAGCGCTTTCAGTTACCGATGCTCGTGGAAAACTTGTCTATCGCACTGTTCAGCAGACCAATTCTTCAAAAGGCGGATTTTATTATTTCCCAATAGCAACCGATGCTTCGACACCCACCGGAAATTGGAACGCAACCGTGACAGTTGGTGGGGCGCAATTTTCGCACACGTTAAAAGTGGCGACTATTAAACCAAACCGTTTAAAAATCAAACTTGATTTTGAAGATGAAATCCTAGATGCAACAAAACCAGTAAAAGGGACAGCGAGCGTAATGTGGCTTCATGGCTCGCCTGCGCGGAATTTAAAAATTGATATGACCGCCACCCTTCGCGCGAGCAACTCTTCTTTCCCGAAATTTCCAAAATACAATTTCATCGACCCAATCCGAAAATTTGATGAGGTGGAAATCCCCGTTTTGGACACGCAACTTTCTTCGGAAGGAAGCAATTCTTTCAGCCAAAATTTGGAGATTGGAAAGAACGCGCCCGGCATGTTGAAAGCTACTTTTTTAACGAAAGTGTACGAAGGCGGTGGCGATTTCTCCATAGATATTTTTTCAAAAGATTTGGCGCCGTTTTCACATTTCGTCGGGTTAAAATCACCCGAAGCAGGCCGCTACGGTTCCTATTTTACGGATGAAAATACAACTTTTGACGTAGCTTCAGTAGACGCTCAAGGCAAAACTGCAGGCAATCGGGAGCTGGAAGTGAAAGTTTTTAAAATTGAATGGCGTTGGTGGTGGAACCGCGGAAGAGACAATCTTTCAACTTATGAAAATTCAACCGTGCATCGTCCCGTAAAGGAATTCACCATAAAAACTGATGGAAGTGGAAAAGGAAAATTCACCGTAAATATTCCTGAGGAGGAAGGCGGACGCTATTTAATTCGCGTCATCGATAAACAATCCGGCCACGCAACGGGACGAATCACTTATTTCTACAGAAATTGGTGGCAACGCCCAAGTGACGGCGATGCGGAAAGTGCGCGGATGTTGCTTTTTTCTTCAGATAAAGAAAAGTATAATGTTGGCGAAGAAGCGTTTATAACTTTTCCTTCGGGAAGTGATGGGCATGCTTTAATTAGTGTTGAAAACGGCACCGAAGTTTTGGCTACGCATTGGATTGAAACCAGAAAAGGCGAAACCAAAGCCGCAATAAAAATCACGAAGGAAATGGCTCCGAATATTTATGTGAATATTTCGCTGCTTCAGCCGCACAGCCAGACCAAAAACGATTTGCCGATACGACTTTACGGTGTAATTCCGCTTTCGGTGGAAGACCCATCAACGGTGCTTCATCCAAAAATCACGATGCCGGAAGTTTTAAAACCCGAAAAGCAATTCACCGTAAAAGTTTCCGAAGAAAACAACAAACCGATGACTTACACCATTGCTGTTGTTGACGAAGGTTTACTGGATTTAACACGTTTTGCAACGCCCGATATTCACGAAGCCTTTTACAACCGAGAAGCACTTGGAGTGAAAACTTTTGATATGTTCGATTACGTGATTGGCGCGTATTCCGGCAGTGTCGATAATATTTACGCAATCGGTGGTGGCGATGCGGCTTTGGGTGCAAAAAACCGAAAAGCCGACAGATTTAAACCTGTTGTGAAATATCTTGGACCGTTTGAACTCGCCGCCGGAAAAACCGCAAGTCATAATATTATAATGCCAAATTACATCGGCTCCGTTCGCACCATGGTTATTGCGGGCGATAATACCAAAAGTGCCTACGGCAGTGTCGAACAAACAACGCCCGTCCGTACGCCTTTGATGGTGCTGGCTTCGCTTCCGCGGAAATTATCTCCGGGTGAAACTGTGGTGCTTCCCGTTACGGTTTTCGCGATGGAAAATAAAGTGAAAACCGCCACCATTTCTGTGAAAACTGGCGATGCGCTTAAACCGAAAAACGGTTCTTCAAAAACGGTTTCTTTCAGCGGACCGGGCGAACAGATTGTGAATTTTGAATTTGAAGTTTTGCCAACCACGGAATTCCAAACCATTGAAGTTACCGCTTCCGGAAACGGAGAAAAGGCAAGTTATAAAGTGGAAATCGACGTGGAAAATCCGAATCCGATTTCTCAGAAATCCACAAATTACACTGTGGACGGAAACGCTTCCCAAACAATCAATTTTGAAACTTTCGGTGTACCCGGAAGCAACGCTGCGATGCTTGAATTTTCGACTTTGCCTCCGATGGATTTCGGAAAACGTATGGAATATTTAATCCATTATCCATACGGATGCATTGAACAGACTACTTCTTCAGCGTTTCCGCAGTTGTATTTGGCAGATGTTTTCGACATAACTTTTGATAAAAAGAAGAAAATTGAGAAAAATGTAAAAGCGGCAATTGAGCGTTTGGGCAGATTCCAAATTGCAAATGGCGGACTTGCATATTGGCCCGGAGAGCGTGAAGCCGATGAATGGGCGACTAATTATGCCGGACATTTTATGCTTGAAGCGAAGCAAAAAGGATACGCTTTGCCAATCAGTTTTATGAGCAATTGGTTGCTGTATCAGCAAAACACCGCACGGCAATGGCGAAATAGCTATACGCGTTACAACTCAAGTTTGACGCAGGCATACAGACTTTACACTTTGGCGTTGGCGGGAAAACCAGAGCTCGCCGCGATGAACCGCCTTCGCGAAAGTAAAGAGCTTAGTAACGATGCCAAATGGCGATTGGTCGCTGCTTATGCTTTGGCCGGAAAAAAAGAAGTTGCTCAGCAAATCGCACAAACAGCGAATATCAATTTTGTTTCTCAGAGATATGATTATTACACCTACGGATCACCTTTCAGAAATAGAGCGATGGCTTTGGAAACCTTGGTATTATTGGGAGATTCGAAACAACGTGATTTAGCCATTTCCGTAGCGAAAGATTTGTCATCAGGAAATTGGTACAGCACACAGGAAACATCGTATGCATTGATGGCGATGGCGAAAATGGTTGCTAAAAACGGCGGAAAAGCAATGGAGCTTACGTTTACAAATGGTGGAAAAACCGTTGAAGTGAAAACGGATCGAGCTATTGCGCAACGCGACCTTTCTTTTTTAATGGGAAGCAACTCAGTTTCGGTGACCAATAAAAAAGGAAATGTGGTTTACGTTACGCTTTCGCAACGCGGAAAATTACCTTTAGGGAAAGAGCTTGCCGAAAAGCGTAACTTATCAATAAAATCTGAATATTTGGGAGGAGATGGAAAAGTCATAGATGTTACTAAATTGCGACAAGGAACGGAAATCCTTGCGAAAGTAAGTGTTACAAACACGTCAAATGATTGGATAAACAATGTGGCACTTTCAAAAATCTTCCCTAGCGGTTGGGAAATCGTGAACACCAGCTTTTCTGAATTGGGAGGAGGCGCAAGTGGAAATGCACGTTATACTGACATTCGCGACGACCGTGTGAATTTCTTTTTTGATTTAACTGCTGGACAAACGAAGACCTTCAGCGTGAAATTAAATGCTTCCTATCTTGGAACGTATTATTTGCCGGGAACGCAAGTAGAAGCTATGTATGATAATTCATATTATGCGCGGAACAAAGGAATGTGGGTAACGGTTGAGTTGTAATGTCTTTTGAAATTTGACAAATCTGAAATAAAGAAAAGAATCAGCAGGCACAAAATAAAACTCAGTGTCCTGCTGATTTTATTTGTGGTTTGGCTTTTCTGTCTTCCATCGCTACTTTTTAATTTTCCAACCGCAACCGTTGCGGAAAGCAACAGCGGACAAATGCTCGGCGCTCGGATTGCGGACGACGGCCAGTGGCGATTTCCACAGATGGATTCTGTACCAGAGCGGTTTGAAAAATGCATCCTTTATTTTGAGGACGAGCATTTTTATTGGCATCCTGGTTTCAATCCTGTTTCCATCTCAAAAGCACTTTGGAACAATCTTACCACCGATTCCCGTCGCGGCGGAAGTACGATCACCCAACAAGTTATTCGCCTTTCCCGACAAAATAAAAGCCGAACTTATTTCGAGAAAATTATAGAGATTTTTCAAGCAACACGTTTGGAGGCGGGTTACAAAAAGAAATCAATTCTGAATTTATACGCTTCTTTTGCACCTTTCGGGGGAAATGTGGTTGGTTTGGAAACCGCTTCGTGGCGCTATTTCGGAATTCCCGCCAGCGAATTGAGTTGGGGGCAATCGGCTGCTTTGGCGGTGCTTCCCAACGCGCCCGCGCTGATTTTTCCCGGAAAAAATGAGGAAATTCTGAAACAAAAAAGAGATGCGCTGTTGCTAAAACTTTTTCAAAATGAAGTGATTGATGAAACCACATATCAATTGGCTTTGGAAGAAAGTCTCCCCGGAAAACCCTTGCAATTGCCAGAATATGCCCCTCATTTAACCGAAAAAATACGAAAAGAACACCCTGGCAAACGGATTGAAACCACGATCGATTTTTCGCTTCAGCAAAAGGTGAATAATATTGTGAAGGAGCAACATTACAAGCTTTCGCAAAACCAAATCCACAATCTCGCGGTTTTGGTTATGGATGTGAATACACGTGAAGTTTTGGCGTATGTTGGCAATTCCCCAACAACGCGCGAGCATAACAATTTTGTGGACGTAATTGAAAAACCACGAAGCACAGGCAGTATTTTGAAGCCCTTTCTTTTTGCATCGATGTTGGATGCTGGTGAAATTCTTCCAAATATGTTAGTTGCAGATATTCCAACGACAGTAAATGGTTATACGCCCGAAAATTTTGATAAAAAATTTAACGGCGCAGTACCAGCAAGTGTTGCGCTTTCACGTTCGTTAAACATTCCTGCAGTAAGGATGTTACGGGATTTTGGATTTCAAAGGTTTTATAATATTCTGCAAAAAACGAATCAAAAAGCAATCGAGAAACCTGCGGATTATTATGGACTTTCATTGATTCTGGGCGGGGCGGAAAGCAGTCTGTGGGATATTACGAAAGGGTATGCGGGTATGGCTTCAACCTTAAATTTCTTCAACAATTCTTCTAGTGAGTACCGAAAAAATGAATTTGTGGAACCTGTTTATGTGAAAAATCACGAGAAAATCGATTTAGGGAAAATTCAGCAAAAACCTTCTGTTTGGAATGCTGGAGCAATTTATGAAACTTTCGAAGCGATGGAAAAAGTAAACCGTCCCAGCGGCGAGGAAAACTGGGAGTTTTTCACAAGCAGTCAGCCGCTTGCATGGAAAACAGGAACCAGTTATGGCTTTAAGGACGCATGGGCAGTTGGTGTTACACCAAAATACGCCATTGGGGTTTGGGTGGGAAATGCCGATGGCGAAGGGCGTCCAGGATTGACGGGAATTCAAGCCGCAGCGCCTGTTTTGTTCGATGTTTTGAATATGTTGCCCCAAAGCGGTTGGTTTAAAATGCCGTACGATGAATTGGTTGAGGTTGAAATTTGTTCTAAAAGTGGGCATCTCGCTGGGCTTTTCTGTGAGGAAACAAAAACTGAGTGGATTCCAAAAAACGGAACGCGAACCGAAGCTTGCCCCTATCATCAAACAGTTTTTCTATCCCGAAGCGTCGGGACGGAAAAATTTCGCGTGAATTCTTCCTGCTATCCACTTTCGGAGATGGTTCAAAAAAACTGGTTTGTTCTGCCGCCGGTGATGGAATATTATTATGCACAACTTCATCCTGAATATAAAATTTTGCCGCCCTTTGCGCCCAATTGTTTGCAGGAAGGCGAAAAGTTGATGGCGTTTATTTATCCGAAGAAAAATGAAGCTGTGTTACTTCCGAAGAATTTCGACGAAAATGTGAACGAAGTGATTTTTAAGCTTGCGCATCGTTCGCCAGAAACTACCGTTTTTTGGTATTTGGATTCAAAATATATCGGCAAGACCGAGACCTTTCACGAATTGGCCGTTTCACCTAAACCCGGAAAATATATTTTGACTGCAACCGACGAAGATGGAAATGAACTTCGTGAGCAAATCGAGATAAAATCGGCATCCCAAATTCCTTAAAAATTTATTTAACAAAAAATTAATACACTTTGGTTCGTAATGTTCCGAACCAAACGTACTTTTGTGCCCTATTTTTAATCTGAAGGAGATATTTTGACAAAAAGAGAACGAATAATAGAAAAATTGGGAGTACACATTGAGAGTCGCGAACAGTTGGCCCCACTGGCCGCACGCATACTTTCCACCTTAATTTTAACTGGAAAAAGAGGAATTACTTTTGAATCGCTAGTCTGTGAACTTGGGGCAAGCAAAAGTACAATTTTTACGCATTTAACTACACTTCAGGCCGCAAACCGCATTACGTATTACACAAAATCTGGCGATAGAAAAAAGTATTTTATCCTCATTCCGGATGTGATGATTCAATCAATGACCGAAATGATTAAAAAATGGAATTGCGAAAAGGAAATCCATATGGAAATTATGGATTACAAAAAAGAATTGAACGAAACCTTGGAAGATTCAGAAAAATTTGATTTAGAATTTCACAGAGATTATTTGGACTTTCTAACCCAAGCCAGTGCTTCCGTTGAAAAATTGCAGAAAAAACTTATTGAAAAAAACAAAAACGACTAATAAAATCAACAATGAAAAAGAAAAATTTTATTCATTCACTTCCCATAGCTTTAGGCATTCTGCTATTGTTTTCTTCATGTGGGGATGACAAAAGTGCACAACAGGCCCAAATGGCACAACAAGCCCCAACTTTACCGGTTGTATCAATTCCAACGAAAACTGTTACAGCGTTTACTACCTATCCCGCAAGTATTGAAGGGATTGTAAACAGTCAGGTAAATGCAAAAATTTCAGGATATATTACTGATGTTTTGGTTGATGAGGGTCAAAAAGTAAGAAAGGGACAAACGCTATTTAGACTCGAAACTCAAACCTTAAGTCAAGATGCTGCCGCTGCCCGTGCAAATGTAAATGCGGCTCAAGTGGAAGTTGATAAACTGAAACCGTTGGTTGAAAAAAACATTATTAGCAATGTGCAACTTGAAACTGCCAAAGCAAAACTTCAGCAAGCAAAAAGTGGTTATAACAGCATTGCGGCAAACATAGATTACGGAAACATTAAAAGTCCGGTTGATGGGTATGTGGGCTCCATAAATCTTCGGAAAGGTGCTTTGGTAAGCCCATCGTCACAAATTCCAATGACTACTGTTTCAGACATTAGTAAAGTGTATGCTTATTTCTCAATGAACGAAAAGGAATATTTGGATTTTATTCAAAATGCGGAAGGAAAAAATATTGAAGAAAAAATAAAAAAACTTCCGAAAGTGCAATTGTTATTGGCAAACGGAAGCCTTTACGAAGAAGAAGGAACCATTGAAACCATTAATTCCCAGGTAAATGCAAATACAGGATCTATTTCTTTCAGAGCTGTTTTTGATAATCCTTCAAGAATTTTAACAAACGGTAACAGCGGAAAAATAAAAGTTCCAAAAGTTTATAACGATGCTGTAGTCGTTCCGCAGGAAGCTACTTATGAGCAACAAGGCAGTATTTATGTTTATAAAGTTGGTGAAGATGGTATGGCTACTTCAACCAAAATTGAGACAACGGCAGAAGTTGGAAACCTTTACGTGGTAGCTTCCGGCTTGCAGAAAGGCGATAAAATTGTTGCAAAAGGCGCAAACAAACTACGTGGAAATTCCAAAATAAATCCACAGGAAATGCCTTTTGACAGCATTGCCAAACCTATTGAAAAAGTTTTCAGATAACCGTTTAAGAAAAACCAATCATGTTAAAAACATTTATAGACAGACCCGTACTCTCTACGGTTATCTCGATAATTATTGTGATTTTGGGAATTTTGGGGCTTACCAATCTGCCCATTACTCAATATCCCGATATTGCCCCACCGACCATTCAGGTGAATGCAACGTATCCAGGAGCGAATGCCGAAACCATTCTTGAAAGTGTAGTAATACCGCTGGAAGAGCAGATAAACGGTGTGGAAGGAATGACCTATTTAACTTCCACTGCCACCAACAACGGAACGGCTTCCATCAGCGTGTTTTTTGATCAGGATGTAGATCCCGATATTGCCGCTGTAAACGTTCAAAACCGTGTGGCACGGGCAAATTCACTGTTGCCGCAAGCTGTAATTCAAACTGGGGTTACAACTTCAAAACAACAAACCAGTGCGTTGATGTTTCTTTCCTTTTACAGCACGAACCCAGATTATGACGATACATTTCTTCAGAATTATTTAAAAATCAACGTCATTCCCGAATTACAAAGGGTAAACGGTGTGGGTGACGTAAGTGTTTTTGGCGGAAAGGATTATTCTATGAGAATCTGGCTAAATCCTCAAAAACTTGCAGCCTATAGCTTGATGCCTTCAGACGTTGTGGCAGCTTTAAAAGAACAGAGTTTGGAAGCCGCGGCGGGTGCTTTGGGTGAAAATAATGGCGAAGCCTTTTCATATACCATTAAATATCCGGGACGTTACAAAACTGAGCAGCAATACAGCGACATTGTGATTAAAGCTTTGGGCAATGGCGAATTTTTGAGATTGAGCGATGTTGCACAAATAGAACTTGGCGCACAATCTTATGCAGGTGGATCTGTTACCAATGGAAATCCTGCGGTAAATATGGGTATTTTTCAAACGAAAGGTTCAAATGCACAGGAAATTATTGATGCTATAAAAGTAGAATTGGCTCAAGTGGAAGCCAATCTTCCCGAAGGCATCACGTATTATATTCCGTATGATACTAACAACTTTTTGAATGCCTCAATTGAAAAGGTGGTAATGACTTTGGTAGAAGCGTTCCTGCTAGTTTTTCTTGTGGTATTTATATTCTTGCAGGATTTTCGTTCCACTTTAATACCGGCAATTGCGGTACCAGTTTCGATTATTGGAACATTTTTCTTCCTAAATTTATTTGGATATTCCATCAACCTTCTGACACTTTTCGCTTTGGTATTGGCAATTGGTATTGTGGTAGATGACGCTATTGTAGTCGTCGAGGCAGTCCATTCAAAGATTGACGAAGGAGAGAAAAGCCCGAAAAAGGCATCGCTTAAAGCCATGCACGAAATTTCCGGAGCTATTGTTTCCATTACCTTGGTGATGTCTGCAGTGTTTATCCCCGTAACTTTTATAAAAGGCCCTACGGGAGTATTTTATGAGCAGTTTGGAGTAACGCTTATTGTTGCAATTATTATTTCTGCAATAAACGCTTTGACTTTAACACCCGCGCTGAGTGCACTTTTCTTAAAAGGTCACGATGAAAAACAAAACAGCAATAAACCAGGTTTTATTCAGAAATTCTTTAACGGTTTCAACAGAGGTTTTAAAGCTACTGTAAACCGTTATGGAAGATCTGTCCATTTCCTATACAGGCATAAATGGATTACTGGAGTTATTTTGCTTTTGGCAGTTTTGGGAATTTGGTGGTCATCTGCAACTTTGAAAACAGGCTTTGTGCCCGATGAAGACCGTGGAATTATCTTTATGAACGTAGAACTTCCCGCGGGTTCTTCAATTGATCGTACGCGTGAGGTAAACCTAAAACTATACAATAAAATAAAAGACCTTCCTGGCGTACAAGGTGCGTCGGTTATTGACGGTCGAAGTTTGATCAGCGGTGCGGGAAGCAATTACGGACTTGGCTTTATTAGGCTTGACGATTGGAAAGACAGAGAAGACGAATCGCTTTCGGTGCAGGCAATAACTGGCCAACTTTTCGGAATTGCTGCGCAAATTCCAGAGGCGCAAATTATATTTTTCTCGCCACCAAGTATTCCCGGTTTTGGAAACTCCGCTGGAGCCGAAGTGAACCTTTTGGATCGTTCCGGCGGAAGCTTTACAGATTTGGACCAAACCAATCAGGAGTTTATTGCAAAATTGAGCCAACGGCCTGAAATTCAATATGCACAATCCTCTTTCAACACGCGTTATCCGCAATATGAAATGATACTGAACGTGCCATTGGCAAAAGAAGTTGGGGTTTCGGTGCAAACCATTTTCAACACTTTACAAGGTTATATAGGAAGTATTTTCGCAGCAGATTTTTCCCGCTTCGGAAAACAATATCGCGTGTATGTTCAAGCATTGCCGGAAGACAGGGCAAGTGAAAGCGATTTGAACAATATTTATGTACGTACTGCCAGTGGTGAAATGACGCCAATTACCCAATTCGTTACGCTGAAACGGGTTTATGGGCCACAATCGGTTACACGTTTCAATTTGTTCAATTCCACAAAAGTTACTGCTGCGCCGGCGCCGGGCTATAGCTCGGGTGATGTTATTGCCGCTGTTGAAGACGTTAGCCAAACTTTGCCCAGCAATTTTGATATCGCTTACTCAGGTTTAACCTTGGAAGAAAAAAGCGCAGGCAACCAAACAACGATGATTTTCATTTTGTCATTGGTATTCGTTTACTTTTTGCTCGCAGCTCAATATGAAAGCTATTTATTGCCGTTTTCGGTTCTATTTTCATTGCCGGTTGGGGTTTTTGGAGCCTATATTTCAACACAGTTTATGGGATTGCAAAACAATATCTACTTTCAGATTGCGCTCATAATGCTTATAGGGTTGCTCGCGAAAAACGCAATTCTTATAGTTGAATTTGCCTTACAGCGAAGAAAGCACGGCGAATCTATTTTAGATGCCGCAATTGATGGTGCCGAAGCCCGATTACGACCTATTTTAATGACTTCCTTCGCCTTCATCTTAGGATTGATGCCGTTGGTACTTTCCAGTGGCGTGGGTGCAGCCGGGAACCGTTCAATCGGTACGGGAGCAGTTGGCGGATTGTTGATTGGAACTATTATAGGCGTTTTCGTAATTCCAATTTTGTTCATCCTTTTCCAATGGTTACAGGAAAAAATTACCGGTGCACCGACTGAAAAATTAGAAACTATTGAAGAAAACATTTCAGATGAAAAAGAATAGTATATATAGAATATTGATATTGGCAAGCTTGCCATTGCTATTGGTTTCATGCTTTGCCGCAAAAGATTATGAACGGCCCCAAGTGGTAAATGAAGCAAATTACCGAACTGAAAATCTTCCACAGGATACGTTGAGCATCGCGACCCTTTCGTGGAAGGAATTGTTCACGGATCCGTTGTTGCAAGGTTACATTGAAGAAGGCTTGAAAAACAATATGGACATTCGGGTGGCGCTTCAGCAAATACGTATTGCCGAAGCTTATGTAAAACAAGGCAAGGCGGGATATTTTCCTTCTTTGAATGGAAATGCAAAATATACTCATCAGGAATTTTCTGCCGGAGGTCAGTTTGGCGGTCAGTTTTCATCATTGGATCAATATGAATTGAGCGCTGGTCTTTCTTGGGAAGCAGATATCTGGGGAAAAATACGTAGCAATGAAAGGGCTTTTCAAGCTTCATACCTTCAAAGCATCGCAGCACACCAAGCCGTAAAAAGTAGGTTGATTGCCAATATTGCTTCGGTTTATTACCAATTGTTGGCGGTGGATGAACAAATACGTGTTACAGAAGAGACAATTGAAACGCGTTCCAAGGGGCTGGAAACTACCCAAGCTTTAAAAGAAGCCGGAAACGTTACCGAAGTAGGCGTAAAGCAAACGGAAGCACAGCTTTATACCGCTCAGGGAATTTTAATCGATTTAAAAAACCAAGCCCGCTTGTTGGAAAACACCATGTCCATTTTATTGGGAAGTGCTCCGCACGAAATAAGCCGTGGAAACTTGGAAAATCAAGATATCGAAATACCTTTAAACACGGGGATTCCCTCACAATTGCTCAGAAATAGACCCGATGTTATGGCGGCAGAATATAGTTTGATGAATGCTTTCGAACTTACAAATGCAGCACGCGCAAATTTCTATCCTTCATTGACGCTTTCGGCAACGGGAGGTTTTCAAAATATTGAGATTGATAAACTTTTCAACGCCAATTCGTTATTCGCAACCATCATTGGCGGGTTGACGCAGCCTATTTTTAACAAACGACAAATCCGCACGCAGTATGAAGTTTCGCAGGCACAGCAGGAACAGGCTTATTTAGATTTTAGATTGGCCATTATTACTGCCAGTAAAGAAGTCTCTGACGCACTTTATAACTATGAGTCCGCAACCGAAAAAATTGAGGTAAACCAAAAGGAATTTGAAGCTTATAATTTGGCAACAGGCTATTCCGAAGAACTTTTGAATAACGGTTTTGCAAACTATTTGGAAGTCTTAAATGCGCAGGAAAATGCGCTTAATTCAAGCTTAAACCTTATAAACACAAAGAATAACCAGCTTCAGGCCATCGTAGATTTATACGAAGCCTTGGGCGGCGGTTGGCGATAGTTTTTTTCATAATTTTTATTGTTGATTGTAAATCTGTCTTGAAACTTTTTTTCAAGGCAGATTTTTTTTATCGCAACGGAAACCCCTTAGCAGCCCACCACGGGTGGATTTCAATTGGCAGTCTGCCCGCTTTTACCATCGGGTCCATATTTGCCAAACTATCCGCCATTTTTTGGGTGGGCACGTTGTAAATGGTGATGCCGCGAATATCGCCATCATCGCCAAACGGTCCTGAAATATCTGCAAAACCTTCTTTATACATCCTGCCCAAGTGTGCCAAATGCAGTTTTTGAAGACTGTCTGCCTCCTCTTTAGTTTGGGAGCGGGTTGGACCTTTTTTTAAGAATGCAATAAAATATTGCTGCATCAAAATGGTGTCGCCCGATTTTTCATCAACATAATCGAAGGTTTGAAAGCCTTTTTGAGTAAGTTCTTCTTTTAGCTGCGCCATTGGAATTTTCTCTTCCTCTGGGCAAGGCTCGGTGATGTATTCTTTCTCAACTTTTGTTTCACAACTAAAAAGTGTGATTCCTAAAATTATCAATAGTAGTCTAGCTTTCACTTTTCCAAGTTTTAAAAGGATTTTTACTCAAATTTGAATTGTAATATTTCACATCGCCCGTAACTTCCTTTCCCAGCCATTCAGGTTTTGAAAAGGGCTCGGTTTCTGAATTAAGTTCTATTTCTGCAATGATTAAACCTTCGTTTTCGCCCGTAAAATCATCCACTTCAAAAGTATGGTCGTCAAAGAAAATTTCATAGCGTGTTTTTTCAATAATTCCCGGTTCGCAGAGATGAAGCAATTCCTCAGCTTCGGCCTGTGAAATTTGTTTTTCCCATTCAAATCTCGTAAGGCCAGATTTGTTGGATTTTCCTTTAATGGTTAAAAATCCATCGTTTCCCTGAATGCGGATGCGCACGGTGCGTTCGGGATGGGTGTTCAAAAACCCTTGAACGATTCGCGTGCGTTTGTGCGCCTCATTTTTAAAAGCTTCGGAAGTGACTAAAAATTTACGTTCTATTTCCTGCATTTTGGGCTATTTGTTTGATTTCATCGGAAGTGATTTGTTGTTTTGGAAATTCTTTTTTCACCAAAACCAGCATCGCTTCAGCAATAGTTTCAGCTTTTATCATTTTGTATTTCTTCGGAACCAAAAATCCGAAACTCTTCATAAAAAAAGTAGCAACTTTTTCACCAAAACGGTTTTCTTCACGATCGCCAACAATTAGTGAAGGTTGCAGGATGTATGTATTTTCAATATGCTGATTTAAAACATCATGTTGCATTTCACCTTTTGTTTTGTTGTAAAAAATGCTGCTATTGGCATCTGCGCCCATTGCCGAAATTACGATAAACGTTTCAATTCCGTTCTGTTTTGCAAGCTTGGCGGCAGTCACGGGAATGCCGTAATCAATTTTTTTATAGGTTTCCTTATTAGGCGTTTTGGCTTTTGTGGTGCCAATGCAGCAGAAAACCACATCGGCTTTAAAGGCTTCGGAATGGTTTTCCAGTTGGAACATATCTATCAAATGCTCCTCAATTTTCGGGGAATTCATATCAGCAGTGCTGCGCGAAAAGAGTTTTATCTTTTCATAAGCAGGGTCTTTCAAAAGTTTTTTGAGCAGGATACTTCCCGTTAAGCCCGTGGCGCCTAAAATGATTGCTGTTTTTTTCATTGAATATGTTTCCATTAAAAATAGGTTTCGACTGCGCTCAACCAGACATTAAAGATATTAAATTTGTAAGATGCAGGACGAACTACCCATCCGCAAAATAATTCACGTAGATATGGACGCTTTTTATGCGTCCGTGGAGCAGTTGGACAATCCCGAGCTTCGCGGAAAGGCGATTGCCGTGGGCGGTGGCTCAGCCCGTGGCGTTGTAAGCGCTGCAAGTTATGAAGCCCGAAAATTTGGTGTGCGCAGTGCGATGAGCGGGACGGTAGCACGAAAGCTTTGTCCAGACTTGATTTTTGTGCGAACCAATTTTGACCGCTACAAAGAAGTTTCGAAACAAATTAGGAAAATATTTTTTGAATATACCGATTTGGTGGAACCGCTGTCTTTGGACGAAGCTTATTTGGACGTTACCGAAAACAAAAAGGGCAATCCCAGCGCCACAATGATTGCAACCGAGATTCGGAAAAAGATAAAAGAAAAGACAGGGTTGAACGCTTCCGCAGGGATTTCGGTTAATAAATTTGTGGCAAAAATTGCCAGCGATATTAACAAGCCCAACGGACAGAAAACAATTGGCCCCGAAGAGGTAATTTCTTTTTTGGAAACTTTGGATGTAAAGAAATTTTACGGTGTGGGGAAAGTAACCAAAGAGAAAATGTACCGTTTGGGCATTTTTACGGGAAAGGATTTAAAAAGTAAATCGATTGAATTTTTAGAGGAACACTTCGGGAAAAGTGGCGGGTATTATTACAATGTTGTCCGTGGAATTCACAATAGCAAAGTAAAACCTACACGGACACAGAAATCTTTGGCGGCCGAACATACTTTTTCTGAAAATATTTCCTCTGAAATTTTTATGCTTGAAAGATTAGAGGAAATAGCCGCTGAAGTAGAAAGCAGATTAAAGAAGAAAAAACTGGCGGGAAAGACCGTGACGCTGAAAATTAAATACCGTGACTTTACGCTTCAAACCCGCAGCAAAACCTTGCCGTTATATATATCCTCCAAAGAACTTATTATGGACGTGGTTAAAGAATTGTTATTTCAGGAAAAAATGTATGAGTCGGTACGATTGTTGGGCATTTCAATTTCACACCTAAACAATAACAATGAAACCCCGAAGAAAAAAGAGGTTCCGAAGGAATCGATTGATGTACAACTTAAACTTGAATTTTAAATATGATAGAAAGCTACGTATCTTTAAACTAATTTAAAACTCCAGATTTATGAAAACCGTAGCTTTTTCCCTTCTTGCCCTTGCAGGTTTCACCTTTCTATTTTCCTGTAAAAACAACGCCAAAACCAACGAAGAAACCCAGACTGTTGTAACTGATTCCATTCCTGCGGAAACTGCGCCCAATGCTATGTACGTTACCGCTGTAAGTGGATTAACTTTACGTGAATTTCCCAATCTGCAAAGTGCGAAACTTGCCGTGATGCCCTTGGGCACGAAAGTGAAAATCGTGAAGGCCGAAGGAAAAACCACGATGAACGTGGGTGGAATTGATGGCGCGATGGACGAGGTGGAGTTTAATAATCAAAAAGGGTTTGCTTTTAACGGTTTTCTTTCAAAGTTTTTCCCTCCCGGGGAAAATGCTTCCGCAAAAAACTATGCTGAGGAACTAAAGAAAGATTTTCCAAAAGTGAGTTATTCCGAAGCTACGGGCGGTACGGCGAGCAAGCCTACAAAAACCGAAACCTTGATTTTGCCAACCGATACATGGCACGAGGCATTTTTTACGGCGCAACAACTATTTGCAATTCCGAAATCGTTTGCGTTTCCAAATCCTAAGGGTTCCAATAGCGAAACGCAACAAAACAATGAGAAAAAGAAAACCGATTTTATAAGTGAACTCCAAATTTCACGAAATGAAAACCAGCTTCAGAAAATAGTGTATAATTATAAAACCACTGGTTTTGGCTATACGGTTACTATTACCAAAGAAGCGGAGGGGATGAAACTTGAGAAGACGGAAGTAGCAGACTAATTATTTCACCTGCGTAACGCGCAACGTATTCACCATTCCCTTATCCACAATAGGCATAGCTGCAAGGTTTATTAAATAGTCGCCTTTGTGCACGTAGCCTTTTTCAAAAGCAATCCGGTTTACATCGTCCACGGTTTCATCAGTACTTACGTATTTGTCGTAATAAAAGGCTTTTACGCCCCAAAGTAAATTCAAACGGGCAAGAATACGTTTGTTAGAAGTAAATGCCAAAATAAAAGCTGAAGGGCGCCATGCTGAAATTTGGAAAGCAGTATAACCACTATTTGTCAAAGTGCAAATAGCTTGCGCCTCAATTTCATTGGCCATATGTGCTGCGTGGTAGCAGATGGATTTGGTAACGTAACGGTTGGTTTTTATTTGCGGAGGCTCCTGTGGCACGCGTATCAATTCAGAGTTTTCTACACTTTTTAGGATTTTTGCCATTGTTTTTATAACAGCTACTGGATAATTGCCCACGGAAGTTTCGCCCGAAAGCATCACGGCATCGGCACCATCCATAACAGAGTTTGCCACGTCGTTCACTTCGGCGCGGGTTGGGGTTAATGAGGTTATCATCGTTTCCATCATTTGGGTAGCTATGATTACGGGAATGCGGGCACGCTTTGCGGTAAGCACCAATTCTTTTTGAATTAGGGGCACTTCCTCTGCGGGCACTTCTACGCCCAAATCGCCGCGGGCTACCATAAGGCCGTCGCAATATGCGATGATCCTGTCAATATTTTCGACCGCCTCGGGCTTTTCAATTTTTGCAATTATGGGAATTTTATATTCCGAATGCGCTTCAATCAACGCTTGAAGTTCCTTTAAATCCTCGGCGTGGCGTACAAAGGAAAGGGCTATCCAATCTACCTTTTGTTCAATGGCAAAAATGGCGTCCTCTTTGTCTTTCGCAGTAAGGGCAGGGAGCGAAATTTTGGTGTTTGGCAAATTCACACCTTTTTTTGAACGCAACGGTCCGCCCTGAATTACCATTACTTTTACTTCGTTTACATTATTGGTTTCGAGCACTTCAAAAATAAGTTTGCCATCGTCTAAGAGTACCCGCTCGCCAGCGTTTACATCTCGCGGAAAATTGTCATAGTTCATATAAACGCGTTCGCGGTTGCCCTCAAACTCATCGCCAGTGCAGAATAAAAGCTCATCGCCGGGTTGCACGATCACTTCTTCTTTCATCATCCCCACACGAAGTTTTGGCCCTTGCAGATCGCCCAAAATGCCTACGTGTGTATCCAATTCCTCGGAAAGTTTCCTGATGGTGGCGATTGTTTTTTTGACAGTAGTATAGTCAGCATGCGAAAAATTCACCCTAAATACGTCCACACCCTCCAAAATCATATATCTGAGGGTTTCTTCACTGGAAGTTGCAGGGCCAAGGGTTGCAACTATTTTGGTTCTTTTTTGATTTGACATTTAGTCGAAAATTAAATTGTTTTTTGATTTTATATTTTCCATTTCAACTGTGTAAGCTGAAATAACTTGTTTTATTCCGGTTATTTCTGAAAGTATTTTTCGCAGTGGATCTGTTTCAAAATCTGAGTAAATTTTCAGAAAATAATCCACTTTTTTAAATTCAGGAAGCAAATAATGTGCTGTCGATTTCTCTGAAACCAAATCTGCAAATAGACCACCAGAGGACTGTAACCCTGCTTCAACCGATTTGCATTTGTTGGCTATTAGGTAAAAATGGGTGTATTTGTGCACATCTTCAAAAGCATATAGCGGAAACGTTATCAGCAAACCTTCTGTTGAAAAATCGAGGTCGGTTTGTTTTCTTTTCAGCTTCAAATTTAAGTGGCGATTCATGAGATAGGCCATTTTATAGGCTTCTTCGCTACAATGGATGGCGATGAGCGTGTAGGGCTCTTCAAAATCTTCATCAAAAATCAATTTGTGATTTGCCATTGCTATTTTCAAGATATCTACTTACAAAAATAGGCAACTTTAAAGGGATTAACGAAAGAACTTGGTTGCTATCGCTAAATTTGATGGTAAAATAACTTTTGGCAGCTAAGGTTTTTCTGAATCAACCTTAATTTGAAGTTTGTAAAAGGCTCTTTTGGCTGCGCGTTCCTCGGCTTTCTTCTTTGAGGTGGCCCTTGCTTTTGCCACTATTTCATCTTCAAGTTTTAATCTAACGGCGAAATGTTTCAGTTCGTCTTTGCCGTTGTCTTCATAAACTTCAAAAGTGAACTGTTTTTTATGTTTTTGGCACCATTCAATGAAAAGACTTTTATAGCTGATTACCTTTCCCTCCAGTTTTTTGATGTCCACATAAGGTTTGATGACCCTTTTTTGGATAAATTTTTCGCAGTATTTAAATCCGCGATCCAAATAAATGGCGCCCACTAAGGCTTCAAAAACGTTTCCATAGATATTTCCACTGAATTGCTGAGTGGGAATGGTGGTTTTTAAAAATTTTACCAATTGTAGGTCGCGGCCTAATTCATTCAAATGCTCACGGCTCACAACCTTACTGCGCATTTTGGTAAGATAGCCTTCGTTGCCTCCAGGTACTTTTTTGAACAAATGTGCAGCAATTACGGCACCTAGCATGGCATCTCCCAAAAATTCGAGACGTTCATAATTTTGTGGTTGGCCGCTGGTATTTTTTTCGTTGGTAGAACGGTGGGTGAAAGCGGTTTCGTATATGGAAAGGTCTTTAGGGTTAAACCCCAATATTTTTTTTAGGGAATTGGAAAATTCCCCGTTTTTGTCTGAACGGGAAGAAAATATGTTTTTAATGGAGGCCATTAATTGTTTTAGGCATCAAGTTTTTTAAAGAGCACACAAGCATTGTGCCCGCCAAACCCAAATGTATTGCTCATTGCCACTTTTATATCGCGTTTTTGAGCTTTATTGAGGGTAAGGTTTAAGGAAGGGTCTATGTTTTCATCTACCGTAGTATGGTTAATGGTAGGTGGAACAATCCCGTATTTCATTGCCAAAATAGAGGCAATAGCTTCAATAGCGCCGGCAGCTCCCAAAAGGTGCCCGGTCATGGATTTTGTTGAATTAATATTGATGTCTTTTGCGTGCTCGCCAAAAACATTTACAATAGCTTTCAATTCGGCAACGTCGCCCAGAGGGGTTGAGGTTCCGTGGGTGTTTATGGCATCCACTTCATTCGGGCTCATATTGGCATCGCGCAGGGTGTTCAGCATAACGCGTTCCACACCAATACCGTCAGGATGGGGTGCGGTCATATGGTAAGCATCACTGCTCATCCCACCGCCAACCACTTCGGCATAAATTTTTGCGCCACGCTTTTTTGCGTGTTCGTATTCCTCAAGGATCAACGCGCCAGCGCCTTCACCCAAAACAAAACCATCACGGGTGGCATCAAATGGACGTGAAGCCGTTTCAGGACTATCATTACGGGTAGAAAGGGCGTGCATTGCGTTAAAACCGCCCATCCCGGCTATGGTTACAGCTGCTTCGCTACCGCCGGTTACAATAATATCGCAATGCCCCAAACGTATGTAGTTTAGTGCATCTATCATCGCATTGGCAGAGGAGGCGCAGGCAGAGACCGTTGTATAATTTGGCCCCATGAAACCGTGCTTTATGGAAATATTTCCAGGCGCAATGTCCGCAATCATTTTTGGAATAAAGAAGGGGTTGAAACGTGGTGTTCCATCCCCTTCTGCATAGTTTATTACTTCATCTTGAAAAGTTTCCAGCCCACCTATTCCGGCTCCCCAAATTACACCAACACGAAATTTATCAACCTCGTCGAGGTTTATTCCGGCGTCTTGTATGGCTTCATCTGAAGATACAAGGGCATATTGGGCAAAACGGTCAAGTTTTCGGGCTTCTTTCCTGTCAAAATGATCTTCTGCGTTGAAATTCTTCAATTCGCAAGCGAATTTTGTTTTGAACTTTTCAGTATCAAAATAAGTTATGGGCGCACAGCCACTTTTCCCACTAACAAGAGCATCCCAATATTCTTGAATATTGTTACCGATAGGGGTAAGTGCACCAAGGCCTGTAACTACAACTCGCTTTAATTCCATAGAAGAATTCTTATTTTGCTGCTTCTATATAGGAAATTGCTTGACCAACAGTGGCAATGTTTTCAGCTTGGTCGTCTGGAATCTGGATATCAAATTCTTTTTCAAATTCCATGATAAGCTCTACCGTATCTAGGGAGTCTGCTCCTAAGTCGTTAGTGAAGCTTGCTTCGTTTACAACTTCGTTTTCGTCTACACCTAATTTGTCTACGATAATCGCTTTTACTCGTGATGCAATGTCTGACATAATTCTTGATTTTTAAATTTAATTATAAGTGGCAAAAATAAAATATTTTAATTGAAATCACCATTTAATGTTAAAAATGTGCCTTTGATAATTTTGAATTTTCACATTTCAACAAAATTGGAAAAACCAATTTAAACAATTTTGGGCGAAGTAAAACCCTATTGCCTTACTTTTGTGTTTTATTTGTTAATATTTACTTCGAGAAAAACTTTTGGAAACGGGAATGAAGAAGCGGATTGTAATTTTTGCGTCGGGTAGTGGTACCAATGCCGAGAACATTATTAAATACTTTCAACGAACCCAGTTTGCCGAGGTCGTTCGCGTGCTTTCAAACAAGAAGGATGCCAAAGTTTTGGATCGTGCCGAAAAGCTTGGCGTAAATACGGTTTTCTTTACAAAGGATGAATTGTTTTCTGAAAACGGCGTTTTAAAAATTTTGCAAGAAGTGAGTCCAGACGTAATAGTATTAGCTGGTTTTCTGCTGAAATTTCCTGAAATTATTCTGAAGGAATTTCCGAATAAGGTAATCAATATTCACCCGGCATTGCTGCCAAAATACGGCGGAAAAGGAATGTACGGCAACTTTGTGCACGAGGCTGTTGTAAAAAAGAAAGATGCCGAAACAGGAATAACCATCCATTATGTGAATGAAAATTATGACGAGGGCGCAATTATTTCACAAAAAAAAGTAACCCTTTCAGAAAAAGAAACGCCAGAAACCGTTGCTGAAAAGATACATAAATTGGAATACGAGTGGTTTCCGAGGATAATTGAAGAAGTACTTCGCAATGGCTAAAAAACAAAAATTTTACGTAGTCTGGTTCGGAAATCCTGCTGGTATTTTTGGCAGTTGGGAAGAATGTAAGCGTTCCATACAAGGGGTAAAAGGCGCACAGTACAAAAGCTTCGAAACTTTCGCCGAAGCCAAAAAAGCTTACAATAAAGAATACTCAGATTATAAAGGAAAGACTGTAAAAAAAGTACTTTCCAAAGAACAGCTTCAAAAAATAGGCGAACCGAATCTTTATTCCATCGCGGTGGACGCAGCATCCAGCGGCAACCCCGGAAAAATGGAATATCGCGGGGTGGATACCCAAACGCACAAACAACTTTTCCATCAAGGGCCTTTTCAGCAGGGAACCAATAATATAGGCGAGTTTTTAGCTTTGGTTCACGGATTGGCGTTTCTGAAAAAGAACAATAGCGACCGTATTATTTACAGTGATTCGCGAATTGCAATGGGTTGGGTAAAAAGGAAAAAATGCAACACAAAGCTAAAACAATCTGCGAAAAACAAAACGCTTTTTGAATTGGTTGCACGTGCCGAAAACTGGCTCAAAACCAATAAATACGAAACAAAAATAGTGAAATGGGAAACCAAGGCCTGGGGTGAAATTCCTGCGGATTTTGGGCGGAAATAAATTTTACAGATTAATTTTCATTATCCAGATTTCTTTAAAATATTCGAAATATTTATAGGTTTTCCATTTTTCGTAAACAGGTTTCAAAGTATTGTTTTGGGCAACATATACGTAATTCCAGTTATTTCTTGGGTTGATGAAAGTTTGTGGGCTGTAGCTTTTTTCAGTTAAAAATTGTGACCATTTTACAGCATTTTCTTTTACGGAAAATACATTTGTAACCAGGTAATAGCCCGAAGCCAAACCGGGAACTGCCATCGATTGGATTCTGACCTCCTTTTTTATTTTATCCTCTTCTGAAAGAACAATGGGTTTTTTGGCGACTACTTTTTCTTTTTCAAGGGGTTTAATTTCCTTTTTTTCAGTTGAAATAATAGCTATTTTCTTTTCCTCCACAATAGGTTCTGAAACTTCTGTAACTGCAGGGTCACTAACAAGAGGGTCTGAAGCCACATTTATTTTTTCTTCTAAAAAATCCTTGTTAATTTCAGTTTCAAATGCTACAAAAAACAAGTAAAAACGATCTGCTTTTGCTTGAAACCTAAGGTTTGCCTGCGTGCTTGCATTGTCCAAAAGGTCATTGTTTGGGTTTGGGATTTCCATTTTCAATAAATCAAAACCCAATGTGTTGGCGCTGTGTGGGTTTCTATCTGTAAAAAATTCATCACCCATTGTAATAGAACTGTTGAAAAAATTTTTTTCTTTCCTTACTTTATTGCTTAAAGGTTTATAATCTCCAGATTTTTTATCGAATATAAAAAGCTCATCTGTCTTTATTTTCCGGTCACCCTCCATGGCTCCGAGAGCGATGGTAGTATTAACAATGCCTTCTTCTTTGCTTTTAAAACCCTTGAAATCTATATCGATGACTTCTTTATTCACTTCAACCAGGCCATTATAGGTCGTGAAGTATTTTGGGCTTTCCGAAGGGTCCTCATAAATAACATATAAAAGCCAACCGGCAGAGCCGCCGCCCGAAATTTCACCTTCGGTGGCTTTAACGTTGGCAACGGTATAAGTGCCGTTAATAGTTGCAAGATTCTGAAGTTTTGTGGTAACATCGGCATAGCAAACATAGGGGGAATTGGTTTTGAAAACTTCCGTATTGTAACTATCAAAAATTATTTTACCGATTAAGGTTTCATAGATTCCACTAGGTGTTTTAAACAATATTGAATTTACCGCTGCATCCCTTTCGCCACGACCCACGTGTACCATTCTATTGCCAGATTTCCGCAGTGCACTTTTTTCATCAGGGTACAATCCACACCAATAAAGGGCGGCGTATGAAATCTTGGGCTTTACAGGAGTGCTTTTTATAATAGCTTCACTGGAGCTAAATGTTGTTTCATCATTATCAATATCTATATATTTCATTTTTACAACATCGTTGGGAATGCCAATATCCATTAATGGTTCTGTGGGGTCATCGCCCAAAATGTTGTTTCCAATAAGTATGGAATTCCCCTGAAGATAAAATTGTTTGTTTTCTTTAAACGGAACGCCATCTTGGGGATATATAAATTGAAAAAACAGAAAGAACGAAATTAAAAAGCATAAGTTTTTCATTCATAGGAAATTAAAAGTTTCGGAATTTACAATTTTTTTACATATCACGATTTTTTACTTTAAAAATCATCTTATTATTTCTTCAACTTTATAAGTACTTAAAATTGTAAATAATTGATTAAATTTGCACCCTCTTTAAAAACCCTTTATGAGCAAACTCGTAATTGTTGGCACCGTTGCCTTTGATGCCATTGAAACCCCTTTCGGGAAAACCGATAAAATTCTTGGCGGCGCCGCTACCTATATAGGTTTGGCAGCTTCCCAATTTAAAGTTGATGGTGCAATAGTTTCAATCGTTGGTGGCGACTTTCCGAAGAAAGACCTAAAAATGCTCGAAGAAAACGGGATGGATATTACAGGCCTTGAGGTCGTGAAAGATGGAAAAACCTTCTTCTGGAGCGGAAAATATCACAACGATATGAATACCCGCGACACTTTAATAACAGATTTAAACGTACTTGCAGATTTCAACCCACAGGTTCCCGAAGAATATCGCGATGCAGAAGTGGTGATGTTAGGAAACCTACATCCGCTCGTCCAATTGGGCGTGATTGAGCAAATGGATTCACCAAAACTAATTGTGCTTGATACAATGAACTTTTGGATGGATAGCGCTTTAAATGAATTGATGCAGGTTATTGCAAAAGTAGATGTAATTACAATTAATGATGAAGAGGCAAGACAGCTTTCCGGTGAGTATTCACTGGTAAAAGCTGCCCATAAAATTATGGAAATGGGTCCGGAATACGTGGTTATAAAGAAAGGAGAGCACGGCGCATTGCTTTTTAGCGATGATGATGTTTTCTTTGCGCCCGCACTTCCGCTTGAAGAAGTTTTTGATCCAACCGGAGCTGGCGATACGTTTGCAGGTGGATTTACTGGCTATTTGGCAAAAACCGGCGATTACAGCTATGATAATATGAAGAATGCCATCATTAACGGTTCTGCACTTGCTTCGTTCTGTGTTGAAAAATTTGGTCCCGAAAGATTGCTTCAGCTTTCAAACGGGGAAGTGCACCAACGCTTGCAGCAATTTAAGAGCCTAACACAATTTGATATCAAATTAACCTAAATATGCGCCCTGAAATTTCAGGGCGTTTTTTGTACATTTATATAGTTTCAGAAAAAATATGAGCGACGCCTTAAAACACGAATGTGGAATTGCACTGGTAAGATTGTTGAAACCCTTGGAATATTACAAGGAAAAATACGGCACGGCATTTTACGGAGTAAATAAAATGTATCTGATGATGGAAAAGCAGCACAACCGCGGGCAGGATGGTGCTGGTTTTGCAAGCATTAAACTGGATGTAAATCCTGGGGAGCGGTACATAAGCCGCGTACGTTCCAATGCCGCGCAACCCATTCAGGATATTTTTGCACAAATTAACGAACGCATAAATCTTGAATTCAAAAGCCATCCCGAATACAGAGAAGATGTTGCCGCACAAAAAAAGCACATTCCATATATAGGTGAATTGTTTCTTGGCCACGTTCGCTATGGCACCTTCGGAATAAACAGTGTTGAAAACGTCCACCCTTTTCTACGTCAAAACAATTGGATGCACCGAAATTTAATAATTGCGGGTAATTTTAATATGACCAATACCAACGAGCTTTTTGATAATCTCATAAAGCTCGGCATGCACCCCAAGGAAAAAGCCGATACCGTTACGGTAATGGAAAAAATAGGCCACTTTTTGGACGATGCGGTTCGAAAACTCTACAAAAAGGCAAAGGCAAAAGGAATGACTAAACAAGAGGCCTCTCCCTATATTGCCGAAAACCTTAACGTCGCAAAAATTCTTCGGAAATCTGCCGCCAATTGGGATGGCGGATATGCTATGGCCGGTCTTTTGGGCCATGGCGATTCTTTTGTGCTTCGCGATCCGGCAGGAATTCGGCCTGCATATTTTTATCAAGACGATGAAGTGATTGTGGTTGCTTCGGAAAGGCCCGCAATCCAAACAGTTTTCAATGTTCCCTTTGAAGAGGTGAAAGAATTGGAGCCTGGCAACGCAATTATTATAAAAAAGGACGGAAGCATGAAACTTTCTGAAATACTTGCGCCATTGGAACGCAGATCCTGCTCCTTTGAACGTATTTATTTTTCCCGCGGAAGCGATGCCGAAATTTATCAAGAGCGAAAAATGCTCGGAAAATTGATAATGCCGAAAATTTTGGAGGCCATAGATTTTGATACTGAAAATTCAGTGTTCTCTTTTATACCGAATACTGCCGAAACTTCTTTTTACGGAATGCTGGAAGCTGCACAGGACGAACTGAACAAACAGAAAAATGAGGCAATTTTGAATGAAAAGGAGAAATTGACCCCAGAAAGGCTTCAAGAAATTCAAGCACACAAAATACGTACAGAAAAGATTGCCATAAAAGATGTAAAACTCAGAACTTTTATAACTGACGATAGCAGCCGGGACGATTTGGTTGCGCATGTCTATGATGTTACTTATGGTGTTGTTAAAACAGATGATAACCTCGTAATTATTGACGACAGTATTGTTCGTGGAACCACCCTGAAGAAAAGTATTTTAAAAATGCTGGATAGGCTTCGCCCAAAACAAATTGTCGTGGTTTCTTCTGCCCCGCAAATTCGTTATCCGGATTGCTATGGTATCGATATGGCGCGCTTGGAGCATCTGGTCGCTTTTCAGGCAGCCTTGGCACTTCACAAAGATCGTGGAACGTATGATGTTGTAGAAGAAATCTATCACAAATGTAAGGAGCAAGTTGCAATGGAAGATGCGTCAGTAATCAATCACGTGAAAAAACTTTATGCGCCATTTACAGACGAGGAAATTTCAGATAAAATTGCAGAGATAATAAGCGATGAAGATATAAAAGCAAAAGTAAAACTTATCTTTCAATCTGTTGATGATTTACATAAAGCATGCCCTAAAAATCTTGGCGATTGGTATTTTACTGGCAATTATCCTACGGCTGGTGGAAACCGGGTTGTGAACCGAGCCTACATCAACTTTTATGAAGGCAATCCAGAAAGAGCGTATTAAGA
Organism: Aequorivita iocasae; assembly: GCF_016757735.1. NCBI lineage: Bacteria > Pseudomonadati > Bacteroidota > Flavobacteriia > Flavobacteriales > Flavobacteriaceae > Aequorivita > Aequorivita iocasae. Next base: position 1,158,313 of record NZ_CP068439.1, read on the forward strand.
TTCTAAAATTTTAACACAGCGTTTACCGTTTATCGGAAACCCGCTCCACTTAATCGAAATTGTTGATTAACACTGTTTTACTGCTCAAACTTAAATTATATTTGAGCTTACCATAAGGCGTAAGTAGGTTAGGTCTATGGTAAGATTTGGGGCAAAATAGGCAGACTCTCGTCTGCCTATTTTCATGGCCTGACCGAAGTGTATGATAAGACCTAACAGTTTGTGATCCACTTCCTATTTCTCTTTGTAAAAGATTGCCTCATCCATCTCTTAAATATTTGTTGAAAATAACACATTAGCAATCGCTTAGGAATGTTAAATTTCAGTGTTAAATGCATTTTACTGGCAGAAAAACATTAAAATATGTTTTTCAACGAAAAAATTGGCAATTCATCTAAAAGCATAATTTTGAATGCTTTATTGGCATATATTTGAACATACCATTAGCATAAGTAGGTTAAGTTCATGGTAGATTTGGGGCAAAAAAAGGTAAACGCTAGTTTACCTTTTTTTATGTTTCAAATTTTTTTTAAGTGGCAAATATTTCAGCAGTTACTTTCAAGTTATCAACCCTCCATTTTTTTAAACAAAAAAATCCGCAATCATTTAGACTGCGGATTCTTAATTTAAATTGTCTAATTTAAAATTTACTTGTTTTTGGCATAATTAGCAGAAACTTCTTCCCAATTAATCACATTCCAAAATGCACCAACGTAGTCAGGACGCTTGTTTTGGTATTTCAAATAGTAAGCATGTTCCCAAACGTCCAATCCTAAAATTGGAGTTCCGCCGCAACCTACTTTTGGCATCAATGGATTATCTTGGTTTGGGGTTGAGCAAACGTCTACTTTTCCACCTTTGTGTACGCAAAGCCAAGCCCAACCAGAGCCAAACTGCGTTTTAGCAGCGGTAGAAAATTTTTCTTTAAAATCCTCAAAACTTCCAAAGGCACTATTAATAGCCTCTGCAAGTTCACCCGAAGGTTTTCCGCCGCCATTTGGAGACATTACTTTCCAAAAAAGGCTGTGGTTATAAAATCCGCCACCATTATTACGGACGGCTTTATTTTCCATATCAAGGTTGGTCAGAATATTTTCAATGGTTTTTCCTTCCATGTCGGTGCCTTTTATAGCATCGTTCAATTTATCGGTGTACCCTTGGTGGTGTTTGTCGTGGTGTATTTCCATCGTTCTGGCATCTATGTGCGGTTCAAGCGCATCAAATGCATACGGTAATTTCGGTAATTCGAAAGACATAATTATATCGTTTTTTATTGGTTATTACTAAATTCACTCAAATTTAGACATTCTCACCTCTTTAAAGTGTTATAGATTTTATAAGATTTCTATTCAATTATAGATTATTTTGATTCCAAAGCCATAAAAGAAGTATTTTAGTACAAAATGAAAATTCCTTGGAAAAACAAACCTCCTTTTCAATTTATGATGCCGCGGCCGGAAGCGGAAAAACTTTTACGCTCGTAAAAGAATATTTGAAACAGATACTTTCTTCAAAAAGCGAAGATTACTTTAAACATCTTTTGGCGATCACTTTTACCAACAAGGCGGTAGCTGAAATGAAACAGCGCATTGTAGAAACACTTGTTAATTTTAGTGAAGAAAAAAGCATCGCCCAACCGCTGCCGATGATGCTGAAAATTGCTGATGAAACGGATAAAAGTTTGGTTGAAATTCAAACTCAATCCAAAAAAATCATCAAAAATTTACTTCATAATTACGCAGCTTTTAGTGTAGAAACAATTGACAGATTCAATCATCGGTTAATACGAACTTTTGCGCGCGATTTAAAACTGGCTACAAATTTTGAGGTAACGCTGGAAACAAATGAGCTCTTGGCGGAGGCCGTAGATCTTTTGCTGAGCAAAGCTGGGGAAAACAAGGAAATTACAAAAGTTTTGCTCGATTTTGCCTTGGAAAAAACAGACGACGACAAATCGTGGGACATTTCACGCGATATCGCCGAAGCTGCCAAATTGCTTTACGATGAAAACGAATCAGGCCACGTTTCACTTTTGAAGCAAAAATCGTTGGAAGATTTTCTGGCATTCAAAAAACAATTGATCCTTAAAAAGAAAGAACTTTCGGAAGCAATTGAAGCTATTGCTTCGGAAACACTTCAGCTTATTGCCGAAAGTGGTTTGCAGTTTGACGATTTTAGCGGTAGTTATCTTCCGAAGCATTTTCAAAATCTTTCCATTGGAAGATATGATTTGAATTTTGGTGCAAAATGGCAGGAAACCATGGGCGAAAAGCCATTGTATCCAGGAAGGGTTTCCGCAGCCATTGGTGGAATTATTGATGAATTGACCCCTAATTTTATTGAGAATTTCCAACAAACTAAAGCATTGGTCTTTCAGTTGCTTTTGGTGGAAAATATGCTAAAAAACATCACCCCACTTTCAGTAATAAATCTGGTAAACCACGAAATTGAAACCATAAAGGAAGAAAAAAATGTATTACCAATTTCAGAATTCAATTCGCTAATAAATAAGGAAATAAAAAACCAGCCCGCACCTTTTATTTACGAACGTTTGGGCGAAAAATACCGTCACTTTTTTATTGATGAATTTCAGGATACTTCAAAACTGCAGTGGGAAAATTTAATTCCGCTTATTGATAATGCGCTTTCGCAACAATTAGAGCCAACCTCCGGGAGTCTGTTGTTGGTGGGCGATGCCAAACAATCCATCTATCGTTGGCGAGGCGGTCTGCCCGAACAGTTTATGGATTTGTACGGAAACTACAATCCATTCCAACGTGAAAAGGAGGTGTTTCCTTTAGATACCAACTTTCGAAGTTGTGCCGAAATTGTAAAATTCAACAATGAATTTTTTACAAAGATTTCATCCTATTTTGCAAATGTAGATCACGGAAAACTATATGAGGAGGGGAACAAACAAAAGCTGAATGCAAAGGAAGGCGGCTATGTGAAATTTGAATTCATTGAAAAGCAGAACAAAGCCGAAAAAGAGGAAACCTATTCAAAATTGGTTTTAGAGACCATTCGCGATGTAAAAAACAAGGGTTTTTCAGAAAGTGATGTTTGCATTTTAACCCGCAAAAAAGCAGATGGAATTGCCCTTGGCGCCTTTTTGATGGAGCAGGGTGTTCCTGTAATTTCTTCGGAAACCTTGCTTTTGCAATCTTCAAATTTGGTTCAAATTCTCGTTTTTTCTTTGCAAGTTTGTTTGTATCCAAACAACGACGAAGCCAAAATACAATTGTTGGATTTATTGTACGATCAGCTTAATATTGCTGAAGAAAAACATACTTTTTTCACCAAATTTTTAAATATTTCCGAAGCAAGGTTTTCAGAAAATTTAAGGGAATACGGCGTTGATTTTTCCTTTGCGGAAATGTGCACGGTTTCGCTTTATGAAGCTTTTGAATATTGTATTGAAAAATTCAAAATCGCTGAAGTTGCTGATGCATATCTTTTCGGTTTTATGGATTTGGTCTATGAGTTTGAGCAACAACCGCAGGCCGATAAAATATCATTTTTAGACCATTGGGAAACAAAAAGGGAAAACGCTTCAATTCCAGCCAGCAAAGGCACCAATGCCGTGCAGTTGATGACCATTCACAAAGCAAAAGGACTGGAATTTCCGGTGGTTATTTTTCCGTTTGCAGATATGCAATTGTACGACGGAAAATATGACAAGCTTTGGTTTCCGCTAGAAAATGAAGATTTCAGTTTTAAGGAAGCGCAAATAAATTACAAATCTGAAATTGTAAATTATGGCGAAATTGGTGAACAAATGTACAACGAGCACCGAAGCCAGTTGGAGTTGGACACCATTAACTTGCTGTATGTTACATTAACCCGCGCAGTTGAAAAACTCTTTGTTTTTGCCGAAATGCCCACCGAACCAAAAGATGGAATTCCCTCAACATACAACCATCTTTTTATGGAGTTTTTGAAGCAAAAAAATATGTGGAACGGTGATCAAATGATTTATGAATTCGGAAAAAATTCAGAAAATACTTCAAAGAAAAAGGAAGTCATTTCCCAAATGGAACCGAAATACCTTTCCAGCAATCCCAACACACATGGTTTGAAAATTGTTGCTTCCGAAGAAATGTTTTTGGAAACGGAAACCGTTGCAGCCATTACCGCCGGAAATCTACTTCACGACACAATGGCTCAAATTTATTCGGGGGCCGATGCTGAAAGGGTTTTGGCGGAATTGGAAATGCGGGCGATTATTCCAAAAGAAGAGTTTGATAGTTTGCAGAAAACGGTTTTTCAAATTATTCAACATCCCGATTTAAAAAAGTTGTTTGATGGAACCGATAAAGTTTATAATGAACGAAGCATAATCACGAAGGACGGTTTGGTTTTGAGGCCTGATAGAATAAATATTAATTCTGAAAACGCTTCAACCATAATTGATTATAAAACGGGTAACCCTAAAATTTACCACAATGATCAATTAATTGATTATGCAAATGCGTTGCAGGATATGGGTTTTATAGTTTCGGAAAAAATGCTTATCTATAGCAATGAGGATGAAATAGTGATAAATAAAGTTTAATTTTGAAGCTTAAAATAAAGCACAATTATGTACGGGAAAATAAAGGAACACTTACAGAGCGAATTAGAGGAAATAAAGGATAACGGCCTTTTTAAAAAAGAGCGAATCATTACTTCACCACAAGATGCTGAAATAACTATTTCTACCGGTGAAAAGGTTATTAATTTTTGCGCAAACAATTATTTGGGGCTTTCTTCAAACAAAGAGGTGATTCAAGCAGCGAAAGATGCAATGGACACTCACGGTTTTGGAATGTCGTCAGTTCGTTTTATCTGCGGTACGCAGGATATCCATAAAGAGCTGGAGCAAAAAATAGCTGATTTTTATGGCACAGAAGATACAATACTATACGCAGCCTGTTTTGATGCCAACGGCGGTGTTTTTGAACCCCTTTTGGGCGCTGAAGACGCGATTATTTCAGACTCATTAAACCATGCTTCAATTATAGATGGGGTACGCTTGTGTAAGGCAGCGCGCTATCGCTATGAAAATAGCAATATGGAAGATTTGGAAAAACAACTTATTGCCGCAAATGAAAAAGGGGCAAGGTTTAAAATTATAGTTACGGACGGTGTATTCTCAATGGACGGTTTAGTCGCTCCACTTGATAAAATCTGTGATTTAGCAGATAAATATGACGCTCTGGTAATGATAGATGAATGTCATGCCACAGGTTTTATTGGCGAAACTGGCCGAGGCACTTTAGAAGAAAAGGGTGTAATGGGCAGAATAGATATTATTACCGGAACCCTTGGAAAAGCCTTGGGGGGTGCCATGGGCGGGTATACCACGGGGAAAAAAGAAATTATCGAGATGCTTCGCCAACGTTCTCGGCCATATTTGTTTTCAAACTCATTGGCGCCGGCAATTGTGGGTGCATCTATTAAGGTGTTTGATATGCTTTCAAGTAATACATCCCTAAGGGATAAGTTGGCAGAAAATACGGCTTATTTCAAAAAAGGGATGAAACAAGCAGGGTTTGATATTATTGATGGCGATTCTGCCATAGTACCTGTAATGTTGTATGATGCCAAACTATCTCAGCAAATGGCAGATATGCTTTTGGAGGAAGGAATATATGTTATAGGGTTCTTTTTCCCGGTGGTACCAAAAGGTAAAGCGAGAATCCGCGTACAGCTTTCAGCAGCTCACAGTAATGCGCATTTGGACAAAGCCATAAATGCCTTTATTAAAATTGGAAAAAAATTGGAAGTTATTGGCTAGTAAATCCTTTATTTACGTATCTATAGCAACGACTTTAGGAAAATTTTATTAGATTTGCTTTTGTTTATAAAATTTAACAACTTACTTTTGCTCTTAATTAACACTTAAAAATTAAACAATCGAATATGAAACATCTTAACAGATTATTAGTTGCTGCTATCCTATTTATGGGAATCGGGGTGGCGAACGCACAAGACGAAAACAATCCTTGGGCTGTTGAGGTTGGTGTAAACGCTGTTGACGTTTATCCAGCTGGACTCAATGAGGATCAAGTACGTATCCCAGCTGCTGCTAGAGGGGATATCTTTGACGAGTATTTTAATGCAAATGACCACTGGAATATCCTTCCATCAGTTTCTAGGCTAGCTATTAGCAGATACATTGGTAGTGGTTTTGTATTCACTGCAGCAGGTTCTATTAACAGAATTGACAAATTAGGCGATATTTCTGTTGATGACCTTAGCTACTACAGTGCAGACGGAGAGGTTAAGTATAGCTTCAAAAATGCACTAGGTGGTGGATGGTTTGATCCATCTATTGGTATTGGTGGTGGTTACACTTGGGTTGATGACATCGGCTTTGGTACTGCTAACGCACTTGCTGGTGTTAAGTTTTGGTTCAATGATTATTTAGCTCTTAACCTTCAATCTACTTACAAGCATGCCTTTGAGGATTCTTATGGAATCACTCACTTCCAACACTCTGCTGGAATCGTATTCCAATTCGGTGGAAAAGATACTGACGGTGACGGAATCTATGATAAAGATGATGAGTGTCCAGAAACTCCAGGTCTTCCTGAGTTTAACGGATGTCCTGATACAGACGGTGACGGCATCGAAGATAGAAATGATGCTTGTCCAAACACTCCTGGTTTAGCTGAATTCAATGGTTGTCCTGATACTGATGGTGATGGTATTGCTGATCCACAGGATGAGTGTCCTACTGTTGCTGGTTTAGCTGCACTTAACGGTTGCCCAGATGCCGACGGTGATGGTATCGCTGATAAAGATGATGCTTGTCCAAACGAAGCTGGTCCAAAAGCTAATAACGGTTGCCCTTACCAAGACAGAGATGGTGATGGTGTTCTTGACAAAGATGATCAGTGTCCAGATGTTGCTGGTACTGTAGCAAACAAAGGTTGTCCAGAAGTTTCTGTAGAAGTTATCAAGCAATTGAATGAATACTCTAAAACTATCTTGTTTGACTATGATAAGTCTTCTATCAGAAAAGAGTCTTATGCTGCACTTCAGAGCATTGCTGATATTATGAAAGAATATCCTAACACTACTTTCCACGTAGAAGGTCACACTGACAGCCGTGGTAGTGATGCATATAACATGAAGCTTTCAAAAGAAAGAGCTGCTTCTGTTAAGGATTACTTAACTACTATCGGTATGGATGGCAACAGATTAACTTCTGAAGGTTACGGTGAAGAAAGACCAATTGCAACTAACAATACTGCAGCTGGTAGACAACAAAACCGTCGTGTTGAAATTTCTTTGAAGAAATAATTTCAACAGATAAGTTTTAATAAATAATTTTGAAACGCCTCCGATTTTCGGAGGCGTTTCTTATTTTTAGGATATGCTAACATTTCTTCAAGAGGCCCTAGCCGATATTAAAAATAGTCTTTCAGACATTTCTGAAATTACATTTATACTCCCTAGCAAACGCGCTGGTGGCTTTCTTCTGAATGAGTTAAAAAAAAATTCCGATACTACTTTGTTTGCTCCAAAGATTTGGAGTATTGAGGAGTTTATAGAAGAACTCTCAGGCCTTAAAATTATCGATAATACAGAACTCCTCTTTAAAAGCTATGAGGCTTATTTAAGTACCGATTCAATAAAAGAAAAGGAAGATTTTGAGAGCTACTCAACCTGGGCCATTACATTATTGAATGATTTCAATGAAATAGATAGATACCTTGTGGACCATATACAGTTCTTCAACTATTTGGCCAGTATAAAAACACTGGAAAGATGGGGAGTAAAGGAAGAAAAGACCGAATTGATAAACAACTATTTGCAATTTTGGGAAAGCCTTCCCGGATTTTATGAAAATATTCAGTCGCTCCTGCTAAAGGAACAAATTGGATACCAGGGTATGGTTTACCGAGAGGCTTCGGCGAATATTGAACATTATATTAATAACAATAAAAATAAAATTCACGCATTCATCGGTTTTAATGCCTTAAACCTGGCCGAGCAGCATATTATACAAGAATTGCTGGAAACCGAAAACACAATGATTTATTGGGATGCTGATCGCACATTTTATGAAGATTTAAAACACAGTGCTTCTCATTTCATAAGAAAATATATAAATGAATGGAAATATTTTCAACAGAAAACACCAAAGTTCATCGCTCAAAATTATGAAAAACCAAAAGGTTTTCAATTTATAGAAGTCCAGAAAAATATTGGACAGGCAAAGCATGTGGGTGAAATGCTTTCTACCCGTTCTGAGGATGAAATCAACAAAACGGCCATCGTGCTCGGCGATGAAAACCTCTTGGTCCCCTTGCTCTATTCATTGCCAAAGAATGTAAAAAATATCAACCTTACCATGGGTATTTCCCTCAAGAATTTTCCTGCGGTTGTTTTTTTTGAAAAGCTTTTCGCTATTCACCATAGAGATACGGAAACACTTTATTATAAAGATATTCTTTCCATTTTAAACCATCCATTAGGAAAGGATTTGCTATCCAATGCCAGTGATATTACACAAACATTGATACGTGAAAATAACACACATAATACTTTCGCAGATTTGATCGAGCTATCAAATAATGTGGAAACCGAGATGCTGGAGCTTCTTTTTAAAAGTTGGAAAGACAGTAGCACAACCGCCATAAAATCTTCATTAAAGATAATTGACAAACTTCAAAAAAAGCATACACATGGTGCTATTGAAAGTATGGTGCTCCATCAACTAAAAAAGATTTTTAGTAAGATTGACGCATTAAACCAAAAGTACCCACATTTAAAGTCAGTAAAAAGCATAAGTATACTTTTTTCAGAACTAATTGCAACCACTTCCCTCGATTTTGAAGGCGATGCCTATAGTGGACTTCAGGTGATGGGTGTTCTCGAAACACGGGTTCTCGATTTTGAAAATGTAATAATTACCTCTGTAAACGAAGGTATTTTTCCTTCCGGTAAATCTAACGCATCATTTATTACTTATGATTTGAAACAACAATTTGGTCTTCCACTTTACTTAGAAAAGGACGCCATCTACACCTATCATTTCTATAGATTGTTGCATAGAGCAACAAATATCACACTACTTTACAACAATCATTCTGAAGGCATAAATACAGGTGAAAAGAGCCGCTTTATAAGACAATTGGAAGTTGAAAAACAACCAGCCCATACCATTGAAAAATGCATTCTTTCACCAAAGGTTAAAATTAAGGCACAGTCTCTAAAGCAGATTCAAAAAACCGAAGCTATAATGATGCGAGTACGTGAAATTGCCGAAAAGGGATTTTCGCCCTCGTCATTAACCAGTTATATCCGCAATCCAATCGAATTTTATTTTCAGAAAATTTTAAAACTGAATGAATTTGAGGAAGTAGAGGAAACCGTTGCGGCAAATACCTTAGGAACTATTGTTCACGACACTTTAGAGATTTTTTATAAGCCTTTGGAAGGTTCATTCCTTTCAATTGAAAAGCTTTCGGAAATGAAAAATAAAATTCACGAACAGGTGACTTCTGAATTCAAAAAAACCTTTAAAGGAGGAACGTTTACCAAAGGAAAAAACCTCATTATTTTTGAAGTGGCAAAGCGATACATTTCAAATTTTATTGATCGTGAACTTGCCGATATCCAAGCGGGAAATAGTATAAAAATCATTAAAATTGAAAGCGATCTTACTTTGAAAATTCCTATTCAAGAACTTGATTTTCCTGTAAATATCCATGGGAAAGTAGATCGCGTTGATGAATATAACGGGCAACTTAGAATTATGGATTATAAAACCGGATTGGTAACTCAAGGCGATGTAGAAATCATTGACTGGGAAAAATTAAACCAAGATTACAAATTTAGCAAAGCCTTTCAAGTACTAGCGTATGCGCTAATGATGAATAAAAAGATCCCGATTAATAATGCCGAAGCCGGCATAATCTCATTTAAAAATCTGGGAAGCGGATTTCTAAAGTTTGGAACAAAAACTTCTCCTTACAGCAAAAGAAACCAACAAATAAACAGTGATGTTTTAGAGACATTTACGGTTGAACTGAAGAAATTAATTTTGGAAATTTGCGACCCAAACATTCCATTCACTGAAAAAGAGATAAGTAAATGATCATAAATAAAAACAGAATACTTTCCACAGAAAACAAAAAACCGATTCTTTACGATGTTTATTATACCGAAACGGACAAACCGCAACCGCTAGTTGTTTTCTGTCACGGCTATAAAGGTTTTAAAGATTGGGGTGCGTGGCATTTAGTGGCCAAAGCTTTTGCAGAAGCTGGTTTTTGCTTCGTAAAATTCAATTTTTCTCACAACGGCGGAACCATGGAACAACCTATCGATTTCCCAGATTTGGAAGCGTTTGCAGACAATAATTTTAGTTTGGAACTGGACGATTTAGACAGGGTTTTAAACGAAATTGAAAAAGGAAATGAAAATCTTCCCAAGCAGATTTCAACAATATCCTTAATTGGCCACAGTCGTGGCGGTGGAATTGTATTGATAAAAGCGAATGAGGATAGCCGAATTGACAAGGCAGTCACATGGGCCAGTGTAAGCGATTTTAAAGCAAGATTCCAAGAAAATACTCCAGAGTTCGAAACATGGAAAGAAACAGGCGTAACCCACGTTGAAAACAGTCGGACAAAGCAAATGCTGCCTCACAAATTTCAGTTTTACAAAGATTTTAAGGAGAACGAGGAGCGTTTTTCTATTAAGCGTGCGGTCAAAAACTTAAAAATTCCACAGCTTATTGTTCACGGAAGCGAAGACCCAACGGTTTCCGAAAAAGAGGCAAGGGCAATCCATTCGTGGAATCCAGAAAGTGAGCTGAAAATAATTGAAGGCGCAGACCACGTTTTTAATGCAAAACATCCTTGGGAAGAAAATAGTTTGCCACAAAATCTCGAAAAAACTGTTGCGGAAACGATTGAATTTATTAAATAAAAAAACCACCGCATAACGGTGGTTTTTTGTGGAGAATATCGGAGTCGAACCGATGACCTCTTGCATGCCATGCAAGCGCTCTAGCCAGCTGAGCTAATCCCCCATTGCTGATTTAGGTTGCGAAAATACTAAATTTTTTGATATCGCAGCACCGAAATTACAAAATGAATTTTATTCCTGTACCGGTAAGACCAACAAAGGTTTGCTCGTGTAGAACTCCTTTTTATGGATTTCGTTCTTTTCCCAAAGTTTTTTGAAAAAACCACGCTTCCTTCTAACTACACAAAGCATATCTGGGCTAAATTGTTGGAAATATTCAATTACAGCTTGAAAGGTAGTAGCGGCTTCAACCTGGGTATATGAATTTTGTAAAGCCATTAAATTATGGGTTACATTTTTCATATCTTCCGTAGTTTCGGCCGTTTCAACATGAAGTACGTTTACCTCAGTTTTAAAACTTTGCTTAAACACTCTAACGGCTTCCAACAATTCATCGTGCTCAAAAGTTCCATTTTTAAATGCCATCAACATGGTTTTGGGAGGTTGAAACTTCGCTCCTTCCGGCACTACGAGTATAGGAATATTGGTCTGCTTTAAAAGCTTTCCAGAGGTTTTCCCAAGATATACCTCTTCCTTTATGGAATTACTGCGTGGGGCCAGCACCATCAAATCAATTGGCACTTGTTTGCCAATGCGGTTTATACCTTCCACAACCTCCCCTTTGATGGGGTGCGCAATCACCTGCACTCCTTGGCGGTCCACTTGTGAAAGCACTTCATCCAAACGATTTTCAGATTCTTCCTTTAATATGGTATTTACTTTTGAAAGTCCACCAACTTTTGAAAGTTCCTGAAATACAGAAACCACATACACATTTGCGTTTATTGATTTGGCCAAATCTATGGCATATTGTAAATTACTGATTGCGTTTGCTGAAGACCCTACGGGCACCAAAATATTTTTCATAAGACGAAACTTCTTCTTAGTTTGAAAACAAAATTAACTTTAAATAGTATTTAATCCCTAGCACATTAACATTTCAACCAAATTTAAACATTTCATATAAAACTTTTCAAGTGGCTTTTTACATTTTACGTAGTTTTGCCATTTCAAAATGCGACAGACCGATATTTCCTTTAAGCGCATACAGCAACTCGCCATTCCTGCTATAATTTCCGGAATTGCAGAGCCTGTACTTTCAGCTACTGATGCGGCGGTGGTAGGAAATATAAAAGATTTTGGCATTGAATCGCTTGCTGCCGTAGGCATTGTAGGAACCTTTCTTTCATCGTTGATTTGGATCTTGGCACAAACACGAAGTGCCATTTCCGCAATTGTTTCCCAAAATTTAGGGGCGGGGAAACTGAAGAATCTGCAGAACTTTCCGGCACAGGCTATTTATTTCAATATTGGGCTGAGTATAATCGTTTTGTTCTCCACCTATTTTTTTGTTGAAGATATACTTAAAATCCTCAATGCAGAAGGGATGGTTTTAACTTTCAGTCTTGATTATTACAACATTCGCGTTTGGGGGTTTCCACTTACACTTTTCACTTTTGCTGTCTTTGGATTGTTTCGTGGGCTGCAAAATACCTTTTGGCCAATGGTAATAGCCACCATTGGCGCTACTTTAAATATAGGTCTGGATTTTGTCTTGGTCTATGGAATTGAAGGATATATTTTACCAATGGGAATAAAAGGCGCAGCTTGGGCGAGCCTTATTTCACAGGCAGTGATGGCCATAATAGCGCTGTTTTTTCTTCTAAAAAAAACCGAAGTTTCCCTAAGGCTCAAATTTCCGCTACATCCTGAAATAAAGCGCCTAGTAGCCATGAGCTTTAATCTGTTTCTGCGATCGGTAGCTTTAAACACGGCTTTAATTCTTGCAACCCGCGAAGCTGCTCATTTGGGAAAAGAATATATTGCCGCCCACACCATTGCTTTCAACATTTGGATTTTTACTGCTTTTTTTATTGACGGTTACGGCGCCGCTGGGAATATTCTGGGCGGAAAACTTTTGGGTGAACGCAATTATAGCTCGCTTTGGAAACTTACAAAAAAAGTAAATCTTTATAATTTGGGCGTTGCCGTTTCCCTTGTTTTGATTGGTCTGATTCTCTATGAACCCCTCGGTCTCCTTTTCAATAAAGATGAAAAGGTGCTTTCCATTTTTTACGGCATGTTTTTTATGGCGCTTCTTTGCTTGCCGTTTAATGCATTGGCATTTACGCTCGATGCTATATTCAAAGGCTTAGGAGAAATGCGCTATCTACGGAATGTGTTGTTGGGAGCCACTATTTTCGGCTTTATTCCCGTCCTTTATTTTTCAAAATATATGGATTGGGGGCTTATTGGCATTTGGACGGCGCTTATTGTTTGGGTGGCGTATCGGGCTGTCGCATTAATGATTAAATTCCGAAGAAAATACATTCCGCTAATCGGAAATTAAATATATTTACTCAATACTCAATACTCAATACTCAATACTCAATACTCAACTATGGATTGGTTAAAGTTTATAGGCGGCCCCGGCCTCTTTCTAATATTGGCGGTTTTAGTAATTGCGGTAGTTGCTTATCAAAAAATCAAGAAAAAGTAGCATATTTTACGTTAACGCGTTTTTAGCCAACCGGTAATACTCATACGTTCCGAAGCCTTTACTACTTTCACTTCGTGTTCCAAAACTTGGCTTTCAAAAATAACCACCCGACCCGGAAGTGGTAAAATATCCAGATCTTCTTTTTCGGTATAAATGGTAAGCTCACCGCCATTTTCGCGCAGCCAGTTATCTTCGTTTAAATAACAAACAATGGACAATTTTCGTCGATCATCGTTTTGAAAAGTGTCTAAATGCCGTTTATAAAATGTGCCGGTTGGATATACCGCGTAGTGAAATTCTTTTTGAAGAATTCCTAAAAAACAAGTCTTATTTAAGTAATTGACCAGATCATTTATTTTTTTGAAGAAAAGCAATTCAGCTTCATTTGCATTCTTTTCGTCCATCCAAAGAATAAAATCACCGCGAATGGCTTTGTCAATTTCTTCATTGGTACGGTTGCCGATGGCCGATTTTTTAAAACGGTCTGCTTCGTATTTTGCAAGCAGCGAATTGCGCAAAACCTCCACTTCTTCCGAAGAAAAAAAATCGTTTACAATGCTGTATTGCTGCTGAAGCAAGTCGTCAATAATAGTTTCAAACAGTGGGTTTTCAATAAATTCAAGCTGTTCAAAAAGTTCTTCGGTCATTCTGGATTTTTTAAAAAGTGGGCAAATATAGTGCAGAAATCGATTGGTTTTTTTCATTAGTTAAAAAGATAAGCTTCTTTAGGAAGAAACCACGTGTACTTTTACACAAAACCACGTGTGGTTTTAGAGAAAACAACGCCTGTTTTTTTCAAAAAGCCATATTTTAAAACGTGGGCGTATAAAATTGTATCTTTGTTGCCCAACTTTATACAATGGAGCAGATACGCATTACCAAGATTTTTTCTTTTGAAACCGGCCACGCACTCTACGGTTATGATGGCAAATGTAGAAATGTGCACGGCCACAGTTATAAGCTTTCCGTTACCGTAATAGGCAGCCCCATTGCCAACAACGACAACGTGAAATTTGGGATGGTAATCGATTTTGGCGACCTAAAAAAAATTGTAAAAGAAGAAATTGTGGATGTTTTTGACCACGCCACGGTTTTCAATAAAAACACGCCCCACGTAGAATTGGCAAAGGAACTGAGCGACCGCGGGCACAGTGTATTGCTTGTGGATTACCAGCCCACCAGCGAGATGATGGTGATTGATTTTTCTGAAAAAATAAAAAAACGTCTTCCTAAAAATATAATGCTTCACTCCTTACGGCTACAGGAAACTGATAGTAGCTATGCAGAGTGGTTTGCTGGAGATAATTAAACCGAAACAGTTTCCTATCTTTGAATATGCAAATCCCGCAAGGCAAAAAAATATACTTTTCCAGCGATAACCATCTTGGCGCGCCCACACAGGCCGAAAGTTTGCCGCGCGAAAAGATTTTTGTGAAATGGCTGGACAGCATTAAACACGATGCCGAAGTGATTTTTCTCCTCGGCGACCTTTTTGATTTTTGGTTTGAATACAGAACGGTGGTGCCGAAAGGCTTTGTACGCGTTTTGGGAAAATTGGCTGAACTTCGCGACAGCGGAATACAAATTCATTTTTTTGTAGGGAACCACGATTTGTGGATGCACGATTATTTTGAAAAGGAATTGAACATTCCAGTTTATCACGACCCAAAGGAATTTGTTTTTAACAACAAGCATTTCTTCATTGGCCACGGCGACGGTAAAGGTCCAGGCGACAAGGGTTACAAACGGATGAAAAAAGTTTTTATCAATCCGTTTTCAAAATGGCTTTTTCGGTGGTTACATCCGGATATTGGTGTGCGGGTGGCGCAGCATCTTTCAGTAAAGAATAAGTTGATTTCTGGCGATGAGGACAAAGAATTTTTGGGCGAGGAAAAGGAATGGCTTGCGCAATATTCAAAACGAAAACTGGAAAGCAAGCATTTTGATTACTTCGTTTTCGGGCACCGCCATTTGCCGATGGAAATTAAAGTTGGGGAAAATTCCACCTATTATAATCTTGGCGATTGGATTAACCATTATACCTACGGAGTTTTTGATGGGGAAACCTTTGAGATGAAAACATTTCAAACTTCTTAAGAGAGGTCTCGACTGCTCTTGACCTGTCATTTATTCCATAATATCTTTTAAGCGAAGCTGTAGACTTATATTTCCCTGCCATTCATTTTCATCAATGCAATAGGCTGCTTTAAAGGATTTTCCGCCGCAGGCTATATCCTGTTTGTTTGCCAAGCCAAACCCTATTCCTGTAAATTGATTTGAATTTCCTTGTTTTACTAATACTCGTAAATGTGTTTTGTCTTCCCCAACGCATTTTCCCCAACCCGTGTCCATTAGATTTTGGGTCATAAAAGTAGGCGTCATATTTCCTGGGCCAAAGGGTGCAAACTGTTTTAGAATTCTATAGAATTTTGGAGTGATATCTTCCAAGTTTATTTCGGCATCTATTTTTATTTCAGGCGTTAGTAGATGTGGATCGATGGTTTCGGAAACTACCCTTTCAAATTCATTTTTAAAGTTTTCGAAATCTTTTTCAAACAAGGTCAATCCCGCGGCATACATATGCCCGCCGAATTGCTCAATGTGTTCCGAACAACTTTCCAAGGCATTATAAACATCAAATCCGCTAACCGATCGGGCAGAGGCGGCAAGCTTTTCACCGCTTTTGGTAAACACCAAAGTGGGTCGATAGTACGTTTCCGTCAACCGGGAAGCTACTATCCCGATAACGCCCTTATGCCAATTTTCTTGATAGACAACCGTAGTTTTTCGTTCTTCTTCCTTATTTTGGATTATTTGCTGAAGGGCTTCCTCGGTAATTACTTTATCGGCGTCCCTTCGTTCGGTATTGAAGCTTTCAATTTCCGCAGCATAGGTTTCGGCTTTTTCAGCTTCTGTTTCGGTAAGTAAAGTTACTGCGTGGTTTCCGTGTTTCATCCGTCCGGCGGCGTTGATGCGTGGGGCGATAATGAAAACCACATCGGTAATTGTGAGCGTTTGTTTTTTTATTTGTTTCAGAATTGCCTGTATCCCCGTTCGCGGATTGCTGTTTATTACTTTAAGACCGTAATGGGCAAGAATCCTGTTTTCGCCCGTGATTGGGACAATATCTGCTGCAATTGCAGTTGCAACGAGATCTAAATACAGAAGCAAATCTTCAATCTGTAAACCCCTCTTTTCCGCTAAAGCTTGAATTAATTTGAAACCAACGCCGCAACCGCAGAGTTCTTTGTAAGGATATTCGCAATCTTCCCGTTTTGGGTCGAGCACCGCAACTGCTTTGGGTATTTCCTTCCCTGGGCGGTGGTGATCACAGATTATAAAATCGATATTCTTTTCGGAAGCATACGCAACTTTATCAATGGCTTTTATGCCGCAGTCCAAAGCGATAATCAGTGAAAAACCATTGTCTTCTGCATAATCAATTCCTTTGTATGAAACACCGTAACCTTCATCATAACGATCGGGAATGTAGGTTGAAATATTGGAATAATAACTTTTTAAATAGGAAGAAAGCAAGGCTACGCTTGTAGTTCCATCAACGTCATAATCGCCGTAGATTAAAATATTTTCTTCGTTTTCAATTGCTTTTTCAATTCGGGCAACGGCTTTGTCCATATCCTTCATCAAAAACGGGTCGTGCAGATTATCCAGACTTGGGCGAAAAAATCTTTCAGCTTCCTCAAAAGTTTCAACCCCACGTTGTACTAAAAGCGACGCAATTATAGGCTCGACATTCAAGGATTTTGAAAGTGAATGTACTTTTTCAGGATTGGGTTTAGGTTTTAGTGTCCAGCGCATATACTTCGTAAATTCCAAAGCTTAAAATTACAAATTCCAAAATTCGGTTTGGTTGTGATATTAAATAAAGGGGAGAGGTGTAAAATTACAAAATTAAGATAATTGTTTATGTGCTTTTTGTATTTGATAATTTATTATCTTGTGGAACATTCTCCCCGTTAACCTATAATTTTTAAAATTATGAAAGCACTTTTACTTTTTTTGGCGGGAATTTTATGTTTTGTTTCTTATGCACAGGATGGGAGTTTGGACATTTCGTTTGGGGATGGGGGAATTGTGGTGATGGATATAGAAAACAGTCATGATATGGGATGGTATCTAGCCCAACAAGCGGATGGTAAAATCATAGTTTCTGGAGCCACAAGTCCTGATACAAATAATTTTTATTCCATATTGGTAAGGTATTTACCTGATGGTACTTTGGATACTTCTTTTGGAACAAATGGGGTTGTTACTCAAGATTATGTGAGCTGGTATGGTGACCAAGGGTTTTTATCCATAGATAATACAGGAAACATTATAACAGCTGGTGTAGTATATCAAAATTCAAATACATATTTTATTATTGCAAGGTACTTGGAGAATGGTCAACTGGATTATAGTTTTGGCACTGATGGTATTGTTTCTTTTCAAGGGGTTTATAATATAATTCTTTTGTCAGATGGTTCTTTTCTTTTATTGCTCTTTACAGCTAGCGATGAAATATCTATTTCACATTACTTAAATGATGGTACATTGGATGTTTTATTTGGCACGAATGGTACCGCAGTCTCAACTTTTTCTGGTGAAAGCTTTAGAATTAGGGAAACAAAAGTGGATGGCCAAGAAAATATTTTTCTTTTAGGGACGCGTGATAATAATGCCAATTCGGATATTATTTTAATGAAATTTCAGCCAAGTGGTTATTTGGATAGTAACTTTGGGAATAATGGAGTGGTAACAAAAAATATTGATGCTCTTAATCCGATGAACTTTAGCAGTGCAAGTCTCGATTTTACCCCTGATGGTAAACCAGTGATTGCGGGAAGTTGCGGCGCCTGTGTTGATCTTTTTGAGCCCGTAATGCAGCCTTTTTTTATAAGATATTTAAACGATGGTTCGCCTGATTCAAGTTTTGGAAATAATGGAACAATTCTACTTCCTGTTTCTGGTTTCAGCATCTCCCAACTGTTTGTTCAAGAAAATCAGAGTATGATTGTCAGTGGAAGATTGTTAGATTGTTTTGAGGGAAGCATTTATGTGGTAAACAGATATTTTGAAGGAGGATTTATTGACAATTCATTTAATGGAGCATCACTGGAATTTGATTATTATCAAACTATTTTACAACAAGACGGAAAAATTTTAAGCGTCGGAAATACCTATTGGTATGATGGTCAGGAAGATATTGTTTTGCTTCGTCATAACAACAACCCTTTATCCGTTCCGGAATTTCAAAACCAAATAGCAACCATTTACCCAAACCCCTCAAATGGTATTTTTACTCTTAATTATGAATTGTTTTCTGAAAAAATACCTTATCAAATTTCCGATATTACTGGAAAAGTTATTGCCACAGGCGAATTAACAGAAAAGCAATCACAGCTAGACCTTTCTTCTGCACAAAATGGGGTTTATTTTCTAAAAACTAATAATAGGGTGTTTAAACTTCTGAAGGACTAATGCTTTTTTTGAATTTGGAGCTTATGATTTGGTATTTGCCCTCGGCAATTCCTATCTTCGGATAAAATAATATCTAAACATTACTGATGCCATTAGTCTCTCCCCTTTCTCCAGACCACGACGCTGAAACAAAACAGCTGGCTGAATTTTTCAACGAAACACTCGGGTTTTGTCCCAATAGCGTGCTCACCATGCAGCACCGTCCGGCAATCAGCAAAGCATTTATAAATCTCAACAAAGCCGTAATGGCCAATGAAGGGCGCGTTACTTCGGCTTTAAAAAGAATGATTGCTTGGGTGAGCAGCAACGCCACAGGTTGCCGCTATTGCCAAGCGCACGCCATTCGCGCTGCAGAACGTTACGGAGCGGAGCAGGAACAGCTTAACAACATTTGGGAATACAGAACCCATTCCGCTTTTTCGGAAGCGGAACGTGCGGCGCTCGACTTTTCTTTGGCTGCCAGCCAAGTGCCAAACGCGATAAATGATGAAATTAAAGAAAGACTCTACGCCTACTGGAACGAAGGCGAAATTGTGGAAATGCTTGGCGTTATTTCGCTTTTTGGCTATTTAAACCGCTGGAACGATTCCATGGGAACTACTATTGAAGAGGGCGCTGCAGAAAGTGGGGAGCAGTATCTTGGAAAGCATGGGTGGAATAAAGGGAAACATATTTAATAAAAAGCTAGCGATGGTAAAAAAACTACTCTTATTTGCTTCATTTTCAATACTTCTATTTTCCTGTAATAAAGTGATAGACGCTGTTGATGAGGTTCGGATGAATTCTAAACAGACAATAACTTACGATGATTTTGAGGTTGTTCGGAACGATTATGACATAAAACTTTATTATGACAATGATAAAGAATTGATGACCGGTCATTATGTGGTTGTTTATCAGGGAAAACCTTCAGAGGAATTTCAAACCAAGCGCGGATTTTTAAATGGTGTATATGCTTCCTACAATGCCGATGGACAACTTACAAAAGGGTACAACTATAAAGACGGCAAGCAGGAAGGGCTTCAAAGGGAATTTTATGGGTCTGGCGAATTACTTTCTGAAGCTAGTTTTAAAAAAGGAAAAATGGTTGGGGAGAAAGTGGTTTACGACCAACTGGGAGAAGTGAGGGCGAAACACAAAATAGAGAACGGAGTGGAATACAAACGCTATTTTAAAAATGGAAAGATGGCAATTGCCGAATTTAAAAGGAATTGGGAAGGAAAGGTCCTTGACATGATGGTTTATTATGATGCTTTTGAAAACATCCAGTTTGCCTTTGGAAAAAGCAGTGACCCGAATGAGAAAAATATATTTTATGTTTTTGACGCCAATATGCAACTTTCCGATACCGTTGATATAACGATAGATCCGCAAAAAGCATCTTATTATATGGGTTTAATTCAACGGACAGCCATGGCAGTCATGGAATAGATTTTATTTCTTCCCTGAAACAACAACAACAATTTCCCCTTTCGGCGGCTTATTTTCAAAATGTTTTAAAACCTCTTTGGAAGTGCCGCGAACGGTTTCTTCGTGAAGTTTTGTGAGTTCCCGTGAAACGGAAATTGGTCTATCTGCCCCAAAATATTCTATAAACTGAGCGAGGGTTTTCAGTAGCTTGTGTGGTGATTCATAAAAAATAATGGTTCTGGTTTCTTCGGCTAAAAGTTCGAGTCGGGTTTGTCTGCCTTTTTTCACAGGAAGAAAGCCTTCAAATACAAATTTATCGTTTGGAAAACCACTGTTCACTAGTGCCGGTACAAAAGCTGTAGGGCCGGGTAAACAATCTACTTCTATGCCTGCTTCCACGCAGGCACGGGTCAATAAAAATCCGGGATCGCTAATGGCGGGGGTCCCCGCATCACTAATTAGCGCGATGTTTTCACCATTTTGAATTCGCTTTACAATACCTTCCACAGTTTTGTGTTCGTTGTGCATGTGGTGGGAATGCATTTGGGTGCCAATTTCAAAATGTTTTAAAAGCTTTCCGCTGTTGCGGGTGTCTTCGGCCAGAATTAAATCTACTTCTTTCAGCACTTCAACAGCGCGAAAGGTCATATCTTTTAAATTGCCGATAGGCGTGGGCACCAAATAGAGTTTTCCCGTCATAATTTATGGACGTACCGTTTTTCCGAAGAAATATGAAACCAACAAAAATAAAATTCCCAATAAGGTAAGTGTAAAGCTTGAATCGCCCAAACGGTAATGCGCAAATGAGGCTAATACGAGGTCAAAGAACAAGCCGGCATAGGCCCATTCCATAACCCATTTTGGTTTTCGAAGCAATATAACTGCTATTGCAAAGATTTTCGCAATGGCCATGGGCACGACCAAATAGGAAGGATATTGATAGTCTTGATAATGGCCTTGAATAACGAGCGTGTCTGTTAAAAACAGGAATGCGGAATAGAGAAAGAGCGCGCTTAGCAGCCCTGTGGCTATCCAGTAGATTGTTTTTTGGGCTGTCATAAAAGCAAAGTTTAGTTGAAACGTTTTTCAATAATATTCATAAACCGCTCGGAATATTCTTCTTTATTGAGCCAGTGGTTATAGTCAGGTTTCACTTTAGTTTTTATGAAATTTTGTGCTTCTTCAAAATTTTCCATCGTGTTTATCTGCGAAAGTACACGGGTGTAATCTTCGGTTTGCCCTTCAAAAAGGTGTTTTATAAATGCCAAACGATCGTTCAACCCAATGTTAAGGCCTTTGTTTAACGTGTCGTTGATTGATCGTGCCCGCGATTCGGTCATGGTTTTGCTTGCTTCTTTTCCTTCGATGGACTTGGGGAAAAGTGTTGCGGTTTTTCTTTCAAACTCGGGCATTTGCTGATATGCCGAAGCGAATTCTTCCAAATCGTTGTTAGTGTATTTCTGTGGGTGTTCTTTTGGTGCTTTTTGGGATTCTGTTTCGGTGTTTTTTGGGAGCATTTCATCCAAAAGCTCGTCTATGCGTTCGCTTTCTTCCGGCATTTGGGCGACAATATCTTTTATTTTTTCCATCAGAGGTTCAATAAGATCTTCTTTGTGTTCGGGTTGCGGTACGG
The DNA here is from genome assembly GCF_016757735.1 of Aequorivita iocasae. NCBI lineage: Bacteria > Pseudomonadati > Bacteroidota > Flavobacteriia > Flavobacteriales > Flavobacteriaceae > Aequorivita > Aequorivita iocasae. The sequence goes on from NZ_CP068439.1 coordinate 1,180,365, forward strand.
GCTCGGGCTCGGTAAACCAATTTTCTTCACGGAAGCTTTTCGAATCCAAGGAAGCCGCAATGGACTTTCCAGCAGGGTCTTCAATTTGATTTTCAAGATATTCAAGAACAGTAAGCTTTTCATAGAGCTTGCTCACCAAACCCTTTACGGAAGCGGCTTTAAACGTTTTTTCTTCTTCAATTAATTGCTGTGCTAGCGCTGTTACCTGCTCACGGATTTTCTTCTTCATATCTTTTTAAATTAACCTGAATTTCTATTTTGTTTTTATAAATTTACGCATCCTTTATGTAAACGTCAACTATTTTTGTTTTCATGTTCAAAACCGCAAACAATCCTCAAGTTGAATACACTTTGTGGATAGCATTATTACTAAATGTCTCGCGTAAAATTAAACTATGTTTCTTGAAAATACCGTAAATCAGAAAGAACAATTTGGCTGGATTGAGGTAATCTGTGGTTCTATGTTTTCAGGAAAGACCGAAGAACTTATCAGAAGGTTGAAACGTGCCCAATTTGCCCGTCAAAAGGTTGAGATTTTTACCCCTTCCTTAGACACAAGATATGCTGAAGATGCAGTAACCAGCCATGACAGTAACCAAATTCGTTCCACCCCCGTGCCAGCTGCGGCAAACATCCCAATTTTGGCTGATAACTGTGATGTGGTGGGCATAGACGAAGCCCAATTTTTTGATGATGAAATAGTAAAAGTTTGCAACGACCTTGCCAATCGTGGCGTTCGTGTTATTGTTGCTGGTTTGGATATGGATTACAAAGGCAACCCATTTGGTCCCATGCCCGCTTTAATGGCTACTGCCGAATACGTTACCAAAGTACACGCCATTTGCACCCGTACTGGGAATCTTGCCAATTACAGCTACCGAAAAGCGAAAAGTGAAGCCCTCGTTTTACTCGGTGAAACAGAAGAATATGAGCCGTTAAGCCGCGCTGCATTTTTTAAGGCACAGTTACGGGACAAAGTAGTGAAACTGGAAGTGAAAGATGCCGAAGAAATAAGAGAAGACAAATCTTCTGAAAAAACCGGAAAACAAGCCTAGCATGCCCAAAGCCACCGAAACTCTATTGGAGATAGACCTCAACGCGCTCGACAATAATTACAAATATCTTACCTCAAAATTAAAGCCCGACACTAAAGTTTTGGCAGTTGTGAAAGCCTTTGCCTACGGAAGCGATTCGGTGGTTATTGCAAAGGAATTAGTTGATTTGGGCGTGGATTATTTCGCAGTTGCGTATGCCAATGAGGGCGAAACGCTAAGAAATGCACATATTGAAACGCCAATCTTAGTGCTCCATCCGTTACCCGTTAATTTTGAGCAGATTGTAAACCGATGTTTAGAGCCCAGCATCTACTCTCGCAAAACTCTTGAAGAATTTATCACGTTCGCGGAAGAAAAAAAACAAAAAAATTATCCAATCCATTTAAAATTCAACACCGGCTTGAACCGTTTGGGTTTCGTTGAAAGTGATCTAGCTTTTATTGCAAAAGCCCTTTCAAAAACCGAAAGCGTAAGGGTGAAATCAGCTTTTTCGCACCTTGCCGCGAGCGAGGATTTAAAGTTGAAAGATTTCACTGCCGGGCAGATTGAAGCATTTCGAAAAATTTCAGAAGAATTAATTTCCAAAATCGGTTATAAACCATTGCTTCACTGTGCAAATACTTCAGGAATCATAAATTATCCCGAAGCACATTTTGATATGGTGCGAACGGGAATAGGTCTTTACGGTTTTGGAAATGATAAAGAGGAGAACAAACATTTAAAGCCTGTTGGCACTTTAAAAACGGTCATTTCACAAATTCATACGGTACAAAAAAATGAAAGCGTGGGCTACAACCGAGGTTTTATTGCCAAAAAAACTACAATGTCGGCAACACTTCCCATTGGGCACGCAGACGGAATTCCACGTTCCTATGGGAAAGGCAAAGGCTGGGTGACCATAAATGGAAAAAAAGCGCCCATTCTTGGTAATGTGTGTATGGATATGATTATGGTAGATGTGACCGATATTGATTGCGAAGAAGGGGACGAGGTAATTGTTTTTGGGCCTACGGCAACAGCTGATGAATTATCGGCTGCGATAAACTCTATTTCTTATGAATTGATAACCGCTGTTTCACAAAGGGTAAAACGGGTTGTTTGTAGGAATTAATCCCTTTTGGGAAATTATTTGAGAAAATGAATTCTTTTTGAGTAAATTAGTGGCTATTAACTTCTAAAACCAATCAACATGTTAAAAGAATTTAGGGATTTTATTATGACCGGCAATGTGGTAGACCTTGCCGTAGCTGTTCTACTTGCCGCTGCAGTAGGCACTGTTGTTTCAAGTTTCACCAATGATGTGATGATGCCCATAGTAGGTAATTTTACCGGAGGTGTTGACTTCGCCGATTTAAAAGTAGTGCTTTCAGAAGCTGTGGTTGCTCCAGACGGAGAGATTACCAAGCCGGAGAATGCCATTATGTACGGAAAATGGATAAACTCTATCATCAATTTAATTATTGTTGGTTTTGTATTGTTCTTGATAGTGAAGGCATACGGAAAAGTGCGCAAGAAAAAAGAAGAAGCCCCTGCGCCAGATCCGGGACCATCAGAAAAGGATTTACTGATGCAGATTCGCGACGAACTCAGAAAAAAATAATTTACAGCCACCGCTGCATTACATATTCTAACCTTAAACCCTCTTCAAAATGGAGAGGGTTCTTTTTTGCTTTTTATTCTGAAAAAATAAATTGGTATAAACTACTTTTGCCTAAAATTTTAGAACTATGAAATTAGCTTTGGTAGGTGCAACCGGAATGGTTGGCGAAGTAATGTTGAAAGTTTTACAGGAACGAAATTTCCCAATAGACGAACTGCTTTTGGTGGCTTCTGAAAAATCTGTTGGAAAGGAAATTTCCTTTAAGGGAAAAAACCATAAAGTAATTGGGTTAGAAGAAGCCGTTGCCGCAAAACCGAACATTGCCATTTTTTCCGCTGGTGGAAGCACTTCACTGGGATGGGCACCAAAATTCGCGGAAGTTGGTACTACAGTAATCGATAATTCTTCAGCATGGAGAATGGAAGCCGATAAGAAACTAATCGTTCCCGAAATTAATGCACATTTGTTGACCAAAGACGATAAAATAATAGCAAACCCCAATTGCTCGACCATACAATTGGTAATGGCTTTGGCACCACTTCACAAGAAATATAGAATGAAGAGGGTTGTGGTTTCCACATACCAATCCGTTTCGGGAACTGGCCTTAAAGCCGTTCAACAAATGGAGAATGAAATGGCTGGAGTGAAAGGTGAAATGGCATATCCGTACCCAATCCACAAAAACGCATTGCCGCATTGTGATGTTTTTGAGGCAAATGGTTATACAAAGGAAGAGATGAAGCTGGCCCGCGAACCCCAAAAAATATTGGATGACCGTACCTTTTCAGTAACCGCAACAGCTGTTCGTATTCCCACTGCAGGAGGCCATAGTGAAGCTGTAAATGTCCAATTTGAAAATGATTTTGAATTAGGCGATATCCGTAGAATTCTGCACGAAACTCCGGGCATAATCGTTCAAGACAACCCAGATACAAACACCTACCCAATGCCAATGTATGCACACGATAAGGATGATGTTTTTGTGGGAAGGATTCGTCGTGATGAAACCCAGCCCAATACATTGAATATGTGGATAGTGAGCGATAATCTTCGTAAAGGCGCCGCTACCAATGCTGTTCAAATAGCGGAATACTTAATTAATAACCAACTGCTTTAGATTTTTAAGAAGAAAGGATAAAATATATTTAAAATTTTGTTAAAAAAATGCACTTTTAATAAAGGTGCATTTTTTATTTTTCAGTATCTTTAATGAGTTAATCTTAAAATTAAAGCTTATGAATTCAACATTTACTAAAATCTTAAGAATTATTTTAGGCTTGGGATTACTTTTTTTTGGAATGAGCAAATTGATAAATTTTAGTATTATGCCCACCCATATCTATACTGGCGATGCAGCTATCTTTATCGACTCCCTTAGCAGTACGGGCTATATTCTAAAAGTTATTGGAATTTTTGAAATCTTCATAGGCGTGCTTTTGCTTATAAATAAGTGGGTTTCCTTTGCGTTGCTGTTATTGGCGCCTATAACGGTAAATATTTTACTGTTCCATTTGTTTTTGGACACTCCGGGCCTCATTGTGGCTTTGATAATAACCATTCTGAACGTTATATTAATCTATAAACATTGGAAGGTGTATAAACCCTTGTTTCATTGAAATAAATTGCTGACCCACACATTAAAGGCTTCCTCACAGAAGCCTTATTATTTTTTATAAAGTTCTCTTTTTTTGCTAAAAACAGTACATTTACACTTCCAAAAAATCAATACTATGAAATTTACAATTGTTCCAGCAATCCTTATACTCGCTTTTGTAGGCTGTAAGGAAGGACCAAAAAAAGAAGTTATTTCCGTGACCTATCCGCAAACAAAAAAAGTTGACACCGTTGACACCTACTTCGGTGTTGAGGTAAATGATCCATACCGATGGTTGGAAGATGACCGCAGTGAAGAAACCGCCGCCTGGGTTAAGGCTGAAAACGAAGTAACCTACGGATATTTAGAAAAAATACCTTTCCGGGAAGAATTGAAACAACGTCTTTCAGATCTTTGGAATTACGAAAAAGTGGGCCCTCCATTTAAGGAAGGCGATTATACCTATTTCTACAAAAACGATGGTTTACAAAACCAATATGTTTTATATCGCTATAAAACAGGGGAAGACCCAAGTTCTGCCGAGGTATTTTTGGACCCCAATACTTTTAAGGAAGACGGGACCATTTCTTTGGGTGAAACAAGTTTTAGTAAAGACGGAAGTAAGTTGGCCTACAGTATTTCTGAAGGCGGAAGCGATTGGAGAAAAGTTCTTGTAATGAACACCGAAACCAAGGAATTGGTTGGGGATACCTTAAAAGATATCAAGTTTAGCGGTCTTTCATGGAAGGGTGAGGATGGTTTTTACTATTCCAGTTACGATAAGCCTAAAGGCAGCGAGCTTTCGGCAAAAACCGATCAGCACAAAGTGTATTACCATAAAATGGGGAGCCCCCAAAGTGAAGATAAGGTAATTTTTGGCGCTACCCCAGAGGAAAAGCATCGTTATATAAATGCAAGTGTTACAGAAGACAATAATTATTTGGTGGTAAGAGCAAGTACCTCAACTTCTGGTAATAAACTTTTTATAAAGGACTTGACAAAACCTGGAGCACCCTTTGTAACTATTTTGGGCGATACGGATTCTGATACATCTATTTTAGAAAATGTAGGTTCAAAACTATATATTGTTACAAACAGAAATGCACCAAACAAAAAAGTTGTTACTGTTAATGCAAATAGCCCAACTCCTGATAATTGGGTAGACTTTATCCCAGAAACTGAAAACGTACTTTCGCCCAGTACAGGTGGTGGTTCTATTTTTGCCAATTATATGGTTGATGCAGTTTCCAAGGTATTGCAGTATGATTATGATGGAAAATTGATTCGTGAAGTAAAACTTCCGGGCGTTGGTTCGGCAGGTGGTTTTGGAACCAAAAAAGAGGAGAAGGAACTGTACTATTCTTTCACGAATTATGTTACGCCAGGTAGTATCTATAAATACGACATTGCAAGTGGTGATTCTGAATTATTTATAAAACCCGAAATAGATTTCAATCCAGAAAATTTTGAAAGCCACCAAGTTTTTTACACCTCAAAGGATGGTACCAAAATACCAATGATAATCACCCATAAAAAAGGGTTGAAAATGGACGGAAAAAATCCAACAATTCTTTATGGTTATGGAGGGTTTAATATCAGCTTAACACCAGGTTTTAGTATTGCCAATGCTGTATGGATGGAGCAAGGAGGAGTTTATGCAGTACCCAATCTTCGCGGGGGTGGCGAATATGGTAAAAAATGGCACGACGCGGGTACACAGATGAAAAAACAAAATGTATTTGATGATTTTATAGCAGCTGCTGAATACTTAATTAAAAACAACTACACTTCCAGCGACTATCTCGCGGTTCGTGGAGGTTCAAACGGTGGATTACTCGTGGGAGCAACCATGACCCAAAGACCAGACTTGATGAAAGTGGCCCTTCCTGCTGTAGGCGTTTTAGATATGCTGCGCTACCATACATTCACTGCAGGAGCAGGTTGGGCTTATGACTACGGTACGGCCGAAGACAGTAAGGAAATGTTTGAATATTTAAAAGGCTATTCGCCATTGCACAATGTAAAGGAAGGCGTGGAATATCCAGCAACTTTAATCACTACCGGGGATCATGATGACAGGGTTGTACCAGCGCATAGTTTTAAATTTGCTGCAGAGCTCCAGTCTAAACAAACAGGAAACAATCCTGTTTTAATTAGAATTGAAACCGATGCCGGTCATGGAGCGGGAACGCCAGTGAGCAAAACCATTGAGCAATATGCAGATATTTTTGGATTTACTCTTTTCAATATGGGTTATAAAGAATTGCCAGAAAATATCAATAAAGAAATAAAACAATAATTGAAAAAGCCCCTCAAATTTGAGGGGCTTTTTTTTAATCCAACTTTTCAGTTAACTTTTTAAATGTTTTCTTGGGGTCTTTATTTTCATAGAGCACTTCATACACTGCATTTATTATTGGCGTCTTGGCTTTTTTCTTTCCTTTTTGTTGGTTCAGTTTGTAGGCGCTCTTAGTTGCATAATACCCTTCCGCAATCATACTCATTTCAAGCTGGGCACTTTTTACTGTGTATCCTTTACCGATCATTGTTCCAAAAAGTCTATTTCGGCTAAATACGGAATAACCCGTTACCAATAAATCTCCCAAATAAGCTGAATCGTTAATGTCACGCTTCATTTTGTGAACCTTCTTTACATACTTCTTCATCTCACGAATGGCGTTGCTCATCAGAACACTTTGAAAGTTGTCTCCATAGCCTAATCCATGCGCAATTCCAGCGGCCACAGCATATATATTTTTGAGCATTGCGGCGTATTCTATCCCCAAAACATCGTCGCTGGTAGTGCAAGTAATATAGTCGCTACTTAAAACATTTGCTATAAGCTTCGCCTTTTCATCATCAGCACTTGCTATAGTGAGGTATGACAACCTTTCCAACGCAACTTCTTCCGCATGGCATGGACCCGAAATGACTCCAATATTGTTGAAAGGAACTTTATAATGCGTATTAAAATGGTCGCCCACTATAAGACTGGTTTCGGGAACAATTCCCTTAATGGCGGAAAAAACTATTTTGTCTTCCAAAGAAACTGTCAGTTTTTCAAGTTCCTTTTGAAGAAAAGCGGAAGGTATTACAAATATGAGGCAGTCTGCACAGCTTATCGTTTCATTAATATCATTGCTTAATTTAAGCTGTTTTAAATTGAATTCTACAGAACTTAAATAATTAGGGTTGTGGCCGTGCTTTTTAATGTGCTCAAGTGCGTAATTGCTGCGCATATACCAACATACTTCATCTAAGTTTTCGCAGAGCATTTTAACAATGGCCGTCGCCCAGCTTCCACCACCAAAGACCGCAAATTTTGGTTTTTCTTGCATTTATTAAAATTATGGATTCAAAAGTAAACAATTCTTATGTTATCAAAACATTTAACAGTAGCTTAAGATTGTGCATACAATCTTTTGCTGCCTGTTTGCGTTATTGGCATTGATTATTGAAATTTAGGTAGTTTCAATGATTTTGGTTGGTTATTTAGTTGAAGCCGCTCCCCAAGTGTTAATTTGGTGGGGCGGTCTTTCATTTCCGTAAAACCTGGATTTTAAATGTAAACCGGAATTATTTATAAAAATTCATCTCATCCAAATACTTCCAAACCTCAGCCGAAAGCATAGGCTGAATATTTTTTCCAGATTTTATTCCTTTTCTGATAAAAGTGGAAGAAAGCTCAATAATAGGCGCATCAACTTTCTTTATCTTTTGGTGATTGTCAAATTGCGTTTCACCAGTTCCTTCGGAAATTCTCGGATAAACGTAGATGGAATAGCGTTCTAAAATTACTTCGTAGTTTTTCCACTTGTGAAGACTTTTTAAATTGTCCTCACCCATAATCAAACAGAAACTCTTTTCAGGATATTTTTCTTCCAAATGCGCCAAAGTATTCACCGTATAATTGGGCTGCGGAAGATCGAACTCAGCATTGCTTGCTTGCAATTTTGGATATTCTTCCACGGCAATCCGCACCATTGCCAAACGGTGGTGGTCTTCCAAAAGCGTTTTTTTCTTTTTATGTGGATTGTGTGGCGTAACCACGAACCAAACTTCATCCAAATCGCTGAACTCCACCATGTGGTTCGCAATAATCAAATGACCCACGTGAATGGGGTTAAAGGTGCCAAAATAGAGCCCTATTTTTTTTGAAGTCTTCAAAATTTAAAACTGTTTATTTTTTGATGAAATCTTCTACCAAATCGTGCGCTTCCTTTAAAGCGGTATCCAAATCGTGGTTTTTAATGATTTTGTCGAATTGCGGCGCAGTAGCCAATTCCACCGAAGCCTTTGCAATACGCATATTGATGCGTTCATCACTTTCGGTCTTGCGTTTTTTAAGCCGGATTTTCAGCTCGTCGATGCTGGGTGGTTTTACGAAAACTGCTAGTGTTTTTTCGGGATATTTCTTTTTAATCCGGAGTCCGCCAACAACATCGATGTCAAAAATCACGTTTTTCCCGTGGCTCCAAATGCGTTCCACTTCACTTTTCAGCGTCCCGTAAAAATTGTCGCGGTACACTTCTTCCCACTCTAAAAAATCACCATTTTTAATGTGCTGCTTAAAATCTTTCAATGAGATGAAATAATAATTCTCGCCGTGCTTTTCATCGCCACGGGGCTCGCGACTTGTGCACGAAACCGAAAATTCCAAGTTGAGGTCCTCCTGTTTCAACAAATGTTGTACGATGGTGGTTTTTCCACTGCCGGAAGGAGCCGAAAAAACAATCAATTTTCCTCCTTCCATCTATAAAACGTTTAGCGCTTGTTCCTTAATTTTTTCAAGCTCATCCTTCATTCGCACCACCACTTGCTGCATAGGCGCATAATTTGCCTTACTCCCAATGGTGTTGATTTCACGGCCAATTTCCTGTGTAATGAAGCCCAATTTCTTTCCGTTGGAATCGTGCGATTTTAAGGATTCCTCAAAATATTCCAAATGGTTTTTTAGTCGAACCTTTTCTTCGGTGATGTCGTATTTTTCGAGGTAATAGATCAATTCCTGCTCAAAGCGGTTTTCGTCCACTTTTTCCTTTAAATCTGCAACCGCCTTGCGCAATCTTTCCTTTACGCCGTCAATTCTTTCGGGATCTAAGGCGATCACTTCTTCCAACAATTTTGAAATGGTTTGGGAACGCTCCAAAAAGTCGTTTTCCAAAACCAAACCTTCATCGGTTCTGTATTTGTTTATGGCTTCCAGCGCTTTGTCAATTCCGTTTAAAATAGCCTTATATTCTTTCTCGTCAATTTCCTCACGCTCTGTTTTTAGGGCATCAGGCATACGAACCGCCATTTTTAATAGTTCCACGGGGTCGCCGTTTACCACGCTTGCCAATTGCTTTATATATTGCTTTACAACGCCTTCATTCAGTTGGGTGGTAACTTCCTCGCCCGTTACTTCAATATAAAGGGAAAAATCCACTTTTCCACGTTGTAATGATTTTGCAAGCAGATCACGGATTTCAAGCTCCTTTTCGCGGTAAGCCGAAGGCACGCGCGTGTTGAGGTCGAGCCCTTTGCTGTTTAAGGATTTTATTTCGATGGTAATGGTTTTCGATGGCAACTGAACAACTTCTTTGCCGTAGCCCGTCATGGATTGGATCATATTCCTGTTTTTGTGAAGGGCAAAGGTAATTAATTCTGATTTCTTAATTCTGAATTAAGGATTATAACGAAGTGTTGTTTAAAAACTCCAAACTTCTAGTTTCACTGTAATACAGTTTATTGGTTTGGTGAAAACCTACGTGCCCGCCGTATTTTGGCGTTTCGAGAAAAAGGTTTTTCATTTTTGAAGCCAATTCCGTTGGGTAACATTCCGAAGATAGAAAGCTATCGTTTTCGGCGTTTAAAACTAGGACGGGAATCTGAATATTCGGGAGAAACTGCAGGCTGCTGTTCTTTTCGTAATAATCAAACGCATCCTTAAAACCGTGGGCCGGCGCGGTGTAAACGTTGTCAAATTCCAAAAGCGAAGTGATTTTTTTATAATATGAAACCGTCATTTTTTCGGGAAAATCCTTCATTTTGGTTTTATATTTTTTCCGAAGATCTATCAAAAAGGAATTTCTATACACCCAATTGTAGAATTGGTTCAAAGATTCCAAAGAACCTTTCAAACTCAGCGGTGTGGAAATAGCGACGGCTTTTTTTATTTCCTTCGGAAATGATTTGCGCTCGCCCAAATATTTCAAAAGTAAATTCCCGCCCAAACTGAAACCTATTAAACAGATTTCGGAATATTTATTTTTTTTCAGAATAAAATTTATAACAGCTTCCAAATCGTCCGTTTTCCCTGCATTGTACGATTGATACGAAAGATTGGCCTGCCCACTGCAACCGCGAAAATTTACGGCCGCTACGTCCCAACCGTTTTGGTTCAGGATTTTTGCCTGTCCTTTCATATACGTTCGTTGGGCATTACCTTCCAGACCGTGGAGCAGGATTGCAACTTTTTGTGAAGATTTTTCCGAAAACGACCAGTCGATATCCATAAAATCGCCATCGGGCAATTGCAGGCGTTCACGCTGTTGCATCAATTTTGGCGACGGACGGAGTTTCGCGGAATAAATAGTAGCGAAGTGTGCGTTTTTAAAAGGAAAATTTGGTTTATAATTGGTTTTTACGAGCGGCATTTCTTTGGAAAAGTTTTAACAGAAACTAAACATATTTACTATGCTTGCATAACAAAGTTACTTTAAATTTGCATAAAAGTTTGAAAATGTACACAAAACAATTTGAAATACGCTGGAGCGATGTGGATGCCAACCGCCACCTGCGCAACAGTGCCTATATAGATTATATGAGCCACACCCGAATGAGTTTTATGCTAGAGAATGGTATGGACCAAAAGCATTTGGCTGAATACAATTTGGGTCCGGTAGCATTTTACGAGCACATGTATTATTTCCGAGAGTTTTTTCCCGGCCAGCCCGTTACGGTTTCATTGCAATTGAAAGGTCTTTCGGAAGACGGAATGTATTTTGAATTCCTTCACAATTTTTATGATGAAAAGGGTAAAAACTATGCCCGTTGCGAAATGATGGGGGCGTGGATTGATCTAACGGAAAGAAAACTGGTAGGCCTTCCGAAGAAATTTTACCAAATATTCAATGCGCTGGAAAAGACGGACGATTTCAGAATTCTCACCAAAGAAAACACCCGAAAGTACAGCCAGCGGCCGCATGACCTTTAATCAATATATTTTTTGGCATGTTTTAAAGTGGAAAGATAAACCCCCAAAAATATTAAAGCAGCTGCGCCTATGCGCAAGGCAGTGAGGCTGTCTGCGCCCACCAGTACTGCAAAAAGTACGGCAATTACGGGTTGCAAATATATAAAGGCGCCTATGGTTGACGGACTCAATTGTTTTAGCGCATATATGTTTAAAAGATAAGTCATAACCGTAGTGCAGATAACCACAAAGGCCATTTTCCAAATATCGCCAAACGCAAGACTGTCCCAAGATACTTCCGTAAATTCTGAAATACCAATAGGTAGGTTTATTAAAAACGCAAAAAGGAAAAGAAATTTCATCAAAGTGATGGAACTGTATTTTCCGACCAATGGTTTTACCAAAATCAAATAGATGGAATAAGAGGTTGCGTTTACAATAAATAACAAGTTTCCCACGGGTATGTTTGGTGCATTGGCTTGCTCCTTGATTCCAAAGAGAATCAAAACCAAAGCTCCGCTAAGGCCTAAAAAGATACCGAGACTTTTCACCCAAGTTATCCGTTCCCGTAAGATAAAAGCTGAGAGTATTAATAATAACAATGGCGAAAGCGTGATTATTACCGAACTGTTGATGGGAGTGGAAAGGCTCAATCCTTTGAAAAAGGCGAGCATATTTAAAGCCATTCCAAAGAATGCGCAAGCCATAAACCGAAACCAATCGCGGCGCTCAACTTTTTCCGAAGGGAAGAAAAGGCTAATAATCCAAAAAACCAATGCTGCGCCAGACACTCGCAACAATATAAAACCAAAAGGTTTAATTACATCTGGCATCAATCCTTTGGCGATGGTGTGGTTTATACCATAGATGGTACTCGCCGTAGTTGCGGCCAAAAGCGCAAAAATGCGTTGGTTGGTCAATTGTTATGAATGGATTTTTTTGCAGCGGCAACTGTTTTTGGGCTGCTGCCTATAAATATTTCGTCATTGTTGACTATCACCGGGCGCTTCAGAAAAGTGTAATGTTCCAAAATGAGCCCTTTGTAATCCTCTTCCAATAGCTCTTCTTCTTTCAAATTTCGTTCTTGATAAAGCTTTGCCCGGCGGCTGAATAGCTTTTCGTAACTATCGGTGAGGTTGAACAGTTCGTCTAATTCTTCTTCAGTAATTCCCTGTACTTTGATATCCTGTTTTATGAACGATGAGGGAATTTCTATTTCGTCCATCACTCTTTTACAGGTATCACAACTGGATAAATAATATACTTTTTGCATAGTTCAAAATTAATGAATACTGAGGAAAGGCTTGGCTTCTTTCATTGCAATTTTTAGCTCGATGGGGCCATCGGCATAACTGGCAATATCGTATTGGTTGTAAATGAAAATAAGGCTATCCTGTGTAAAACCCACACTTTCGGGAAGGTAAAATTCACCATTTTCAAACCAAAACTTGGTGTCGTTGATTGCTTGTTCTGCCGTAATTTTTTGTTGGCTACGGAATTTCTTTTCAGCAAAGGCAATAAATTTTTTATGGTCTGTAAATAGCTCTTTCTGTGAAAGTTCTTCACCCGTTTGTGGATTTATGTTCATAAAGGAAGTAGTGCCGTAACCGTGCGCACCGCCGGTGAAGAGATATTGGCGCATTTCAAGACACAGAAGCTCTTTGGAACTGTAAATTTCATTCACCGATATTTCGGCAAAGTATTCCCCGGCCATGTCAGGAAATTGGGCTTTATCTGCTTGGTAGGCTTCAATGAAACCGGTTGCGGCTTCCTGTATGGTTTTGGCGGTGGGGATTGTGTCTTCCCCCATCAATAAAGATGAAAATATAAAGTTTTTTATTTTCTTATTTATTTTTTCTGAAATTTCAGGATCACCAAATAGCGCTACATAATTGATGGTCACTTCAGGACATTTACTGTTTTCGCACATTTTAAGGTCCTTTTCAGTAAAACTTTCCGAAGCAGTCTCAATGTTCTTTTCTTGGTTGCAACCCACGCCTAGCAGCGCGATTAATGCTACGACCGTAATTTTGTAATTCATACGTTAAAAGGAATAGATGGTTAGCTATCACAAACGAAACACTTACATTTGAATTTCAAAAGTAATAACTTTAAAATCAGCTATTGTGAAAGTTATATTAAAACCTGAAATATAGTTTTGGCGTTTCGGATTCTTACTTTAAAAAAGACCTTTTCTTATGAAATTCAACACAAAAGCAATACACGGCGGGCAGCACAATGTAGATCCAGCCTATGGTTCGGTAATGCCACCTATTTACCAAACTTCCACCTATTCACAAACTACGCCCGGCGGGCATAAAGGTTTTCAGTATTCGCGAAGCGGAAACCCCACACGTGCGGCTTTGGAGCGTGCTGTTGCAAGTTTAGAAAACGGGGAATTTGGCCTGGCCTTCGGAAGTGGTCTCGCAGCAATTGATGCGGTAATGAAACTATTAAAACCCGGCGATGAGGTAATCTCGACCAACGATTTGTACGGCGGAACCTATCGGTTGTTTACCAAGATTTTTGAGGGCTTTGGAATAAAATTTCACTTTGTAGGAATGGAAAACGCCGATAAAATTGAAGACTACGTAACCAATAAAACCAAACTCATTTGGGTGGAAACACCAACCAACCCAATGATGAATATTATAGACATTAAAAAGGCAGTTTCCATTGCCAAAAAGCACAATGTTCTTCTCGCAGTTGATAACACATTTGCAACACCCTATTTGCAACAACCGTTGGAAATGGGTGCTGATATTGTGATGCACAGCGCCACAAAATATCTTGGTGGACATAGCGATGTGGTAATGGGCGCTTTGGTTGTAAAGGATAAAGCACTTGCAGAAAAGTTATACTTCATCCAAAACGCCAGTGGCGCCATTTGCGGACCACAGGATTGCTTTTTGGTTTTGCGTGGTTTGAAAACACTTCACATACGAATGCAGCGCCATTGTGAAAATGGAAAAGCCGTTGCTAAGTATTTAGAGAAACATCCAAAAATTGAAAAAGTGTATTGGCCAGGGTTGGAAGGCCATCCCAATCATTCAATAGCTAAAGAACAAATGAGGGATTTTGGAGGAATGCTTTCGTTTGTTACAAAAGGAAACAATTACGAAGATGCCATTAAAATAATAGAGAACCTGAAAATTTTTACATTGGCAGAAAGCCTTGGCGGCGTGGAAAGCCTTGCAGGCCATCCCGCAAGTATGACGCACGCCAGCATTCCAAAAGAGGAACGTGAAAAAATAGGTGTAGTTGATTCGTTGATCCGTCTTTCAGTAGGTATTGAAGATGTAGGTGATTTAATTGCAGATTTGGAACAGGCAATAGGGTAGTTTTTCATTGTAAGAAAAGGACTTCATAAAAACAGGGGGAATCCCCCTTAAAAAAACAGGGAAAATCCTGTTTTATAGTTAAATATTTTGGCATAATTTTAAGAAATCAACTAACTGTAATCGCTTAAAGTATGACAATAACTGCCCACATGCCGGAAGTTACAAAAACCTATAAACTTGAAATTATAACAGATACCGATGGCTATAAAGATTATGACGAAGTACAGGTTACCGTAAATCCGTACAAACTGGAAAGCATAATACCCAATCCAGCATCATCACAGGTCACCGTAAATTATATTGCCGATGAAGCTTCTTCAGCATGCCTAATGGTGGTTAGCACCGTTACGGGCATTTCAAACAATTATATTTTGGACGTTAATGCAACAGCCATAAATTTGGATGTTTCCACATATACTTCAGGCCTCTATTCCGTAGCGCTTGTATGTGATGGCACTATTGTCGACTCTAAAAATCTTGCTAAACAATAACCCTTAAATCGATACATTATAAAAAAATTCTTATACATATTGAAGGCAAACTGTTAAGCGTCCAAAATGTAACACTCGAAAATCAAACCTCCATAGATGTTTCAAACCTAACAAGCGGCATCTATTTTCTAAACATTGAAGATGAAAATGGCAATACCACCACCAAAAAGTTCATAAAACAATAACCCAATTCACAAATTCACACATTCACAAACTCATAAACTCACAAACCCAAGAACTAAAACTCAATACTCAATACTAACATCTAAATACTAAAAAATGGCATCAAATTCAGAAGTAGGCCACGCTAAAAATGTAGCGAATTTCCAAGACCTTATCGCCTTTGTAGAAGGCTATGGCCCCACCACCCCTCAAAAACCAGCCTCACCGCAGAGCAGCTCACCGCCCTGCACACCACGGCAAACGCCAGCCTCCAAAACGTAATAAACCTAAACACGGCGTATAATGATGCCGTAAACAGCCGCCGGATAGCCTTTTCAGATTTGCGCCCATTAAGCACCCGTCTTATCAATGCCTTGGAGGCCACAGACGCATCCCAAGAAAAAATTGACGATGCAAAAGGCTTCAACCGCAAACTACAGGGCCAGCGCGCTTCAAAAACTGAAGAAGAACCACAGGACCCGCCCCAACCAGCACCACGTAGAATCAGCGCCAGCCAGCAATCCTACGATCAGCTCATCCAACACTTTGAAGGCCTAATAGCTGTCCTGGCATCAGAACCAAGCTACGCCCCAAACGAAACAGAACTGCAAATTACCAGCCTACAGGCAAAGGCACAGGACCTAAAGGACAAAAACAACCAAGTGGCCACCACCTACACAGCAGTAAGCAACGCCCGCCTTGAAAGAAACAGGATTCTCTATCAAGAAAACACAGGCCTGGTAGATACCGCCCTAGATGTAAAAAAATACGTCAAGTCCGTCTACGGAGCCTCCAGCCCAGAGTACAACCAAATAAAAGGCATAAAATTTAAAAAGGAGAAGGATTAACCCCTCTCTTGCTCGGGCAATAATAAGCTCCAAAACGTAAGCAGAAAACAGAATTTTTATACATAGAGCACGAGTTTTTTATATTCTAGTTGCAACTTTTATAAATATTGCTTCCGATTTAACAAATATGCTCCCCGCTTTGTATATAATGGCGTCCGCATTAACAAATCTTGCGTCCCGTCATTTATATTTTAGCCTCAGCTTTAATAAATATCCCTTCCTATTTAACAATTCTCACGTCCGCTTTAACAAATCTAATGTCCGTATTTATAATTTTAGCTACCCATCAAAAATTTTAAAGATGTCTTGGTTCAAAAAGTCTTGGTTCTTGTTTCCATTTATTTGTTAACAAAAATACCTTCCCCCCACATTTTACTTTTGCCCCAAGCACAAAGAAATAGTATCTTAGCTATTTAAAATTTCCATCATAAAACATACTGAAAATGAGCACTGAAAAAGACGCAAAACTAAAAGCATTAAAGCTTACTCTCGATAAACTAGACAAAACCTACGGCAAGGGAACCGTAATGAAAATGGGCGATAGCGCCGTGGAAGATGTGGATGTAATTCCCACCGGTTCACTTGGTCTGGATGTTGCCCTCGGTGTGGGCGGTTACCCGAGAGGAAGAGTAATAGAAATATACGGCCCGGAATCTTCAGGTAAAACTACATTAACGCTTCACGCAATGGCAGAGGCACAGAAAAAAGGAGGAATAGCAGCTTTTATTGATGCGGAACACGCTTTCGATCGTGGCTATGCTGAAAAGCTTGGGGTGGATATTGAAAACCTAATCATTTCGCAACCAGATAACGGTGAGCAAGCTTTGGAAATCGCTGATAATTTAATTAGAAGTGGCGCCATAGACATTGTAATTATTGACTCCGTTGCGGCCTTGACCCCAAAAAGCGAAATAGAAGGCGAAATGGGCGACAGCAAAATGGGGCTACACGCACGATTGATGAGCCAGGCCTTGCGAAAACTTACAGGCTCCATTAGCAAAACAAAATGTACCGTAATCTTCATTAACCAATTGCGAGAAAAGATAGGCGTAATGTTCGGAAACCCAGAAACCACAACAGGTGGAAATGCATTGAAATTTTATGCTTCCGTACGCTTGGACATTCGCCGTTCCACACAAATTAAAGATACCGAAAGCAATGCAACGGGAAATAAAACTCGCGTAAAAGTGGTAAAAAACAAAGTAGCTCCACCTTTTAAACAAGTAGAGTTTGATATTATGTACGGCGAAGGAATCTCAAAAGTAGGTGAAATAATAGACCTCGGCGTTGATTTTGAAATCATTAAAAAAGCAGGTTCTTGGTTCAGTTATGACGATACTAAACTTGGGCAAGGCCGCGATGCTGTAAAAACACTTCTTTTGGACAATCCAGAATTAATGGAAGAGCTTGAAAAGAAAATAAAAGATGCTATTGCCGCAATAAACCAATAATCTTTCGGCAAACCACGCAACCCTTTTAATAATGTGGTATCTACAAAATGTAGGAGCCTTGATTATTACGGTTGCCCTCTACAATAAAGGAGGTATTTACAACGGAACAATAACTCACGGTACCGCATTTGACATTAGATAAGCTCATAGAATTATGCAAAAAGCAGGATGCAACGGCGCAGGGCGAAGTGTACAAACAGTATAACAGAATCCTTTTCGCCATTTGCCTTCGATATTCACCTAATTATACCGAGGCTGAAGACAATTTGCAAGATGCTTTTATAACTATTTTTAAAAAAGTTGAGCAGTATAATGGCAAAGGTTCTTTTGAAGGCTGGATGAAACGGGTTACCGTAAACACAGTTCTTCAAAAATACAGAAAACAGCGCACCTTTGAAATTGTTGATGAAGGACAGATTGAGGATGAAGCGGAGTTAGAAATTGAAAGTGAGGAAATCCCATTGGATTTTCTGCTGAAAATTGTACAGGAACTGCCTGATAGATACCGATTGGTTTTCAGTATGTATGTAATGGACGGCTACCAGCATAAAGAGATAGCAGAGATGTTAGGAATCAGCGATGGAACGTCTAAATCAAACCTGGCCCGCGCCAGAATGATTTTGAAAAATAAAATTGAAGAGTATAATGCTACAAATTATAACACTTAAAGCATTATGAATTGTTTAGATTGAATAAAACTCCCCTGCTTATGGGTAGGGGTTTTTTAAAAATTTCCCTTTTGAAGGGTAAGAATGAAAGAAAAGAAAAACATAGACAACATTTTTAACGAAGGCTTCAAGAATTTTGAGGCCACTCCTTCGCCGCACGTTTGGGAAAACATTCAGGCAGAGCTCAAAAAGGATAAAAAGGAACGCAAGGTTATCCCATTATGGGTAAAACTTGGAGGTGTTGCTGCATTACTTGCACTTTTGCTTACCGTGGGCAATTCACTTTACAACTCTTCTGATATTGTTACTCCCAAAATTACCGATGGGAATGTACAGCAAACGGAAAATCAATTACAAGAAAATAAACCTGAAATTAAAAAACGTGCTATAGATTCGCAAGTAGCTTCAGAAAACAAAACGCTTGATAATGAATCTACTGAAGGCCGCGATTCTTCCAATAAAAATGCTTCAGAAACTAAAGTCGAAATAAAATCTTCAAATAAAGTTTTCAAAAACAATTCTGAAAAAAACAGCGAAACTGTAATTGCCTCCCAAAATTCCTCAAAAATAAAAGACAACGCAACGAAAGATCGGCTTGAAAAGAATACTTCTAAAAATGACTTGAACGAGGGCATAGCTACTTCAAAAAATAATTCTGAAAAGAAAAGTATTGAAAACAGCGCTAAAGAAACAGATAAGGATATTATAGATAAGGGGAAAGTTTTTGATTCCAAAAAAGAAGCGGTCGTTGATGTGAACGAAAGTTTAGAAAAAAACTTGGTAAAAACAGAGGAAGAAATAACACAAGAGCTAAACAACAAAAAATCAATCTTTGACGCTATTGCGGAAAAGGACGAAGAAATTGTTTCTGAAAAGAAAAAGAAAGAAAAGCCAGAACATCGTTGGAATGTAGCCCCAAATGTAGCCCCCGTTTATTACAGCAGCCTTGGCAATGGTTCTTCCATAGATCCCTCTTTTGCTGATAACCCACAGGATGGAGATGTTAATATGAGTTATGGTCTGCAAGTAAGTTATGCAATAAGCAATCGATTGAGTGTGCGTACTGGAGTCAACAATGTAGATTTGGGTTATAGCACCTCTGGCATTGAGGTTGGTACTGGGCCAGTGGCCGTGGCTTTGAGTTCAGTAGATTATGGTTCAAGACAAATAGTAGTTACCGCCGCAGATAAAGGCTCCTTTACAAGTGGAGCGCCTTCTAATGGATTTGGGAATGTTACACCAAAATCTACAAAGGGTGACGCAAAGCTTATTCAAAATATAAATTATTATGAAGTCCCCGTAGAGCTCAAATATGCTGTTATTAATAGCAGGTTTGGTGTAAATTTGATTGGTGGGGTAAGTACTTTGCTTTTAGGAAATAATGAAATTTCGGTGAAAGCTGATAACTTCAATAGTGTATTGGGGGAGGCTAATAATCTCTCCACAGTAAGTTTTTCAACTAACATCGGGCTGGGACTGGACTATAAACTGTCCAAAAAATTTACGTTTAATATTGAGCCAATGTTTAAATACCAGCTCAACCCTTATACCGATTCATCTGTAAACTTCAACCCATATATCTTGGGCGTTTACAGTGGATTGAGTTTCAAGTTTTAGGTTAGTTTTTAGTTGGATGTGTTTGATATACTTCAAACAAAAATGAAAAACCGTTCTGCGCCATAGGACGGTTTTTTATTGGAGATTATACAGTTGGATTAATCAATTCATTTAAAATTACCTTTCGTGCTTCGTTTTTCAATTCTTTTCTATTTTCCAAAGTCATGCTTGTGGTGGGGATCAGCTTATGGACTTTGACCCGCATCTTGCCTGGGCCACCCTTGAAAAAGGAATACGGAAATCGTTTTTTATTGTCGTGAAAGGTCATAGGTGCAATAGGAATTTGATGCTCAATGGAAAGCCTGAAAGCGCCGTCCTTAAATTCATCCAACAGCAGTGAAAGATCATCCGGCACGCCGCCTTCCGGAAAAATACATACACTCAAACCTTCATTGAGACGTATTTCCGCTCTTCGGAAAGCCTCTACCCGGCTTTTCGTGTTTCCACGATCCACCAAAATACAGGTGCGTTTGTAAATATATCCGAACAGTGGAATCTTTGCCAATTCCTTTTTTCCTACAAAAACAAATGGATTTTTTGTTGCGTAAAACATCAGCATAATATCGGTCATAGAGGTGTGGTTGGCAACAAACATGTAGCTTTTGCCCTTTTTATAAGCTATTTCGCGCTTTATGATAGGGTAACAGCCTATGCCGTAAATGATAAATGCAGACCAAGTTCGTGCAACCTTAAAGAAAAAAGGGTACCAGGAATACTTTAAAATGCTAATAACGAGAAAGGGAAAAAGTAAAATTGTAGCCAATGCTATAACCAAATAGAACCAAATACGGTAAAATGCCGCAAATATTTGTTTTAGTAATTTCATCAAGATTCAAAAGTACTAATTTGAATGATGGGAATAAATCAAAAAAAGTACCTTTGCAAAAATTTTTTTAATCACCATGTCTAGAATACTCACAGGAATACAAAGTACAGGCACACCCCATCTCGGAAATCTTTTGGGAGCAATAGTTCCTGCCATTGAAATGGCCAACGATCCTAATAACGATTCTTTTCTTTTTATTGCAGATATGCACTCGTTGACGCAGATTAAAAATGCAGATACCCTTCGTGCAAACACTTACAGTGTAGCCGCAACCTGGTTGGCTTTTGGGTTGGATATTAACCGTGCGGTTTTTTACCGCCAAAGCGATGTGCCGCAAACTACCGAGCTTTCCTGGTATTTAAGCTGTTTTTTTCCGTTTCAAAGGTTAACGTTGGCCCATTCCTTTAAAGATAAGGCAGACCGTTTGGAAGACGTGAATGCAGGACTTTTTACCTATCCAATGCTAATGGCAGCCGATATATTACTGTACGATGCCGAAATTGTTCCCGTGGGGAAGGACCAAATGCAGCATATTGAAATAACCCGTGACGTGGCTTCACGTTTTCACGCACAGATGGGTGAGACCTTTGTGATGCCCGCTGGAAAAGTGCAAGAGGAAACAATGTATATTCCTGGAACAGACGGCACCAAAATGAGCAAGTCCAAAGGCAATATTATCAATATATTTCTGGATGATAAAAAACTGCGGAAGCAGATCATGGGCATTGAGACGGATAGTACACCACTGGAAGATCCTAAAAATCCTGATACTTGTAATGTATTTGCGCTTTATAAAATTTTGGGCACAAAAGAAGAAGTTGGCCAAATGCGAAAAAACTACGAGGCTGGAAACTATGGTTACGGCCACGCAAAGCAAGCCTTGTTTGAATTGATAACCGAAAAATTTTCGGAAGAACGAATTCGCTATAATTATTTTATGGAAAACCTTACTGAAATTGATGCCGCATTGGCAACTGGTGCTGAAAAAGCCCGAAAAGTTGCAGATGGGGTTTTAAAAAGGGTTCGGGATAAAGTAGGATATTAAACCAATTGAAACAATTTCCCAGGCAACGGGCGAACAACTCCTTTCAGTTCCATATTCATCAAAACGCTTGCAGTTTTATAAGCTGGAATTTTACATTCCAAAGCAATTATATCTAAAAGTTCTTTTTCCTTTTCCTTTAAATAACGGAAGACTACTTTTTCATCTTCGTCCAATTCTACAAAAAGTTGGGTCTGTTTGGGTTTTTGGACTTTCTCCAATTCCCAGCCCAACATATAAATTATATCTGCAGCACTGGTGAGCAATTGGGCCTTTTGTTGTTTTATCAAATTATTGCAACCCCGACTTTGGTTGTCTGTGGCTCTTCCGGGAACTGCAAAGACTTCACGGTTGTATGAATTTGCAATGTCTGCCGTTACCAAACTTCCCCCTCTTTCGGCAGATTCAATAACAATTGTTGCCTCGGAAAGCCCAGCGATGATTCGGTTGCGTTTTAAAAAATTGTTTCTATCAAAGGCATCACTGCTCCAAAACTCAGTAATCAATCCGCCATTGCTTTCAATTTCCTGAATATATTTTTTGTGGGTTTTTGGATATATTTGATTAAGTCCGTGAGCCAAACAGGCTATGGTTTGCAGTTTGTTGTCGATTGCTGCCTTGTGCGCACAGATGTCAACCCCGTAAGCTAAGCCTGAAACAATTACGGGGTTTAGGGGTGCAATTTCTTCAATTAAATTTTCGCAAAAAGCGTTGCCATAACTGGTAATTTTTCGGGTGCCAACGATGCTTATTATTTTCTTTCCTGCCAAATCTATATTTCCGCTGTGAAAGAAAAGTATGGGTCCATCCAAACAATGCTTTAATTTTTCGGGATAATCTTTGTCTTTGAAATAACAAAATTGAATATTATTTTGTTCAATAAACTGAAGTTCTTCATCTGCTTCCTCCAACTGTTTATTTAGATTGATATCCTTTAGACGCAAAAGACCGATGCCGTCAATTTTGGCAAGGTTGCTTTTTTTCTCCTTGAAAATTGCTTCCGCAGCGCCCATTTTCCGCAGTAATTTTTTCGCTGAAATATCACCCAGATTTGGAATGCGCTGCAAAGCAAGCGTATAGCGTAATTCGTTTTTCGAAAGCATGGTTTAGAAATTAAAAACGGGGGAGATTTTAAAAATACGAAATTTTTAAGTTGTTAATAAATTACCAAAGCAAAAATTGGATTACCCTCAAAAAAAGCTAATTTTGTTTATATGCAACTTACAACCTACATAGCCGACCTGCTTTACCGATACGAATGTGTTATTGTTCCTGGGTTTGGGGCGTTTTTAACCCGCTATAAATCTGCCCAGATTGATGATGCTACAAATACGTTTCATCCTCCTTCCAAAATTGTTTCGTTCAACAAACAATTGCAGGCGAACGATGGTCTGTTTGCCAATTATGTTGCTTCTGTAGAAAAATGCAGTTACGAAACTGCATTGCAAAGAATTCGGAATTTTACAGCTGAAATTTCAATGGCGCTTTCAGAAGGAAAAACCATTTCTTTTAAAAATATAGGAACGTTTTCCTTGAACGAAGAAAAATCCCTTCAGTTTGAACCATTACCGCAACAGAATTTCAGCACTTCCGCTTTTGGTCTATCATCTTTTGTCTCGCCACAAATAAGTCGCGAAGTTTACAAGGAAACTGTGGATGCTTTTGAAGAAAAGGCACCGATACACTTTACGCCCGAAGGAAGGGAAGTCAAACCTTACCTTAAATATGCCGCTATTGCAGTTTTAGCTATATCAGCAATAGGTTTTGGAAGTTTAAAGCTTTATGAAAATCAGGTTCAAAAATTCAACTATGCGGAAAGGGAAAAGGCTAATAGCTTAGTTGAAAACCAAATACAGGAGGCAACATTTGTAATTGAAAATCCCCTGCCGGTGGTGAACCTACAAGTTCCAAAACATACCGGATTGTACCATATTGTTGCTGGAGCCTACCGCATGGAAGAAAATGCTGAAAAGAAGGTTTCACAATTGCGCGAAAAGGGCTATTCTCCTTTAAAAATGGAGGTTAATAGATACGGGCTTCATCAAGTTCTTTATGCAAGTTTTAATGATAAGTTAGAAGCACAGCGAAAACTTTATGAAATTCAGAAATCTGAAAATCCGGATGCTTGGCTATTAGTTCAGGAAATTCATTAAAATTTCTTCCACATCCCTTTTTTTCTTTCCTCATTTTTCACTCCCCATTGTTTGGAACTTAGGTATCTTTGCAAAAATTTTTACAGATGCAATCTAAGACACCGCAACAATCTTTAACCGTTTATACAGATATGGTATTGCCCAGCGAAACAAATCCTATTGGGAATATGTTTGGGGGTGAATTGCTGGCAAGGATGGACCGTGCCGCAAGCATTGCTGCTCGTCGCCATAGCCGTAGAATTGTAGTTACTGCATCTGTAAACCACGTGGCGTTCAATAAAATGATCCCCTTGGGGAGTGTTGTAACAGTTGAAGCAAAGGTTTCCAGGGCTTTTAGCAGTTCCATGGAAGTTTATATGGATGTTTTTATTGAAGACCGTGAAAGTGGCGAAAGAAGCCTTTCAAACGAAGCTATTTACACGTTTGTAGCTGTGGATGAAATGGGCAATCCTGTTCGGGTTCCAGAGCTTGTTCCCGAGACAGAACTGGAAAAAAAACGTTTTGAGGCGGCCCTTCGCCGAAAACAATTGAGCCTTGTACTTGCAGGAAAAATGAAACCAAAAGATGCTACAGAGTTGAAGGCACTATTTCAATAATTAATATATCATTTCATAAACCATTGATTGTGTTGATTTTTCGCTGGAATGATTTTATGTTAAAATGTAATATTTTCCCCAATTCATGATTATTTTAAAGTAGGTATTAAATATATTTGGAAACATTTCTTGAAAAATTCTCAGAAATTTTTGAAAAAAGATGCATCTAAATATATGTTCAAATCTATCAAATCATGAAAAAAACTACTTTCCCGACTCTCCGGAGTATCTGCTTTTTGGCAATTGTGCTTATATTTTCAAGTACATTTGGCCAAAATCCAAACAATATTAAATTTCAGGACGAAACGTATGCAATGCCTGAAAACATTAATACATTCCAATGGAGTTCAATGCCAGAATCAGCAGAACTTCAAAACGGTTACATAGGCTGGGTCCAATTTTACGAAACTCCAAGCCAAGCGGTTCAAGATCTTTTTAAGCAAAATAAGATGGAATTGCTGGAGTATATTCCACATCAAACCTATCTTTTTTATTTCCCTAAAAACACTTCGGTGAGTTTTTTAAGGAATAAAGGGGTTCGAAGTATTGTACCCGTATACGGAAACTCAAAGCTTTCGCGAGATTTAAAAAATCCTCCTTTTGATAGTTGGGCGATGGACGGCAATAATATTTTAGTGACGTTGCAATTTCACAAATATGTATCTGCAGATTATGTGATCCAGCAATTGGCAGAAAAGCAAATAGCTGTAAAGCAGACCTACAAGGGCTCAAATAATATAGATCTATCCATCCCCAATAATTGCTTGGAAGACCTCTCAAACCTTCCTTTTGTGAAATGGGTTGAACTTATCGTGGCGCCCTCTGTGCCGGATGATACAAGAGGCAGAAGCTTGCACCGTTCCAGTAACTTGGACACTCAAACCTCTGCAGGAAGAAACTATACCGGATTAAATATTGGCGTACTTTGCCGTGATGATGGCATAGTAGGGCCCCACATTGATTTTCAGGGAAGAATAGACAATTCCATGGCTAGTGGAACTGGACAGTCCCATGGTGATGGTGTTTCTGGAATTATGGCTGGTGCGGGCAACCTAAACCCTTCCAATAGGGGAATGGCTGCGGGCTCTTTGTTATATGTTTCAAATTACGAACCTTCTTTTTTAGATTCTCCTACTGTTACCTTAATTAATAGTGGAGATGTAGTGATAACCAATTCATCATACAGTAATGGTTGTAACGCAGGTTATACTACTATTACCCAAACAGTAGATACGCAGGCGCAAACATTACCAAATCTTCAACATACTTTTTCCGCTGGTAATTCCAATGGAAACAATTGTGGATATGGTGCAGGCAATCAATGGGGAAATATTACCGGCGGCCATAAGCAGGGTAAAAACGTAATAGCGACCGCAAACGTATTTTTTGATGGTTCGTTGGTTAACTCTAGTAGCCGTGGCCCTGCCCACGATGGTAGAATAAAGCCGGACATTGCTGCAAATGGCCAAAACCAAATTTCGACCAATGAGAACAACACCTATCAATCATTTGGCGGCACCTCTGGTGCTTCTCCAGGTATTGCAGGTGTTGCTGCACAATTGTATCAAGCATATTCTGAAGCAAATAGCAATGTATTGCCTCCAGCAGCACTCATTAAAGCTACTCTATTAAATACCGCCAATGAAGCTGGCAACATAGGGCCAGACTTTAAATTTGGGTGGGGTATTGTAAACGGTCTTCGAGCTGCAAAACTTATTGAGGATGAACGATATTTATCTAGTTCAATCTCACAAGGAGTTTCTAATAATCATATTATAAATGTACCCTCAGGTACTAAGCAAGTGCGCTTTATGGTATATTGGAGTGATGCTCCGGCTACTCCTGGCGCAAATCCAGCTTTGGTAAATGATTTGGACCTTGTTGTAACTGGTCCTTCCAGTAACAATTATCTACCGTGGATATTGGATGAAACCCCAGACCCTATTACACTTAATAACCCAGCTACCAATGGTCCCGACCATTTAAATAATATGGAACAGGTTCTTATAAATAATCCTGCATCTGGAAATTACACCATCAATATTAATGGATTTAATGTGCCAATGGGACCACAGGAGTACTTTGTGGTTTATGAAATTATTGAAGATAACGTAACGGTTACTTACCCAAATGCGGGGGAAAGCTTTGTTCCCGGTGAAACTGAATCCATTCATTGGGATGCTGTGCCGGCAAACACTACTTCAAATTTTGTTTTGGAATATTCTACAGACAATGGTAGCAGTTGGAATCCTATTGCAACAGTTTCAAACACTACCACTAATTACGGTTGGAATGTGCCAAATTCAGTAACGGGAGATGCATTAATTAGGGTTAGCAATGGGGCTTCACAAGATATTAGTGATGAAAATTTCTCTATAGCTCCTTTGGTAACCAATGTTCAAGTTACGCAGGTTTGTCCAGACGAAGCAACCTTTTCATGGAACGCTGTAACTGGTGCAGAATCTTATGACTTATATCTATTGGGAGAAAAATATATGGAAGTGGTTGGCACTTCTTCAACAACTACCATAACTGTACCCATAGCAAATGAAACTGATCCTCTTTGGGCAGCAGCAGTTGCGAAAAATGCAACTAATGGTTGGGAAAGCAGAAGAACTATTGCTACGTTTTATCCAGGAGGATTGTTAAACTGTTCATTAACAAATGATGTTTCTATACAAAATAATAATGAGCCTAGTGATTTCAACCTAATTTGTAATCCTGACCCAGCAATTGTTTCTGCAATAATAATGAACTCAGGTGTTGCGCCACAAAGCAATTTTGAAGTTTCATATCAATTGGATAGCAATCCCGCGGTTACTGAAACTTATGCCGGAACGCTTAATTCAGGCCAACAAGTTACTTTTGATTTTGTGGAGCCTTTAGGCATTTCTTCTTCCGGTACATATACCCTTACTGTATCTGTTGATTTATCGGGCGATGAAAATCCAAATAACGATACTGACTCCTTAACATTCTTTGCAGCTACTGAAGCTACTCCGTTAGATTTTGAGGAGCCTTTTGATGTAAATGGAATGCCACCTCCAGGGTGGAATATATTAAACCCTGATACCGAGGATACTTGGGTTGAGAGAGACAATATTACTGGAAGTGATGGCTCGCAAACAGTAACAGCTTATATTGACAATTTTTCATATAATGCTGCAGGTGAAGAAGATATAATTGCGACTGAATACTTTGACCTTGTATCTGCAAATTCCGCACAATTGGATTTTGATTTGGCGAAAGCTCAATATTCTGCTGGTTTTTCGGACGCTTTTAGAGTAGATATATCTACAGATTGCGGAGCTACTTTCACCCAAATATATTATAAGGATGGTTTGGATCTTTCCACCTTGCCAGGATATGAAACGGGGAACTGGACTCCAAATTCCGCTTCTGACTGGCGAACAGAAACAATAGATCTTGCGGCCTATTTGGGAGAATACATACAGTTGCGTTTTGTGAATATTAACGGTTATGGAAACAGTACGTTCATTGACAATATCAATGTAAGGGGTGTACTGAGCGTTGCCCAGGCAGATTTGAACAATATTAGAATGTATCCTAACCCTGCTACAAGTGAAGTATTCATCAATTTCAACAATGTTTTACTTAATAATGTTTCCATTACATTATTTAATAGCTTGGGACAGCGATTGAGCTATATTTCAGAAGCTGAAATGGCGGGAAAAACTCAAACTGTCCTAAACGTTTCAGGCTTCACCAGTGGAATTTATTTTGTGAAAATAAAAGCAGGAAATAATACTACAACCAAAAAACTAATAGTAAAATAACCATTAAATTAAGGGAGCTGTTTGGCTCCCTTTTTTACATCCTATAAATCCAATCGGCGGGGTTTATCTTGGTTTTGTTCTGATAGATGTAGAATTTTAAGACCGTTCTTCCTTCAGTAGCACTCTTTGCAACAGTTCCAATAGTTTGTTTTGTGGATACTTTGTCACCTTTTTTTACAGAAACAGTAGCCAAGTTACTATACACTGAAATGTAGTCTCCGTGTTGAATAAAAACAACTTTATTTGCCCCTTTTATTATTTGGATAGACATTACCTGGCCTTCAAAAATAGACCGTACCTCCGCATTATCTTCGGTAGCAATCTCGACCCCACTACTATTGGTTGTTACATTTGGAAACTGTGGGTGCTGGTGTGTCCCAAAACTTTTTACTACCATTCCTTTTTCAACGGGCCAGGGCAATTTTCCTTTGTTATTGGTAAAGCTTGCGGCAAGCGCCCGGTCTTCAGCAGTTAATGCAAATTCTTCAGACTTTGCGGGTTTGGTTATGGTATTTTTTGTTGTGGTCGTTATAGTTGTGTTACCCTTTGCTTTTTCAGCTGCAAGCGCCTTTTCACGCGCTATTCTATTTGCCTCTTCTATTGCGGCTTTTATAAGTGCGTCAATTTGGCGGTCTATTTCGTCTGCTTGTTTCTGTTTTGTTCTAATTTGTGCTGTAAATTTGCTTTCATCCTTTTTCAAGGTAGCCACGAGTGCTTGTTGATCTTTTCGCTCACTGGTCAATTGAGATTTTGCCACTTCGTTTTCAGCAATCAACTTTTGCTTGGTCTTTTTCTGTTCAATCAAATCTGCATTTAGTTTTTGAAGCTCTTCGGTTTTTGCTTTGATGCTCTCGCCTTGTTTCTTTCTAAACTTGGCATATTGCTTCATGTATTGCACCCGTTTATAGGCCTGTAGAAAATTCTGGGAGGACAACAAAAACATAATCCTACTCTGTTGGTTTTTGCTTTTGTATGATTTGCGAACCATTTCTGCATAATCTGCCTTCATTACCTTAAGCTCTTCACGTAGTGTGCTTATCTTATCAATGTTGTCATTAATGTTTCGGGTAAGTAAATTGGCTTGCTGGTTGGTAACACGAATAAGGTTTTCGCTGGCAGCAATGCGCTGGTTGAGATCTTCAACTTGCGAAAGCACTGATTTTTCCTCCTTTTTTGTTTTAAAAAGAAGCGAATTTATCTGCTTTATTTCTTCCAGAATGGCCTGTCTTTTTTCCTCAAGTTCCTTTTGTTTGTCAACTTGCGCAGAAACTGTTGAAATCGTAATTAAACCAATAAATAAAAAAAGATATGTGCGGAAATGCTTCATTTAGTTAAGTTGGATTTCTTCGTAGCCTTGTGGAATTTCAAACGGAAAACTCACGTCTGCATTCAAATCTATTTTTTTGAAATTCATTTCTATTTTTGTTTTTGAGCCTTTTTCCGAAGTGTCTATTGAAATTATTGATGGAAAATATTGCCCGCCAATCTCTTGGTAATCGCCATAACGGATGCTCAATAATCTATCCGCATTGGGCTGGGATAGGGTTTCCAAAGCAATTTTGAAATTTTCTGGGTTCAAAAATAGTGAATGTATAAAATCTTGCGGTTGCTGTTTGGGCTGCATTTTAAATTTATTCTGAAAAACCTCTGATTTATACTCTGAGGGATTCAACGTAAATATGGATTGCCCCAAAAGCAGATTCTGGGCCTGTTGAAAATTTATCGGAGTACCGATCCATTCGCCCAACAAAGCAAAATCACCTTCAAAGTACGTGTTGCCAACAGTTTCATAATAGCGCACGCTTGTGGGCGTTATCAGGACCTTTGCGATTGTAATTCCCAAAATCGAAGCTTTTACCCAAATGTGCTTGTCTTTTTCCATACGCAGGCTCACGGTAATACTCTGCAATTTTTCATCGGTTTCATACACCAATTGTACCCTTCCCGCCAGTGTTTTAAAATCTGGGGCAGCAGCTTTGTGGGCAGCAATTATCTCCTTGGCAGAAGCATTTTCGATATTTGAAATGTTCTTGGCACCACCGCAGGATGAAAGTACCAGTAGCAACAAAATGTAATAGGGTTTCAGTTTCATAAAATTAATTCGGCATTTTAGTTGCGGCAGCTTTATCGGAATACATTTTGGCTTTTTTGTCATCGCCTTTGGTACTGTAGGCCAAGCTTAATTGTTGGTAAAAATCACGCTCCATTTTTGGATCTTCCAAAATAAAATCCAGACCAATTTCCAGACTTTCAATTGCGGCGTCACTTTTTTGAAGTCCGTTGTTTGCAACACCATTCAATAAATATAAAAGTGCTTGTGAGGGAAAAATTTCAAGGCCTTCAGCACTCAGTTTTACTGCGGCATCATATTTTTTGAAATCTATTTGAAACAAAAGTGTATTCTTCAAAAGATGGTAATTATCAGGGTCTTGGGCTATTCCTTTTTCATATGCGGTAAGGGCGTCTTCCTTTCGGTTTTTTGCAGCGTAATAATCTCCCAGTTTTTCGTAAACACGACCGTTTTCAATTGAAAATTGACTTACTATTTCTGCCAATTGCGTTTCGTATTCTGGGTTTTCATTCACATACTGAATAAAATCGCCCAGGACTTTATACTTTGTTTCCTTATCAACCTCTTCCGAAGCAAAAACAATTTTCATAGATTTTATTGCTTCCACGGCATTGCCCTCATCCAGATAAAATTTATAAAGCGCCAAATGTACCAATTGTGAATTTGGATTGCTTTCCAACAGGTTTTTTGCAGCTTCAAATGCTTTTTCTTTATTGCCCTGCTCACTGTAGAGAAAGATGAGATTCAGATATTCTTTTTCGTTTTTTGGATTGTTGTCAATTTTCTGTTCTAGATTTTCTATTGCTCCTTCGGTATTGCCGCTGGCACGATAAATTTGGGCACGCAAGGCATTTCTTATATCACTCTCGCCCCAAATTTGATCAAGGTTGTCCAATTGCTCCAAAGCTTTGTCATATTGCTTTGTAAGTGTATAAAGATTGGCTAAATCTTCTTTGTAATCTTCATCAAAAGGTATAAGCTTTTGTACCAAAGGAATGGCTTTTTCATAGTCTTTCTGTTGATAGTACAATTCATAAAACTGCTCCAAAACATCCAGTTTATCGCCTTGGCTTTTCAATACTTTGTTGAAATTTTCTTCAGCTTGAGCATATTGTTTTAGATAGGTGTGGTTTTTCCCCATTTCAAAATAAACCACGGCTTTGTTCTCTTCGCTTTTTGCTGCCTTTTCGGCTTTGTTTAAAGCGATGAGCGCTAGTTCATAATTCTCAATGCCCTTTTGTTTTAACGCTTCAAAAAAGTTTTCCTGAAACGCATCAGTAACATTTTCCGGTTCTGCATTTGGCAGATTTTCGGTTTCTTGAGACCATGCATCGTTTGGCAGAAGCAGTATTCCGAAGAAAATTAGAAGTATGTGTTTTATTATTATCCTCAAATTATGAAATTTCTGCCTTAAAAGGAATAGGTTATTTTAACTCTGAATAATCACCGATGCTCACATTGGTGAATTTGCCATCAAAAGTAGCATAATTGCCAATCATGGCGTTATCCAAATGTGCGTTCTTTATTTTTGAATGCTTTTGGATAATACTGTTTTTTACGGCACTATCCTCAATTACCGTGCCCTCGCCAATAGAGGCGTATGGGCCAACAGTGCTGTTTTTTAAAATTACACTTTCACCAATAAAGCAAGGTTCAATTATTTTTGAATTTTCATTGCTGATGTTTTCAGAAATCAAAGGATAATTTGCTTCAGAAAGAAAACCCAACATTTTTTGATTGGTTTCCACGGTAACTTCTTTATTTCCGCAATCCATCCATTCATCTACCGTTCCGGTTTTAAAAATTTTTCCTTTGGCCATCATTTGTTTTATACCGTCGTTTATTTGGTATTCGCCGCCATTGATAATGTTGTTTTCTAAAACAAATTGTAATTCATCTTTAAGTTGCGAAACATCCTTAAAATAGTAAATACCTATAACGGCTTGGTCGCTCACATATTCTTTTGGTTTTTCAACCAGTTCAATAATCTCGTTTTTATCGTTAAGGTTTACAACGCCGTAGGCTTCGGGATTTTCAACTTTTTTGGTCCAAATTACAGCATCTGCATCTTTGTCCAAATCAAAATCTGCACGTATCAAAGTATCTGCATAAGCGATTACTGCCGGTCCCGAAAGTGAATCCTTGGCACACATAATTGCATGGCCTGTTCCCTTTGGATCGAGTTGGCGATAAATAGTAGGCTTTGCATTTAAACTTGTTGCAAGTGCTTTTAAACTTTCCACCACATCATCACCAAAAAAAGCGGGATCGCCGAGAATGAATGCGATTTCATCAATCTTTTCATTCAAAACTCCAACAATATCTTCCACCAAACGGTGCACGATTGGTTTTCCTGCAACGGGAATCAATGGTTTTGGAACGGTAAGTGTATGTGGGCGAAGTCGGCTGCCGCGGCCTGCCATTGGGACTATTATTTTCATTTTTTTTTAAATTGAATTCAAATTCTTATTTCACGCCAGTACTTCCAAAACCTCCCGCTCCGCGTGAAGTATCGGTTAATTCTTCAACTTCTTCCCAAACGGCGCGTTCGTGTTTTGCGATTACCAATTGCGCAATTCGTTCGCCGTGTTCAATAGTAAAGTCTTCGTTGGAAAGGTTTACCAAAATCACCCCGATTTCTCCGCGATAATCGGCATCAATGGTTCCGG
Organism: Aequorivita iocasae; assembly: GCF_016757735.1. Taxonomy (NCBI): domain Bacteria; kingdom Pseudomonadati; phylum Bacteroidota; class Flavobacteriia; order Flavobacteriales; family Flavobacteriaceae; genus Aequorivita; species Aequorivita iocasae. The sequence goes on from NZ_CP068439.1 coordinate 1,213,523, forward strand.
GGGAATTTAAAACAGTGATTCCTTTTTTTGCTGCCAAACCGCTTCGTGGGCGCACTTGTGCTTCGTAACCGATTGGCAATTCAATGAAAAGCCCTGTTTTTACAATGGCACGTTGCAAGGGTTTTAATGTTGAAGGTCCGTCAACGCAGGCGCGTAAATCCATTCCGGCGGAAGCTATTGTTTCGTAGGAAGGCAATGGGTGGTTTGATTTGTTGATTATTTTAATTGTCATTGAAAATTATTTTCGGATGATTTTTAAAAATTCCTTCTTTTCAGAATAGAACATAATTACGGCAAATACAATTAACAACGCAGTTCCTATCAATATATTTCCGTTGAAAGCGTAAAAGGAAATTGCCGAAAAACCAATGGCCAAAAGCAAATAACCGCTTATTTTTTTCGCTTCGTAAGGCACGTCATAATACTTGCGGCCGTAAAGATACGAAAGCACCATCATACTGCCATAGGCGGCAAGCGTTGCGATTGCGGAACCCATATAACCTATAATAGGAATCAAAACATAGTTCAAAACTAAAGTTACAATTGCCGCAAAAATTGAAATATAGGCCCCGAATTTTGTGCGGTCCGTAACTTTGTACCATACCGAAAGGTTGTGGTAAATTCCCAAAAAAAGATTCGCCAAAAGTATGAGTGGAACTATTTTTAACGCCTCCCAATATTGACTGTTTGGGATTAAAATTCGTTTGAAAATGTCTATATACACAACTACGACCAAAAGAATGAGGCAGCCGAAAAGCGTGAAATATTTGGTAATGGTGGCATACGTATTTTTTGCATTTTCGTGACCGGAATGGTTGAAGAAAAATGGTTCGATGCCCAATCGGAAAGCCATAACGAAAAGCGTCATAAACATTCCCAATTTATAGCAGGCAGAATAAAGACCAACCTGAACCTCCGCAATATTTTCGGGTAAAAGATATTTCAGAAGAATTCTGTCAAAAGCTTCGTTTATACTGAAAGCAATTCCTGCAATCAATACGGGAATGGCGTATTTCATCATCTGTTGCCAAATGGTTTTGCTGAAACCGAAACCAATTTTCGCATAAAGCGGAAGCAGTACCAAAAGCGTTACTGCACTCGCAATTAAGTTCGCGATGAAAACATACGCTACTTTATTTTCGGGAAACCAAAGGGAATTCCAATAACCGCTGCTTTTAGCAAGTTTCGGAAGCATTAAAAGGAAAAATAAATTGAATGCGAGATTTATAACTACGTTGAAAATTTTGACCGTAGCATATTTCATGGGTTTTTCGTTGGCGCGGAACCATACGAATGGTAATACCACCAAAGCGTCCAAAGCTAAAATTAAAAGTCCGTAGGTTACGTATTCAGGTTTAAAATCTGAAACCTCAGCGATGAAATTTCTGAAAAGCAACGTTATTCCCAAAAATATTAATGTGGAAACCGTAAGCGAGGTAAGCGTTGTGGACTGAACGATTTTTTGTTGTGAAGCGTCTTTGGTAACAAATCTGAAAAAAGCGGTTTCCATTCCGTAGCTCAACAAAACATTTCCCAAAATAAGGAACGCCATCACGGTGGAATAGATTCCGTATTCCTCGGGCAACAAAACTTTCACATAAAGCGGCACTAAAATTACCGAGAGCACGCGCGGCAAAACCGTGGCGAGGCCGTAAATAAATGTCTGTTTAAAAAGTTTTTTGAAAACGCTCAATGCGGTGCAGTTTTATAGCGCAAAAGTATTGAAAATAATAGTTTTGAAGGCTACTTCCCTAACTTCATATTTTAAATGAAAAGGTTTGAAATTTCCTCCGTAATTTTTGTGGGCCGAAATGTTTTCGCATCCAAAAAGCACCAAAGCGTGGTAGCTTCAACGATAATTTTTCCATCAGAAGGACGGATTATTTTGTAATGTCGTTCACTTTTTACGCCTTCGTAATTATCAATCCAGGTCTGGGTTTCAAGTTCTTCGCCTAAAAAGGAAGGATTTTTATAGGAAATGAAATGATTCAAAACTACCCAAACATATTGCTCACGCTGTGCTTCGGTAGTTTTTGAAATCCAATGCGCTTTCGCAGCATCAAGGCACCATTGCAAATAAGTAACATTATTTACGTGATTCAAACCATCAATAGCTGAAGCGGGAACGGTGAAGCGCTGTTTGAAAATTTCAGATTTCAAAAGCCTAAAATTAATTTCGCAATAAGAAAATAGGTAAGTATTCCGAAAATATCATTGCTTGTGGTTATAAACGGACCCGTTGCTACGGCAGGATCAATTCCTCTTTTATCTAAAAGAATGGGAATGAATGTGCCAATCAAAGCCGCAAGAATAATAACAGTTATAATTGCGATACCAATACTGATGGATTCGAGATAAGAAGTAAAGAAAAAAAAATGGCTAATAACCAAAACAACCAAAGCGATGGCAATGCCGTTAACAAGTGCTAGCAAAGATTCTTTCAATAATCGCGTTATAATATTTCCTTTTATGGTATCGTTCGCGAGTCCCTGCACCACAATTGCGCTGGACTGTACGCCAACATTTCCTGCGGTTGCTTGAATTAGCGGTACAAAAATTATGATTTTTGGAAAAGTGGTCATCATGGATTGGAAACCAGTAATTATGCTAGCAGCTCCCAAACCGCCCAACATTCCAATCATCAGCCAAGGTAAGCGGGCTCTTGTAAGCTTAAAAATACTATCGTCTGCCTCTACATCCTGTGATATACCGGCAGCCATTTGGTAATCTTTTTCAGCTTCTTCTTTTATGAAATCTACAATATCATCAATGGTAATTCTACCTACCAAAACACCTTCTTCATCAACTACCGGGATGGCTTCCAAATCGTATTTCTGCATAATTCGCGCCACGTCCTCAGCTTCGGTATGTACATTTACGTAATCTACTTTTGGAATGTAAATTTCGCTAATATGTGCTTTACTGGGTGCCGTAAGCAAATCTTTCAGCGAAAGCCTGCCCTTTAGTTTTCCTTCTTTATCAGTAACGTAAATGGAATGTACACGGGTAACATTTTCCGCCTGTCGGCGCATTTCGCGTACGCAACCGGCCACGGTCCAGGTTTCTTTTACGCGAACCAATTCTTTCGCCATCAACCCTCCGGCTGTATCCTCATCATAACGTAAAAGGTCAACAATATCTGCGGCGTGGTCTTCGTCTTCAATGTGGCCAATAACCTGCTTTTGAACATCGTCATCGAGCTCTGCGATTATATCTGCCGCGTCATCGGTGTCCATTTCGTCAAGCTCGTCGGCAATTTCGGAAGGGGAAAGATTGTCGAGAATGCGTTCCCTAAAATCGTCATCCAACTCCATTAACGCTTCACTGGTAATCTCGCTATCGAGAAGTTTGACCAAATACGTGGCTTCTTCGTGGTTCAGCTCCTGTAGTAGCTCTGCCACATCGGCAAAGTGAAAATCGTGCAAGAGGCCTTTCAGCGCATCGCCATCATTATTGGCAATGTACTGTTCAATCTGCTCTATAAACTCTTCAGTCAGTTCAAATTGCATCGGTTTCCAGTTTTTGTGTGAGGGCTATAAATTGTGTAACAGAAAGTTGTTCAGGGCGTTTGCCAAAGATAGCATCTTCTTTTATTTTATCGGATAGATTAAAGGATTTTAAACTGTTTCGAAGTGTTTTTCTACGTTGCTGAAAAGCTGTTTTCACAACTTTATAGAGCATTTTTTCATCGCAGGGAAGGGTGTAATTTTCTTTTCTTCGGAGCCGAAGGACGCCGCTGTCTACTTTTGGAGGGGGGTTAAAGACTGATGGTGGCACAGTGAACAAATATTCGGCATCGTAAAATGCTTGTGCCAAAACCGAAAGAATTCCATAAGCTTTGCTGCCTTCCTTTTCACAGATTCTTTCAGCCACTTCCTTTTGGAACATACCTGTAAACTCTGGAATTTGCTCTTTCCAATCCAACAATTTAAAAACAATCTGCGTTGAAATATTATAGGGAAAATTGCCCGTTATGGCGAATTGTTCTTCCCCGAAAAGCTGTGAAATATCATACTTCAAAAAATCCGCTTCAAGGATTTTAAGGTTTTTATCGGGATAATTTTCCTCTAAATATGCAATAGATTCCGTGTCGAGATCCATTGCGATAACTTCAATATTTTTTTTAATTAAATATTTGGTCAGTACGCCCATGCCGGGACCTATTTCCAAAACGTTTTTATAGCCTTCAAGAGACAATGTATCGCCAATTTTTTCGGCAATAGTTTCGTCTTTTAGAAAGTGTTGGCCTAAGTGTTTTTTTGCGCGTACTTCTTTTCCCATCAGTGTTCGCTTACAATTTCAAGTTCTGTGCGGAATGCTACAAACTTGCCTTCAAAAGGTTTACTTTGTGCACGAAGTTCGGCAGCGTTTTCGGCATAATATTTTTGAAGTGTTTCCTTGCTGTCGGTTGTATATTGAACCGAATAGGTAATTCCGCCCATTTCTTCCTCAACCACTACCCGTGTCATCAAGGCTTTGCTGAATTTTCCGGTAGCGAGCATCGCTGGTATGTGTTCGGCCTTCATCCATTGCAGCCAACGCTCGTGAATGGTTTCTTCTATGTTTAAGGTTACGTTGTAGATGTACATGTTTTTTTAAATTCCAATTTTCAAGTACCAAATTCCAAAATCATTTAATCTAAATACAAATTCCTATTTGGAATTTGGGATTTGAAATTTGGTGCTTTTTTAATTTATAGCATCCCCCCGCAAGGCACGGTACTTCTTCCGTGAATCCACAAAATAAATACTGTCCGCAAAGTTGAAAATGATCGCTTCGTATTGTGCTTTTGCCTTATCGGGTTGGTCTAATTTTTCTTCATAGATTTTTGCGAGGCGGTAATGGGCATCATCGGCCAAAATATCTTCATTATAAAATTCTATGATTTTTATGTAGTTAGATTCGGCTTTATTATACTGGCCAGTTTTCTCGTAAATCATTCCTTGTTTTAATAAAGCCTCGTCCTCTATTTTTTCGCCTTTGTGGTTTGTTAAAATATCTTCCAACGCATTAATAGCTTCTGAGTTTCTATCTTGAAAAGCTAATAGATCTGCTCGGGCATATTTTTTCAGAGCTGTTTGGGTAGAGTCTTCCAATGAGTTGTCGCGAATCAACAAACTAAGCTGCATGGCATCGTTCGCCATTAATTGCGATGTAGATTTTTTCAGCACGTCCAGCTGTACTTGCGCCCATTCAAAATCACCTTTAAAATAACTGGTTCGGGCTACTTTAAATCGCGCTTCCTGGGCAAGGACGTCGCTTTGTACTTTTTTCTGGATTTGGGAATAATAGATGAGTGCTTCATTGAATTTTTCATCAAAGACCAAAATATCTGCCAGCTCCATTTTTACCCGGGCTTCTTGATAGGAAGTTAAATTTTGTTTGGCTAAATTCTTCAGGTTTTCTATGGCGACTTCTTTTTTATTGTTTTGAAAGGCCAAAAAATGATTGTAGTCTATTTGCAGCAAATAGGTCTCGCGGTTTCGTCCAAATTCATCCAAAAGGCTTTCAAACTTTTTTTCAACTTCAGCATATTGTTTGGGAGTGGCGGTTTTTACTTCCATCTTCATCAAAATTTGATTGCCCTGAAGCTTGTTTTGGGGAGTGAATGAATTCTCAATTATGTAATTTACTATTTCTCTTCCCACTTCATAATCTTCATCGGCAATAGCAATGTAGGCAAGTTCCGTAATTCCACCAAGGTCTTCGCCTATACGTTTATAAATAGCTTTTTCTTGTATAAATGCTTTTTTATATTCTTTTTGTTGAATAAACAACCAACTGAGCAATTCGTTATATAGAAGGTCGGGATTTTGCTGTGACCGCTGTAATAGTGCTTTTTTGAGTTGCAAATTTGCCTCGTTGTCGGGGTCTTCATTTATGTAAAGGCTAAAATAGCGCTGTGCGGAACCTTTAAATGCCTGGTTCTTTTCCACCAGGCCCAAATAGCGGTCAAACATTTTTTCAAGTTTTCCCTGTTCGCCATAGATCTGCGCGAGTTGCATGTTGAAATCCAATTTATCGCTAAGCGCCATTGCTTTTTCATAAGCAGCTACAGCTTCGTCCAAAAGGCTGTATTTTTCAAAAGTATTGCCGATACTGTAGGAATAATTAGGGTTTAAGTCAATGGACTCTATTGCTTTGTTATAATTTTGAGCCGCTATTTCTGGTTTATTTTGAAGTGAATAGTTATAGCCCAATTCTATATACAGCTGCGGAAAATTTTTGCCGTTGCCCAATTTTTCTTTTATGAGACGTTCCGCCTCGGAATAATTTTCAAGTTGTTGGTTGCTTTGTACAACGCCCATAAAAAAGTCTAGCCTGTATGGGTTTTCTTTGTTCAGCTTTTCATAAATGCGCAAAGATTTTTCAAACTGACCTTGTTCAAAATAATTTTTTGCCAATGCATCGCTTTGTGAAAAGCTTGCCATGGCATTAAAAAAGAAGAGTATTAAAAAAATAGTACGCATGCCGTAAATATAAGCAAATGACCCGATGCTATAAAGTTCTTTGGGAATTTATCAAAAACAAGGCCGCAACACTTACTTACCGTCTTTGATTTTAAATTTTTTCAATAAAAAAGGGACCGCTATTAGGCAGGTCCCCTCTTTTCAACATTAAACAACCTCCTCTTATTGTTTAATGATTCTGTATATACTGGATTGTCCATCAATATTTACCTTCATCAAGTATATTCCTGCTGTAATTGATGAAATGTTGATTGACGGGTTGTTTTGCTGCGGAGAAGTTTCAAGAACCTTTTGCCCTAACAATGAATAAATTTTAACATTATCAATAGTTTGGGTAGCCGATAAGTTTAGAATTTCATGTGCTGGATTTGGATAAAAGGCAAATCCTAAAAAATTGTTTTCTTCTGTTGAAGCTGTAGCGTTTTGTGCATCAAAATAAAGCCCATATCCAAACGAACCGCCTGCACTAGTACCTGCAAAAGCCATACATGGGTTGTCGTCAGGGGTTTCTGCCACAGCAGAGGCAAATCCATCAAATACATCTACGTCGCTATCGTTCACTGCTTCAAAAGGGCCAAAGGAAGTGCCATCATATCTATGTGAGCGGTTTACATCATTGTCAGAATTATCGATAATATCACGTACATAAGAAGTTTCCATGATTTCACTATTGTTCACTTTCTGCATCCAAGAATCTATGTGTGCAATGTTATATCCTGCAGAGGTGGTTACATAACCTGTGGGTGCATAGGCCGCTCCATTTTCCCGGCGGTATGCTTGGCCGTCAAACTTATCGGTACTTCCCGCTGCCCGCGAAGATGCAATTATCAACACCTCATCGCTGGCTATCCCTTTTCGAGCAGCACATATGGTTGGGTTTAGTGATTCTATGCTAGCGCCATCAGTAACGGTTTCGTTACTACCCCATGAGGCTGGATCATTATAGTCGGTATTTACATTGGCTCGTATACTTCTAGAATTAAAGCCTATAAAGGTAGTGTAGCAGCCGCCAAGGTAACCATATGCGAATTCAACTTGCTCTCCAACAATTCCGAGCGAGTTTTCGTCGGCCCAGTCAAACCCGAAACTACCCGACGTACTTCTGGCCGAATATATATTATGGTCAGATTTTTCATAAGTAGCAAAACTTCTTTGTGTCCCTACACCTGGGTAGTTGGTGCCAACTCCAAAATCCACTACATCGCTAGCTATCACTTGTGCGTCAAACACGCCAGTATTTGTGTCCCATCTCCATGCTTGGAAATTTTTACTTTCTGTTACCAAATAAGCTATAAGGTAGCTATCATCATAAGTTATAAGTTGCATTTTTCGCATAGGGGCGGTCACGCCAACTTTTTTCCACTCATCAAAGGATAGTCCACCATCTTGGGAACGATAAATAAATATGGAATCGAAAGTTCCTCCAAATTCAATTAGGTTCTCATAGATGCCAATATAGATATTGTCAGAAATCCTGTCTTTATCCATATCTACACCATCTACATAATCATCACGTAATAGTTGGTCATTGCCCCATTCAGGGATTAATCCTTCCCCATCGCGTTCCAAAATTTTACTCGGGACAAATGCACCATTAATAGGTAAATTTTCCACGGTTTCTGGCAACCTATTAGTAACAATTGGCTTGTACAGTGCAGCTACGTTGGGGTCAATGGCTTGCCATGCATTTTTAATGGCAAGTCTATTTGCATTAATTTCTGACGCAGTGCCGTTTTCTTCAAGATTTTTGGCTTGTTGGTAAAGAGCCTGAAGTTCTGGCGTTCTGTTTGGGACGATAGTATTCCCGATTAAATCTGTTTGTGCTATGCCTGTGATGATACAAAGTGAGCACATTAAAAAGGTAATTGCATTTTTCATGATTACTTGTTTTAATTAATACTTGTCTATTCACTTTATAATCGAGGAGTTTACTAATGAGTAAGTAATAAACTTAGGCAAATCTAAGCCAGGGTCATTTATTGGGTTATAATTATTGTACCAAATTCTATAACAAATGTAACATGTATAAAAAAGCCGAAAACACAGGTGTTTTCGGCTTAAATAAAATTATTGAAAGAAGGTCTTTAGCCTAATTTTTCTAGATTTAGCTCTTCAATAGCGTCCCAGGTTTCATCTAAATCCATATTGGCGCCTTTGGCTTCCAGATAAAAACGGTTGCTTTCCATGAGTTGGATTTTACTTCTGTTGTTGCCAGTGCGATATTCCTCAATGGCTTTTGCCCCATTCTTAGTGACAGTTCTTCGGAAACCGTTTTCATCTTCTTCTTCAAAATCTTGCGACATTACCATTCTAACTCCTGCTGTTGCAGCTGCGCCCACTTGGCCAGCGCCATCAATTATACTGATTGAGAATTTCTTTGATTTGTCTTCATTTGCATAAACGGCTTCAATTGAAGATATATTCATCATGCCCGCTTGGCCCGCCTTGTAGCTTATGCGCTTCAATCCCTCCACTTCTTCCGGAAGCCAAGATTTTAATTCTTCATTGGTTAACGGTGTAGTTGCCTGTAATTCTTTAATATCTTCCTGCATATTGGTCATTTCCTGAACTGCGTTGGTAGAATTGGAAACAGCGTCTTTGGTTTCCTTAATTTTTTTGCTTACAGGGTTGTCCTTACAGCTCATAAAAACCGAACAGACTACTAAGGCAAGTACATACTTTTTCATAATTGAAAATTTTAGTTAGTAAATAATTTTGTTGAATTATAGCACTAATATAATCAATATCAGAAAAATAAGCAGTGTTTAAAAAGAAGAAGATATTGTGAGGATTATATTTCCGCGGCCACTTTTTCTAGTTCTGAATACCAATTTTCACCAAACTTTCGGATAAGGGCGGTTTTTACGAATTTGTAAACGGGTACTTTAAGTTCCTTGCCTAAAGTGCATGCATCATCACATATGGGCCAGCGATGATAGTTTACGGCGGCAAATTCACTGTAGTCCTGAACGCGAACAGGGTAGAGGTGACAAGATATTGGTTTTCTGAAATCAATTGCACCCGCATTAAATGCATCTTCAATGCCGCAGCTGGCAATACCTCTGTCTGTAAAAGTAACATAAGCGCATTCTTTACCATCAACCAAAGGTGTTTCCAATTCGTCAAGATCTGTTTTGATGTGTGCGCCTTGTTGTTCAATGGCGGCAATCCCTTCTGGTCGAAGAAAAGGTTTCACTTTGGGGTATATTTCCTGAAGAATTGCTACTTCTTCTTCAGTGACAGGAGCCCCCGCTTCGCCTTCAATACAACACGCTCCCTTACAGGCATTGAGGTTGCAAACAAAATCTTTTTTGATAATGTCTTCAGAAACGATTGTTTTTCCCAGTTGAAACATGCGGCAAATATAGCGTGTTTGCGTATTTTATTTGGTTTAAATTATACTTTTATTAACGATAATGAAGGGTATTTCATCAAATTTAATTGCCTAATTTTGCGCCCTTAAATAAAAGCTATGGTTTTAAATTTTAAGGAGATAGTTACGGCCACGATGGTTCTTTTTGCAGTTATTGATATAATAGGTAATATTCCTATTATAATTGGGCTACGCGAAAAAGCTGGTCATATAAACTCGGGCAAAGCCTCTGTAATTGCAGCCATAGTGATGATTGTTTTTCTCTTTTTGGGAGAAAGCATTTTAAAATTGATTGGCGTTAACGTAAATGAATTTGCAGTAGCGGGCGCACTTATACTTTTCTTTATTGCCCTAGAAATGATTCTCGGCGTCACACTTTTTAAGGAAGAAGACACCAGTCCAGATTTGGCCTCTATATTTCCATTGGCCTTTCCGCTATTGGCGGGCCCCGGAAGTTTGACCACGCTGCTTTCTTTGCGTGCAGAATATGCCATTCAAAATATAATTGTAGCAATTTTGGTAAATATCGTTATCATTTTTGTGGTGCTGAAAACATCTGGAAGATTACAACGTTTTTTAGGAAAGAACGGAATTGCAGTGATTCAAAAAATATTTGGTGTAATTTTGCTGGCGATTGCTGTGAAGCTTTTTACCTCAAATATCCAAGAATTGTTTAATTAATTTATAATGAAGATATTTATTTCCATATTGATCGCCTTGGCCACAGGATTGGTGATTTTTAACGCCACTAAACTAGATTTCGACAATTTATTTGAAGGCGACAGTGCCGTGGCTACCATCAGTATTCTGGCAGGACTTTGTGCAATTTTAATGCTAAGTATATTGTTGGTTTCCAAAACCATCGCTAGCCGTACTAAAAAGTAGACCGTTAATTTTTTTCCAAATGGTTGCTGGCCTCCAGTTCCAGAACTTTTAGAAGCATTGGGTCATTTTCGTTAAGAATAATTTCGTACTCATTTGGGCCAAAAAGCTGCTGTGCAATGTTTGCCTTGAGTGTTCTTTTCAAATCTTCGGTGTAATTTGATAAGTCTATTTGCGCCTCGTTGAATTTTGCGTACTCAATAAATTCTTTTGAAAGCTTCTCGTCCACGATAAAATTTTTTCTGAAATCGTCAAATTTTATTCCTTTAAACATATCTCGGTTTTTTTCGAGATACTCAAAGATGAAATAGCTCATAAACCCGCTTCTAGAAACATATTGAAGGGTTTCATTTTCCACGCTTGTGTCTTTTGGGACAAAAACGTCTGGTATAATTCCGCCGCCGCCATACACTACCTTTCCTTTTGGGGTTTTATATTTTAAAGAATCGGCCACTTTTATACTATCAGCGTGAATTAATTCACCATTTCGGTACCTTTTTTCATAATCGCTATAATAGGTTTCATTTCCATTTCCGTACGGACGCTGTATGGAACGGCCCGTGGGTGTATAGTAGCGTGCAATGGTTAAACGTACCGCACTGCCATCGCCTAGGGACATTTCACGCTGTACAAGTCCTTTCCCGAAGGAGCGGCGGCCAATAATGGTTCCCTTGTCGTTATCCTGTAACGCGCCTGCTACAATTTCACTGGCAGAGGCTGAATTTTCATTGATTAGAACATACAATTTTCCGTGTTCAAAATCACCACGGCGGGTGGCGTAGGTTTTGTTTATATCGCCACTTTTGTTTTTTGTGATGAGGACTAATTTGTCATCTTCCAAAAATTCATCTACCACACGTTCCGCTGTTGAAATGTATCCGCCTGGATTGTTGCGGAGGTCCAGAACCAATTTTTTGATGCCTTGGTCTTTAAGTTTGTCTAGTGCAGTTTCAAATTCCTTAAAAGTTGTTTCAGAAAAACGGTTTATTTTTATGTAGCCCAGATCTTCATCTAATTTATAGGAAGCATCCACGCTCACAAGAGGCACTTGTTTTCTTCTTACTTTTAATTCCAAAACTTTCTTTTGACTAGGACGGTAAACATCTAAGGATACTTTGCTGTTTATTTCGCCTTTTAAGTAATTGGAAATGCTATCGCGATTGACCAACTCGCCAAAAAGTTTTTTGCCATCGGCATATAAAATTCTGTCACCCCCTTTTATACCTGCCTTTTCTGCGGGTCCTCCTTCAATGGAGCGAATAACGGCAATAGTATCTTTATAAATGTAAAAACTTACGCCGATGCCCGTAAAGGCACCGCGCATATCATCAGCGTTGTGCTGGTATTCGCTTTTTGGAATATATACGGAGTGCGGATCGAGGTTTTCAAGGATTCCGTTTACGGTAACATCAACAATACTATCGGTATTTACATTGTCAACATATTCATAATCTATATAGTCAATAAGACGGTTGAGCTTATCTTTTTTGGAATTTGTTGCAAATATTTTTTCAGTATTGTCATTAAAATTGAGTTTCGACCCAATAAAAACACCTGCGGCAAGCGCCAGTCCAATCCACAAAGGCAAGTATTTTTTATAATTTCCCATTATTCTATATCCAAATCTGAAATGTGCTGTATGCTAACTCCTGCTTTTTCCAAAAAAGCAATCCCAGAGTTGTCTTTATATTCGTTATAATATACCATTCTCTTTATGCCCGCTTGATGTATTAATTTGCTACATTCCTTGCAGGGAGACATTGTGATATAAAGTGTTGCTCCCTGGCAGGCCTGTGTACTTGAAGCTACTTTTAAAATTGCATTTGCTTCTGCATGGAGCACGTACCACTTTGTAAAACCTTCGTCATCCTCACAAATGTTTTCAAAACCGGTGGGGGTGCCGTTATAACCATCACTAATAATCATTTTGTCTTTTACAATAAGTGCGCCAACCTGTCTTCGCTTGCAATAAGAAAGTTTGCTCCATTCTTGGGCCATTCGTAGATACGCAATATCGTACTTGCGTTGTTTGCTGTCCTTCATACTTTTAAATAGACAACGAAATTACTTGGAAGTTACGCCACTGCCAAAAAAAATGTTGTTAAGTTATTGCCAAAGTGAAATTGGAAGAATAGACACCTCAATGTGAAACCCCAAAGAATAACAATTGCTTTCTAAAAAATCCAGTTGTCGATGAGCATGGGAATTATCATCCCAATAACTAATGAAGAAACCACCAAAACCCAATCCCGCTTGTTGAAACGAAAAATAGTTTGGAAGATGAATGCGATGATTAAAATTATTATCACCACAATAATTTGCGCCGCTTCTATACCGAGAGCAAATTCCAGCAAGGGCAAAATTTCTCCGCTCCTGTCCAATGCTTTATAGAAAGAAGCAAAGCCTAACCCATGTATCAATCCAAAGAAAATGGTAACGATATAAAAAATCCCCATTTTTTCCACTTTCTTTTCTTTCCCGGCAGTAAAGAGATTGAAAAGTGCCGCAACTAAAATAGTTACAGGAATTAAAAACTCAATAACCTTACTCGAAACACTTACCACATTATAACTGGCCAAAAGCAATGAAAGTGTGTGGCCAATGGTAAACATGGTTACCAAAAGCAGTAATTTTTTCCACGAAGAAAAAGTGTAAGCTGCACAGAGCACAATTAAAAAGAGAACGTGATCGTAGGCCTTCCAATCCAACACGTGGTGGAGACCAAGGTTAAAATACAACCAGAAATCAGACATTGGGGATAGTGGTTTTCAAGGTTTGCCCAAATATAGTGATTGTGGGGAAGATTTCTAATTAATTGGAAAAATAAAAACCCCAACATTGCTGTTGGGGTTTTTTCTGTACTCGAGGTGGGAATCGAACCCACACTCCCGAAAGAACTGGATTTTGAATCCAGCGCATTTGTATTCAAATTTCATTAAGTCTATTCATAATCAATTGTTTATAAGATATTTAATTTTTATTGATTTCATTTAATATGGCTTAAAATCAAAAAATGTTGTACCTATGTTGTACCAAATTTTATTATCTTTATAGCGTAAAATCAATATGTTATGTCTTCGAATACAAAAATAGTTTTGAGAAAAAAAGCGAATAAAGAGGGGGAGTTTCCATTGGCAATTCGCATTACCAAAAATAGACGTTCAAACTATCATTATGTTGGGCATTATATAAACGAAAAGTTCTGGGACATTAAAAATGGTAGGGTTAAGAACACGCATCCCAATGCGTTAAAACTGAATAATCTTTTACTATCAGAGTTGTCCCTAGCGAACCAAACTCTTATCGATTTACAATCCCAGAAAAAGGACTTGTCTGCTAATCAAATTAAAAATGAGATATATTCATCCAATGCGAACTCAAATTTTTTCACGCTTGCCGAAGTTTATCTTGATGAAATGAAACACAATAATAAACTCGCTCGGCTATCATCCGATAAACCACGTGTGAAACATGTTTTGGAATTCTCAAAATCAAAACAACTTACTTTTCAAGAAATAGATGAAAGTTTTCTTAAAAAGTTTATTCTGTATTTAAGAAAGCGTCCTATGTCCGAAAGATCAATCGCAAATACTCTTATTGTTGTTCGAACAATTTATAATAGAGCTATAAAATTAGGGGTGGTGGACAGAAAACTTTATCCATTTGGGTCTGGTAAGATTAGAATAAAATTCCCTGAAACTGAGAAAATAGGATTATCAAAAAATGAAATCAAATCATTGGAATCTGTTGAAAATCTTACCAAAAATGAAATACACGCTAGAAACGTTTGGTTGTTCAGCTTTTATTTTGCTGGAATAAGAGCTGCTGACATTCTTAAAATTAGGTGGTCTGACATTTATGACAAAAGACTCCACTACCGTATGAACAAAAATTCAAAACTTCTTTCTCTTAAGATACCGGATAAAGTTTTACCAATACTTGATTACTATAAGCCAGGAAAACTTAATGAAAATGATTTTGTTTTTCCAGAATTAAAAAAAGCCGATTTGAAAAATGCCAAAGATGTATATGCTAAGACGAAAACAGCTACCAAAAAATTCAACAAGTACTTAGTAGAGGTGGCGAAAAAAGCAAAAATCAAGAAAAAATTTACAATGCATATTGCCAGACATAGCTTTGGTCATATATCAGAAGACAAGATTCCCATTAAAATGCTTCAAAAACTTTACAGGCACTCTTCTATTACAACTACTATACAATATCAAGCTAATTTTATTCATAAAGATGCCGATGAAGCTTTAGAAAGTGTGATTAATTTTTAATTTGACATTTATTCAATTCTTTATTTCAAATAATCATGTGATCATAGAAATATTCCTGGCAAATATTTATGCGAACATCCTAGAAGTGTTGACTTTTAAAGAGAGATGTATGTCAAAATTATAGTAAAATATTAGATGTTAATTTAGATCTTGTTAAGTTTACTTTTTATTCAATTTTATTTTTATTTCTCTCAGGTAGAATATCATTAGAAACTTTTGCAACAGTGCCTGGTCCGGGCATTAAACTACCCTTGTTATGTTTTGCCCAACAGGCCTTAATTAAGTATTCAGTATCCCTCTGTTCTGCCGAATTTAAAAATTTTGTAGAATAATTACTGCGGAGATTAGAATACAAATTTCCTAAATAAAATGAGTTTTTATTTAATTTGGACATGTAAGTTAATATGGAATCTTTCCATCCTTGGGGTCTAGCAGAAATTTCCATTAAAGCAAGGATATGTCTAACTGTTTCGTCATCTTCTTCCAATCTGTGTTCACGAAAAAGCATTCTTAATTTATCGGAGAAAAGATCATCCTTAAACCAAATATTGAGATTTGAAGGCATGGCAATTATGATGCTTTTCAAACATTCATTAAACTCCTTTGGAAAATCATCAGTTAACTTAAATCTTGCCCCTCCAACACCGCCAAATCCATTTTTCGCAAGAACGGGGGCAATTAGATAAAGAGCTCTCATCAGCTCTTTCCATGCCTTTGCAATATTTTTTAGTAGTTCCTTTTTATGTTCAGGTTTAATGAATTCACTGTTTCTAAGTGCACGAGAACTGGATTTAATCAGCTCCATGAGATTTTTTACATCATACTCTTCCAGGTAATTATCAATTGTTTGAGTATATGGTTTTATACTATCGTAATTTTTGTCGGCAACGATGTCTTTTATTTCATCAGATACCTTTGATTCTTTGATATTTTGTTCAAGCTGATGCTGTGTCATTCCTTTTTCAGTCTCATTTAAGGACCATTTTATTTCCTTAAATAGATTTATGTCATCTGATAACCCAATTTTAGAATGTACTTTATCTGAAAGTTTTGAAATATCATTTATCAACATCTTCACTATATCCTCAGCTCTTCCATCTATGCCAGTATAAAATTCAATTACCTCCGGATAATATAGTGAGTGCTTATCTTTGAGCATATAAACTTTAAATTCTTCCGAATCTTTCATTCTGATGGCTGCGAAATAATAAATCCAATAAGAAAATCTAAATCGTAACTCACCGTTCAAACCAATTACAATTTGGTTGTTTTTTAAAACTTGTAATAAATCTGAAACGTTCGATGGGTTATATTCTCTCTCACAAAAAGGCCTTGTAATTTTGTAAAATTCTTCTTCAGTAAAAGATTCTTTGTTCTTACGTAGAAGATATTCGCTAAAAAAACCTACTATAAATCCACAGTTCTCTTCATCAAGAGTGTCCCCATAGAATAAATTACCTGGATTATCAAAAATCACTTTTAATACGTATTTAAAAACTTTCGATCGATTAATCGGCCTATCTTCAAAGTCATTCAAAAACGCAATCAACAATTGAATGCAATTAATGGGAGTACGGTGAATATTTAAATCAACTAAATCTATATCTAATCGTTCAAGAACACGATTTTCTTCTGCTATTTCATACAGTGAATTGAAATCACTTACTAAATTCCGCAGTCCTTTACGATTAAGTTCACGCAAAAATATTTGATCAAAACCTTCGTGACTTTCTTCAGAATCCAAACCTTCCAAAACAATATTATCATGATAGTTAGAAAAAATTATTATTGGAATATTTAGGAATTTTCCTCGAATATTATTTAAGATTTTTTGAGAATCTTTTGTATTGTTTTTCCAATGATCCAATAAGATGCATTTAACAGCGTTATTCTGAATTCTAAGATCTTGTACTGTGTCTTCAAGATCGGAATGATATTTACCATATGTCCAATTGTGGGCATCCAAATAAATCCAACATTCTTTTTTAATTTCCCAAGCCTTCATTGCTAAATAGTGAGCATAGCATGTTAGCCCAAATTGAGGAGCAGCAATTAAATGGTAATTCTTGGGTTCGTTTATTATGCTTATATAATCTATAATTTTTGAATTTTCTTTTTTAGTTGGGTTATTTGGAGAATCCGTTGTGCAAATCCGTTCAACCCAAGTCGGAGATTTTGAGTATGATTTCATTGCTTTTTGAAAATTCGACTGAAGTTTTAATGAGATAAAATCATCTGCAGTTATTTCTGAACGAATAAAATTCCAGATGCCACTTTCCGTACCAGAAAAGTTCTGCCCTCTCATGAATTTTCTCTGTCTGAGAACCCATTCTCTGTATTCAACTGAATCGATTTTCCCGTCTTCAAATTTAATTATTGCATATCCGTTGAGGTCTGATTTGGCTGAGAACAACTGTGGTGACCCCAATTTTACGACACCTTGATTTTCTGATATAAAAGAATGGTCTAAATCTTGATCATGAATGTGACCAGATATAAGTATATCTATCCCGTTTTTAAGCATTCCTTTTATTTCTTTTCTGGCATAATTAGTAAGAAATTCTAAAGGGTGATGCATTACTAGCATTTTAGTACGACCTTTATTATCCTGAATCCATTGATTTAAACCGGAGGTGTCAATTTTCAACACACCTTTATCGTTAATGCCATTAAACCCTCCAGAGCAAAGCATTGAACAATTGAGGAAGTAAATGGATAATTCTGGAATTAATAATTCTGCATATCCAGTCAAATTGAAATTAGATTTGTGCATTGTATTTTTACAAAACTGTTCATAAAACTTGAACTTATTTTGTATTAGGTTGTTTTCAGTTTTCGCAAATTCATTGAACTCTGTTTCCTCAAATTTTTGTGCAATTAGATTATTGTGCTCTTCAAAATTTTTTTCAACAATGTTTCTATTTAAATCATGATTTCCTGGTGAACAGAAAATATTCTGAAGGGAAATTAGTTTTGTCAATTTCTGAATAAAGTTGTCGTAAAATTCATTAAATATCTTTTCTGAGTTTCCCTTGTTAACTAGGTCACCAGAGATTATACAATATGTGTTGGCCGCATCAGATTTATTTAATTTAGACTCAAGGTCATCGAAAAAAGAACTTATTACTAGCCCTTGATTTTCAGGCTCATTATTTTCATAATGAATGTCAGAAATATGAATTATTGTTATCTCGCTCATTAATTTATGTATTTCTTTTAATTGTATTATTTTAATTGCCACTACATGTGTTTAGATGGCAGATTAATTGCTGCTATACAGCTAATGTTCGCGATTATTTTTCTAAAACTTCAAATATAAAATTATGCTTTTATATGTAATTACGGAAAACCGTAACAGTGAGCATATTAATTGGGGAGAATACCAAATATAATGAAATAATTTTAACAATCGAATAGGCATTTGCAAGCTTAAAGATTGGCTGCCATTAATGAGAAATTAATATCCATATTAAAGAAAAAGGTTAGCTAGTAACTTCGATATTTGTTGGAAATAGTTAATTTTGATCAAGCAATTCCGAAACGTTCCAAGCCAATCTTACTAATTCATTTTCCTGTTGTGATTCGGTTAATGTACTTAGCGGTTTGTCAGGAGAATTTACAGCTTGAAACTCAGACAGGTTTTTATCTTTAGTAAATAAGCATGGCCTCACTATCAATGGCAAAATCCTAGTTCCGTGTTCTCTTGCATTCCGCAATAAGGTTGGAAGTTCATCATTGCGAATGAAATCGGATGCTAAAAAATCAGTTGAAATAATCAAAATTGCAATTCCAGCATCTTTCAAAGCATTTGCAATCTCAATTTTCCAGTTATCTCCTGCTTTTATTCGAGTATCATCCCACAAATCAAAACTTTTGTCATTATGCATCAAAACCTTTAAGTTAGTCTGTACTTTTTTTAACCAAGCTGAATCTATGTGAGAATAACTAATGAAAATTTTGTTTTTATTTATGGTAATATCTGTACTTATTTTTGGTTTTTTTTCCACTGTCTTATGTTCATTTATTGCTCTATTTATTTCAATGAGACCATTTAAACAATTCCCTTTTAAATGACTTAATTTAAAATATTTTGCATCAATAGATTTTTGGCTTTTCAACGTCAACGCACCGAAACAATAAAGAGCTTCTATGTTTTTAAAATTACTGAGAATATCTTTATGCGGAAATGAATTTAAAATCAAATTATTTAACCATAAATGAGTAATTGATTGGACGGATAATATTTCTAATGGAAAATTTTGAATGTAGTTATTTGAGATATTTAATTTCTGTAAATTTTTTAGGTTAGAAAAGGACTTTGGAAGACTGGTTAAATTATTTTTCGCTATTTGCAAGTTTTTTAATGACTCCAAATTTTCAATTTGAATCGGAATTGATTTAATTCTATTATTGTTCAAATTAAGAACTTTAAGTTTTTTTAAGGAACATATTTTAGAATAAAAGTTGTTAATATCATTATTTGAAATGTCGAGAACCTCCAAATTTCTTAATTCTTCAATTTCCTTGGGTATTTTCTTAATTTTATTGTGGCTTAAGTTAAGTTTTCTTAAATTTTTTAGATATAAAACTTCTTCCGGAAAATTGGTTAATCCTTTTCTTGACAGGTCTAGTTTTGATATATGTTTTGAAGGAATTTCGACCATAACTTAATTAAACTTTTAAATTTAAAGATAGTTTAATTTAATATATTTGAGCGTCCCTTCGGAGGTAAGGGGATTAATAAATTAAGCATAGGAGACGACGCGCACTCGGAACACAGGGTTACCTGTAGAGTGACAGAGTAGTCGGATGACTAATGCTGCTACGGCATCCTCACGAATATTAACTATAGTTATTAGACCCGAGCCGGCAAAGATGCCACTCGGGTTTTTTAATTACTGCCAAGGTTTTTGTATATGAGCTGTGGTTTATTTTGGCCCAGACCTTTCCAAATAAAACTGACTTTTTAAAATCCGCCTGGCTCTGCCCCAGGACCTCCCATTTAGATATGAGTGTGCTATCTAATTACACCACAGTTGGATTTTAAAACCCTGATGGTAAACTTGGCAATAATGCCAAGTTACCAGACACCTCGACCTCCCCAGAATAATAAATTCAATTTAGTGGAGAGTCAGGGAGTTGCTTCTTAAATCGGTTGCCTTTGGGCTCCCGATAATATTTTTAATGTTTCAGGATTCATTCGTTCGAAGTTTTCATTCCTCCATTCAA
Organism: Aequorivita iocasae; assembly: GCF_016757735.1. Classification (NCBI taxonomy): domain Bacteria; kingdom Pseudomonadati; phylum Bacteroidota; class Flavobacteriia; order Flavobacteriales; family Flavobacteriaceae; genus Aequorivita; species Aequorivita iocasae. Next base: position 1,233,760 of record NZ_CP068439.1, read on the forward strand.
TTCTGTTAGAATTAATGTCCTCTGAACTTTCCTTTCCGTAAATATACTTTTTATCATTCTCAACTATACCAAATAAGCGAAAATTTTCAATTCTATAAAGACCTACAATTTGTGGTAAACCGCCAGTCATTGGGTCTTTGATTGTTTTTAATGTTTCGCTTAAACAATGGAAAACTCCTCTGCTGGTTCTGTAATTGTTATGTCGTTCTCTTTCCCATTCTTGAAAATTAGTGTCAAACTCTTTTTTACCAGAACCTTCGCTACAAATTTTAGTGGAAATGTTTGGAAGGTGTATTTGTTCATTTTTTAATCCATTGACTTTGTCAAAAGTTGTTTTAAAACAAGAGAATTCCTTTCCACTTCTTGTTCCGTGTAAAATTGTAAATGAACCAGTTGATTGACCCTTTGGATAATTTTCTATTGATGTGGATATAAAATCTAATATTTTATTGTTCTTTTCATTACCATTATCTAAATCGTTAAGAATTATTCCCGAATCAATTTGTGGTAATAATTGTCCCATAATAATACTGGGTATTAAGACATCTCCACAAAATCCAAAAATTTCTGGAAATCGTGAAGAACCAAAAACCTTAATTCCATGGTCATATTTATCAGCTTTTCCCCAGCTATACCTACTGTCGGATGCAATGTATAAGGATGCAGGTTTTTTACCTTCTTTATTATCGTCTACTCCAATCCAAGATATTATTAACGTCATTCTTTTTTAATGTTTGCCAACTTGTTTATACACGTTACTTTTATTCCTTTTATATTATTATTTGGCATGCTACGCGCTAGTTTTAATATAAAAACATTCATTATAATACATTTATGCGGCAATTAGTTTATGTAAATTTAAATCAAAATAAAATTCCTGCCTTATGGAAACCCGTAACAGCGAGCATATTAATTGGGGAGAATACCAAATATAATGATTTTATGGTATGAATGGGAAAATGTTAGAAATAGTTCGTTGATAATAATTTAATTTATAAATTCTCACAGAACTATTATTCAACAACTCAATTTTTTAAAAAAGTCTGATAGACTAATACCCCTAGCGTCGCAAATTCTCTTTAAGGTTTCAACCGGTAATCGATATTCTTTAGTACTTTTTATTTTCCGTACCGTACTTTCGTCGATATTGTGAGTGAGGGCGAAAGAGTTTTGTGATTTTCCTTCATTCAACCAAGGATGTAACCATTCCTCAGTTATATAGCTACAAATTTGAATATTAATATTAGTCATATTAACAAAGGAAATATATGACTAACAAAATAATTCGGTCGTTCGACCGTAATTTAAGTTTTATTTATTATATTAGCGATGTATTTATAAATTTGCGATACTTCTTAAAGTAAAATAGTAGAAGCATTCGCTTTGAATCTCGGTTCGAAAACTGGTACTTTTTAAACACACGAGAGGATAAGTGTAAATGCTCACGACCCGGGGCGTGGGCTTACTTATTGTGTGTGGGTATACCAGTACCTCGAACCGGTAAGTTGAGACTCCACGCCCTTTTTGTTTGTCAGAAAAGGCAAAATTCTCAACGCTTCAAAGTCATCTTCTCTTAATTATATAAAAGAACTCGCTTTACATTCATTTAAATTATTACTCGTGAAATTATTAGCGAGTAAAATAAAGAGTTTATGTCCGAAGACATCTTTATACAATTAAAAAAAGGTTGTCCCGCCGCCTTTGCGCACATACACGCAAAGTACAGCAGGAACATCTTCTGGGTGGGCAAGCGGCTTATTGAGGATGAGTTCGTAATAGAAACCCTGGTACAGGATGCCTTCTTAAAACTGTGGCTCCATAGGGACACGGTGGAAACACCCAAGCACGTCTTCTTTTTCCTGAGGTTCGTGATGAAGCGGGAATGCATTTCCTACTACACCCGTCCCAAGAACAAATTTTCTCGGAACGTCCATTCGTTGGAACGCTTCGAGAACTATCAGGACTATATGGCGGGCTATGACCCTCTTGCCGAGGAAGAAAATCTACACCTCCAAAATATATCCCAAGAGTACTTTGAAAGGCTCGAAAAGGTATTGCCCCTATTGGATGCCGAAAGCGGTCGTTTCATAGAACTCTGCCTAAAGTACGGCTTCCAGTACAAGGCGATCGCCGAAGCGATGGGAATGAACATTAAGGAAACAAGCGTCAAGATAAAAAAGGCAATTTCCGAAATCAAAGATATCATCCAAAAGGAAACGGTAATGGAAAAGCCAACCGTAACATTGAAAGCCGAGCGAACCATTACAGAACAACAGACAGAGGTATTGAAACTACGCTGTGAGGGGAAACTCTCCTTTGCGGAGATCGCCACGGCGCTCGACCTTTCCCAAAGGGAAGTCCACGAAGAGTTTATGGCCGCCTACAAGCTATCCCGAGACAAGCACCAACCACAACCACAATCCGCATGACATGGAAAAGGAGACAATGAAACTGACACGGAAGATACAGCTATTGGTCGACCTCCCCACCAAGGAAGAACGGAAGGAGGCACTGGACACCCTCTACCAATGGCAGAACAGGTGCTTCCGTGCGGCCAACCTCATCGTTACCCATCTGTACGTACAGGAAATGATAAAGGAATTCCTCTACCTATCCGCAGGGGTGCAATATAAACTGGCGGATGAGAAAAAGGACGAATTGGGTCTACTGCAACGCTCACGTATCAACACCACCTATCGCGTGGTCTCGGACCGCTTCAAAGGTGAGATCCCCACGAATATACTGTCCACGCTCAACAACGCCCTCATAAGCGCCTTCAACAAGAACAGGCCGGAATACTGGCGGGGCGAATGCTCCCTCAAGAATTTCAAACGGGATATGGCCTTTCCGTTCAGTATGGAACTGGTCAGTGGGCTGCATTATGACGATGGGAAAAATGCCTTCTGCTTCAGCCTGTTCCAGATCCCCTTCCGCACCTATCTCGGAAAGGACTTTACCGACAAGAAAAAACTGTTGGAACGGGTCGTCGCCGGGGAGACCAAGCTCTGTACCTCCCATATCAAACTCAGGGACGGGAAGATCTTCTGGCTCCCTGTCTTTGAGATCGAAAAGGAAGAGCATCATTTGAGGCCCGATGTGATTGCGGAGGCCTCACTTTCCCTTGAATATCCAATTATAGTCAAAACGGGCAACAACAAGCTCACCATTGGCAGCAAGGAGGAATTTATGTACCGTAGGCTGGCCATACAGGCAGCCAGAAGACGCGCACAAGCAGGAGCCACCTTTTCCAAATCGGGCAAGGGGACCAAAAGAAAATTGAAGTCCGTGCGCTTCTTCTACCAGAAGGAGAACAGATACATACGGCACCGTATCCATGTGTACAGCAAAAAGCTGATCGACTTTTGCATCAAGCACCAGGTGGGCACGTTGATATTGGTAGGCCAACAGGACAAGATTGGGATCGCCAAGGCGGAGAAATTCGTCCTGAGGAACTGGAGCTATTATGATCTGATAATTAAAATAAGGTATAAGGCCGAAAAGGCGGGCATCGAGCTTTTGGTCGAATGATAAACTGATTGCGAAACGAGGGTGCTTGTACACCCGTAAGGTGGGGCCACTTTAGCGCACACACTAAATGTAAAGAGCATATACAACGCGTGGACTCTCTTATTTAAATGGGGGCCAAAATTTAGGGAATTTAAAAAAGACGTTGGGGATTGTTGGTCAATTTCCGAGGGGGCCGAAACGGGAATTTTACTAAAAAATTCGTGAAAGATTTGCCTGTTAATGGGTGGTTTGAAGCTTTTTCACGGAAAATTACTAAAAAACAAATTTGCAAACTTTTATAAAACGCTAAAAGCAAATGATTTATAAAACATAACATCGCGCAGCGTGTTATCCTCTTGCTTTACAAATTTTTTCCGCTCCGCTCCAAAAAAGTAAACTTTTATAAAACAAAAACAAACATAAATTTATAGCCAAACATTTTATTTTTTTAATATCAATTTCCTTTTAACTTTAAGGAATCATCAAGGAAAGGGTATTTTATTTTAGCTCAGACCCAAACGATTTACTTATTATATCCTGAGCGTTTTCCTTTCCTTTTCGAATAAGTGCAGAATTTCCAATCCAGTACAAATCGCCCCCACAGAACAGACACTATCCTCATCCCATTATCGATTTACTTCCCATAGCGCCATCGCGTTACCTTTCCGATACTGCTCCATTTTAAAATTTGAAATTGGAAAAGAACTTATAAAAGGGAGCTTGCGACCGGTTATGCAGTTCTCCAATTTTAAATTTTGCATCTTTAATCGGAAAGGTAATGGGATGGTGGGGTTTATAAATTTGATTGGGAATGTTTTGGAATGCTCTTTAGAAATTCATCACTTCAATAGCAGCAGGATCAAGCGGACTCAATCTCAAAATTTATATTCCGGAATTTATTCTTTCAACAGTAAAATTAAATTTTGGGATTGTGTCCAAGAAAATGTAGTGACGCGCATTTCCCGAAATGCAATGGAGTGGGAATGGGCTGGAATGAGATGTATTCAAAAAATCCAAATTATATCAAATGACATAATTAGATGGAAAAAAGTTACGATAGTGCTAAAAAAATTCTCATTTAGATATTATAAATGATAATTTTACAAAATGTTTTATAGAAGGAAAATTGTATTCGCATTGTTGGAGAATTTTGAAGAAGGATTGGAAAGTACTCGTCTTCAAAAAATGGTGTTTCTGTTAACCAGAATGCAGAAAGAAGCTAATTACGACTTTGTACCATACCGGTATGGCTGTTACTCCTATTCTTTGAATGCAGATCTCCGAGCAATGGTCAAACGGGAATGGCTTTCAGAAAATGAAAAAGCATACCGCCCCAAAATCAAAAAAAAGTACTTTAAAGAGCTTACCCCAGAAGATCAAAAATTGGTTACTAAAACTATTGCTCGATACGGGAATATGAAAACAGATGCCATAACAAAGCACACCTATCTCAATTTTCCATATTATGCGACTAAAAGTATTATTGCTGAAAGATTGCTGCCAGAGCAATACTTTGAAAAAGTTATTATTGCTAGGCCAAGTGATGATAGCATAACTCTTTTTACCATCGGTTATGAGGGTATTTCTCTAGAAGAATATCTTAATCGATTAATCAAAAACAATGTAAAGTTATTAGTAGATGTGCGTAAGAATCCGTTGAGTCAAAAATATGGGTTTAGCAAAACGACTCTAAGTAGCTTTTGTGGCCGTTTGGGTATTGATTATATTCACATACCAGAAGTCGGTATTGATTCTAGTAAGCGTAGAGAATTAAACTCGCAAGCAGATTATGACGAACTCTTTAAAGAATATCGAGAAACGGTATTAAACAATACAGCGCATAGTCAGAATACTATTTTTGAATTGCTTTTGCGATACAAAAGAATTGCACTCACCTGCTTTGAAGCTGACACTTGCCAGTGCCACCGAACCCATCTAGCCGAAAAATTAAAAAAATTGCCTAATTTTAAATATCCATTAATGCATATATAAAATATGGCCCTCACTAAAGTTCTGATTACCGTAAAGACTTACCCGACTTTCTCATCTACCTACGGCGAATTAGTATGTACAGCAGGATTTCTTGAAGATGGATCTTGGATCAGACTTTATCCCATTCCTTTTAGAAAATTGAAACAAGACGAACGCTATAAAAAATATCAATGGATAGAATTGGATATTGTAAAAAATGACAAGGATTTTAGACCAGAAAGTTATCGCCCGGCAACCATCGATACACCTATTAACCTTTTAGAGACCATTGATACTAAGAATAATTGGTTTTTAAGAAAACAGTTTGTTCTAAATAATGTACATACGGATATGAAAGCTTTGATAGCAAGTGCACACGACAAAGATATCTGTACGTCATTGGCAGTTTTTAAACCTACAGTCATAAAGAATTTTAAAATTGAGCAAATTGCTGGCGAATATGACAAAAAGAAATTGGATCAACTACAAGCGTTGAATGATCAACAAAATCTTTTCGAAATGGACGATCTTAAGTTCGAGCTTGCCGAAAAACTTCCTTATAAATTTTCATATGAACTCGAAGATGAAAACGGCGTGCCCAGTACGATGATGATTGAAGATTGGGAAATAGGACAATTATACAGGAATACTCTTGCCGCATCAGAAGGCAATCAGTCGGTAGCTACAGCTAAAGTTAAAGAAAAATACTTTGATGATTTTGCCAAAACAAAGGATTTACACTTATTCCTGGGAACAACGAAATCATTTCACTATCGTTCCAGAAATCCATTTATGATAATAGGAACTTTTACCCCTAAAATTGATACACAAACCAGCCTCTTCTAAATGCGCTGTATTTTCTGCAAACAAATATCAGATTTATCTAAAAGTGTCCAGCATATAATTCCTGAATCATTGGGAAACAAGGATTTGATTCTTTCCTATGGGACGGTATGTGATTCTTGTAATCAATATTTTGCGATTAAAATAGAAAAGCCGATGTTAGAAATGAACTATTTTCAAAATGTCAGGTTCAGGAATCAAATTAAAAGTAAAAAAGGTAGAAATATTACTTACAAAACTCTCTTCCCTCATAAAGATGGTGGTTGGTTCGATATGTATATTCAGGATGACAGCCTTGCATTCAGTGGCGATGATTCAAAAATTATCAATTTAATTAAAGAAAAAAAAGTAAATAAAATGATGTTTGAAGTGGTTGACCAGCCAGTATATCCCAACATCAATGTCTCACGTTTCCTTGCAAAAACAGCTATTGAAGCCTTTGCTATAAAATTTGAAGACGATAGGAAATTACTAAATGAAATGATTGATATGCCTCAATTAGATCCATTAAGAGAATTTGCTCGATATGGAAAAGGAAAATTTTGGAACTATCACCAACGTCGCATTTATTCTGAGGAAACTCGTTTTGAAGACCCTCTACACCATCCAGAACCTTATGAAGTACTACACGAATTGGATTTCTTGATACTTAAGCCGGGTATATATTATTTCGTTTTGGTAATTATGGGTATTGAGTATGTTATCAATTGTGGCGCTTCTGAATTGGATTTATATAAACATTGGTTATTGAAAAATGATGATATTTCACCCATTAGAAGATTTTCGGAAAGAATAATAAATAAAAAATGAAGCAATTTAGATAATTTCTTATTAAAATTTTACATCCTGCCTATTTACTCCAAAAAAATTCAATGTGTTATAAATCTATTGTAATAATGTAGTTTTAACTGTAATGCGACATACACTTCAAATAAGTAAAGCTCTGTTGAGCCTTGTATGGGCAAAAAGGATACCTGGCAATCTTCTCTCAAAATCTTTTTAAATGGTCCTGAAAACTGTTCAAAATTAAGTTCCTTTCTCGTTCCTGTGTGCTTTATTCCCAAAACCTCATTATGGTATTCTCTACCCATGGTGTAACTCAAAGAAGATGAGAAATGATTTGATCCTTTTATATGTTGATGTATACGTTTAATAACACCGCGGGATATTCCTGTGTAAAATGGTTCATCATCTAACCAAAAGAGATAAATACCCTTAAAATCTTTGGATTGCTCTAATTGAGGGATTAGGGCTTTTAAGGAATTGCGAGACGTCCCCTTTCCAACTCCTATTTTACCAAAGTTCTCAAATATACTAATCACCCTTGACCTATTTGTAAGCTTAGTGAGCATTGCAGGAAAATTTTCAATTATATCCTTAAATTCCCGAGTTTCATCAGGCAAGAAATTTGGTGGCCAATACTTTTGAAGTTTTACGGTTGGTTTTGCATCTGTCATTGTGAATACTAATCTTTAAAAGCTTGCGGAAAATTGTGAACTAAAAAATCAAGTGGGTTAATACCTTCTCCTTTCTCTAAACCCAATGCTGTTGGCGACACATCGTCTGTTGGCCATAGGCAATGAGAATTCGACAATTGGAATAGCTTACTTTCTTTAATTTGTTTTGAAAACTTTTCCATTTTACCTTTTTCATTATTATAAGCAAATGCAATTGCGCTGGCAATTAAATCAGCACATTGAACACCCATTTCATCAGTAGAGCTAACCAATTCAACAGATGAGATTTGATGAGGAAAACTCATAGTACGATTGTCATATCCTATTTCTATGGTTTTGCTGGTATTTACCACAAGTTCAAGAGTTTTCTCGATGTACGTGTTGTAATGTTCAATTTGTTTTGACTGATCAAATCTTACATCAATTTTATCATTAATCTGTTTTGCCCATTTATCACAAAGAACTAAAAAGGTAGAAAATGTGACATCTATGGAAAATTGGTCAATCGCATCCAATACTTCTTCAATATAGCTTTTACTTTTTCTAACAGGCTCCAGAATTTCTTTTTCATCAATTTGGCAATATAGTTCTTCAGTTATAGTGTAGAAATTACTAATTGATACAGCATCTTTATTTCTAATCATTGCAACAAATGATTCAAGAAAAATATTGAATAAATCTTTATTCCAATAGAAGTTACCGAAGTAGAATATCCAATTTGCATAGGCGATATGGCGACCGTGAAGGTATAGGTCATATCCTTTATGATAAAAAACCGTCTCAATCAATAAATCAACTATCTGGCCACAAGTGGCAAATTCCTTATTCGCATAATATAGTATTATGTGATCTTCCATAATCCAAGAACTGTTCAAAAAGGCTAAAATCTTCCTTCGACCTGCACCACTATTTTTTAATTGCTTAAAATGGATCTCGCCATCTACATTAAAGATTGATTTTATGTCATTCTGTGCCTTCTCATCATAATTCACGGAAGCTAAAACAAAAACCTTTTGATCTTTATTGAGCATATCCTGACCAGTATTTCCAGCCTCATCAAAATAGATTTTATTCATTTTAGGAATTTTTCATTGTATTGATAAAATGTTTAAGAGGAAGGTGATCTTGACACCTATAAGTTTGTTGTAGCCATTTTTGTCATCGTCTCTTCAACTCCGCCGCTTTAGTATCATAATAATAATCTCCAATTGTCCCATCCTTAATCTTATCAACCATTTCATCAATAACAAATATTGGAACTAAAAACCATTCTTTAACTTTAACCAATTTTCCAAAACGATCCTTGACATCAATCTCCAGGTTTGCATTACCGAAAAATTTCTGAATAACCCTTTCCAACTTCATACGATTGATATTACCTAGCTTGTAAGTCGCTACAATTTCAACTTCCGCCATCAGATAGGTTGGATCGTTTTTAGCATTTGAAATTCGCTTTTTCACCTCTTGTCCTGTTACACCAATTTTGTGAATCACATTTCTGTTCTCCGCTACTAAAGGGTGATTGGAGAGAGAACGAAGAACGTAAATAGTACCGCTTTCAAGATCATCATCACTGTTCTCTCCTGAGAATAATGGACCCAAATTAGGCTCGGAAACAAATCGACTCGTTTCATCTTTATACATTGCCCGAATGAGTGACCTTAATAAAATATTACTTTCTGTACCATTCGCATAAATAACTCTTAATCGGGCGTCATCTTCACCATTTGGAGCTTTAAAGAATTCTCCGATCTTAGCAATGTATGCAATCTGCCCTCCAATAATAACAAATTGCCCTTCGCTAAGCGATGCTTTAGTAAAACCGGCGTCTTTTCTGAAACGTATTGTGTTTCGATAACCAATATCAATATCGCCCTTCACTTCATCAAATAGAGGTTTAAATTTGTCAAAATCTTCACATACTTCCCTATTCGCCATTTCCTCCATAGTCCTTTTTACTGAACGTGGTTTAACAAATTTTAAATGAGTGATCGAATCATCTTCTTCGTCATCAACCCAAAGTTTTGCTAATAACTCATCATCACTTAAATTTTCTGGAATGCTTGAAATATTCTCATAATCCCCACTAAGAATGTTTTGATAATCCATATCGCCTAATAAGGTCTTATGATTTTTAATTTTGATAATCTGATCAAGCCTAACCGCGTATAATCTTTCAAAAATATCCTTGTCTTCTCCGTGCTCCGGCAAACGACCGTTTTTATCCACAAATTTTTGAATTTCCTCAAAACCAGCAATAATGCGCTCTTCTTGTTTAGTATGGGTGATAGATTTCTTGGCTTCAACTTCAACACCTAATGCTGAAAGAAGCGCATTGTCTTCATCAGTAAGTTTATTTTCTTTAGCCATTTTGTTCTTCATATTTTTTTCGTGCAAGGAATGCAATTCCTTGGGCCATTCGTTGTTCCCAAGGATCAGCAGATTTTATGTCTGGCAACCGTCCTCTTTCATTTTTAAACTTCAAAGCACGCTTAGCCAGTTCACGAGCTTCCTCTAGTGATATATTCGGTTTTCTACCCGAAATCACCTCTGCCATAGCCTTTAAACTTTTCTCGGTCATTGCCTTTGATAAAATTGCATAGGCTTCACTAAATGGATTAATGCTGTCAATCCAATCCACATCCAAATCCCTTACATCCATCGTAAATTTGCGGACTCCATCAATTAATGAAGTATTTGCTTGATTCTTTAATTCATCACTGGCATTAAGTGCTTTCTTCCCCATTTGAGTGAGGTTTAGCGCTGCAATAGCGAATTGTCTTATCGCCTCTCGTTCTTCATCATCTATTTCAGGATATTTTTCCTTAATTATTTTTCCCATTCTTATCTGGGTTAACTCTTGCGGAACCAATTCCTCATCAAATAATCCACGTCCTAACGCTTCCTTATCTTGGGCAAAAGCAGCTATCACCTCATTTAAATCTTCTTTACAAATACGCTGAGCACTTTCACTTTTAGGCATTGAGAGGCCCTTAATCTCAACCTCATATTGACCTGTCTCTTCATTAAAACCGATATTTTCCTTGTCGGGATTATATCCTCCTTCTCCATAATCTACTCCTTCCAAAGGTCCACTCTGAGGATTCTTTGGAGTGAAATTAAACCTTGGCGTTAATACTTGTTCCATTAAAAGACTCGCAGAAATCGCCTTTAAAGTATCATTCACAGCATCTGTTACTGCTTCTTCAGAAGCCTCTACTTCGGCAATTAAATTTGTGAATCTCGTTTGGATTTTATGAGGTGCATCACGGGTGGCGCGACCTATTATCTGAACAATTTCTGTTAAACTAGAGCGATACCCAATGGTAAGTGCGTGTTCACACCATATCCAATCGAAACCTTCTTTAGCCATTCCAAGAGCAATGATAATATCGACGTGATCACGATTTGTTTTAATATCTGGTAATCTAAGTGCTGCTTGAACTCTGGATCGCTTTAAAACGTCATCATCCACCAAATCGGCTATTTTGATGATTTTTCCCTCCTTGGTTTTAACCAAATGAAACCCAGTATCAGGATCAACACCTAGCCATTCTCCTAACTGATCTATGATATGTTCAACTTCTTTAATCTTTTGGCCAGTGCTCTCACGCGAGTTGACATTGGGTATATGAATAATTGTTTTTTCGTTTGGATTTAGCACATTCAAGATTGCATCGGAGTAGGCTTCACTATAAAAGTAGTAACCAATATTGAGCGTCTTTAAATATTCATATCCATTTAATTGCTCGTAATAGGTGTAAGTCACAGTTTCAAATTTGGATTCATCCTCTGGCATTAAGACTGGATTAGCGTCACCACGAAAATACGATCCTGTCATTGCTACAATATGTGCTCTATCTCTAGAAATCAAATCTTTTAGTTGTGTTCCCAGAACATTATTATCATCGGCACTTACGTGATGGAATTCATCGATGGCAATCAATCTATCATCAAAAACATCCACGCCAAAACGTTCAACGGCAAAGCGGAACGTTGCGTGGGTACAAACGAGCACTTCATCCCCACTTTCTAAAAAAGTCTTCACAGAATTCACCTTACTCCCATCCTCTCCAGGCGAGTTGCATAGATTCCATTTGGGTTGTACAAACCAATCATAATGAAAACCATATTTTGTTAGCTGTTCATTCGCAAAGCTTGAACCAATAGACTTTTCGGGTACTGCTATAATAGCCTGTTTAATTCCTTGACTGTTAAGTTTGTCAAGCGCGATGAACATTAACGCACGGCTTTTACCCGAAGCTGGCGGTGATTTGATAAGTAAATATTGCTCCCCACGCTTTTCATAAGCACGCTCTTGCATTTCTCGCATCCCCAGTTCATTGGATTTAATAGAATTCCCTGTACCTTTATAACTTACAGTAACTGTGGGTATTGATTTTTGTTTTGTCATACTTTCTTTAAATGGTTAGTCATTTGGGTGTAGAGTTCAAATAGTTTTTCAAGACGCTCCGTATCATTTCTAAAACGACGCCCTATATAAATGCGTTCCAAAACCTCATCATTTCTCTCGTGCGCTTGCTTTAAATCCTTAGGCATTTTTTTTGGGTCGTATAAATCAGCTATAGTAGCTGGGAAATGCCGTTCTCTAGCAATTAGAATTTCTTCGGCACACTCTGTTAAATCTTTTTTATTTTTTTCAGTAAGCTTTGGCAATGGAAAAGTGTTATATCCAAGAACATTTGAATAACTGATTCTTTCTTCAAGTTTACCACAAACCGTCTCAATCCAAGTCTTATGTAACTTTGAGGAGCATACAGAAAAAAGATAAATTTCGGGGTCATAAACCGTAAAGAGCTTATTTGTACTTATACAGTTTGCACCTAATAACTCACCAGTTAAATATTCTCTTTTCTCCGATGAAACTTCGGGCATCACAAGTGATAATCTTCCATATCCTTGAATTTGAATAAATCGATGGCTCAAACCGGCTTTATTCTGAGTGGATTTTGCAGAACTTTTGAGTCTTGCTTGTTTAACCAATTTAATCCTATTCTTTATCTGAGGTATCATTCGCGCCTTCTGCAATTTATCATCTTCAATCCATAAGCAATATCGTTTAGAGCCATCTATCAATTCCTTTGCTCCAAATAGAGGCCTTATAAATTCCCTAGAATCAGGAGAAATTTCTTCAAGTTCTCTCTTTTCTTCACTTGATAGAATTAGGTTGCCACCATCCGTTGGCTGATTCCCCTTCAACATTTTAGGTAAATTGGATATTGAATTTGAATATCTTGGTATAAACACATCTCGATAATCAATAAGGTAAGGATTGATATGTCGAACGTTTTTACGAGAGTCTTCGAAATAAAGAAATTTATCTGCAGAAGAAGAAATTCTCACACCTACAATTACGCAAGTTACTCCAGCATTGTTCTGTGCTAAATTGCTCCATTTAAATGCTGTATGAGCAAAACCTATTTCTTGATTATTTGATAGAATATGTGGCCATAATATGTTTACTTGCTCTCCTTGGCATATTGAATTCGTTGTAACAAAAGCATAGGCTCCATCTGTTTGTTCATAAAATTTAGATGCTAACCAGAACCATCCAGATATATAATCTAAATTTTTAAACCTTATATTATGAGGATCAAATAAATCTTTAAGATCACTCTTTTGATTTGTATTCTGTTTTGAACTTCCTGCGTAAGGTGGATTTCCACAAATAAAAGTTTCACCCCCTTCATTATCAAAGTCAATTTCTGCTTGATCCAAAGGACTACTAAAAAGATCATCCCCGTGAAGTTTTACGCCTGTTCCCGTTGGTGGGCATACCGAAAGCCAATTGATGCGCAAGGCATTTCCTTTGGTAATCCAATTTTCTGCATCTAAGGGTAAAAACTCCGCCAGAGCTAACTGATTACCTCGGTAAAGTACATCACATTGATATTCGGCTATTATAAGTGCGAGTCTCGCAATTTCTGAGGAGAAATCCCGAAGCTCAATACCCCTGAAATTAGTAAGCGGGATTTCACTTGAAAGATTTTTTTCTCCCCTTCGTTTATTAATTTCATATTCAATTTCACGAATTTGCTTATAAGCTATCACTAAAAAATTCCCAGAACCACAAGCAGGATCGAATACTCTAATACGTGCCATACGTCTGCGCAAATTCAATAACTTTCTGGCATTATCTCCTGCTTGCTCTAAATGCTCTCTTAGATCATCTAGAAATAATGGATTTAGAACCTTTAAGATGTTTGGAACAGAAGTGTAATGCATTCCTAGCATACCACGTTCTTCATCATCCGCAACAGCCTGAATCATAGACCCAAAAATATCCGGATTAATTTTTTTCCAATCCAGATTACCCACGTGAATTAAGTATGACCGTGCAATCTTAGTAAATTTTGGAACATCAGTTGACCCAGAAAACAACTCCCCATTTACATAAGGAAACTTATTGGCCCAGGCCTTTATATTATTTTTTTCGCGGTCTTTTAATTTCGTATCCATTGCCCGAAACATTTCACTGATTATCTCGTGTGTATCCGAAGCATCACTCATACTCATTTGCTGTACGGTAAGTGTAAAAAGCCCTTCCCCTTGGAATATACCGGTATCCTCTGCAAAAAAGCAGAAAATCAGGCGTGCCAAGAAATGGTTCATATCTGGCCGTCTTTCAGCAGTCGCCCACTCGGGATTGTGCTGTAATAATTCAATGTAGAGTTTATTTAATCTGCCTGTGGCTTTAATATCAAAGGCACTTTCTCTAATTTGTTTTACGGTACTTATTCCAGCCAATTCAAGGAAAAAGCTAAAGTATTCGTGAAAATCTTGGTATTTACAAACTAACGTTTCTCCACTAATTATATTTTCAGCTTGAAAATCTTGGCCATCTGTTGCAAGGATGAATTGTGCTTTTGATTTTCTTGTTTCAGGAGTTTCTCTAAGTAGCGTTAATGCCTCTTCAACTTTGCCATTTTCAGAAACGACAATGTGAATATTATTTCGTTGCAATACTCCTCCAACAATTGTTGACTTATTGGTGTTCCCTTCCCGCAAACGCTTAATAGTAGTAGGTTTATTTCCAAATGCTTCTAGAAATGAAAACGCAAATTCTTGCGGGTCAAATGGCTGCCTCGCTAAATCTGATACGGCTTCTTCAATTTCAACTGCGTTCATTATAATTCATTATATTATTTAAGCTTTTCAATTAGTTCATTTTTCAGCCATTCAAAAGCTGCATCTTGATCATATTTAATTTCGGGTCTCAATAAAGCTTCCATATCTCCAATAAAATCAGGATTGTTTTCCTTTTCTTCCACATTGAGCATAAACTCCTTTTTAGTAGGTGCTTTTCCCACTGAAACACTCATATACTCATAGAAACAATCTACAATCCTTGGAATGTCTAACTCTTGGTTCAATCTTGAATAATCCAAATCAAACAAATCCCTTCCTTTGTTCCTTTGATACAATGCTCTTAGTTTTGTGCCCAATAATTCATTTATATCATAGGTTCTAATGTTGGCTTTGCCTTCAAACCAATTACTTTTTACTTCAAAAGGGAATTCTACCCAAGGCAATACGTTAAAATGTTCCTTACAATTGATTTCCAACTTTAACCGCAACCTAATATTTTCATATTCAGAAGTAAAACGATATAATGCTTTTGCTCCGTGACCACCTATTTTAGTACTTCTTTTTTCATCAAAAAAAGTAACCACTTCAGCTATGCGTTGCATTATCGGTTTTATTGGTCCTGGTTTAACTTGCACTAAATCTATATCTTCTGAATAGCGCGGCGCAGGGTTTAAATATAACTTATGAAGTGCCGTGCCACCTCTGAATGCTAGATTTTCATTTAAAAATTCATCAGAAAATATGTCCACGAGTGCGCGACTGATAATTAAATCTTGTTCTACCTGTGAAAAATCTCTCCAAGGCGCTTTTAGCTGCCATTTGGCTATGTCTGGCCGTGGTATCATAAATCACTTTCTATCTTAATGTTCACATCAACCTTCCATCTATTCTCAACAGCGCCAGGCTTTTCATTAGATCTTGGACTTAACAAAACTGGATAGAATTTTTCAAGTTTTAGATGTCCATATATAAGATTTGCTATATCAGATTCTGAATCAAATTCATTCAGTAAATATCCAAAACGTTGTAATACACTTTTTTGAGTGTACCAAGACAATAAATCTTTTGCGTCTGCCAATTTAATTTCTTCAACCAACTCTTCTAAAACAGAGAGCATTCTATTTAATCCGCCAATTTTGGTTTGATGATAAATCAAGTCCACAGCTGTTAGGCAAGGACTGGATATATTGTACATTCCTGCATCTC
The DNA here is from genome assembly GCF_016757735.1 of Aequorivita iocasae. Lineage (NCBI taxonomy): Bacteria > Pseudomonadati > Bacteroidota > Flavobacteriia > Flavobacteriales > Flavobacteriaceae > Aequorivita > Aequorivita iocasae. Next base: position 1,249,854 of record NZ_CP068439.1, read on the forward strand.
CTTTTTTCGATGCTATATTTTTCTTTGGCCACTTAGAAACGGTAAAAAAGTCAAGATTGATAGCGTTTTTAGAAATGGATAACAAAGGCGCCTTGTCATGTAGAATGTATTCCTTTTGAATTTGCTGATGCCCAGCCCCATAAGATTTTGCTGCAGAGTATAGACCAACATAATAATTACGTTCTAAAAACTCAAATAGGCTGTTAACGTATAGCTCAATTGGTAATTTCCCAAATTTCGAATATCGTGGTGGAATAATCAAATAAAAATGATGTCGCAAAGGAATGATATCTCCTTTTTGTATGGCATAGGACAATTGGCTTTGTAATGAAGTTTCAGACTTCCTTGCTTTAGCAATAAGAAGTTCATCCCAGCTGAAAGCATAACTTTCAAATGATAATTTTTCTTTTAAGAAATCTGACAGATTCAATTATAGTAAATTTTCGAGAAATATAGTAAATATTAGTTGTTTTCTTGAAAGTTTACTAAAATTTTTTTTTGGGAATTTATATTTTATTTTTAATTATTCCGGTGACATCATAGGGATTATCGGTAAGAAAAGAAGGAGTTATTAAAAAAATTTTATAGAATCAGTAAAATATTACTTCATATCCAACAATCCATACTCCCATACTTTCATTCATTTATGAGGGACGAATTTGATATCAGTAAATTTTGAGGGTGGATTTGGCTTCGTAAATTCTCAAAGAAATTGATATGAATAGTCTCACTATTCTCCAAACTCTCAATTTATATCAAATTGATATAAATCCAATTATATATAATAAAAAATGAAATGTTGTACCTATGTTGTACCAAGTAAAAAAAAAGACTTCAACATTTCTGCTAAAGCCTTTTGTACTCGAGGTGGGAATCGAACCCACACTCCCGAAAGAACTGGATTTTGAATCCAGCGCGTCTACCAATTCCGCCACTCGAGCAAACGGGAGGCAAAAATAAACAATTATTTATAATTTAATTTAATTTTTATGCGGCTATTTTTTTAAATATGGCTAACTATTAATTTTTACCTTTACACTCTCAATAAACCAAAACCAAAACTTATGTCAACTGCTATCCCAGAACCAAAGATTTTTGCCTGCAAACAAAGTGAGGCGCTTGCTCAAGATATTGCCGAAGCCTTCGGAATTCCATTGGGAAAAGTTATTACTGCCCATTATAGCGATGGCGAATTTCAACCTTCCTTTGAAGAATCTGTTCGCGGAAGTCGTGTGTTTCTTATTGGTTCCACCTTTCCAAATAGCGACCATTTAATGGAACTTTTGTTGATGATTGATGCTGCAAAGCGTGCTTCAGCAAGGCATATAACCGCAGTCCTGCCATATTTTGGGTGGGCCCGCCAAGATAGAAAAGACAAGCCCCGGGTGCCGATTGCCGCAAAATTGGTGGCAAAAATGCTTGAGACAGCAGGCGCTACCAGAATCATCACAATGGATCTGCACGCTGACCAAATTCAAGGATTTTTTGAAAAACCAGTGGACCATCTTTTTGCCTCAACTATTTTCCTTCCCTATTTGCGAAGTTTGAAACTTGACAATCTAACAATCGCTTCCCCAGATATGGGCGGTTCAAAACGCGCTTACGCTTATTCAAAATTTTTGGAAAGCGACGTAGTCATTTGCTACAAGCAGCGTGAGAAAGCGAACGTAATTTCCCACATGGAGCTCATTGGCGATGTAAAAGGGAAAAACGTTGTTTTGGTGGACGATATGGTCGATACCGCCGGAACCCTTACTACCGCTGCCGATTTGATGATGGAGCGCGGTGCATTGAGCGTTCGCGCGGTCTGTACGCATCCGCTACTATCAGGAAATGCTTATGAACGAATTGAAAAATCGCAAATGCTCGAACTGATTGTTTCAGATTCTATTCCAACCAAACCTAGTAAGAAAATTAGAGTGATAAGTTGCGCAAAATTGTTTGCCGACGTTATGCTGAGCGTAAATGCCAACAAGTCTATAAGTGGCAAGTTTTTGATGTAGGTTTCTTTCAAAAGAAAAAATCAAATTTCCTAAACTGATAATCCAAAATAAAATTTATCTTTGCACTCCCTAAAAAACAGCTTTTTAGGGAGTTTTTTAATAAATAAACAATTCAAACAAAATGAAATCTATTACAATTAAAGGATCACAAAGAGAAAGCGTGGGCAAAAAGGCAACAAAAGCCCTACGTAATGCTGGAATGGTTCCTTGCGTAGTTTACGGAGGGGATGAGCCAATTAGCTTTTCAGCAGAAGAAATTGCATTTAAAGACTTGGTTTACACTCCAGACGTACACACGGTTGTAATCAACTTGGGAGGCACAAAAATTAATGCTATCCTTCAGGATATACAATTTCACCCAGTGACTGACCGTATTCTTCACATCGATTTTTACCAAATTTTTGATGATAAGGAAGTAACTATGGAAATTCCTGTGCGTACCGTTGGTAACTCCCGCGGTGTTCGTAACGGTGGGGTTTTGCGTATTGTTAACCGTAAGCTTCGCGTGAAGGCGTTGCCAGAAAATCTTCCAGATTTTATTGAGGCAGACATTACCGAAATGCGTATTGGTAACAAAATGTACACAAAGTCGCTTAAGGCAGACAATTACAAAATCATGCATCCAGATAACACCGTTATCTGTCAAGTTAGAACTTCACGTACCGCCATTGTGGACGAAGTGGAAGAAGAAGATGAAACTGCAGAAGGTGCAGAAGGAGAAGAAGTTCCAGCTACAGAAACTGATGATGTTGCTGCAGTTAAGGAATAAATTTCTTTTTAAGAAGATTACCCAAAAGCATCCCGTTAATTCGGGGTGCTTTTTTTATTTTTACGGAAGATTGACAGCAGTATGTTTTCATTTTTCAAAAAACTTTTTTCGGCAAAGACTGTCGATGCTATTTCAGAAGAAACAGATCCAATGAAGAAATTCCTTATTGTTGGCCTTGGTAATATTGGCCCCAAATATGCAAATACTCGCCATAATATTGGTTTTAAAGTGGTGGATTTTTATGCCGAAAAAAACTCGCTTTCGTGGGAAACGGCCAAACTTGGCGACGTTACTTCACATAAAGTAAAAGGAAGAACCTTTATTTTCCTAAAGCCGAGCACGTATATGAACTTAAGCGGAAAGTCTGTAAAATACTGGCTTGACAAAGAAAAAATTCCGTTAGAAAACATGCTTGTTATAACTGATGATTTAAATTTAGCCTTTGGTACCATCCGCATTAAAACCAAAGGTAGCGATGGCGGCCACAATGGTTTGAAGGATATTCAGAATACTTTGCAAACCACCAATTACAATCGTTTCCGATTCGGTATAAGCGATGCCTTTGCAAAAGGGCGACAGGTAGATTACGTTTTGGGCGAATGGGAGGCCGAAGAAGAAAAGCAGCTGCCCGAACGATTGGAGCTGAGCTGCAAAATTATTGAGTCTTTTGGCCTCGCAGGAATGAATATTACAATGAATACATATAACGGTAAATAATTTTGAAAAAATATTCCTCAGCTTCCGCCTATAAAAATAACCGTCAAAGCGTCGTGACCATCGGCACTTTTGATGGAGTTCATATAGGTCATAAAGCTATTTTAAAAAGGTTGGTGGAAACTGCGGAAAAGGAAAATTTAGATTCCACTGTGCTCACTTTTTTCCCCCATCCGCGGATGGTTTTACAGCAAAATGTAGATATCAAACTTATTAACACGATTGACGAACGTACGGAACTACTTAAAAATACTGGTCTCGACCATCTTGTTGTCCATCCGTTTACACATGCTTTTTCCCGATTGACAGCTTTGGAATATGTACGCGATATTTTGGTAAATGGTTTAAAGGCAAAAAAAATAATCATCGGTTACGATCACCGTTTTGGAAGAAATCGCAATGCCAATATTGAGGATTTAAAGGAATTTGGAAAGACCTATAATTTCGAGGTTGAGGAAATTTCCGCCAAGGAAATAGATGATGTAGCCGTAAGTTCCACAAAAATTAGAAAATCCTTGAACGAAGGCGATATTGAAACTGCCAATAGTTATTTAGGCTATAATTTTATGATTTCCGGGGAAGTGGTTAAAGGAAAAGCAATTGGAAGAACCATTAGCTATCCCACTGCCAATTTAAAACTTAAAGAGGCATACAAACTGGTTCCAAAGAATGGTGTTTATATAGTACAGTCAAAAATTGATGGCGAAAAAATCTTCGGAATAACCAGCATCGGGACCAACCCAACGGTCGGCGGAACCGAAAAAACAATTGAAACGCATTTTCTCAATTTCAATAAAGATCTATACGGCAGGACTATAACCATTGAATTTTTAAAATTCATAAGAGATGAGGAAACTTTTGATTCTGTTGAAATCTTAAAACAAGAAATCAAAAAGGATGAACTATTCGCGAAACAATTTTTAAAAATCCGTGGATAAATTTCTTTTCAAACAAATAGACAATATTGGGCTGGTGCTTTTTCGTGCTGTCTTTGGTCTTTTGATAACAATTGAAGCTTTTGGTGCTATAGCCACGGGCTGGCTAGGAAGAACTTTGGTTGAGCCTCCCTTTACTTTCAACTTTATAGGGTTTGATTTTTTGCAACAGCTGCAAGGGCCGGGAATGTATTATTACTTTGTGATAATGGGTGTTTTCGGGATTGGGGTGATGCTGGGTTTCAAATATCGCTTCAGTATGATTGCTTATGCAATTATGTGGACAGGCGCTTATTTAATGCAGAAAAGCAGCTATAATAACCATTATTATTTAATGATGCTGCTATGCTGGATTATGGCTTTTCTGCCTGCCAACCGATGGTTTTCTGTGGATGCAAAACTAAATCCTGAACTTAAATCGCCTTCCATGCCCCGTTGGGTACTTTTAATTTTGATTTTGCAAGTATGGATTGTTTATACTTATGCCTCAATTGCAAAGTTATATCCAGATTGGCTAAATGCTTCTATGGCTGCGTTGTTAATGGAGAGTAGAAAGCATTATTGGCTCATTGGCGATCTATTGCAGCAAAACTGGGTGCATTGGACTATTGCCTATACAGGCATCTTTTTTGATCTGCTCATTGTGCCCTTAATGCTTTGGAAACGCACACGTCTATTGGGGTTTATAGTTTCCGTGTTTTTTCATCTCTTCAATTCAATAGTCTTTCAGATCGGGATTTTTCCATATATGTCAATTGCGTTTGCACTATTTTTCTTTTCTCCGGAAATTCTTCAAAAACGGTTTCTTCCGAAGAAAAAATTATATAGAGGCAATGAAGTTATTGTCCCCAAATATAATGGTGCGCTGATTGCGGTGTTCGGAATTTATTTTGCCTTTCAAATAGGTTTGCCATTGCGCCATTGGTTCTTTAAAGATGATGTGCTCTGGACCGAAGAAGGCCATCGATTAAGTTGGCGTATGATGCTGCGTTCCAAAAGCGGAAGTCTTACGGTTTGGGTAAAAAACAAACCCGATGGTGAAAAGAAGCGTTATAATTATAGCGAGCTTTTAGGTTCGAAACAACAGGGGTCCGTTGCAACAAAACCCGACATAATGTGGCAACTTGCACAAAAAATAAAAGCTGTTGAGGAGAAAAAAGGACGTGATGTGGCTGTTTATATGGAAGCTTCCGTTCGTGTCAACGGTGGGTATTATCATCCTTTTACGGACCCTACGGTAGATTTGGCTTCTGAAGAATGGCACCCATTTAAGCATAGTAAATGGATTTTGCCTTCACCGAACGATTATAGTGAAAAGCCAGTGAAAGAATAAGGCGATTTTCCTAACTTTGCGCTTCAAAATAAAATAGGAAAATGCTACAAGTAACCGACATCCGCGAAAACAAAGACAAATACATACAAGCCCTTGCCAAACGTGGCGTTGATGCTTCTTCGGTTTTTGAAGAAGTTTTAAGTTTAGATGAAGAACGCCGCGCTTCGCAAGCCCAATTGGATGATGTTTTGGCAAGGAGCAATTCCTATTCAAAGGAAATCGGGAAACTTTTTCAAAGCGGTGAAATACAAAAAGCAAACGAACTAAAAGAAAAAACAGTTGACTTGAAGGAATCTTCAAAACTACTGAATGAGCAAATGCTTGCCGCTGCCGAAAAACTGCAGCAATTACTTTATACACTTCCTAATATCCCGAACGATTTGGTACCGTCCGGTACCGATGAAAACGATAATGAAGAGGTTTATAAAGAAGGCGAAATCCCAAAACTGGTTGAAGGCGCGCTTCCGCATTGGGAGCTTGCAAAAAAATACGATTTAATAGATTTTGAGCTCGGTGTAAAAATTACCGGTGCAGGTTTTCCCGTTTATAAAGGGAAAGGTGCGCGTTTGCAAAGAGCGTTGATTTCTTATTTTTTGGATAAAAACACAAAAGCCGGATACACAGAATATCAAGTGCCTCATTTGGTGAACGAGGCCTCGGGCTATGGCACTGGACAACTTCCCGATAAAGAAGGGCAGATGTACCACGTGGGCATTGACGATCTTTATTTAATCCCTACCGCTGAGGTTCCTGTTACAAATATGTTCCGTGGCGATTTGCTGACTCATTCCGAATTGCCAATTACATGTACGGGCTATACACCTTGTTTTCGCCGCGAGGCGGGAAGCTATGGTGCGCACGTTCGTGGTTTGAACCGTTTGCACCAATTTGATAAAGTTGAAATCGTCCGCATTGAGCATCCCGATAATTCATACGCAGCTTTGGACGAAATGGTGGAGCACGTAAAAGAAATTCTTCGCGAATTGAAATTGCCATATAGAATTCTTCGTCTTTGCGGGGGCGATTTAGGTTTCACTTCAGCGTTGACCTATGATTTTGAAGTATTTTCAACCGCACAGGACCGTTGGTTGGAAATTTCCTCTGTTTCAAATTTTGAAACATTTCAAGCCAATAGATTGAAACTTCGCTTTAAGGACAAAGACGGTAAAAACAAACTTGCGCATACTTTAAACGGAAGCGCTTTGGCTTTGCCGCGCGTTTTGGCCGGAATTATGGAAAATTACCAAACCGAGAACGGAATTAAGATTCCGGAAGTATTGGTGCCCTACTGTGGATTTGATTTTATCGGTTAATTTTTTCGCTGCCAATTTATTGATTTTTTTGTCAAGTAGAAACGCAGGGGAAAGCTGTCCCACGTCTAATTTTTCAGTGAATATTGGTAGTTGCTTGACGCTGTTTCTTCCTAAATAAGGTAGGGTTTTTTCATTTTCAGAAATTTTGGAAATGTTAAAAAAACTATGTTTGTAGTTTTCATTTTTTGTAAACTTTTTATGCTCGGCAGGCTACTAAAATATTTTTATTGTTTTTAAATTCAATTATTTACAGAAAATTATTTTTAGAAATTTGTAAACAATTGAAAATCACGTGTTGAAAACTTTGTTAAAAAACGCAAAGCTTTTTCTTCCAAACTACCTTTTAATTTCTCCATATTTGTTAGTCCCGAGTAGCGGCAAATTTTAACCTAAAAAACAACGGACAATATGAGTGCAATTGAACCAATTCTTCAGGAAAACAAAAACAGATTCGTAATCTTTCCCATCCAACACCACGATATTTGGGAGTGGTATAAAAAAAGCGAAGCGAGTTTTTGGACAGCCGAGGAAATTGATTTGCACCAAGATCTTACCGATTGGAATTCAAAACTTAATGACGACGAGCGCTATTTCATAAAACATATTCTTGCATTTTTCGCCGCTTCGGATGGAATTGTGAATGAAAATCTTGCTGAAAATTTCGTAAATGAAGTGCAATACAGCGAAGCGAAATTTTTCTACGGCTTCCAGATTATGATGGAAAACATCCACAGTGAAACCTATTCGTTGTTGATTGATACATATGTGAAGGATGAAAAGGAAAAGGACCAGCTTTTCAACGCAATCGAAACATTTCCGGCAATTAAAAAGAAAGCCGATTGGGCGCTGAAATGGATTGAAAGCGATTCATTTGCCGAGCGTTTGATTGCTTTTGCAGCGGTTGAAGGAATTTTCTTTTCAGGTGCATTTTGCTCTATTTTTTGGTTGAAAAAACGCGGCTTGATGCCCGGGCTAACTTTTTCCAATGAATTGATTTCCCGCGATGAAGGCGTTCATTGCGATTTTGCCGTGCATCTTCACAATCATCATTTGGTAAACAAGGTTCCAAAAGAGCGCATTCGCGAAATAATTGTGGACGCTTTAAATATTGAACGAGAATTTATTACCGAATCACTTCCGGTAAGTTTGATTGGTATGAATTCAAAATTGATGACGCAATATCTTGAATTTGTAACCGACAGACTTTTGGTTGAGTTGGATTGTGAAAAAGAATACAACGTTACCAATCCATTTGATTTTATGGATATGATTTCGCTTCAGGGCAAAACCAATTTCTTTGAAAAACGTGTGGGCGAATACCAAAAAGCCGGCGTTACCAACAAAGACAAGGAATCAAACAAAATCAGTTTCGACGCAGATTTTTAGAAAGCTCCCGCTTTCCCCAAAATATATAATTCAATATAATTAGTTGATTGTGTGCATTATCAGCATCGCGCACAAGGTTTTTCAGCTAAAATACTAACCGATAAAATTTAAAAATTATGAATGTAGTAAAAAGAGACGGCCGCAAAGAACCGATTATGTTCGATAAAATCACGGCACGAGTGCGCAAATTGTGCTATGGCTTAAACGAATTGGTTGACCCAGTGAAAGTAGCAATGCGCGTGATAGAAGGGCTTTACGATGGCGTAACCACCAGCGAGCTCGATAATTTGGCCGCTGAAATTGCGGCGACAATGACCACTTCGCACCCGGATTATGCACGTTTGGCCGCGCGCATCTCCGTTTCAAACCTTCATAAAAACACCAAAAAATCATTTTCGGAAGTGATGACGGATCTTTACGAATACGTGAATCCGCGTACCGGGAAAAAGGCTCCGTTGCTGAGCGATGAGGTTTTTGAAGTGATAAAAAATAATGCCGAGGAATTGGATTCCACAATTATCTATAACCGTGATTTTGGGTATGACTATTTCGGTTTTAAAACTTTGGAACGTTCCTATTTATTGAAGCTGAACGGAAAAATAGCCGAGCGTCCGCAACATATGCTGATGCGTGTTTCCGTGGGCATCCATTTGGATGATTTGGCTGCCGTGAAGGAGACGTATGAATTGATGTCAAAGAAATATTTCACCCACGCAACGCCAACGCTTTTCAATAGTGGAACGCCGAAACCACAAATGTCTTCCTGCTTTTTGCTTGCTATGAAAGATGACAGTATCGACGGTATTTATGACACTTTGAAACAAACCGCAAAAATTTCACAATCTGCCGGCGGAATCGGCCTTTCTATCCACAACGTTCGCGCAACGGGATCGTACATTGGTGGAACCAACGGAACTTCAAATGGAATCGTGCCGATGCTTCGCGTGTTCAACGATACTGCGCGTTATGTGGATCAAGGCGGTGGAAAACGAAAAGGAAGTTTCGCAATATATGTGGAACCCTGGCACGCTGATATTTTCGACTTTTTGGATTTGAAGAAAAACCACGGAAAAGAGGAAATGCGCGCCCGCGATCTATTTTATGCGATGTGGATTCCGGATTTATTTATGAAACGTGTGCAGGATGATGCTGAATGGACGCTTATGTGCCCCAACGAATGTCCAGGACTTTTTGAATGCCACAGCGAGGAATTTGAAGCGCTGTACCACAAATATGAATCTGAAAAGAAAGGCCGAAAAACGGTAAAGGCCCGCGAACTTTGGGAGAAAATTTTGGAATCGCAGATTGAGACCGGTACACCGTATATGCTTTACAAAGATGCGGCGAACCGAAAGAGCAACCAGAAAAATTTGGGAACCATAAAGTCGTCAAACCTATGTACGGAAATTATGGAATACACTTCACCGGACGAAGTTGCGGTCTGTAATTTGGCTTCCATCGCCCTGCCGATGTTTGTAAAGAATGGCGAGTTTGACCACAAAGAACTTTTCAAAGTAACCAAACGCGTAACCAAAAACCTGAACCGCGTAATTGATAGAAATTATTATCCGGTGATTGAAGCGCAAAATTCAAATTTCCGTCACCGTCCTGTTGGATTGGGAATCCAAGGTTTGGCTGATGCATTTATTATGCTCCGTTTGCCTTTCACAAGCGATGAAGCTAAAAAATTGAACCAAGAAATATTTGAAACGCTTTATTTTGCTGCCGTAACCGCTTCCATGGAAGAAGCAAAGGCAGACGGGCCCTATGAAAGCTATAAAGGATCGCCAATTTCCGAAGGACTTTTCCAGCATAATTTATGGGGAATAAATGATGAGGAATTGAGCGGCCGCTGGGATTGGGGTAAACTGCGAAAAGATGTAAAAAAACACGGCGTGCGCAATTCACTTTTGGTGGCGCCAATGCCGACTGCTTCCACTTCGCAGATCCTTGGAAATAATGAGGCTTTTGAGCCGTACACTTCAAATATTTATACACGTCGCGTACTTTCCGGGGAATTCATCGTTGTGAACCAACACCTTTTGGAGGATTTGGTTGCGCTTGGTTTGTGGAATGAGGATTTGAAAGAAGAAATCATGCGTGCCAACGGTTCCATTCAAGATGTGGAAATAATTCCGCAGGATTTGAAGGAACTTTATAAAACTGTTTGGGAGCTGTCGATGAAGGATATTATTGATATGAGCCGCCAACGTGGTTATTTCATTGATCAAAGCCAATCGTTGAACCTATTTATGGAAAACGCAAATATGGCAAAATTAACCTCGATGCACTTTTATGCGTGGAAAAGCGGCCTAAAAACCGGAATGTATTATCTAAGGACAAAAAGTGCCGTGGATGCTATTAAATTCACACTTAAAAAGGAAGATAAAAAAGAAACTGTTGGTGCTGAGGCTACAGCGATTGTAGCGGAAAATGTTTCAACAAAACCAATGACGCCGCAAGAATTACGGGAAATGCTTGCGCAATCCAAAAACGCGGCGGATGATGATTGTTTGATGTGCGGGTCCTAAAATTTATTCATACTTTTTTGAAAAGGAAGGCAATTGTCTTCCTTTTTTTATGGATTATTTTATATTAGCCTTTTTATAAATTGGATTATGGAAGACTTACTTATTGCCTCGAAAATCTGTTCCCAATGCAATTCTGAGATAGAATTGGATCAGAAATATTGTAATGATTGTGGATACCCAGAAGGGGGAACAACACAAGAACAATCAGGTTTTCATGCAAGGCAAGTGATGAAAAAGAGAGGTCAGGCGGAAGCTTCATCCCTAATTAAAAAAGGGAGGAACAGTCTTTTTGTAGTTGCCGCAATTGCTTTTTTATCTGGGTTATATTATTTTTTTAAACTTGATGACTCATCCGTCTTAATAGTAAATTCAATTCTTTCAATAAGTTATTTATTACTGGGTTTTTGGTCACAGAAACGTCCTTTGGTAGCTTTGATTTTAGGATTACTGGTTTATTTGACAACGCTCGTCTTGAATGGTTTGATTGAGCCCGAAACGATTTATAAGGGTCTATTGATAAAAGGTTTCATAATTGTTTATTTATCGAAAGGAATTAATTCTGCGTTACAACTCCGCAATGCTTAAATAGATGTTGTTGAGCTGTAAATATTGTAGTGCTCCTGTAAAACAACACGCGAAATATTGTGGTGGTTGCGGAAAAGCAATCCAGCAAAGCAAACACGGAATTGAAAGCAAAAGTGTACAACTTGTAATTGCCTTTTACCTCACATTTCTCCTTTATTCAATAATTGCTTTTTTTATTTATAAAGAGGATGAGATTACCCTCCAGACTGAAATTATAATTGAATCTATATTTATTGTACTTACATTATTTTTCAGCTTCTTCGATTTTAAAAAGATTCTTGCCCTATATAATGTGAAATATATTTCATGGCAAAGTATGATTTTTGGGATTGTTTTTCCAATTTTTACCGCAATAGTAGTATACATATTTGTTGAAGAAATTAATAGTTTATTATTTGATGAATCAGACAATATATTTTACGAATATGCGGCCTATAACTATCCATTGTTTTGGGCATTGCTATTTACCGTAATATTCCCACCGATTTTTGAAGAATTGGCTTTTCGGGGCTTTTTGTTCAATCAGTTGAGAAACTTCGCAAATCCCTGGGTAACCATTATAGCTACGGCTTTTATTTTTGCACTTGTTCATTTTTCCTTTCTGTCCATTTTATGGATATTTCCTTTTGGGATGGTGTTGGGCTACTTAAGGTATCGTTATAAAACCCTTTGGTTAGGAATGCTTGTGCATTTTATTCAAAACCTTTTGGTTTTAATGATCGATTATTACTATTTCCAAAACGATCCCTTCAAGGATTTGTTTTTATAGCGAAAATGCCGCAGCGTTTAAATAAACACTGCGGCATTTGAGTTGTTGAATTCGCTTATATTATTCCTGATCTTTTGGCATAGACATTTTGGTATATTCCAAAACCAGTGCGCTAAACCAATCCCAATTGATTGATTTGTAAGGATACTTTGCCATAAATTCAGCGTTATCCCCAAATAGAAATTCATAATTTTCTTCAAAATCACTTTTTGGGAGCCAAAATACTTTATCTCCTTTTTGAACATAATACGATTTTACAACGCCACCGCCAATGGTAGGGCCAGGGCCCATTTTAAATCCAGAAGATTCCTTTGCGAAGGGATCGTGGTAAACCGAGATTATTTGGCTGAATTCAGGATTGATCAATTGCATTAAAAATTCCTTTTCGTCTTTCTTGTTTTTTAGGGAAACTTTTTGGTTTACGAAATAAATTTGATCGTTGCTCGTCAATTTTTTTGTGCTGTTTCTTCTTCCCATCCCGAAATTACTGAACTTTTGTGAGACCTTTCCGAACTTCTCCCAACCGCTAGCATACAGATAGGCTTCCGCAATTTGTGATGCGTCATAGGTTTCTTTTTTGTCTGTAACACTGTCCTTAAAAACAATTTGGGCAATCTGTCCTTTTTTGGTTACCACTCCTTTGCAGTATCCCTTGTGTTCTGAACCGTCTTTCATAATAACGGTTGATACTTTTTTTGTGGCCGGTTGGTCAAAACCTTCATTGAAATAATAGGTTTTCAGCATATCCTTTTCCTCGTCACTATATTTAACCTTGTCTTGTGCAGAGACAAAACCACAGGCTATCATAAATACAATAGATAAAAATTTTAGTTTCATAATTTTAAGATTTATTGGTTGCTGAAACAATATTCCAACATAAAATTTAAACGAAGAATTTTTTTGATGGAAAATAGGTCCGTAAGGCATCAAAATACGGCAGATGCCCTATGCTTTTGATGAAAGAATCTCAAGGAGGTGGGTAAAAATAAAGGAGCCTCCAATGGAGGCTCCTTTAATCAAATTTTATTAAAATTAAGCTTTCTTATAGCTTGTGTAATATTCTTCCATTAAATTCATCAAGGCCGTTACCAAATCTTTTGTTTCCAACAGAAGGCTGAAATACAAGGTGGTATTTTTGGGGCTTGATTCCTCGGTGCGGGTTCGTGCTATTTGCTTTTCAATTTTATGTGAAAGGCTTTGGAAAATCTCATCCTTTTTATCAAGTACTTTTCCAATTCTTTGAAATTCCTTTTTGTGGAAAATATCTTCAATTTCATTTAAAAGTTCTTCCAAATGTTGATCTATTTCCTGTAAATCCTTTATTTGGTTAAAGCGAAGCGCCTTGTGATTGTTGTTCACGTGCTTGTAGCTCGCTTTTGAAATAAATTCCAAAGACTGCACCACATCGGTCAAATAGCCAAGGATAATAATATAGAAGTTGCTTCCGCGGACGCTGGTTTCATCAAGATTCTTGATGAAATAGAAGATATTGTCCCGCAGTTCCTCAACTTCGTCATTCAATTTATTTACGCCTTTTTTGCTCTTTTTCAATTTTTTGGTGTCTTGTTTGGCAAGACCCCGGAGCATATCAGTATAAATTTTGTTGGAACGTGAAACCACATTGCTTATGTTTTCAGCACTTTCCTGAATAATTCCTTGGACGGTTTTGCTTTCGGTTTTCTTCAAGCCGGTTTTGTCCAATTTCAGTTTTACTTTGTTTTTATGTGAAATGTAATTTCGAACTAACAAAAGAATAGCTAATAATAGCAATACGGCTATCATAGCGCCTCTTCCTATAAATATTAAATAGGTAAGAGTTCCTGCTGCTACAAATGCTACAAAAGCAGTAAAAAACCATCCGCCAATTACATTCATTACCCCGGCAACTCGGTAAACTGCACTTTCGCGGCCCCAAGCTCTATCTGCAAGTGAAGTACCCATTGCAACCATGAAAGTTACGTATGTGGTGGAAAGGGGCAATTTCATAGAAGTTGCAGTGGCAATCAATATTCCGGCAACCATAAGGTTTATGGAGGCGCGAATCATATCAAAAGCGGGAAGCTCATAGGTTTTATGTTTTGGAAGGTTAACAACCGGTTTCTCAAAACGCTTGTCTATTTTCTCTTGAAGCGATTGTGGGATAATATAATCAAAGTAGGTTGCCAATTGGGTACTTGATTTTACTAAGAATCTTGAAAGCATGTTTGGGCTAAACTTTTCATGGCCCTCGCCTTGGCGTGCAAGATCAATCTCGGTATCAGAAACGGTACGCGCTTTTTTGGAAAACCACAAAGTGAGCACCATAACACCCCCTGCAATAAAGAGAAGCATAGGTTCTGCTGGAACTTTTTCGGCAAGACTCTGCATGGTATATTCTGAAGCGGCCACGCCAGAAGCTGACCAGTCTATATAACTGTGGTACGCCGCCATAGGAACGCCTATAAAGTTTACCAGATCATTTCCGGCAAAGGCCAGCGCTAGACTAAAAGTACCTACCGCAATTACGATAATTAAAATATTCTTTTTGAAGATCATCATAAAAAGCTGTGAGAAAACAGTCCAAAAAACAAAGCTTCCGCCTATTAATAACCAAGTATCGCTTTCAACTATATCTTTAAAACTTCCGTAAAATGGAGTGCCTTTTAATCCTTTTACAAGAATGAAATAACTGATACAGGTAAGAGCCAAACCTCCAAAAATGGCTCCTATATATTTCATTTTTCTTTCCACATGAAATGTAAAGACCAGGCGCGATAAGTATTGTACAACCGCCCCCACAGTAAATGCAATTGCTACCGATAAGAGTATCCCTGTAATGATTTCAATTGCTTTTTCGGTATTGATATATTTTGTGATAGCGGAAATTGTTTCCGCATCGTTATGCCCTATTTTTATAAGCGCCATAATAACTGCAGCGCCCAAAAGTTCAAACACAATGGAAACCGTAGTAGAAGTGGGTAAGCCTATAGTGTTGAAAAAATCCAGCAATAAGATATCAGTAATCATTACGGCCATGAAGATGATCATTATTTCATCAAAGTAAAATTCACCGGGGACGAAGATTCCTTTGCGTGCAACTTCCATCATTCCACTTGAGAAAACGGCTCCAATGAAGATGCCCAAACTGGCAATTATCAAAATGGTTCGAAAGGAAAGGGCTTTAGAGCCAATGGCCGAGTTTAGGAAGTTTACCGCATCATTACTGACCCCAACCACCAAATCTGCAATTGCAAGTGCTGCAAGAGCGACAATCATTAATAAATAAATGTTATCCATTCTAGTTTTAATTAAGTTGGTGCAAATTTCCTATATAAAATAGGATTGATTGTTACCAAATTGTTATCTGTATTTTTCTTAAAAATGAAGGTCGAAACCCATCCGGTACTCTATAAAATTGCTTTCTCCGCCTATGGTTGAATATGTTAAATCTGTTTGGACTTTTAGTTTATGGCCCACTATATATTTGGAGCCTCCCAACGTAAATTGGTTTTCTGTGTCGTTTGTTGAAAATGTATTGTCGGGCACAATAGCGGTAAAGCGCCCAGCTACTTCCCAATTGGTTTTAAATACATATCCGCCCTGAATATTAAAGCCCTGTCCAGTATAAACTTCATTTCCAGTAATAGCTCCGTCGCTGTTGGTGGCTATTGGGTTTTCCGCATCGCGGTAGCTATATTCGCCCATTAACGAAAAGCCATTGTACTTAAACATAGCATCTATAAAGATCGTACTAATATTGGTTTCGTAAAAACCTATATCATTTCGCATATAGCTTCCTTGATTACTGCGGGTTTTTACCGCATCTACATTTAAATCATAAGTGGCTCCAATGGCCAGTTTAGGTGTTTTTTCCCTATAAATATCACCCCCAATATAATCTCCTTTTTTGATAAATTCACCAAAAGGCAGCAATTCTATACGGCTAGTATACTGAAGGCCACCAAGATTTCCTGTTATTACATTTCTTCCTTCTCCTTGCGAAACAGCAAACATTTCTCTTATCAGAAATTTTTCAGAAGCATAAAAGCGGTGCCGAAGTTGTATCCCCAGGTCCCTATCAATATTGAATATACTGTTAAGCCTGGAGCGATCTATAAGCTGAAGGTTCGCAGATGAAATAACACGCTCGCGGTTTCCCGGAAGTTTTGTCTGTCCTGCCCATAACTCAAGATTTTTGTAGAACTCCCACATTACTACTGCGTCATAAATGATTCTGGGAGAATTGCCCGTAAATTCTGAAGCACCTGAAATATCTTGATTTGAAAGGCCCAATTCTATTTTATAGCGAAGTTTTGGGGAATATGCAAAACCGTCAAATTTAAGACGGGCGCGGCGAATGAGAAAACTGTGTTCCGGTTTTCCAAATTTATCGGCCTCGTGATCCCAAAAAGAATTGGCTCTCACTTGAATTCTTGGGGCGAAACGTACACTCCATGTACTGTCTTTACCCACAATGTTAAACATTCCCTCTCCAAATTTTGGAATATCTATTTGTGAATTACCAATGGAAACACATAAAAAGAGAAAACCAATAAAGAAAATATTCTTTTGGCGCATTTTGTAATCGATAATAGTTTTTGTCGCTGCAAAGGACTAAAATTTATACTTATTATATGTTTCCATAATGTTAAGCAACTCTCTTTTGGTCCATTATAAATTTAATAAAAAAGGGCTGTTCATAACAAACAGCCCCATTTGAAAATCTAGTCGACAAAAACTAAACGATTTCAAAATTGCCCAATATAATAGGCAATTACAAAGAAAATCTTTCAATAACAACTTAGTGTGAAATTAGTTTTATCAAATCATTAAGTTATTGATTAGTGTATTTAAAAGATTAATAATGAAGATATTAAAGTTTTAATGTTAAGTTAACGTTACCAAATGGTTTCGTAAGGGTTAATTTTGTAACTTTGGTTATTCCAAATTTTTTAAACTTGAACAAATGAAAAAGATATTCACAATATTGGCGGTTGTTTTTTTAACTTCGGTAGCTCTAGCACAAGAAGAAACTAAAAACACTTATGTATTAGACGGTGATGTTATTAAAGCAACAATTTATCACAACAATGGAATGATAGCCCAAACGGGATATTATACTATAGATAATAAACTTACCGGAGAATGGGTAAGTTATGATATTAATGGAAGCAAAACTGCTGTAGCACAATATGACAACGGTGAAAAAGTAGGAACTTGGGTATTCTTTCAAGGAAATTCAAAGAGGGAAGTTTCTTATGATGCCTCTCGTATTGCACAAGTTAAAACGTGGACTGTTACCGATACCTACGTTGTTTCAAACAATCCTTAATTCTATTAATTTTTTAATATAGAAAGAGCCTCTTGAATTCAAGAGGCTCTTTTTTAATTGTAGAATTAAAAACTTAAAATTAATTGCTAATCCAATCCCACCCTGAAATATCTACTGCAGTACCATTAAATACATTGTCATTAGGAGTAACCAATGGAACACCGTTTACAATAACGTTTGCCAACGGCCCATTGTCCTTCATATCTACATTCGTACCATAATCCGTAAGCAATACATTGGTAAATGTACCTCCAGATTGCTTTTTAAATTGAATCGCGATTCCACTTCCTGGATTGCTGGTGTTAATAGCCGTTAAATTTACGAAAGAAGGATTGTTGTTATCGCCATCGCCTTCTAAAGCTGTAGAAAAACTTGGGCCATTGTTAAGAATGTAAGTATTGGTAATTGTTCCGCTCCAGCCCTCAGTCCAATCCACTGAATCATCTTCATTGTTTTCAAAATAAAGGTTTGTTGCAGAAACTGCTCCTCCGAAGAATTCAATTCCGTCATCCGCCCCATCAATTACAGCTACGTTTGAAATTGATGTTCCTGCACCAACCGCATACAGTGTAAGGCCGTTATATTGTGACTCTGAGTTTATTTGTGCTCCCGCACCGCGAATAACTAAAAACTCAATACTTCCTGAGCTGTCATTATTGTTAGTTCCGCCATACACAAGACCACCCACTTCTGCAATGGCATCAACCCCTTCCGTGGTAATGCCTTCGCCACAAAGTAAAAGTCCGCCCCAATCTCCAGGGTTGCCTCCAGCAGATTTCATTACCACCGGATTTTCATTTGTACCATTTATTTCAATTTCTCCACCTTGTTCTACAGCTATGTACTTATCAGTACCGGTTTCAGAAATTATGATTGTTCCCGCAGGTATAATCAATTTTCCGCCAGACTTTACAAGTGTAGTACCTTGAAGAAGGTACACAAGGCTAGCGTTCAATTCAGTAGTTCCGGTAATTGTGCTTGGTAATACCGAGGTGTCAGAATTATTTTCCGTAGCCCAAGCAAACATAGACAGTGGTACAGTTGCAGGAGCATTGTAACCGTTAGATGGATCAGCAATTTCACCATCAATAATAACGTTTGATAGGGGTCCGTTATCTTTCATATCAATTCTGGTACTGTAACCTAAAAGCGATAAACCGGTAATGGTCGCACCAGATTGTTTCTTAAACTGTAAGGCGGTTCCACCCACAGCAGAAACTGCCGTAAAGTTTACCAATTTTGGATTTGCATTATCCCCATCTGCCTCTACAGCTGTAGAAAATGTTTTGGAGTGGCTCACGTAAGTATTGGTAATTGTACCATTCCATCCTTCCGTCCAGTCTACAGCATCATCTTCATTGTTTTCGAAATAAAGGTTGGAAGCAGAAACCGTTCCGCCGAAAAACTCGACACCATCGTCCGCACCGTCTATTACAGCTACATTTGAAATCTGTGTCCCGGAACCTACTGCATAAAGTGTAAGGCCGTTGTACTGCGATTCTGAATTAATTTGTGCTCCAGCTCCACGTATTATCAAATATTCAATCTTACCAGAGTTATCGGCATTGTCATTTCCGCCGTAAATAAGGCCACCTACTTCGGCTGTAACGCCCACACCTTCCGTTGTGGCAGCTTTTCCGCATAGCAATAATCCGCCCCAATCTCCAGCGCTGTTGTTTTCAGATCGCATTACAACTGGATTTGACGAAGTACCTTGAATATCAATTTTACCGCCTTGTTCTACGGCAATGTATTTGTCCGTACCAACTTGGGAAACGATTACCGTTCCTGCTGGAATGGTTAATTTAGCGCCTGATTTTACAAGGTAGGGGCCAGTAACGGTGTACTGTACAGTAGGATCTAAAATTCTATCAGATTCCAGAGAACCTGTAAGTTGTGTGTTTTCTACTGGCTCATCATCACCCGATGTAAAACCGTCATCACTGCTACAACCTATAAGGAATAGCGTGCTTATTGCTGCAATTGAAATTGCAAATTTTTTAAAGTTTTTCATTTTCATTTTTAATTGAAGTTAGACATTCTTTGTTTAAAAGGTATAGTTAAGATTTAAGCCAAAACGGGCCCCACGCGTGTATGAAAGAACTGTTTCTTCCGTTTCAATATTCGTGGTGCTGGGTTTTATTAATTGTGTTCTTTTTATTTTGGGGTTCAGTATGTTTTTTCCTGAAAGCCCTATTTTGAAATTCTTTGTTATTTCTTTACTAAGAATCAAATCCAGGGAAACGAACCCTTTTTCGACAATCGCATCGTTGTAGTTAACATCTCCAGATGATTGGAATTCTGGTGCTCCCAAAGCGTAAATCCGGTCAGAGGCATAATTTCCAGAAAGGGTGGCTTCAAAAGGATGTTCGGTATTGGTATTGAAGTTTAGCGATCCGTTTACAATCCAGTCTGATGCGCCTTGAAGGTCTGTCTCTGTCAAACCTTTATATCTAAAGGTTCTTACAAAATTTCCTTCAGCGTCGAATACTTCTTTCAAATCTTGCTTGTGCCACATTTTTGAAGCATTCATATTTAGCTTTAAGTTAGGTCTCTCATCACCCGAAATTAAATTTACACGGCCTTCTAATTCCAATCCATAGACTTCGGCCTCGTTACCAGCATTGAAGTAAGAGAACACACCGGCAGAACCTCTGTCTTGAACTTTATTGATCGGGTCTTCAATAAGCTTGTAAAATCCTGTAAGCGATAAAAGTTGATCTCTTGACGGAAAGAATTCCCACTTCAAATCAAAATTTCTATTTAAGGAAGCTTCAACATCTGGGTTACCGCGGGTAACCTGGCCCACTGGTGAAACATACTCAAAGGGAGCGATTTCCTTAAATTCTGGAAGGGTAGTGGTGTAACTATTTGCAAAACGGATGCTGTGCTTTTCGTTCAAGGCATATTTTATGTTGAAGGAAGGAAATACCCTGCGGTAGTCTTTGTTGGTACTTCCCTTTCTGCCGGGAAAATTGTTTACATCCCAGTTCACATCAATATTATCTCTTTGAAATCTTAAGCCCGCCTGTACGGTTATTTTTCCTTTCACTCCCGTCACGTTTGTATATCCTGCAGTAGACTGCATATCACCAGTATAGAAATCGGGCGAAAGTGTGTTTCGTTTTAAAAGCCCGTTGTTGAAATTTTGCTGTGTGAAAATAGTAGAGATTTCATCAATGGAGGAAGGATTTACGGCATTCGTTACCGTTTCTTCAACACCAAAAAACTGTGAGCCGAAGTCTCTTGTTTTGTTTCTATACGTACCGCCAATATTTATGTGGAAAAGATTTTCTTCCTCGTCAATAATTTTAATCAAATCGTTTAAGCGGCCATTGTATTCGGTATCTTCAATTTTTTGGATACTCTTTCTTTGTTGAAAACCACCTGTACGTCCTAATTGCACAAGGTTTTCATTAAAGTTTACTTCGTTGCGGATACGGTTGGGCTCATCGGCACTTAAAAAGTTATAGCCTCCTGCCCAATCCAGTTCGTTTTTTTCACCTATTTTATGTTCGCCGCTAAGCTGGGTAACCGAAAGCAAAGTCTTTTTAAGATTCTGATCGCGGATAAATTGCGACAGGCCTTCAGTGGGGTCGGTTTCTTCAAAAATTACCCCTTCACCCGAACGGCCACCTTCAAAAACTTCGTCTTCAATTTTGTTGATTAAAAGGGTGTTGAATTTAATGTCATTGTTATCATCCGCCCGGAACCTGATATTGAAAAGACCGGAGGTGGCTACTTCTTTGTTCCACGTGATGGCATCAGGAATTACATCATCCAAAAAGTTGGAGCGGTATTGTTTAAATGAGCCTTCTCTGTATTCAAATTCTTCAGACTGGCCTGCTGTAAAAAGAAGGCTGAGCTTATCGCCAATTTTTGTTCCGGCACTTAAGGAATAAGATCTGTTGATTGGAAAATCAACTACTTCGGGACTCCAGCTTTGGTCTGTAATGGCTTGGTTTGTAGGAACGCTTTTTTGATAAAAACCGAAGGACACATCATTATAATTAGGCGAAACCTTAAAATTGTTAAAAACACCATCATTTATTACATTCGTGTTTACAGATGCACTTGCACTTATTGACAATAGATTGCTGCCCGTAAGTTGTTTCGTATTGATATCAATATTTCCCGAAGCTTGATCTGCAGATAGATTGGGCGATGTGGTTTTGCTAACATCTACACTCTCGATCATCCTTGTGGGGAAAAGGTTCAGGTTTATATTTTTTCTTTCAATGTTATCAGAAGGAATAGGAAGGCCGTTCAAAGTTGTGTATAAATATCTGTCGCCCAGACCGCGCACAAAAACATCGCCGCTGCCGTCAGTTTTTGATACTCCCGAAATTTTTGTGGTTGCTCCTGCGGCATCAGAAACACCAAGCTTTGATAATTGTTCAGCGCCGATACTTTCTTTAATCGCAATCGCCTTTTTCTGCTCCAGCAATAGGGCCACTTCACTTTCCCTGCGGGTGGTTGTTTTGATTACTACCTCGTCCAGTGCTGCCGCACTGGCGCCCATGGGCACATCTACATTTGTAACTTTATTTGCGGTAACGGTTACATTTTCAATCTCAACGGTTTCATATCCCACATAGCTGAAAACCACTGTGTAAGTGCCAGGCTTTACATTTTCAATAGCATACAGGCCATCCATATCTGAGGTTACCCCTATTGTTGTGCCTTTTATAAAAACATTGGCAAAAGGCAATGGTTCATTATTGTAATCCGTATCAGTCAATTTACCTACTATAGAACCATTTTGCTGTGCAAAGGTCATTGCAGTAAAAAAGAATAAAAAAAGTTTTAAAAAAGTTTTCATTTTTGTCGTTTGATTTATTTGTGCAAAGAAACCGGACTTATGTAAAGGCGATGTTAATTGGCTATTACCAATTCGTCATTTTAGGGTTACCTAAAGGTTAAGCGCTAAGACGAAAAAAATTCCTTGGATTGCTTTCTGAAAATAGTATCTTGCCCATAAATTTTGAATACTCATGATGCATTGGGAACAATTGCTCTCGTTGCGCAAGCAAGGAGATAAAAACAAAAGGTTGCGTATTGAAGAAAACGAAACCCGCTTAGGTTTTGAGGTGGACTATGATCGTGTAATTTTTTCTTCAGCTTTCCGAAGTTTGCAGGATAAAACACAGGTTATTCCACTTTCAAAAACCTCTTTTGTACATACCCGATTGACACATAGTTTGGAAGTGTCGGTCGTGGGCCGTTCGTTGGGACGAATAGTAGGAAAGGAAATACTGAAAAAACATCCACAATTGCAGAATACCCACGGCTATCAATTCAACGATTTTGGAGCTATAGTAGCTGCGGCTTCCTTGGCGCACGATATTGGCAACCCACCTTTTGGGCACAGTGGCGAAAAGGCAATTGGCGATTATTTTTTGAACGGCATAGGCAAGCGTTTTAAAGAGCAACTCACCGAAAAGGAATATCAGGACTTCGTCGCATTTGAAGGGAATGCAAACGGTTTTAAAATCCTGACGGAATCCAAAAACGGCGTGGAAGGCGGCCTGCGATTAACGTTTGCCACCTTGGGAGCTTTTATGAAATACCCCAAACAATCGCTTCCCCATAAACCTACCGCGCATGTTGCTGATAAAAAATTTGGCGTTTTTCAAAGCGAAACAAGTTTTTTTAATGAAGTGGTTACAGAACTTGGCCTTTTAGAGAGGGGTAATAATGGATATTCCCGCCATCCGCTAACATTTCTGGTGGAGGCTGCCGACGATATTTGCTACACTATTATTGACTTTGAGGACGGTATAAATTTAGGATTGATTGAAGAAGATATCGCGCTGGAATATTTAATCAATCTGGTTCGGGACAGTTTAAAAAAGGACATCTATTCACGATTAAAAACCGTGCAGGACAGATTGGCTTATTTGCGTTCCCTTGCTATAAATACGTTGATTGCAGAGGCGGCAGCTATATTTATTGAAAACGAGGAAGAAATTTTAAAAGGAACCTTCTCTGAAGCACTTTTGGCCAGGAGCCAATACAAAGCCCAGATTGCCGATATCATAAAAATAAGTGTAGAAAAAGTATACCAAAGCACAGAGGTAATGGAAAAGGAGATAGCCGGCTATGCTATATTATCAACCTTACTGGATGTTTTTACAACAGCATTTGAAAACCATCAAAAGGGTAGGCCCCGTCATTATGACAAGCTTTTATTGGCGCTTGTGGATTGTGACCCCACTAAAAGTGAGTCAACATATGGATATTTAATGGAGTGTTGCAATTATATCTCTAGCATGACAGATGGGAATGCACTTCAGATATTTCAGAAAGTTAAAGGGAGTTTATAGCTAAATTCATTTTGTAAATGTTAAAAATTGAATTTTAAGAGGTTATATCCTCAATTTTATGATATTTTTATAAATTCTATTTTTGGAAATTTTAAATCAACATTTTTGATCAATTTTTCTGATCATAATTCACTTTTTTAAATATTTAATTTTAACCCTATGAAAAAAATTCTTTACTTAATTATCATTTTGGCTGTAAACTTATCTTTTGGGCAGGATTATAGTAATGTGGTAAAAACGTATCTTCAGCAGAACCGAACGCAGTATTCTTTGCAGCAGCAAGATGTTTCTGATATTTCGGTTGCTTCCCAAAGCTTTTCAAAAAGCATGCAAGCCTATAATGTTTATGTTCAGCAGCAGCATCAGGGCATAAAATTGTACAATTCAAACTCACCTTTTTTAATTAAGGATGGTGTGGTAGTAAGTGCAAAGTTATCTTTTACACCAAATGCAGCGGCGAAAGTTAATAGCGTTAGCCCCTCTCTTTCGGCTGTAAATGCTATATCAAAAGCAGCCAGTTGGCTTGGGCTCCCAAACCCTTCAAATTTAAGTTTGTTGGAAACTTTGGGTGACCGCAGCTATGTATTTTCTAATGGAAATATTTCACAATACAATATTCCGGTTGAGCTTGTTTATCAAAAAATGGACGACACAGACTCTTTAAAACTGGCTTGGGATTTAAGTATTTATTTGATGGACTCCACACATTATTATAGTGTGCGTATTGATGCTCTTACAGGAGATTTATTGGATACAGATGATTGGGTGGTAAGTTGTAACTTTGGTGAAGGTTCACATTCACATAATTCTACGGAAAGTATCCTTTTCGGAAATAAAACAAACAATTCTGCCCGTACCATTGCAGGGGGAGCAGCCTATAGAGTATTCCCATTGCCTTTAATAGGGCCAAATGATGGGGAAGATCAATTGCTTACCGATCCAGCAGATCCCATGGCCTCTCCTTTTGGGTGGCATGATATTGATGGTGTTATAGGTAGCGAGTTTACTACAACCCGTGGGAATAACGTTCTTGCCCAAGAAGATGCTAATGGTAACAATGGTAATGGTATGCTAGCTGATGGTGGTTCCGGACTCTTGTTTGATTTTGATTATGATCTTCCCAGAGCTCCTTTTGCATTCCGCGAAGCGGCGATAACCAATCTTTTTTATATGAATAACATGATGCATGACATTATGTTTCATTATGGATTTGATGAGGAGTCTGGAAATTTTCAATTGAAAAATTATACCAACCTGGGAGCCCAAGGTGATTTTGTATTTGCTGATGCCCAAGATGGAAGTGGATTAAACAACGCAAATTTTGCAACACCGCCTGATGGAGGTGCCCCTAGAATGCAAATGTATCTTTGGACGGCTCCTGGAGATGTGTTAGGAACTTTTATGAACGTAAACTCAGGGCCGTTAGCAGGAGAATATTTGGCAATGGATTCTAATTTTATTAACGGAACTCCACTTCCCACTACAGCTATTACAGAAGATCTAGTTCTTGTAGAAGATGATAATGGCGGTTCATCTACAGACCCACACGATGGTTGTGATACTATTTTGAATAGTGCTGAAATTAATGGTAAAATAGCTGTGGCCAGATGGGGCGGTTGTAATGGTCCTTTTAAAATGACACAAATTGAGGCAGCAGGAGCAATAGCAGTAGTGGTAGTAAATAACACTCCTGCAGACCCAATTGCGATGCTTGGAGGTGGCTCCAACTTAAGTATTCCATGTATAATGATATATCAGTCAGACGGTGAAGCAATTATATCTGCACTGCAGAACGGCGATACAGTTAATGCTACATTGCGTGACGATGGCTCAGGAACCGACCCATTTCAAAGAGATGGCGATCTTGACAACGTAATTATTGCCCACGAATATGGTCACGGTATTTCTAACCGTTTAACCGGCGGCCCGTCTGCAGCTGGTTGTCTTCAAAATCAAGAACAAATGGGAGAAGGATGGAGTGATTATTTTGGTATGATTCTTACTATGAAAGATGGTGATTTAAGCACTAATGTAAGAGGAACAGGAACCTATGCACTTGGTGAAGGAATTGCCGGAAGAGGACTTAGAGCAAAGCCTTATACTACAGATTTTGCACTTAATGATTTTACCTATGATTCTATAAAAACACAAGTGGCTCCTCACGGAGTAGGTTCAGTATGGACTACCATGCTTTGGGATTTAACGTGGGATCTTATTGATGAATACGGATTTGATCCAGATATTTACAATGGAACTGGAGGTAACAATATTGCTCTTCAACTTGTTATGGATGGTATGAAATTACAACCATGTAGTCCAGGGTTTGTGGACGGTCGTGATGCCATCCTTGAAGCAGACGATATTGCCAATGGTGGTGCAAACAGATGTTTAATTTGGAGAGCATTTGCTAAGCGTGGTCTTGGTGTGAGTGCAACACAAGGCAGTACTGACAGTAAAGCAGATGGTACAGAAGCTTTTGACGTGCCCCCAGGGTGTGAACTTGGAATCTCTGACAATGGTGCTGACCAAATCAATTTTGTTGTGTTCCCAAATCCTTCTAACGGAGAGATTAACATCAAATCTAGATTTGATGTGGGAGCGGCTACCATCTCAATTTTTGATATGAACGGAAGAAAAGTCTTTGGTCAAGAAATAGAACTTCATCAGAACGCAAGAGTAGATGCCAATGGTCTTCATGCTGGTATTTACTTGATTCAGATTGAAGGAGGTAATCGTTCTCAGACTTCTAAACTGATAATTAATTAAGAATAAAAAATAAATAAAGATTGAAAAGAGGCTCGTTCGAGCCTCTTTTTTTTACAGATATATTTTAATTGTTTTATAGATTGCTTCAGAAGAAATTCCAAACTTTGACTGCAATTCTTCCACAGTTCCATGTTCTGGAAAAACATCGGGGATGCCTAACATCTTAATAGTTGTCTTATAATGAGGGCTGGCAAATGAAACAATAGCAGAGCCCATTCCGCCTACAGCAGTTCCATCCTCCACGGTAATTACAGTTTCATATTTCTGAAAAAGCTCATGCAATAAAGTTTCGTCTAGCGGTTTTAAAAAACGAAGATCAACGCAGCCCACTCGCTTCCTTTGGGAAGGGGAGAGTAAATTTATGGCTTTCAGTGCATTATGGCATACAGGGCCAAGGGTTAATAAGAGAATTTTATTGCCTTCTTTTAAAATTTCGGCCGTTCCAATATTAATTAAATTGAAAGGCTTCTTCCAATCCAAAATACTGCCTCTACCTCGTGGATAACGGATGAAAATGGGCAAATCCAGTCCAAGTTGAGCCGTAAACATTATATTTCGCAATTCAGTCTCATTACGGGGAACAAAAATAATCAGGTTCGGAATACAATTTAAATACGCCAAATCGAAGATTCCATGGTGTGTTGCGCCATCTTCACCTACAATCCCGGCACGGTCCAAACAAAAAATCACAGGTATTTTTTGAAGGCAAACATCGTGGATTACCTGATCGTAAGCCCGTTGCAAAAAAGTAGAGTAAATATTACAGAAAACGGTAAAACCTTGTGTAGCCATTCCCGCTGAAAAAGTTACTGCGTGTTGCTCTGCAATCCCAACGTCAAAAGCACGTTGGGGGAAAATATCCATCATAAATTTTAAGGAACTTCCCGTTGGCATTGCGGGGGTGATGCCAATAATTTTTTCATTTTCTGAAGCTAACTCAACCAATGTTTTTCCAAATACATCTTGAAATTTGGGAGGTTGCAATTGGTTATTTTTCGGCGGAAGATTTCCCGTAAGGGCATCAAATTTTCCTGGGGCATGATATACTACTTGGTTTTCTTCGGCTTGCCGAAGCCCTTTTCCTTTGGTTGTTATTATGTGAAGTACTTTTGGTCCCGAAACATTTTTAAGTCTTTCCAATTCTGCAATTACCAAATCTATATTATGCCCATCGATTGGTCCGGAATAATTAAAGTTTAATGCTTCAAAAATAGTATCTGCCTCTTTTGCGCCATTCAATTTTACTTTGGTGAAATAATTTTTCAGCGCCCCTACGCTTGGATCAATGCCAATAGCATTATCATTCAGAATAATCAATAAGTTAGTGTCAGTAACTCCTGCGTGGTTCAAGGCTTCAAACGCCATCCCGCTGGCAATGGAGGCGTCGCCTACAACGGCTATGTGCTGCCTATCCTTTTCGCCTTTTAATTTTGATGCAATTGCCATTCCCAGAGCTGCTGAAATTGCGGTACTGCTATGCCCAACCCCAAAAGTATCATAAATACTCTCGGCCCGTTTAGGAAAACCACTGATGCCCCCCAACTGTCGATTGGTATGAAAAATTTCCTTCCTACCCGTTAATATTTTATGACCGTATGCTTGGTGGCCAACATCCCACACCAAAATATCATCGGGGGTATTAAAAACGTAATGTAAGGCGATGGTAAGCTCAACTACGCCCAGGCTCGCCCCCAAGTGACCTTCTTTGGTCGCCACTATATTTATAATAAATTCACGGAGCTCTTTTGCCAGTTGCGGCAATTTTTTCTGTGGAATTTTCCGGAGGTCATCAGGAAATGTGATGGTATCTAATATATTGTTTGGCACGGTGTAAAGATACAGTTATTGCGAATTTGTTAATTGTTGAATTCGTTAATTTGTTAATTCGTAATTTCGTTTTTCAATTTCACTATAAAATCTAAGAAAATTGAGCATAATAAAGCCTTACGACGATACCTATTTTATGAAAAGAGCACTGCAGGAAGCAGAAGCAGCTTATAAAAATGGAGAAATGCCCATTGGGGCCGTTATTGTTATAAACAATCAGATTATTGCCCGTTCGCACAACCTTACAGAAACCTTGAACGATGTTACTGCTCATGCGGAAATGCAGGCTATTACTGCTGCAGCTAATTATTTGGGAGGAAAATATTTAATTGATTGTACGCTGTATGTAACGATAGAGCCCTGCCAAATGTGTGCAGGGGCTTTGTATTGGAGCCAAATCTCCAGGATTGTGTATGGGGCAAGAGACGAACAGCGCGGATGTATTAACTTAAGTACAAAGCTGCATCCAAAGACAAAAATGTTTGGTGGAGTTATGGCCGAAGATGCTTCACAGCTGCTAAAACGGTTCTTTATCGAGAAAAGAAATTTAAACTGAAATAAAAAAAGCCTTTCAATTTTGAAAGGCTTTAGGAGTTAACGTATATTTTTTTAGTCGTGGATTACGCGAACCTGAGCCGCAACACGTCCTTTTCTTCCTTCTTCTTCAACATATTCTACTTTGTCACCTTCGTTAAGGGCTTCACCGTTTAAGCCCGTTACGTGTACAAAAATGTCTTTTCCGGTATCGTCGTTTGTGATAAAACCGTAACCTTTAGATTCATTAAAAAATTTTACTGTTCCTTCCATTTTAAATAAAAAAATAAATTAATAATAAGTTACAAATGTAAAATAATTATGATTTCATTTGTTAACAAATTGAAAATTTTTTGGTAAATGCCAATTTTTCATATTTTTTTATCCTTCTGGTAATCCCTCATCTTATTAATGTTTTCTTTGGTAAGCATATATTCCTTAACGTTTCTGTTTCTCCATCTATGGTAAATAAAAAGGGGCATCAATATAAAAAACCCGACCATTAAGGTAAGGCCAATGATTAAATTTCCAGTTGCTTCATCTTCTGTCTTTAGATAGAAGCCTGCTGCCAAACCTATAAGTACGGTTATGAATAATATGCTAATAATGTATTTCATCTAATACGTTTTAAATTTGATTATCTGTTGCCTTACTTCCCTGAAAAGTCAATCAACTTTCGGCGATAGGCAGTAAGGAGTTTTGATTTTGAAACGAAACCATAGTATTTTCCGTTGCTTATTACAGGAAGGTTCCACGCCCCGGTGTCTTGGAATTTTTTCATGACATCGGTCATTTTATCTTCATCCATATTAATGATATCTGGAGGATGGTGCATAAGTTCCTTCGCTTTTAACTCTTCGTATAAATTTTGATCAAACATAACCGGGCGCAAATCATCCAATAATATAATACCCTCCAGTGAATCCGTCTCTTTGTTAAGTACCGGGAAAAGATTTCTTTTGGATTTAACAATAGCCTGATGTACAATTTCACCCAGGTTCATTTCTGGGTTTATGCTAATAAAGTCCCGTTCTATCACGGTTTGTATATCCATTAAAGTGAGTACCGCATGGTCCTTGTTGTGCGTTATTAAATCTCCTTTTCGTCCCAGCTCCATAGCATAAACAGAGTGTGGAATAAAATATTTAGTGATAGAAAAAGAAATAGCAGCGGTAATCATCAATGGAATAAAAAGTTCATAGCCGCCAGTAACTTCGGCAATAAGGAATATGGCTGTAAGGGGGGCGTAGAGCACGCCGGCCATTAAACCGGTCATTCCCACAAGAGTGAAATTGCTTTCAGAAACTCCATTTGGGAAGAGCCCACAATTGTTCAGGATTTTTGCGGCAACGTTGCCCATAATACTTCCCATAAAAAGTACTGGAGCGAAAATACCACCCACGCCTCCTGCACCAAAAGTGAGGGCGCTAGCTATAATCTTAAAGAAGACCAGTCCTGCCAATAGGGCAATTACCACCCAAATACTACTTAGTTCTAGGTTAAATATATTGTTCTGTAATGCTATTTCGGGGTTTCCTTTTACTAGGTTGTTGATTACATCAAAACCTTCACCGTAAAGCGGGGGGATGAAATACACCAATATTCCCAAACCCACACCCCCAACAAGTAGGCGCTTGCCGGGAGAATTTATTTTTTCAAAAACCGATTGTATATAGGCGTATACTTTCGTAAAGTACACTGAGGTAAACCCCGCCGCAATTCCCAAGATCATATAAAATGGCACATCGCTCAAATAAAATGCATCGGTATTTTTAAAGGGAAGCAAAATATCATTTCCGAAGAAAAAATAAGAAGTAAGTATCCCAGAAATTGATGCCAACAAAAGTGGAAGCATGGATGCTAGTGTAAGATCCAAACTAAATACCTCAATCGCAAAAATCAACGCCGCTATGGGCGCCTTAAAAATAGAAGCCATTGCTCCGGCCGCAGCACAACCAATCAATAAAGTTCTATTGGCTTGGTTTAAATGAAGTACCCTAGAGAGATTTGAACTTAAAGCCGCGCCAGTTGCAACCGTGGGGCCTTCAAGACCCACAGATCCTCCAAAACCAACGGTTATGGGGGCCGTTAAAATACTGCCAAACATTTGGTAGCGCTTTATAAACCCTTTCTTTTTTGAAATTGCAAATAATGTGGAAGGAATACCATGGCTTACTTTTTTCCGTATTACATACTTAATGATAAAATAGACAAGGGTGAGCCCAAGTATGGGGAACACGAAATAAAAAGCGGTATGGTAATATTGAATCAGGTTTCCTTCTAGCAAATGCTGGATAAAGTGCGTAAGGTTTTTAAGGATAACCGCGCCAACACCCGACAAAAAGCCCACAATAATCGCTATTAAATACACAAACTGCGTTTGCGAGATGTATTTAATACGCCAAATAAGAAAGCGGGTTAATAAATTTCGTTTTTGTTTTGGCATCCTTAAAGCTATCAAAAAATCCCGCGTTAGCAGGATTTTTTTCTTAAGATTTTATTTCAACTTTTAAATGAAGTTCTTCCAATTGCTTTTCATCGATTGGCGCAGGTGCATCAATCATTACGTCGCGACCTGCATTGTTTTTAGGGAAAGCAATAAAATCGCGGATGGTTTCCTGTCCGCCCAAAATGGCAACCAGTCTGTCCAACCCAAAAGCAATACCGCCGTGTGGAGGAGCGCCATATTGGAAAGCGTCCATTAAAAAGCCGAACTGTGCTTTTGCTTCTTCGGGTGTGAAGCCCAAATAATCAAACATCAGCGCCTGTGTTTTTTTATCGTGAATTCTTATTGAACCACCGCCAATTTCATTTCCATTTAAAACCAAATCGTAGGCATTTGCTTTTACATCACCTGGGTTGGTGGCCAAAAGCTCCAACTGCCCGGGTTTTGGGGAAGTAAAGGGGTGGTGCATGGCGTGGTAACGCTCGGTTTCCTCATCCCATTCCAAAAGCGGGAAATCCACAACCCAAAGTGGGGCGAATTCATTGTTTTTGCGTAATCCAAGTTGTTCTGCCAAGTGCATTCGCAGCGCACTCAACTGGGTTCTCGCTTTGTTTTTTGCGCCTGAAAGCACGCAGATTAAGTCGCCGGATTTTGCCCCGGTTGCTTCTGCCCATTTTGCCAAATCTTCTTCAGAATAAAATTTATCTACGGAAGATTTATAGGTTCCGTCTTCGTTGCAGCGAACATAAACCATTCCCATAGCACCGATTTGTGGACGCTTCAGCCAATCTATTAAATTGTCTATTTCTTTTCTTGTGAAATTATTTCCGCCGGGAACTGCTATTCCCACAACCAATTCTGCTTGATTGAAAACGTTGAAATCTTTGTGCTGTGCAACAGCATTCAACTCGCCAAACTCCATCCCGAAACGAATATCCGGTTTGTCGTTTCCGTATTTTGCCATCGCTTCGTCGTAAGTCATTCTTGGAAATTCGGAAATTTCTACTCCATTAATTTCCTTCAGCAAATGTTTGGTCAATCCTTCAAAAGCGTTTAAGATATCTTCTTGCTCCACAAAGGCCATTTCGCAGTCTATTTGTGTGAATTCCGGCTGGCGGTCTGCACGCAAATCCTCATCGCGGAAGCATTTTACTATTTGGAAATACTTATCCAAACCGCCCACCATAAGCAGTTGCTTAAAGGTTTGGGGTGATTGCGGAAGGGCGTAAAACTGTCCTTCATTCATACGGGAAGGCACTACAAAATCGCGCGCCCCTTCAGGAGTTGATTTTATTAAATAAGGCGTTTCTACTTCAACGAAACCTTCATTTGATAAATAATTGCGAACGGCAATGGCCACTTTGTGGCGGAAAATAAGATTCTCACGAACGGGTTTTCTGCGGATGTCGAGGTAACGGTATTTCATCCGTAAATCCTCCCCACCGTCGGTTTCATCTTCTATGGTGAAGGGAGGGGTGAGGGATTCATTCAGTATAGTCAGTTCAGAAACCAAAATCTCAACATCGCCGGTTGGCATGTTTGGATTTTTGCTTTCACGCTCAATTACGGTACCCGTTACTTGTATGACAAACTCGCGCCCCAGTTTTGTGGCTTTTTCCATTACTTCTTTTGAAGTTCTTTCCTCATCAAAAATAAGTTGGGTAATGCCGTAGCGATCCCGAAGGTCTACCCAGACCATAAAGCCTTTGTCACGGGTTTTATGTACCCAGCCTGCCAGAGTTACCGTTTTATTTATGTCTGCCGCGCGAAGCTGGCCGTTGTTGTGCGTTCTGTACATTTTATTCTAAAAAAAATTGAGACGGCAAATTTAATAAGTATTAAATGAATTGTTATGGTTTTGAAGGGATTATTATTTAGGACAAGCGGGTTTACAAATACACAAATTTTTAAAATAAGAAAAGACCTGCCTATTTTTTAAAATCCGACAGGTCTTTGTGCAATACAACTTTAACTTTTGCCATATTTTTATGGCATTTTATATGTCATATGATGTGACAGAATCTCTATTGATTCTCGCTTATCAATAGTTCTTTCGCCTTCTGTTTTTTCAGCTCCTTCATCCTACGTTTTTTTCTGAATTTAATTTTGGCACGGTTTACCAAATAGAACATTACCGGTACCACAATCAGAGTCAAGAAAGTTGCGAATATCAATCCGAAGATTACCGTCCACGCCAGAGGTCCCCAGAATATTACGTTATCACCACCTATGTAGATATTTGGGCTGTAATCTGTAAAAAAGCCAAAGAAATCTATGTTAAGACCAATGGCTAACGGAACAAGCCCAAGCACAGTGGTAATTGCGGTAAGCAATACGGGACGCAAACGTGATTTTCCCCCTGCCACGATCAAGTCAAAATACTGGCGCTTGGTAAGCATATCGTCATCGTCCATTTCCAGTTCTTGCATCTTTCGGTCTATAAGAATCTGGGTGTAGTCTATCAATACAATGGCGTTGTTAACCACAATTCCCGCCAGCGATATAATACCCATCATGGTCATAATAATTACGAAATCCATCTGGAAAACCACCAGACCAATAAACACGCCCGCCAAACTTAATACAATGGCGGTCAAAATAATGATAGGCTTGCTTATGGAGTTAAACTGGGCTACAAGAATGAGCATAATACCGCCCATAGCATAA
Organism: Aequorivita iocasae; assembly: GCF_016757735.1. Lineage (NCBI taxonomy): Bacteria > Pseudomonadati > Bacteroidota > Flavobacteriia > Flavobacteriales > Flavobacteriaceae > Aequorivita > Aequorivita iocasae. Next base: position 1,284,069 of record NZ_CP068439.1, read on the forward strand.
AACAGCGCCAAGAGCAGGAAGCCCATATTGTCTGCTTGTTCTTCTTGCTCGCCCGTAAAGGCCAGGTTAATGTCTTTTGGCAGCTCGTAGTTTTGCAGTTCAACCTTTAGGTCGTTTACAATTTCTGTTGCGTTATACCCTCCAAGCACGTTGGAATATACGGTTATGGTCCGCTTTAAATCTTTCCTTTTAATAGAACTAAAGGAAGCGGTGTTATTTTTTGAGACCATAGCCGAAATAGGCACCTGCACAATTTTTCCTTGGTTATTACGGAAAGTAATGGGCTGGTTGAACAAGGCGCTTTCGTCATAACGGGATTTTTCGGAAAGACGGACGTTTATTTCATAATCGTCATCGCCTTCTTTATAGGTGGAAGCTTCCTCTCCAAAAATAGCACGGCGCAAGGTTTGCCCAATCTGTCCTGTAGAGATTCCCAATTGGCCCGCCTTTTCACGATCCACGGTCACGTCCATTTCGGGTTTACTTTTGTTAACGTCTATTTTCAATTCCTCAATACCGCTAATGCCTAAACCTTCAATATAGGAACGTAGCGCTTCTGCCTCGCGTAGCATTTCCTCATAATCCTCACCACTCAACTCCATGTTGATTGGATATCCTACTGGTGGGCCGGCGGCATCTTTTTCAACAATAATGGAAGCTCCTGGAAATCCTTTTACCGATTCGCGCACTTCTTCCAAAACCTTACTACTCTTAACGCCGCGACGCAATTGGAAGTCGCGCATGGAAAGGGTTATTTTTCCTTTTTGTGGCATCTCGTTGCTCTGGCCCCCATCTGTCTGAGGATTTCCTGCTCCTTGCCCCACCTGCGAAATGGCAGATTCTACCATATAATTATAGCCGTTGTCATTGTATTTTTCAATGGCATCAAACACGCGTTGCTCTACTTTTTTTGTAAGCTCATTGGTTTTTTCAATGTCGGTGCCTTGCGGATATTCTATGTAGGTAATAATTTGGTTTGGCTCATTCTCTGGGAAGAAAAGCACGTTGGGTTGCGCAACTCTTACCAAAATAAACGACATAATTAAAAGCGCAATCGTTCCGAAGAAAAATACGTAGGCCTTTTTTCCGCGCAAGGCATATTTTAAGGTCTTTTCGTAAAAATTCTCTAATTTCTTTAACGATTTATACTGAAAATAATCTACTGCACCTGCCAATACATATTTATACAGCCAAAGTAAAAGCGCAGCCAGTATTGCCAAATTTCCGAAACCTCGGAAAGCGGCTACATCCATTGCAAAACCAGCAATAAGGAGTAGGGCGCCAACACCTAATAAAATAAGACTCCAGCGAAAAATTTTCTTCTTTGAAAGGGGTTCTTCTTCAGTTTTCATAAATTCTGAAGTAAGCATTGAGTTTATTATCAAGGCCACAAATAGTGATGATGAGAGTACCACCGAAAGCGTTATAGGGAAATAAATCATAAACTTACCAATCATTCCCGGCCATAGGCCAAGCGGGAAAAATGCCGCAAGTGTGGTTGCCGTAGAGGCAATAATGGGCCAGGCAATCTCGCCCATCCCCTGTTTTGCAGCTTTTCGGGGCGGCATTCCCTCACTCATTAAAGTATATACGTTCTCAACTACCACGATACCATTGTCCACGAGCATCCCCAGTCCCATAACGAGGCCGAAAAGCACCATAGTATTTAATGTAAAGCCAAGTGATGAAAGGATAAACAGGGACATTAACATGGACAGCGGAATGGCGAAACCTACAAAAAGTGCGTTTCTAAAACCAAGGAAAAACATCAATACGATTACCACCAACAAAACCCCGAAAATGATATTGTTTACCAAATCGTTCACTTGGTTTTCGGTCTTGATGGATTGGTCGTTGGAGAGGCTTATGTGAAGACTTTTTGGCAAGTAGTTTTCCTGTTCCTCGGCAACTATTTTTTTAATCTGCTCAACTGCTTCGATCATATTTTTACCAGCACGTTTTTTTACATCGAGCATCACCACAGGTTCGCCGTATTCGCGGGCATAGGTTGTTGGGTCTTTTTCCTTAAATTTTATATCGGCAATGTCTTTTAAGAAGATAATACCATCGTCCTTTTTTACTACTACATTTTCAAGTTCTTTAGGGTCTTCAATCTCACCAGTAATACGAATGTTTTTCTGGACACCATTTGTGATAATATTTCCACCGGAAATGGTACTGTTCTCACCTTTTACTGCATTAATTATATTATCGAAACTTACCTGTGAAGCGGTCATTTTATAAATGTCAACCGCTATTTCAACTTCTTTTTCCTCGGCTCCGCGAATGGTTGCTTCCTTTATTTGCGGAAGCAGTTCTATTTTATCCTGAAGATATTCGCCGTATTCCTTCAACTTCTGGACGGGATAATCGCCCGTTAAGTTGATATTGAGGATGGGCATTTCTTCAGAAAAATTAAGATCAAAAACATTGGGTTCCACCTTGGCCCCATTTGTGAGCGTGGGCCAAGTGGTTTCAGACTTTACTTGATCTACTTTGTCCTTTACTAATTGTTTGGCTACAGGAATTTCTACATTTTCCTCAAATTCAACAATGATGATGGAATAATCCTGAAGTGTGGTAGAAGTAATTTCCTTTACGCCTCCCACGTCTTTAAATTCCTCCTCCAAAGGTTCGGTGATGAATTTTTCCACATCTTCTGCAGAGTTACCGGGGTTTACGGAACTTACATAAATTTTAGTTTCAATAATTTCGGGGAAAGCCTCACGGGGCATACTATAGTATGCAAAAGCACCCAAAAACAAAATGATGGCCATTACTACATAGACCGTCATTTTATTTTCAATGGCCCAAGACGAAATACTAAATTCTTTATACGGGTTCTTGCTCATAACGCAATTGGTTTCTTAGTTTTTGATTGTTACTTTTTGGCCGTCGCGAAGCGTTTTCGCACCTTCCTTAATAATGGTGTCCCCTTTTTTAAGACCCGATTTTACTTCGGTGTGGTTTTCATAGGATAGTCCAGTTTCAAGAAGCACACGTTTGGCAACTCCCACAGAATCGTTAACTGGTTGGTAGAGGTAAGCGATTGTTTCGCCTGCCGCATTTTCCTGCAAAATATTTTCAGGAACGGTAATTACATTTTCTGCGCTGTAATCATTCACTTTTACTGTTGCAATTAAATTAGGTTTCACCAAGCCATCTTTATTAGGAATTTCTATTTGGATATCAAAACTTCGGTTATTTGGATTAATATAGTTGCTCACTTGGCGCACCGTTCCGGTGAATTCCTCATTGATGGAAGCTAGGTTTACCTTTACCTGTGTCCCTTTTTTGATGTTTGTAAGATAAGTTTCAGGGATGGAGGCCTTTACGTACATATTACTTAAATTCACCAAACGGATGATAGGTGTTTGCCCCGGAACAACTACTTGTCCTGGGTCTGAAATAATCTCATCCACCACACCGCTAAATGGAGCGGTAATAACGGTTTTTGATAATTGCGATCGCAATTGCTGGGTAACGTTTTTAGCTGATTCATAATTTGTTTTGGCTTGTAAAAACTGAATTTCAGAACCTATTTTTTGTTCCCAAAGTCTTTGTTGGCGTTCGAAAGTGGTTTGTGCCAAAGCCATTTGGGCTTCTTGTTGCGCCACCTGGCTTGAAAGGCCGCCATCGTCAATTTTTGCAAGGCGTTGTCCTTTGGAGACGCGTTGGCCTTCCTTTACATAAACATTGGTTAGCACACCTGAGTATTCGGCATTCAGCACAACATTTTGGTCGGTTTCTACATTTCCCTGTACTTCTACGTAATGTTTAAATAGTGTGTCTTTTATAACCTCTGCGGTTACCAATGCTGGGCGCTCCTTTTTTTCATGTGTATCAATATATTGATTGAGCTTGTCGATTTCGGCTTTTAATTCGCGTTGTTGTTTGTTCATTTCTGCGCGTTTCGCTTTTATGGCAGTCATATCGCCAGAATCAATTACGGCATCGACAGATTGGTTGTCGCCCCCGCAGGAAACCAAGGTAATTAGGGTTATGAGGAATAGGATTGCTTTTTTCATTTGTTGATTTTTTTAAGTCGATTAGTTTATGAGTTGATGAGGTTTTAATATTTTCCCTTAATTTCTTCTGAAGTGATTCGCAGTTGCGGAATATTCAAAACAGTTTCAAGGTTTGCTTTTTCGTTAATGACTTCCACCATCGCTTGAAAATATTGTTGTTGGGCAGTATATAACTGCGTTTGTGCCTGCCGAAGATCAAAACTGGTAGATAGTCCTTCCATAAACTTTATCTGGTTTTTGTTTTCAATACGTTCAGACAACGCAAGGTTTTTCTTTGAATTTTCATAATTTTCTATGGCAAATTGATAATTGCTTTGCGCCGTAGTCAGGTCTAATTTTATCTGTTGCTGTGTCTGTTCAAATTCCGTCTTTGCTTGATCCAGTGCTATTTTGGTTCGCTGGTTGGCGGCACTTCGCATCCCGCTGCTGAATATGGGAATGTTAAGGCTTACACCCAGCACCGAAGACTGAAACCACCTTTGGTCACCGTTGAAAAATGTAAAATCATCACTGTTTGCCGAAGTTCCGTAATTAACAAAAGCAGATAGACTGGGCAAAAACTTGCTTTTTTCCAAACGGTTTTCGAAGTAACGTTGTTCAATTAGGTTTTGAGCAATTTTATAATCTACGTTATCTTCTATATTTAGGGAAGCATCCAAAAGCGCCAGACTTATGTTTTGGTTAGCAAGCTCATCAAGGTCATCTGTTAAGGTTACGGGTGCTTCCACAGCTATTCCCAAGGCTAGGTTGAACATTTGTTTGGCAATAGCCTGACTTCTTCGAGCGTTGTTTAGTTGTGTTTCTATATCCAAAAGGGTTAATTCCAATTGCTCAACGCTTTCTTCCTCTGCCAGCCCATTCTCAAAGATTTTACGGGTTTCATTGAGGTTGTCCTCAAGATTGGTTTTATTCTTTTCAAAAATATCCACGAGTTCCTGCGCCAGTAAAACACTTCCGTAGGCATTTATAACTCCTTTGCGAACTTCCAATCTCGTTTTTTCATTGATGTTCTCGGAATATCTCAAAAAAGATTTGGCAGCTTTAAGCCCTACCAGGTAACTTCCGTCAAAAATGAGTTGGTTCAATGTGGCTACAGCGTTTGCGTTTTGTTTGGTTCCAAAGGTTACCGGAACGAAAGTACCTGGTTCACCTCCGGTAATTTCCGCCGGTAAAAGCGTAACAGGCTGTTTTAGATTGTTGTTATAAGATACTTTTGTATCAACTTGCGGCAATCCGCTTGCGGTGGTTTCCCACTTTTGTTTGATGGCCTTCGCAATATCACGGCGTGCGTTAATGGACGTGTAATTGCTATCCAGCGCAAAGGTAACGGCTTCTTGTAGGCTAAAACTGTATTCCTTTTGTTGTTGCGAAAAACCTAAGGTTACAGACAGTAATAAACTGAAAATTAAAAGTTTTTTAGTCATTGGTTTGGTGCTCTTTGATGAATTTTTTTAGTGTTAGAAAACCTTCCGGGGTTACAATTCCACGAATATGATATTCAAGATATTCCTCGGTTAGGAATTGGGTTGAAAATTTTTCAATCGGGAACAGGTTTTGGTCTTTTATTCCGTGGATGCCCAAAAAATAAAGCCTTGCGATAAAATCTATGTTCAGGTTGCTTCGGTATAAGCCTTGCTCAATGCCCCTGCGAAGATTTTTTCGGGTACACTCCATCATTTTTTCAAAATGGCTTTCCTTTATGCCCTCAAAAATTTCGGGATAGTATTTTTGAAGCTGATATTGCGGTGATGACTGTTCTGCTTCAATAGTTCCCATTACAAATTTTTTAATTTCGAAAAGTTCTTCAATGGGGTTTTGTTCCAGAGAACAAATCTCGTCAATACCTGTTGTAATATTATGCAGAACATTACACGTACATTCCTTGACAAGAGCTGTCTTGTTCTTAAAGTGCGTATAAATGGTTTTTTTCGAAATGGCCATTTCATTGGCAATATCGTCCATAGTTACACTCTTAAAGCCAAGCTTAAGGAATAAATCTGTCGATTTTTGAATTATTTTATCTTTCATAGCGAGCGCAAAGATATGTCGGGAAACTTTTAAAACAAAAATAGTTTCCAAAGTTTTATTTTATTTAACAGAAGCTTAACACTAGGGTATTTTGCAGCTATAAATTGTGTGCTTTGAAATGCTTGTTTTACTTTAGCCGAAATTTTCTTCAACCATGGAAATTCTGAAAAAATACAACGACGACCTTCAAGAATATCTTGCCAAAGCTGTTTCACATAAAAAGCCACGACAGCTCTATGATCCCATAAAATACATACTCTCGTTAGGAGGCAAGCGTATTCGTCCCGCATTGACATTAATGGTGTGCGATTTTTTTGGAACCGATTATAAAAAAGCGATGAGCGCGGCGCTTGCAGTGGAGCTGTTTCATAATTTTTCGCTAATTCACGATGATATTATGGATAATGCCCCACTACGAAGGGGGAAAAGGACAGTCCATGAAAAATGGGACGTGAATACGGCGATTCTTTCTGGAGACGCTATGTTGATTTTGGCCTACCGTTTTTTTGAAAATTATGAGCCACAAATGTTCCAAGAGCTTGCAAGACTATTTAGTGAAACGGCTTTGCAGGTCTGCGAAGGCCAACAACACGACATGGATTTTGAAACCCGAGACGATGTGACCCTCGTGGAATATATCCAGATGATAGACCACAAAACTGCAGTATTATTGGGATCAGCGATGAAAATGGGCGCAATCGTAGCTGCGGCTTTTGAAACTGATAAAGATAAAATCTATCAATTTGGAAGAAATTTAGGCATCGCCTTTCAGTTGCAGGATGATTATTTGGATGTTTTCGGCAATCCGGAAACCTTTGGAAAACAAGTGGGCGGTGATATTATTTCAAATAAAAAAACCTTTCTTTATATTATGGCCGTTGGCCAGGGAACTTCGACACAAGCGGAAGAACTTGACCATCTTTTTAGCATAAACCCCAAAGATCCAACTGATAAAATTCTGACTGTAAGGGAAATCTTTTTAAACTCCGGTGCGGCAGAAGCCACGCAAAAGGAAATTGAAAAATACAGTAATTATGCATACTCATTGCTGGATGACATTAACATTTCGGATGAAAAGAAAGCAATGCTTCGTAGTTTTGGAAACGATTTGATGAAAAGGAATGTCTAAAAAAATTACGGGTAAAAATCTATTTTATCGAGAAATCCATTTGGGAATATTTTAAGATTTTAAACCGTATAAATCTGAATAATACAGTCAACTAGTTGCTATAATTATTGTATTTTTGTACCGTTTTATCAAAAAGACCCATTTGTATATTTATCATGGATAAATTTTCCTTCTTAAACGCGGTTCACCCATCCCATATCGCGGAACTTTACGAAAAATATTTACAATACCCAGACAGCGTGGAACCTAGTTGGAGAGCCTTTTTTCAAGGCTTTGATTTTGGTTCTGAAAACACTGCACACGAGTTTTTCGGCATAAGCGAAGGGGCACAAGCACCCCAACTTGCCGAGGGAGATAATTGCGAGGATGTTGTAAAGGAGTTTCAAGTTGTAAAGCTTATTGATGGTTACAGAACCCGAGGGCATCTTTTTACCAAGACAAACCCCGTTCGTGAACGCAGAAAATATACACCCACGCTTGCTTTGGAAAATTTCGGGCTTTCCCAACACGATCTAAAAGCTACTTTTAAGGCGGGAGAAATTTTGGGCATAGGTGAAACTACGCTGGAGGAAATTATAAAGCACCTTGAAAGCATTTATTGCGATTCTATCGGGATTGAATATATGTACATTCGTAAGCCTGATGAAATTCAATGGATTCAGCAGAAGTTGAATATAAACGATAATCAGCCCAATTTTTCTAAAGAACATAAAAAGCACATTTTAAAGAAACTTAACGAGGCTGTAGCTTTTGAGAGTTTTCTTCACACAAAATACGTAGGGCAGAAAAGGTTTTCTTTGGAAGGAGGCGAAAGCTTGATTCCTGCTTTGGACACCTTGATAGAAAACGCCGCAGAAAAAGGCGTTGAAGAATTTGTAATGGGTATGGCCCACCGTGGTCGTTTGAGTACACTTACGAATATCTTCGGCAAAAGCGCAAAAGATATTTTTAGCGAATTTGACGGAAAAGACTACGCACAGGATATTTTTGACGGCGACGTAAAATATCACTTAGGTTGGACTTCCAAAAGAAAAACAGAATCCGGAAAAGAAATTAATCTAAACATTGCCCCAAACCCTTCACATTTGGAAACAGTGGGTGCAGTGGTTGAAGGAATAACTAGGGCCAAGCAAGATGACCATCACAAAGACAATCCAAACAAGGTCCTGCCAATAATCGTTCACGGCGATGCGGCAATTGCAGGACAAGGTATTGTTTATGAAATTGTACAAATGGCGCAGTTGGATGGCTACAAAACCCAAGGAACAATTCATATTGTAGTTAATAATCAGATTGGTTTCACCACAAATTATTTGGATGCCCGCTCTTCCATATACTGTACCGATGTGGGAAAGGTGACCCTTTCACCTATACTTCACGTAAATGCTGATGATGTAGAAGCAGTGGTACATGCCATGAACTTTGCATTGGATTTCAGAATGGAATTTTCTCGCGATGTTTTCATCGATTTGTTAGGTTACAGAAAATATGGCCACAACGAGGGAGATGAGCCTAGATTTACGCAGCCAAAACTTTATAAAGCTATTGCAAAGCACAATAACCCACGCGATATTTATGCTGAAAAACTCATTGCAGAAGGTGTTATTGAGAAAGGTTATACGGACAAACTAGAGCAAGAATACAAAGATAAGCTGGAAGAAAACCTTGAGGATTCCAGAAAAGAAGATAAAACCACCATCACCCCCTTTATGCAAGATGAATGGGACGGTTATGATTATGCCGAGGAAGATAAAATGATGGAAGCTGTTGACACCACTTTTGATTTAAAAAAGCTGGATGAAATTGCAGAAGTGATTACCAAATTGCCCGAGGATAAAAAATTCCTGAGAAAAATAGCCAAACTTGTTGAAGCAAGGCACCAAATGTATTTTGAAGATAACAAACTGGATTGGGCGATGGGAGAATTGCTTGCGTACGGTACTCTTTTAAAAGAAGGCCACGATGTACGTATGAGCGGACAGGATGTGGAACGCGGAACATTTTCGCACCGCCATGCCGTTATAAAAGTTGAAGACAGTGAAGAAGAAGTAGTGCTTTTAAACCATCTGAAAGGCGACCAAGGGGATTTTTATATATACAATTCCCTGCTTTCGGAATACGGCGTAGTGGGATTTGATTATGGTTATGCAATGGCTAGCCCGAAAACCTTAACGCTTTGGGAGGCACAGTTTGGAGATTTCAGTAATGGAGCTCAGATAATGATAGATCAATATATATCTGCGGCCGAAGACAAATGGAAACTACAGAACGGTTTGGTAATGCTTTTGCCACACGGCTATGAAGGTCAAGGTGCAGAGCACTCTTCGGCACGAATGGAGCGCTACCTTCAACTATGTGCCACCGACAATATGTTTGTGGCAGACGTAACAACACCTGCGAACCTTTTTCATCTATTCAGAAGACAGATGAAAGTGAATTATCGCAAGCCTTTGATTGTATTTACTCCAAAAAGTTTATTGCGTCATCCAAAAGTGGTTTCAACTAAGGAAGAAATGGCAAATGGAAGTTTCCAAATGGTAATTGATGATGCAGAGGCTAAAATATCAAAAGTGAAAACTTTAGTTTTTGTTACAGGAAAATTTTATTACGATCTGCTTGAAAAGCGAGAGGAATTGAATAGAGACGATGTTGCGTTGGTTCGTGTGGAGCAATTATTCCCATTGCCAACAGATGAAATGAAGAAAATTCTCAAAAAGTACAAAAATGCAGATGATGTAGTTTGGGCTCAGGAAGAACCTAAAAACATGGGCGCCTATTCACACATTTTAATGCATTTTGAAGAAGCGAGAAATTTTAGGGTTTGCAGCAGAAAAATGTATGCTGCTCCTGCAGCTGGTAGTACTGTGAGATCAAAAGCGCGTCACGCCAAAGTGATTGAAAACGTGTTTGATAAAAATATGGATTAGTTTTTCTGAAAATTTTTACAGAAAGAAAAAAGAAATTAAATTTAAAGAATTGTAAACCTAGGGTTTATATAAATTAAAGAACGTATGGCATTAGAAATGAAAGTCCCCTCACCGGGAGAATCCATCACCGAAGTTGAAATAGCATCTTGGCTAGTAGCAGATGGCGATTATGTGGAAAAAGACCAAGCAATCGCTGAAGTGGATAGCGACAAAGCAACACTTGAACTTCCTGCCGAGGCAAGCGGTATTATCACATTAAAAGCGGAAGAGGGCGACACAGTTGCTGTCGGCGATGTAGTTTGCTTAATCGATACCGATGCTAAAAAGCCCGGTGGTGATGCTGAAAAGAAATCTGATAAAAAAGAGGAGGCCCCAAAAAAGGCAGAAGTCAAAAAAGAGACTCCTTCAAAACCATCAACTCCTAATCAAGAGCAGGATAATAAAACTTATGCTACGGGGTCACCTTCCCCTGCAGCCAAGAAAATCCTTGATGAGAAAGGAGTCGCTTCAAAAGATGTAAAGGGTACAGGGCGTGATGGGCGCATAACTAAAGACGATGCAACAAACGCTACACCTTCTATGGGAACTCCCGGCACAGGTAGTCGTGGCAGTGAGCGTAAAAAACTCTCTATGCTACGTAGAAAAGTTGCCGAGCGTTTGGTTTCAGCAAAAAATGAAACTGCAATGCTTACTACTTTTAACGAAGTAGACATGACTGCTATTTTTGAATTGCGAAACCAATACAAAGAGCAGTTTAAAGAAAAACATGGAGTAGGTCTTGGTTTTATGTCCTTTTTCACACTGGCAGTAGTTCGCGCGTTGGAACTTTATCCAGACGTAAACTCCATGATTGATGGCGATTATATGATAACATACGATTTCAAAGACATATCTATTGCTGTTTCTGGGCCAAAAGGATTAATGGTTCCGGTGATTAGAAATGCTGAAAATCTAAGCTTCAGAGGTGTGGAAGATGAAGTGAAAAGACTTGCGATTAGAGCTCGCGATGGACAAATTACCGTGGATGAAATGACTGGCGGAACGTTTACCATCTCAAATGGTGGGGTTTTTGGAAGCATGCTTTCCACCCCAATTATAAACCCACCGCAGTCTGCAATTTTGGGTATGCACAATATCGTGGAACGTCCTATAGTTCGTGACGGCGGTATTGTTGTTGCACCTGTAATGTATGTGGCACTTTCTTATGATCACAGAATTATTGATGGCCGTGAGTCTGTAGGATTTTTGGTAGCTGTAAAAGAAGCTTTGGAAAGCCCCGAAGAACTTTTGATGAACAATGATGTTAAGCGCGCCCTAGAATTATAAATTACAAAAATGATAGAAAATAAAAATCCGGCCTGTAGAGCCGGATTTTTTTGGTTAGTTAGGAAACATCTTCTAGTAAAAAATAATTGTACTGATCAGGTTTAATAAAAGAATCAGTACTATCGAAATAGTTAGTACCAACACTAAGGGTTTTTTGGTAGTTTCAGAACGATGGATGTCCTTCTCTTTTTCTTCTATATAAACCGTATCTTTCATAGTGTAAATATCAGATATTATCCAGAAAAATAAAATACGTGGAAACACGTAAATTTTCAAAATTCTTGTCTAAGGGTTTCTATAACAATTTGTCATGGTGCTCTTTTGCCCAAATCAGGAGGCTGTTTGTTTTGGGTTCAATGTTTAGCTTTGTAATAATGTTGCTGCGGTGTTTTTCTACAGTTCTGTAAGAAATAAATAACTGTGATGCAATTTCTTTATTGGTTTTGTCCTGAGCTATTAATTTCAAAATTTTTTTTTCAGAAGGGGTGAGGGTAGCAAGCTCACTATCTTCCACTAGCACCACACCAATAAGTTCTTTTATCTTTTCGCTAAAAAAAGGAACCCCTTCCTTAACGGTCTTAATACAATTTTCAATTTCTTCAAGTGCGAATTCTTTTAATATATATCCAAAGATGTTAAGCTCTTGAGCCTTTTGGTATAGGTCCTTTTCTTTATGAAGCGTAATCAGTACAATTTTGGTCTGAATATCGGTTCTTTTACATTGTTGGGCAATTTCCAATCCAGACATATACGGCATCTGAATATCCAAGATGGCAATGTCTGGCTTTTTCTGGGTGATTAAATTGTAGGCTTCTCTTCCATCTTTTCCGCTTCCCAATAAATTATAGCCTTTTTCAATCAAAAAGTCGCTTAGCCCTTTTAATAAAAGGGGATGATCGTCTGCAATAATGATGGATGGTGTAGTTTCGCTCATAATGGAAATTGAAATTCCAGCACAGTGCCGGTGTCCTTTTTGGAAGTTACCTTCATTTGACCTTTCAAGAATTTTGTACGTTCCAAAAGTGTTTTTAAGCCCAACGATTTTACATCTTGATATTTTTCGGCAAAATCAAAACCTACGCCATTGTCACGAATGGATATCAAGATATTGTTGGCAAACTTTTTTATGGAAACCTTTCCGGCCTCTGCGTCTGCATGTTTTAAAATATTGCTCAGGCTTTCTTGAATGATTCTATAAATATTTACTTCGTCTTCTTTTGAGAAGATATCATCGATATTATCAATCTCTGCAGAAATGAAAAGCGTTGTGTTTTCATCTATTTGATTTATGGTATATTCAATTGCCTTTGTGATACCGAGTTCCTGTAACTGAAATGGGTGCAGGTCGCGTGAGATAGCACGAACTTCCTCAATGGTATGGTCCACCATTTTTTTGGCGTCTGTATCACCGCTACTCATTAACTTGTTTTTTATCACCAATAATTGCTGGCCAATGCCATCATGGAGGTCCTTTGAAATTCTCCTTCTTTCGCCCTCCTGTGAAATTAGAAGCTCTTGGCTAAATTTTTCCTGAAGAACTTTATTGCTTTTTAAATGTCTTTGATTTCTGTACAAAAGGATGAGTCCAAAACCTAGGAGAATGGCGATACCTCCAAAAAGCATCGCTTTTTTGAAACTTTCATTATCTTTTTCCAAAAGGCTTATGCTGGTGGTTTTTTCTACCAGTTCTTTTTCTTTTTTTTCGGTTTCGTAGAGCGTTTGGTAGTATGCGAGTGCATTTGCGGTACTTCGGTTGTAAATGGAATCTTTTATGGCAGTGGAGGCTTGACTGTTCTCAATGCTTTTTTTGTATTCTCCCATATCATAATAGATTTCAGATAAAAAGGAATACGTCCCCATAATTTCATCTTCAACTCCCAAACTTTTGGCAATTTCTAGCTTTTTCTTTGCAAGTTCTAGTGCCTCTTCATAGTTGCCGATGGTCTGTAGATATTTGGCTTTTCCGCCCAAAAAGTTCAGTTCGGCGGCGGGATTTCCTGAAAGGTCAAAATCTAACGCTTCCAATAAATCCAAATGTTTTTTGGCTTCAATAATTTTATTTTGCTCGCAATAATATTCTATAAGCCGGGAGTGAATTCCTATATAGGTAGATTTGTTTGAATTGTCATGGTCAAAACTCTTTTCGGCCATCAGCAATGCCTTATATTCCAAATCACGATTGCCCATTTTTTTATAGTCTAGGGCTTGGTTGTAATATTCATAAGATAAAAATTGATTGAGCCCCAAGCTCTTCATTTTCTCAATTAAAGCATCGCGCTCAACCTTGGCCTTTTGATGAAAACCATTCATGCTGAACATGCTTATAATGCCCTGTTGGGCATACACCATATAATCATATTCCTCTGAATCTTCATACATGGTATAGGCGCGGGTGAAGTCCTCACCGGCCAGTACAAATTTCCCCATTTGTGAATATGCTTGCCCTCTAAAAAGATAGGTGTCTGCAATATTCATAGTGTCTTTTGAAGAAAAATTTTCTAATGCAACGTTATAGTCTTCAATGGCTCTTTTAAGGTCTACCTTAGTATTGGCGCTACCGCGTTTCATATATAATCCACCTAATAAAAGGCTGTCCTCTATTTTATATTTTCGGGCCAAAACGCTGTTTATAACGGTAATTGCGTTTAGTGGATCATTCGCATAATTGGTAAGCGGATACTGAAGGTTCATTGCTTTTTTTGCCGCCAGTTCTATGCTGTCCAATTCTTGGGCAAGATCTATATATTGCAGACTGTATTTAATGAAGGCTCCTGGGTCTTTTGAATAAGTCCGCTTTAATAGACTGTCGAGTGCCGTTAGTTTCTCCAGTTTGTTAGGGGTCGTGTTTACAATCTTTTCATAATATGAAATATTCTGTCCATATCCTGAAATGGAGTAAAGCGTAAGAATGAAAAGGAATGCAAATATTTTTTTCAGCACAAAAAAGATTATTTCAGAAGAAAGATAAAAGTACTTAAATTATTGGAAATAAACATATCAGCAACCCATTCTATTTCACGTAAAAACAATTTCTTCCATAATCAATAACTGCCCTGTGCTGTTTTAAAAAATCTGCGCCTATTATTCCGTGTATGGCCTCTTCATTGGCCTGTAAAAGTGCTTCATTTACATGTGAAAGATCAAAAAGCACAAAATCCATGTTTTTTATTTCCCAATCCGCTATACTAAATTTATTTTTCCTAGAAAGCATGGTTTCCATATTTACAGCGCCGGCGCCAGCAGCTTTAATGATACTTTCTTCACTAATCAATAAAAAATGGGCGCTGTCCGTAAAGCCAACGCAGCTTGTGGAAGCACCCGTGTCTAAAATAAAATTGCCTGAAACACCATTGATTTTGGCCGAAAATAGATAATGGCCTGTGGCAAGCTTTTTTAATGGAATACGGTAAAAACCCTCGGCTTCAATAAATTTGCGTAACTGCATCAATTTTTTTGTGTAAAGATAGCAAACAAAATAAGTAGCTTTGCAACTATGCTTACAGATACCCATACCCATTTATACAGCGAGGCGTTTGCCGAGGATCGTGCTGAAATGATGCAACGTGCCTTTGATAAAAATATAAAACGCTTTTTCGTCCCGGCAATTGATTCTGGTTATACGGAAGCCATGTATGCCCTGGAAAAACAATATCCGGCAAATGTCTTTTTAATGATGGGGCTGCATCCAACGTCGGTGAAAGAGAATTTTGAGGAAGAGTTAGCGCACGTTGAGGAACAATTCAATAAAAGAAATTTTTACGCAGTGGGCGAAATAGGAATTGATCTATATTGGGACAAATCTACTTTGGAAATTCAAAAGATTGCTTTTAAAAGACAAATTCAATTGGCAAAAAAACACAAATTGCCCATCGTGATCCACTGCCGTGATGCTTTTGATGAAATATTTGAAGTTTTGGAAACAGAGAAAAGTGATGGTCTCTTCGGAATATTTCACTGCTTCACAGGTACTTTTGAACAGGCCGCAAGAGCAATTTCCTTCAATATGAAATTGGGCATTGGGGGAGTGGTTACTTTCAAAAATGGAAAGATTGATACATTTTTGGACCAAATTCCGTTAAAACACGTCGTTTTGGAAACCGATTCGCCCTATCTTGCCCCAGCGCCTTTCCGAGGAAAAAGAAACGAAAGTAGTTACGTGGCTGTGGTCTGTAAAAAACTTTCGGAGATTTATAATGTTTCGGAGGAAGAAATAGCGAGGATTACTACTGAAAATTCAAAAGATATTTTTGGAATATAAATAATATGACAAAAAAACCAAACATACTCCTTATATATACCGGCGGAACCATCGGGATGATCAAGGATTTCGAAACTGGTGCGTTGCGCAATTTCAATTTTGATGAACTGCTGAACCACATTCCCGAACTAAAACTTTTGGACTGTAGCATTACAACTACATCTTTTAAAAAACCAATAGACAGTTCCAATATGAACCCGCAATATTGGGTTGCTATTGCAACCATAATTGAAGAGAACTATGACAAAATGGATGGGTTTGTGGTGCTACATGGTAGTGATACCATGAGCTACACAGCTTCAGCTTTAAGTTTTATGTTGGAAAACCTTGGCAAACCTGTAATCTTTACCGGTTCCCAACTCCCCATCGGCGATTTGCGTACCGATGCAAAAGAAAACCTTATTACTTCCATTCAGATTGCCGCACTTCAGGAAAAAGGAGTGTCAAAAATTGCTGAGGTCTGTCTTTATTTTGAATACAAATTGTACCGGGCAAACAGGACCACAAAAATTAATGCGGAACATTTTGAGGCATTCGCCTCACTAAATTATCCCGAACTCGTGCAGAGTGGCGTACATTTGGTTGTAAACAATGAAGCCCTTTACAGACCCAATAGAAGAAAAAAACTGAAGGTCCATAAAACATTGGAGAGTAATATTCTTTTAGTAAAAATGTTCCCCGGAATTAATGAGGCCACAATAAAATATCTTTTTGATTATCCAGATATGAAAGGATTGGTGCTGGAAACTTATGGTGCTGGCAACGTTACCAATGCCGATTGGTTTTTAAAATCGTTAAAAGCTGTTATAAAAAAAGGAATTCCGGTAATCAATGTAACGCAATGTTCTGGCGGAAGCGTTAATATGGGGCTTTATGAAACCAGCACAGAGTTAAAAAAAATGGGTGTAATAAGTGCAAAAGATTGCACTACAGAAGCATCCTTGGCAAAATTGATGTATTTGCTGGGTCAGAAAATTTCGGCTAACAGCTTCAAAACCATATTCGAAACCTCTTTACGCGGAGAAATGCAATAAATAAACCGCCCAAATTATTTTATAGCGTTATTTTTTTTGTGATATTTGGCACTCCATTTTAAAAATGGCTTAAATTTATAGAGAGGTGGCCGAGTGGTCGAAGGCGCACGCCTGGAAAGTGTGTATACGCCACAAGCGTATCGAGGGTTCGAATCCCTTCCTCTCTGCAACAAACTTATGGTCTATTAAAAAACTCATGTAGAGTGTACATTAATATTCTTGCAGATTAACTAAATTATTTTATATCTTTAAACCTTTAACTAAAAACAAACTTTAAGTCGATAGCAATGAAAAAATTATTTTCTATTATGGCGGTGGCCGCAATGGTATTTGTAGGCACATTAAACGCGAACGCTGCAACAGCGCAAACAATGCCAACTAGTTCTCAAGCTTTGGTTACAGCAGCCACGGTTTCTTTTATTCAAGATGAAACTGCTCCTGCAGTAGAGGAAGAAAAAGGCTTCCACCAAGAATTAAAAGAACGTTTTGTGGAAGGTGGTCCTGGATTTATGGGAATCGTACTACTGTGTTTAATTCTTGGATTGGCAATTGCTATTGAGAGAATTATCTACCTTAACCTTTCTACCACCAATACCCAAAAATTGGCTCAGGATGTGGAAGATGCACTTAACAGTGGCGGAATTGAAGCTGCAAAAGAAGTGTGCAGAAACACAAAAGGTCCTGTTGCATCCATTTATTACCAAGGTCTAGACCGCGCCCACGAAGGTATTGACATTGCGGAAAAAGCTGTGGTTGCCTACGGAGGTGTTCAAATGGGTCAGCTTGAAAAGAACGTATCTTGGATTTCTCTTTTCATCGCGTTGGCGCCGATGCTTGGTTTCATGGGTACGGTAATCGGGATGATTATAGCATTCGATAAAATTCAGGCAGCGGGCGATATGAACCCTTCATTGGTTGCAGGAGGTATTAAAGTAGCGCTTTTAACAACCGTATTTGGTTTGATCGTTGCTATTATACTTCAAATTTTCTACAATTATATTATCGCTAAAATTGATAGTATCGTTAACAGTATGGAAGATGCTTCTATCACTTTGATCGATATGTTGTTCGACTACAAAACAAAAAACAAAATCTAAACAAACCACAAGATGGCATTACATAAAATATTAAAAATAGTAGCGTTGCTTCTAGGCGTTGCGGGAGTTATTTTTCTTGCAATGATCATCGCCAAAGGTGATGAGGCTGTATCGGCAACCGGTGAAGGGGTTGATGGTTTCTTGTATGTTGCTTATATTACATTTGCTATTACAATTGTTTTTGTTTTATTCTTTGTGTTAAAAGGAATATTTGCAGGGAATCTTAAAAACACACTAATATCTGTTGGAGCTTTTCTACTTATCGTAGTTATCGCTTACGTTTTGGCCGATGGAAACCCAATGCCAATGCAAGAAGGCGAAATGCTTTCTGCTAGTGGATCTAAATGGGTTGGAACTGGGCTATATGCTTTTTATATATTAGCAATACTAGCTGTAGGCTCAATGGTTTTCAGCGGAATTAAAAAAGTAACAAAATAATGGCAAGAAGAGCAACACCCGAAGTAAACGCAGGGTCGATGGCTGACATCGCTTTCCTATTGCTTATCTTTTTCTTGGTAACTACCACCATTGAAAAGGATAAAGGAATTGCGCGGCAGCTACCACCCAAGGAAGATGTTGTAGACCCGCCAAAAATTAAAGAAAAGAACCTTTTTATTGTAAACGTAAACAGGAGCGATCAATTATTAGTTGAAGAAAAATTGATGGAGCTAAAAGACCTTCGCCAGGCCGCAATCGCTTTTCTTGATAACGGTGGAGCACCTTCCGGAAGCCCAGAATATTGCAGTTATTGCAAAGGAAAACGTGACCCAGAATCTTCAGATAACCCAGACAAGGCAGTAATATCTGTTCAAAATGACAGGCTTACTTCCTATAAAATGTACATTGCTGTTCAAAATGAATTAGTAGCAGCATACAACTTTTTAAGAGACAGGGAATCAGAAAGATTGTACGGATGGAAATTTACCGAAAAGAGTAAAGATCTTGATGAAGGAAAGATAAAGGGTGAAGCTGCCAAGGATGCATTGCAGGAAAAACTGGAGACTATTCAGCAATTATTTCCTCTAAAACTTTCTGAAGCGGAACCAAAAAAATCTGGACAATAACACAAATAGTATGTCAAAATTTAAAAAGAAAAAAGACGGCGGATTGCCAGCCATTTCTACAGCATCCCTTCCGGATATTGTATTTATGTTACTGTTCTTCTTTATGGTTGTAACGGTACTGCGGGATGACAATTTGCTTGTTCAGAATAAGTTGCCAAAGGCAGATCAGGTTGAGAAATTGAAAAAAGACCGATCGGTTTATATTTATGCCGGAAAACCAAGCTCTAGATATCAAGACAAATATGGTTCAGAGGCTAAGATACAAATAGGCGATAAGTACACAGATATATCCAATATTAAGTTTGCATTGACAGAGGCCCGTCAAAAGCTGCTTCCTGAACTTCAGGATAAAGTTATGGTTGCCCTTAAAGTTGATGAGAAAACTAATACTGGAATGGTAACTGACATAAAACAGGAATTGCGTGATCTTAATATGCTAAAGATTATTTACATCACCACTCCTGGGAATGAAGTAAGCCAATAGAAATAATTAATTTATTTTAAAAAAGCCTTGGGTCTAAATTTTTGCCCCAAGGCTTTTTTTATTCACCATATTCTCAAAATACATTTATCTTTGAGGTGGTATGCAAAAACGTTTTAATTTTTTTCTAACTTTCCTCTTCGCCCTAGTTTCAATACAAGCTATTGCACAGGACACCATCTCTCCTATTGCCGTAGATTCCTTATATCGAGAAGATCAATTTTATATAGGGATTACTTATAACTTACCTTTGAACCTTCCATCCGGTGGAAATATTCGTGGACTTTCCGGTGGTATACAGTTTGGTTTCCTGAGAGATATGCCAATCAATAAACAACGAAACCTCGCAGTTGCACTTGGCGTTGGACTAACCATTGATCAATTGGGACAAAATATTTTTATAGGTGAAACAGCAAATGATGAAACTATTTTTAGGGTTCTTGACGGTAATGTAGACTATACCCGAAATCGCTTTAACATGGCGATAATTGAAGCCCCTTTGGAGTTTAGGTGGAGAACTTCTACCCCATCCACGTATCGATTCTGGAGGTTATATACCGGTTTTAGGGTTGGATATACATATTGGTACAAAGCTACTTTCAAGCAACCTGGAAACACGGTAAATCAAACAAAAATCTCTGAATTTGAACCCTTGCGGCTTTCGGCAACGCTTAGTTTCGGGTACAATACATTTAATTTCTTTGCTTCCTATAGTATAAATCCTTTTTTTAAAGATGCTGTAACTGTAGAGGGTAAAAGTGTAGACATAAGAACCTTAAAGGTTGGACTTATGTTTTACATATTATAACCAAAGATTGAATAGAATTAATTGAGGAATAGCCCCCAATAATAGTCCAATGCCCAGTTCTGTATAAGTATGTGAATCGCTATTTAATCGTGATGAAGCTACCCAGCCATTTACAAATAAGAAAAAGCTAATAGTTACCAGAAGGTTAATCTTGAAATGGGCACTCAGCCCCACAAGAAACATTAAAATGCCCGCTACGCCTATTTGGTGTAAACTAACCTTAAATTTAAAAAGCACCATCACAAGCGCGCTAAATGCTGAAAACAGTATTCCTACAAAGAAGTAGTACAACTCTGGGTCTTCATAAGGATCAAATATCATCTTGATGATAAGTAATAATAATATACACTGTATCATCAATGGAAACTTGCGTTCCTTTACATCCTTTAGATAAATAGTTTCTACCACTGCTAAGTTTTTCAGAAGAAAGAAAACAACAATTGGTATAAAAATAGTAATAATGGCTATTGCAAAAAGATTGGCACGCATTAGCTCAGGTTCAAGGTATCTGGGGGTAACACTGAAATAAAGAACAGTACCCAGCGCCGGCATCAACAGGGGGTGAAAAATATATGAAGCTGCCTTAAGAAATATCTTCATTAAATTTCTTTTCTAAGCCGGGCAACGGGCAAATCCAATTGTTCTCTGTATTTAGCGATAGTACGTCTTGCAATGGGGTACCCTTTTTCCAATAAAATCTTTGCAAGTTTATCATCCGTAAGCGGCTTTCTTTTATTCTCCTCCGAAATGGTAATTTCAAGAATTTTCTTTATTTCTTTTGTAGAAACATCTTCCCCTTGATCATTTTTCATAGACTCACTGAAAAATTCTTTTATGAGTTTTGTTCCATAAGGGGTATCAACATATTTGCTGTTTGCCACCCTTGAAACCGTGGAAACGTCCATATTAATTTTATCGGCAATGTCTTTCAAAATCATCGGTTTCAGCTTGCGCTCGTCTCCAGTCAAAAAATATTCCTCTTGATGGTGCATAATGGCATTCATAGTTACAAAAAGCGTTTGTTGCCTTTGTTTTATGGCATCAATAAACCATTTGGCTGCATCCAGCTTTTGTTTTATGAACATTACGGCATCTTTCTGCGCCTTTGACTTTTCTTTGGACTCTTTATACCCCTTCAACATATTTGTGTAGTCATGGCTCACGTGAAGTTCTGGGGCGTTTCTTCCATTTAATGTTAAATCAAGCTCTCCATCAACAATCTTTATTGCAAAATCAGGTACCACGTGCTCTATAATTCTATTGTTCCCAGAATAGGTTCCGCCTGGTTTGGGATTTAAAGTTTCAATTTCGTGAATTGCTTCCCGAAGTTGATCTTCGGTAATATCAAACTTCTGAATAAGTTTTTTATAATGCTTTTTACTGAAATGATCGAAAGTCTCATCTAAAATATCAATCGCCAAGGCTACCGAAGGCGTCTGTTCTTTTCGTTCCAACTGAAGCAATAAACATTCCTGAAGATCGCGTGCCGCAACCCCAGCTGGGTCTAGCTCTTGAACCACCTTTAAAACTTTTTCAACCTTATCTGCCGTGGTATAAACATTCTGAGTAAAAGCCAAATCATCAACAATATCTTGAATTTCTCTACGTATGTAACCGCTTTCGTCCACACTGCCTACCAAAAATCGAGCAATTTCTTCTTCTTCTTCGTCCAAACGATAGGTGTTTAACTGCTGCATTAAATGCTGTGTAAAGGATGTTCCAGCCGCATAGGGCATTTGCCGTTCCTCGTCATCTGCGCTGTAATTGTTTGCGGAAAGTTTATAACTTGGTACCTCGTCATCGCTTAGGTAATCATCGACGTTTATATCGGTTTCAATTACTTCGTTGCCTTCGTCATAATTGTCGTCAAATTCATCATTGCTAAATTCGTCATCAAATTCGTTACTTTCCTCTTTTCCGCCTTCCAAAGCAGGATTTTCTTCAAGCTCTTGGGCAATACGTTGCTCAAAAGCTTGCGTGGGCAGTTGGATCATCTTCATCAACTGTATCTGTTGAGGCGATAATTTTTGGGAAAGTTTAAAATTTAATTGCTGCTTTAACATACGTCTATTACTACTTCATAAAGTTAAAAAAAACCAGCTACTAAAATAATTAAGTAGCCAGTTTTAATACAATCTTATGCTTTTATTGCTTAGAACTCTGCGTTGCCCGGAGTTCGTGGGTAAGGAATTACATCCCGAATGTTACCCATGCCGGTGGTAAACTGTACCAAACGCTCAAAGCCAAGACCAAAACCACTGTGAACGGCAGTTCCAAACTTACGTAGGTCCAGATACCAGTACAATTCTTTTTCATCAATATTCATGGCCTTCATTTTTTCCAGTAAAACATCGTAACGCTCCTCACGTTGCGATCCGCCCACAATTTCGCCAATGCCGGGGAAAAGCACGTCCATTGCACGAACGGTTTTTCCATCATCATTTAATCGCATGTAGAACGACTTAATATTTGCTGGATAATCAAACAATATTACAGGGCTTTTAAAATGTTTTTCAACCAAAAAGCGCTCGTGCTCGCTTTGCAGATCGGCACCCCATTCGTCAATTATATATTTGAATTTTTTCTTCTGGTTGGGTTTGGAACGTTTTAGAATATCTATCGCTTCTGTATAGCTTACTCTTTTGAAATTATTTTCCAAAATAAAACGAAGCTTCTCGCGAAGTTTCATCTCACTGCGCTCGTCCTGTGGTTTGTTCTTTTCTTCCTCCAGCAGACGATTTTCAAGAAACTCAAGATCATCGGCACAGTTTTCCAAAGCATAATTTATTACATACTTTATAAAATCTTCTGCCAAATCCATATTAGCGTCAAGGTCATTAAATGCTACCTCTGGCTCAATCATCCAAAACTCAGCCAAGTGGCGGCTGGTGTTTGAGTTTTCAGCTCTAAACGTTGGGCCGAAGGTATAAACCTTTCCGAGCGCCATTGCGTAGGTTTCAGCTTCCAACTGGCCACTTACGGTTAGGTTGGCTTCTTTTTCAAAGAAATCTTCTTTATAATTTACGTTGCCGTTTTCATCAAGGGGCGGATTTTTGGCATCCAAAGTAGAAACACGGAACATTTCACCCGCACCTTCGGCATCGCTTCCAGTGATTACTGGAGAGTGCATATAATAAAAACTGTTTTTCTGAAAATATTCGTGCACTGCAAATGCTAGTTTGGAGCGCATACGCATCACTGCGCCAAATGTGTTGGTCCTAATTCGCAAATGGGCCTGTTCACGCAAAGTCTCCAGGGAGTGTCGTTTTGGTGAAAGTATGGTCAGTTTTACATCTTCAGGATTGGCCTCACCCAAAACCGTCAATTTTGAAACTTGGATTTCCACAGTTTGCCCTTGCCCTTGGCTTTCTACTAGCGCACCCTTTACTTCAATGGCGGCGCCCACGGTTACTTTTTTGAGAAGTTCTTCGTCAAAATTTTCAAAATCCACCACACATTGCAGTGTTTTTATGGTAGAACCATCGTTTAGTGCGATGAACCGGTTACTTCGGAAAGAGCGCACCCATCCGCGTACCATAACTTCGTGGTGGGTCGGGTCGCTGTTCAATAACTCAACTATTGTTTTGTATTGCATAGTCTTATTTTAAGAGGAGCAAATATACTTCAAAAAAAACGCAAATAAGAAAATACCAAATTCCAAAATGTAGCTTTTTAGATAGCTTAGGTACGCTTTGCTATTTAAAATAGTTTATTCTTCTTCGTCTGTTAAAATCTCGATGGCTGGTTTTTTCATCGTTTCTTTGTTTGCAATGCTTCTTTCCAAAGAAAGTAGGAGCGTGGGCAATAACAAAAGATTGGAAAGCATTGCGAAAAGTAAGGTTATGGAAACCAAGGCGCCCAAGGCCACTGTTCCTCCAAAACTGGATATGGTAAACACCGAAAACCCAAAGAAAAGCACGATGGAAGTATAAAACATGCTTACCGCTGTTTCCCGCAAGGCTGCAAACACAGATTTTTTGATCTTCCAATTGTTTGCTATTAGTTCTTGCCTGTACTTGGCGAGAAAGTGAATGGTATCGTCCACCGATATTCCAAACGCAATGCTGAACACCAAAATAGTGGAGGGTTTAATGGGTACGCCCACAAAGCCCATAACCCCAGCCGTTATTATTAACGGGAGCAGGTTTGGGATCAAGGAGATTAAAATCATTTTAAAGCTGCGGAACATCCAGGCCATGAAAATCGCAATCAGCAAAATTGCCAAGGAAAGTGAAAGAATCAAATTGTTAACCAAATAGCGTGTTCCTTTTTGGAATACCAACGCTTTTCCGGTAACCGAAACATTATAACGTTCAGATGGAAATACCTTGTCTATTTCTTTATGTAGGTCTTCCTCTATACGCCCAAACCTATCTGGCTCGGTATCTTTCATAAATGTGGTAATACGGGCAAATTGGCCTGTGCTATCCACGTAGCTGTTCAGCAAATTGGTATCTGTATTGCTACTTTTGGCATAGCTGAGTATAAAAGTCTTCTCTTGGCTATTGGGCAATTGGTAGTATTCAGGATTGCCATTGTAATAGGCTTGTTTGGAGTATTTTACCAATTCAACTACCGAAAGCGGTTTCGCAAACTCAGGAATCTCCTTAATATGCTCCTGTAGCTCGTCAATTCGCTTTAAGGTAGAAAGACTCATAACGCCTTTTTTCTTCTTTGTATCCACCATTATTTCCAAAGGCATGATACCTTCGTATTCTTTTTCAAAAAAGCGGATGTCATCAAAAAAGCCCGTATTTTTAGGCATATCCTCAATAAGGCTACCCGAAATTTTAATATTGTAAATTCCAATGATACTTCCGCAGAGTAACAATACCGCCAATATATAAATAGTGATTCGGCGTTCCTTCACCATTCGCTCAATCCAGTTCACAAAACCATTTATCCACGTTTTGTTCAAATGTTTCAAGTGCTTGTCTTTTGGCACAGACATATAGCTGTAGATAATGGGTATAATTAGCAGGCTCAGTAAAAAGATGGCCACAATATTGATGGAGGCCACAATACCAAACTCACTCAACAATTCGCTCTTCACTAATATAAAAGTAGCAAATCCCGAAGCCGTTGTAAGGTTGGTCATGAGGGTTGCGTTCCCCACTTTTGCAATTACCCGTTGTAATGATTTTGCTTGGTTTCCATGTAATTTTATCTCCTGCTGGTATTTGTTTATAAGAAAAATACAGTTCGGTATCCCAATTACAATAATCAAAGGAGGTATAAGTGCCGTAAGTACTGTAATTTCATAATGCATCAGCCCTAAGAAGCCAAAAGCCCACATCACCCCAATAATTACCGTACACATAGATATAAACGTAGCACGCCAAGAACGGAAAAAGAAGAAAAAGATAAGCGAAGTAACAAAAAGCGCTGCGCCAATAAACAGCCCAATCTCGTCAATAATGCTTTGTGAGTTCAGCGTGCGTATATAGGGCATCCCCGAAGTATAAACGGTTACCCCAGTTTCCTTTTCAAACTTTTTAATGAGCGGTATTAAATCATGAATCACAAAATCCTTCCGCGCAGGCGTATTTACAATGTCTTTCTTCATGTAAATAGCAGAACGGATGCTTTGTTTATCGGGGCTATAAATTAGGCCGTCGTAAAATGGAAGTTTATTAAACAGTTCATCTTTATATTCCGCAAGATTTTCATCGGTAAATATCGAATCCTTTATAAACGGAACCAATTCAAAGCCCGTGGTGTCGGTTTTCTTTTCAAGTTTTTGAAGATTGCCTATAGATAGGGTAAGCTCCACCTCATTGTACTTGCCAATATCCTTTGAAAGTTGGTTCCACGCCTTAAACTTTTTAGGCGTAAAGATGGTAGAATCCTTCACACCCATAACAATCAAGTTGCCTTCCTCGCCAAAATGCGAAAGAAACTGATCGTATTCAAGGTTAATGGGGTGGTCATCCGGAAGTAAATTTGCCTCCGTATAGGTAAAGCGCATGTTCTTCCACTGTAGTGCCAGTAGCACTGTAATTCCTGCAATAACAATTAATATCCCGGTACGGTTTCTTAAAATAAAGCGGGCCACCCAGCTCCAAAAACCAATGCTAAAAAGTTTGTTCAAAGCAATTTTTTATAGACCTGGCAAAGGTACGTATTTGCAATAAGTAAGAAATTTATTTTCAGGGTATTTTAGGAAGATGAGGGAGTTCCATTTTTTTACTAACTTCTGCCACGAATGAAAACAACTGTGGACCTCCTACGGCACGGTGTACAATATAAAAGGAAACAAAGGCCTCGCCATTCAGCTTTTGGATGGAAAGAAATTTCTTATAGGTACCCAAAAACCCGAAGAACTTATAGAGGTGCTTCAGAATATTAAAAAATAAAATATACATTGTATGACATTTACCTATTCCATCTGCCACCCTCAAAGGGAAGAATTAGAATATAAAAACGAACCCTTAATGAGACATCAAGTTCTTGAGATAGCCAAAAACTATCCATGGCAATCACAAATGAAAATCGTAGAAGCTTTGCCACCGGAAAAACTTTGCTATAATCCCTCTTTAGATTTTACCTGTACTGATAATAAAAAGAGTTTCTGCCTTACAGCCAATTATGATAAGGATAAAAATATAGAGTTCTCACTGTGGTATAATAGACCTAAGAAAGTCAAAATCCTTTTTGGTTTACTGGGAGAAAAAGAAAAAATGAGCGTGGATGATGTTTGGTCTGTAAGTTTTAATAAATCAATGGAATATTTGGAGCATTTTGTAAACGGAAATTATAAGCTGATTGAGTCTTTGTACACAAAGTAAGTTTGCCATTCAGTATTATTGTATGTGATAGGGAAAGATTCTCAATCTTTTTTCGTTGCCATACCCTAACCATTTCCCATTCCCCTTGCAATAGCTTGTTTTTCTTATGATGCTCCTGTCCGTATCGGAGAAAACTGCGTCCGTATCGGAGAAAACTATCATAACTTTAAAATGATTTCGTACCCTGAGCGGAGTCGAAGGGTAGGACAATCAAAAGAAATTGATGTTTCCACATAAAATCCGCACCGTATCGGTTAGAACACCTGTCGTATAGGTTAGAGTTGGCGTCGTATAGGTTAGAGTTGGTGTCGTATCGGTTAGAACTAGCGTCGTATAGGTTAGAGTAAGCGTCGTATCGGTTAGAACTGCCGTCGTATCGGTTAGAATAAGCGTCGTATAGGACAGGGTGAATAATTTTACGAATAGAGTATTCATCTGCACGCATAGACTTGGCGTCTCCACGGATGGAGTTAGCGTCTGCACAGATAGAATTGCCGTCTGCACTCATAGAGTTAGCGTCTGCGCATATAGAATTGCCGTCTGCACGCATAGAACTGCCGTCTGCACGCATAGAGTTAGCGTCTGCACGCATAGAACTGCCGTCTGCACGCATAGAATTGCCGTCTGCACGCATAGAACTGCCGTCTGCACTCATAGAGTTAGCGTCTGCACGCATAGAATTGCCGTCTGCACGCATAGGGTGAATAAATAAATTTAGGGTAAAACGAAGCGAACGGCCAAAGGCCAAGGGCTAAAAGCAAAAACCGCCCTACACCTTAAGGTAGAAGGTAAACTTGAACGAAATATTATCTGAGAATTTTGGAAGGTTGTAGTAACCGTAGCGGTAAGCCGCACTAAGCCCAAACCCAAAGAGAATTTTATTTATTTCAAAACCAGTTTCGTTATAAAGCTGGTCCAGCGTATCAAAAGGGATTCCAAAATGTTGGTCCCTATTGCTCATATCGCCCAGGGCATGGCGCGTAATCAGCACCAGCTCCGGCTTCCATTTTTCCGTAAGCTTGAATCTGCGCAAACTGTGCTTTACCTGTAGCGTAGTAAGCCTATCCGAAAAGAATTCACCAAAATACATCGTCTCAAAGCTCTGCACACCCGCCACCGAAAAACGCTGCAACACCTCATCTTTAGTAGGTTGGTTAGGGTAGGAGTGAAACAAATGCGTAAGTGGAACATCGCCCGTTGCCAAAGACCCTTCCAAAAGTATGTTGGTAGAAGAGAGGTCTGTGCGTTTTATATAATAATCCAACTTTAGCCCAAATTTTGTATAGTTAAAATCGCTTTCCACCACACCTTTAACCCCTTGGGTAATCTGCGCACTTATCTTTGGAAAACCATCAAAATATTCCTTGGTGCCATCTTCATTAGTAAAGAAATTTGTTTTCGGACTTATCCTGACAGAAACCGTAGCTTCGGCTAACTGGTAATCTCTATAGGGCACGCCGTCGT